>NZ_CP182470.1:7760000-8425892 GCF_051853015.1 Bradyrhizobium sp. BLXBL-03 | reverse complement strand
CTCGACCCTTCGGCGGAAGCGCCGCGGGTCAGACCAGCGATGTCGGAGATGGAGGGTTCGCGAGGTCAGCGCGTACTCGACGCGTCGTCGCAAATGGGAGGGTGGTCGGAGGACGGATTGGAAACGGCATCGTTGGACGATGAAGCGAAAGTCAATACCGCGTTGAATCCGTAGGCCATGATACCTCCCCGTCCTGCCGTGATCGCTCACGGCAAGGTCCTGCGTAAAAGAACCTCCGCGCTGTACTCAACTCGCGGATGTCCAGCCCGTCTGCTCGTGTCGTCCGTTCGGCCACGCCATCATGCGTGTCGGGGTAGTCTCAAGATGCCTCTCGTGTGATCTTGCACATGTGCGGGATCGAAAAGATCTCGCTTGGAGAGGTCAAGACAAAGAGCTACCGTTCCCATATTGCTACGGGTTTATCCGACTATCGCTTGTTGGAGCGTCGCCTACGTGCACACCGCCGCCGATTTGCACGCTCGCCTCGTTCTTAAACCGCGCTGGTCTGAAGATCGTGGGCGCCGCGAACGACTTAAGGAATACACTAAGCGGAAAGACTCGCAACGAAATTGATTCACACTCGAGGCATCAAAAAACTTGACCAGCGTTAACGCCGCGCACGAGTTGTTCACAGCCTTGAGACCAAGTTTTTGGATTCGTGCACAGATTCGAAAATCGCGCGTGTCATGTGACAGCGACGCCGCCGCCGCCAAAAAATTTTTACAAAATCGTCACGCGCGCGACGTGCAAGCGAATTTTCCAAATGCTTGTCGCCGCTATGTCGATAAGTGATTAGCGAGACACCGTTTTTTGAGTCTCGTTTCACAGGGTAACCCGAGCAGAAAACAGGTTCCGGTGAAACTACGGTGTGCAGAACCTTGCTTCGCGCGAATTCAATTTAGGCCCGCGCCGCAGTGGTTTTTCGCACCGCAGCGCAGCGCAATCAAAGGTTTCAGCTGTTGCAAAACAACGGCAGGTAAAACCACTGGCAGGTAAAACTACGGGCGCGGCATAGCGAAGCCGATGATACTCTTCCAACGCAAGATCGGTCGCGCAAAGACTGCAAGGGTGAATTGTAACAGGCAGCAAAAAGCCCGGCGCGAAAGCCGGGCTGATCGAGACTTGCGATATCTGCTTCAACCAATCGAATGACGCGATTGGCCTGGCGCGAACAAATCTATTTCGTGAGGATCATTTCGCGACCTTGCTTCGCGAGCTTACTTCGCGAGCTTACTTGGCGAGCTTGGCGATCTGCGCGGTGAGGCGCGAGACTTTGCGGCTGGCGTTGTTCTTGTGAATGATGTTGCGCTGGGCGGCGCGCATCAGCGCGGGCTCGGCAGCGGCCAGTGCCTTCGCAGCGGCGGCGCGGTCGCCGCTCTTGATGGCTTCTTCGACGGTACGCACGGCGCCGCGCATCTGGGTGCGGCGCGACTTGTTGACGGCAGTGCGACGGGCGATCTTGCGCGTCGCTTTCTTGGCGGAGGTAGTGTTGGCCATGGTCTCAATGTCCTTTGCGGGTACCGGTCGCGTCTTGGTCGGGTAGCGCCGGCAGCTTGACCGCGGAATCGACGCTCGGATTTAGGGTGTTCGGTTGCTGGGCCGTTCCCGGAACATGAGCGATGAGCCTTGCGGTCATCTCTGCGGCCCCAAAAGAGCCTGCAACTGCTCAAAGAACAGCGGCGGCAGGATTGCGCCCACCGCCAGTTGGCGCCCTTATAGAGGGGGTCTTTGGCACCGTCAACGCTTTAGGGGCTGGAAAAGCAGGCTTCCAGGCGTGCCAAAAGGGTCCGTAACGCTCTGATGAGGTTGAATTTCTGCCGTCTCTTGGCTATTGGCTGACGGCGTTTATCGCCGTCGTCCGATCGGGCGACCATATTGGGTGGGGTATGATCCGCGGCTTTTTCCGACTGATTGGCTTGCTGCTGCTGGCCGGCGGGTTCTTCTTCATGGTCTATGACGGCGCCCGCTGGGTGGCCGACCAGACCCTCCGCTTCACCCGGTTCGGCCAGTTCTGGAACGACATCAACCAGGCCAGCCAGTCCGCCTTCCGGACCTGGGTCGAGGCCAAAGCGCCCTGGCTCTGGACCTCGGTGATCCGCCTGGTGCTGGACCAGCCGGTTTTCGCCGTGCTCGGCCTGCTCGGCATCCTCCTGATGATCCTGTTCCGCCCGCGCAAGCCGCTGATCGGCTATTCCCGGGATTGAGCATCAATTCCCGCCGGGATTGAGCATCAATTCCCGCCGGGATTGATCTTTCAATTCCCGCCGGACGAGCTCGCAACGAGGGGCGGCGTAACAAGCCTGCCGCTGCTTGCGTAAAGACCTATATTCCCACGCAATCGCGAGCCCGCCGCCTGAGCACCTGGCTGATGCGCGCGCCAGCTCGTTTCTCGGAGATTCCATCATGCTGTTCATGCGCAAGTCCACCGCATTGCCTGATGCCGCTGAGGCGCTGCCCGGCCGTGCGCAGGCCATTCCCACCGCGAGCATCCATTTCGTCAATGGCAGCAAACTGAAGCCGCCCTACCCTGATGGCCTCGAGCAGGCCGTGTTCGGGCTCGGCTGCTTCTGGGGCGCCGAACGCAAATTCTGGGAGCTTGGCGAGGGCATCTATACGACCGCTGTCGGCTATGCCGGCGGTCACACGCCGAACCCGACCTATGAAGAGACCTGCTCGGGCCGCACCGGCCACACCGAAGTGGTGCTGGTCGTGTTCGATCCCAAGAAGATATCTTACGAGAAGCTCTTGAAGACGTTCTGGGAGAATCACAACCCGACGCAGGGCATGCGCCAGGGCAACGATGTCGGCACACAATATCGGAGTGCGATCTATACGTATTCCGATGCGCAGAAGAAGGCCGCCGACGTATCCAGGGCGCTCTATCAGAAGGCGCTCAAGGCAAAGGGCTTGGGAGCCATCACCACCGAGATCGCGCCTGCCGGTCCGTTCTACTTTGCCGAGGATTATCATCAGCAATATCTGGCAAAGAACCCCGCCGGCTATTGCGGCCTCGGCGGCACCGGCGTGTCGTGTCCCATCGGTGTTGGCGTGAGTGCGTAGGCTTCCGCCCTGTCATTCCGGGGCGCGCGCAATTGCGAACCCGGAATCCAGAAATTGTAGCGCGAGATTCTTCGACGCTGACGCGTCGCCCCGGAATGACACCAAGCCGCTGGCGCCACGGGCCCTCAACCCTTTGTTAACCATACCGGGTGCATCACTGGCCCTGTCTCGTTTTCAGGGATGGTCCGGTGCGGGTTCTGCGCGCGTTTCGGTGGTCGATCATGACAGTGTCCTTGGCAGCGTCCGCCGCGCTGACCCTGGGCGGCTGCATGCAGACCACAGGTCCCGTCGCTTACGTGCAGCCTCGCCCCGATCTCGACACCATGGCCTATGGCTCGCCCTACAGCGCGCCACATCCGGTCGTCGTTGCCAACAGCGGCGGCGGCGCCATCGATGCGCTCACGAATTCCTTTGCCTCGATACCCGCACCCCAGCCGGTCGCTTATGGCGGACCGGTGATGGCTGCCCCCATCCGCTATGACACCTCCTATCACCTCGATGCCGGCGACAAGCTGCGCGTCGTGGTCTACGGCCAGGAAGGTCTCACCAACAGCTACGCCATCGATGCCGGCGGCTCCATCACCATGCCGCTGATCGGTGCGGTGCCGGCGCGTGGCCGCACCACGGCAGGCCTTGCCGGCGAGATCGGCGCGCGGCTGCGCAACGGCTATATTCGCGAGCCCTCGGTTGCTGTGGAGATCGAGTCCTACCGCCCGTTCTTCATCCTCGGCGAAGTCGCAGCGCCCGGCCAATATCCCTACGTGCCCAACATGACGGTCGAGAGCGCCGTCGCGATCGCCGGCGGTTTCTCGCCGCGCGCCAAACGCGACATGGTCACCGTGACCCACGCCGAAGCCGGCGGCGCCATGCGCGCCGTCGTGCCGCTCGGCACCCCCGTCAGCCCCGGCGACACCGTGTTCGTCGGCGAGCGCTGGTTTTGACGACGTACAGCGTACGTCGTCATCCCGGGGCGATGCGAAGCATCGAACCCGGGATCTCGAGATTCCGGGTCTGGTGCTAACGCACCATCCCGGAATGACCGCCAGGGTGTTGTTCGCTACTTCACAAGGTGCTTCGCCAGGAACGCCATGCTGCGCGGCCAGGCGATCTCGGAGCTGGCCTTGTCGTAGCTCGGCCGCTCGTCGCAATGGAAGCCGTGCTGGGCGCCGGGATAGATGAAGACCTCGACGTCGGGCCGCTTGGCCTTGACGGTCTCGACATCGGTGAGCGGAATGCCGGCATCCTTCTCGCCGAAATGCAGCTGGGTCGGCACCTTCGGCGTCTCATCGGCAAAGCGCACGACGGCGCCGCCGTAATAGCCGATCGCGGCCATCAGGCCGTTGAGCCGCGTCGCAGCCACAAAGGCGATGCTGCCGCCAAGACAAAAGCCGATGATGCCGACCGGGCCGACATCCTTCACGGCGTCGATCGCGGCTTGCGTATCGCGCAGCATCGCCGCCCAATCCGGATTGGCGACGAATTTTCGCGCTTCCGCGATCTCGTCGGGCGTATAGCCGGACTGGAAGCCCGGCGACGTCCGGTCGAAGATCGACGGCGCGATCGCGACATAGCCCTCGCCGGCGAGACGGTCGCAGACCGAGCGGATGTGATGATTGACGCCGAAGATCTCCTGGATCACCACCACCGCGCCCTTCGGGCTGCCAGCGGGATCGGCGCGATAGGCGCCAAGCTGAAAATTGTCCGACGCCGTCAGTTTGATGTCTTGTCCCACGCGGGTTGTCCTTCTTGGTTGTCGTGAATCCTGGCAGCTCCAGAAATCGTCATGCCCGGGCTTCCACGGTCTTCGTGCAGTGCCGTAGGGTGGGCAAAGGCGCGAAGCGCCGTGCCCACGATCTTGTGCTTGCAGGCACTGCGGTGGGCACGCTTCGCTTTGCCCACCCTACAGCACCGTTTGCTTGGCCGACTTCGCTACCGCCTCCGAGACGGGAGGGATACGCCTCACTCCCACATCCAGTTGTCGCCATAATCCTCTTTCCATCCTGCCAGCCGTCCATGACGGAATTGGAGGAACAGGCGATGACGGGACGGCACCAGTCCGCTGCCACCGAGATCGCGAAGCGCCAGATAGATCTCGTTGCCGGGCCGTCCCTTGACGTATTGCAGGGGCTGTCCGAGCGCATGCGCGGTCTGATCTGCGTCCATCCCGAACGCCAGGGGCGTGTTGTTCGACAATGTGTCGACGAAGGGACGGCGCAGCGGTACGGTGCCGAGCGGCTCGGCCTGCACGGATGCTGCCATGATGAGAAGCGCTGCGCCCGCCGCCAAGATGACCCGCTTCATCGCCCGTATTCTCCTCTCGCCGTCTATGCCGGCAAGTTCTTCAGGAAAGGCAGCACGGCGTCAACAAAAGCCTTGGGCTGATCGATGTTGACGGCGTGTCCGGCCGCGGGGATCACGACCTTTTGTGCGCCCGGGATTTTTGCCGCCATGTAATCCGAGGCCGCCAGGAATGGCGTGTCATCGGCGCCGACCACGATCAGTGAGGGCACCTTGATGTCGGGCAGCAGCTCCATCACCGCGGCATCGCGCTGGGTCAGCATGCCGCGCGCGGCGAGCGCCAGCCCTCTGGCGTTGCGGTGGCTGGCGGTGGCGCGTTCGCGGGTTGCCGCTTTCAGCACAGCGAGACCTTCCAGGTCGAGCTTGTCGGCGGTGGCGAGCGCCCGTGCATTCCAGGCCTCGCGCGCGTCGTCTTTCTTGAAGCCCGGACCGGTGTCGATGATCAGCAGCGCGTGCGTGCGCGTGGGATGGGCGCGATAGAACGCAAGCGACATGTAGCCGCCGAGCGACAACCCGCCGATGATGGCGCACTCGGCGCCGACGACATCGAGGATCGCAGCGATGTCGCCGACAGTCAGCGCCTCGCTATAGGCCTTGGGATCGTCAGGATAATCTGACTGGCCGTGACCGCGCATGTCCCACAGCACGAGCTTGTGGTCTTTCGCCAGCGCCTCGACCTGGCCATGCCACATCGCCGAGGTCGAGGAATAGCCATGGGTGAGCAGCAGCGGCGGCCCGTCGCCATGTACTTCGTAATAGATGCCGACACCGTCCCGATCGATCCTTGGCATTGTTTCCGCCCTTTGTTGTCCTTGTCCGCGAGCCCGGAATCGTAGGGTGGGCAAAGGCGCACTTGCGCCGTGCCCGCCACCTGTCTCCGATTGCAACGGATGGTGGGCACGCTTGGCTTTGCCCACCCTACGACACTGTCTCGTTCTCTGCATGCTAGCCCGCAAGGTTACTTCGCGGAAACCGTCGCGATCGCGATGCATGTACACCTCGCGCGCCGCTTGTTGCGTCCAGCCGCTAACTTCAGCGCCGTTGTCGCAACGCACAACACGTGACTGGTTGGTTTCGATCGATTCCAAATTGCATTTGCCTCCGTCCACGAACGCGATCATTCTTGCGCGCAAGGCGGGGGCCAGCCCGGTGGGCGTCCGTCGATCAAGTTGCCGCCGTAAGCGGCTTCATGCACCGGCAGGGGAAGACGCCTATGCCAACGCTCACGATCAACGGGCGGAGTATGTCCGTGGATGCGGCAAACGACACGCCGCTCCTTTGGGCCATCCGCGAACAATTGCAGATGACCGGCACGAAATTCGGCTGCGGTGCCGGCCTGTGCGGTGCCTGCACCGTGCACGTCAACGGCGAAGCCGTGCGGTCGTGCCAGACCATGGTTGGCGATGTCGCCGGCAAGAAGATCACCACCATCGAAGGTCTGTCCGCCAAGGGCGATCATCCCTTGCAGAAGGCATGGATCGCCGAGCAGGTGCCGCAATGCGGTTACTGCCAGTCGGGGCAGATCATGCAGGCGGCTTCGCTGCTGGCGAAGAATTCCAATCCGACCAAGGAAGAGGTCGTGGCGCATATGGACGGCAATCTCTGCCGTTGCATGACCTATTCGCGGATCCAGAAGGCCATCATGCGCGCCGCCACCGAGATGCGCACTGCATCCGCCGCCGGCAACGAGCGGAGGCCCACATGAATAAGCACGTGAAGACCATCACACCAGAGACATCGGATCTCAGCCGCCGCTCCTTCCTGGTCGGCACCGCCGCAACCGGCCTCGTGCTCGGCTATGCCGGCGTGCCCGGTATCGGCGACGCGCTGGCTGCCGCGCCCGCCAATTTCGAGCCGAGCGTCTGGTATTCGATCTCGCCGGATGGCTTGGTCACCGTGACCTGCGGCAAGGCCGACATGGGCCAGCACATCGCCTCCACCATGGCGCAGATCGTCTGCGAAGAGCTAGGTGCGAAGTGGAGCGACATGCGGGTCAATCTCGCCTCCAACGATCCGAAGTTCAACGATCCGGTGCTCGGTGCGCAAATCACCGGCGGCAGCTGGTCGACCATGATGAACTTCGACGCGATGAGCCGGGCGGGCGCCGCCGGGCGCATGGCGCTGACGGAAGGCGCGGCCGCGTCCATGGGCGTGCCGGCTTCTGAGCTCACGGTGCGCGATTCCATGATCTCGCACGCGAAGTCGAAGAAGCAGATGTCCTTCGCCGACATCGTCAAGAGCGGCAAGGCAACGAAGACCTTCACGCCCGACGAGCTGAAGGCGATCAAGCTGAAGACACCTGATCAATACACCATGATCGGCGTGTCGGTGCCGCAGATCGACATTCCCTCCAAGACCAACGGCACCGCCAAATACGGCATCGACGTGATGATTCCGGGCATGGCCTATGGCGCGATCGTCACGCCGCCGGTGCGCTACGGCGCCACGGTGAAATCGGTCGACGACTCCGCCGCGAAGTCCGTGCCGGGCTTCATCAAGGCCGTCATCCTCGACGACAAGACCCAGACGACGACGGGCTGGGTGGTCGCGGTCGCCGGCACCTATGCCAACGCCAAGAAGGCCGCGGCGGCGCTGAAGATCAGCTATGACGGCGGTCCGAACGCAAAGCTGTCGAGCCAGTCGTTGCTTGACGAAGCCAAGCGGCTTCAGGGGCTCGACGATTCCGGCCAGTTCTTCGTCAAGGACGGCGACGTCGCAGCCGCGCTCGGCTCGGCGGCCAAGGTGCTGGAGGCGGAGTACACCACCAGCATCAACATCCATGCGCCGATGGAGCCGATGAACGCCACCGCGGAGTTCAAGGGCGACATCCTGCACATCTATTCCGGCAATCAGTTCGCGACGCGCTCCGGCGCGATCGCGGCGGGCGCTGCCGGGATCGATCCGAAGTTCGTGGTGATGCACCAGATGTGGCTCGGCGGCGGCTTCGGCCGCAGGCTGGACGCCGACATGATGGTGCCGGCGGTGCAGGCGGCGAAAGCCGTGGGCAAGCCGGTGAAGGTGATCTACACGCGCGAGAACGACATGACGATGGATTTCTCGCGTCCGCTCACCTATCAAAAAGTAAAGGCCGGCGTGGACGGCGACGGCAAGCTCGTTGCGCTCAGCCACGACGTGGTCTCGGCCTGGCCGACCCAGCGCTGGGGCATTCCCGACTTCCTGTCGCCCTCGGTCGACAAGAAGGGCCCGCTCGACGCGTTCACGGTGAACGGTTCGGACTTCTTCTACACGGTGCCGAACCACTATGTGCGCGCGATCAAGAACGAGATGGCGCACAACGCCACCCCGTCGGGCCAGCTCCGCTCGGTGGCGCCGGGCTGGACCTTCTGGGCGGTCGAAAGCATGATCGACGAGATCGCGGCTGCGACCGGCAAGGATCCGGCGCAATTCCGCATCTCGCTGCTCGACGGCGCCGGCAAGAACGACGGCGGCGCGCAGCGGCTGCGCAACACGCTGCTCGCCGCGATGGGCCTTGCCGGCTACGGCACCAAGAAGCTGCCGAAGGGTGAAGGCATGGGCGTCGCCTGCGTGTCGTCGCAGGAGCGCGCGACCGCAAGCTGGACCGCCTGCGTCGCGCATGTTGCGGTGGCGCCCTCGGGCGAAGTGACCGTGAAGAAGCTCACGGTCGCAACCGACGTCGGCACCCAGGTGCATCCCGACAACATCCGCGCCCAGGTCGAGGGTGCGGCGCTGTGGGGCCTGTCGCTGGCGATGTACGAGAAGGCGACGCTGAAGGATGGTGGCATCGAGCAGACCAATTTCGATGGCTACACGCCCTTGCGCATGAGCCAGATGCCCGAAGTCGCGGTCGCCGTGATCGCCAATGGCGAGAACGCCACCGGCGTCGGCGAGCCCGCGGTGACGGTGGTGGCGCCGGCCATCGGCAACGCCATCTTCAACGCCTCCGGCGCCCGCGTCCGCGCGCTGCCGATCACGGCGGAAGCCGTGAAGGGGGCGATGAAGGCGTAAGCTGCTGCTTGCAGTTGTGATGCGAGATGATCCGCCGGAGGGCCACCTCCGGCGGATTTTTCGTTGCCAAAAAGTCAATGTTTTCAATGGCCGTTCTACGGTGCAGGGGGTTGTTTTCGCGTTGGGGGGAACCTCGATCGATAAAACTGCGCGCAATTCCGGCAGGTTCCGTTGAGCACGCCTCTTAAGGCCCGGAGAACCTGAACCGGCCTAGGCTGACGCCGAAGACACTCACGTGCTTTTTGGGGAAGCCATGAACGCGCCAGCCAAATCCGCCAACAAACGCCGGCTTCTGCTTGCCTCCGACCGCAGCGATGCGAGCACCGAGCTCGCCAGCATCCTGAAGGCGGTCGGCGAGGTCTCGACGGTGACCACGCAGGAGATTCCCGAGAAGCCCTCCCGCGATCTCTCCGGCCTCGTCGTCGATATCAACCTCCGCTCGCCCGATAGCGTGCAGCGCGTGCGCAACAAGCTGCGCGGCGAGGCCTATCGTTCGATGCCGCGGCTGTTCGTGCTGGCCGATGCGCTGCATCACGGCACCATGCAGGCCTGGGCGCTCGGCGCCACCGACACCATCTCGCGGCCGCTGCAGGCCGAGGCGATCCTGCAGCGCATCCGCGCCGCCTTCCCGGACACCGCCGTCTATGACGCGACCGATCGCGGCAAGACGCTCAACCGCGGCGTCGAGGCGGCGCATGCGGTGCTGAAGAAGATGTTCGAGAAGCTGCCGCTCGGCGTGCCCCTGACCTTCGACGACGTCATCGCCGCCGAGAACAAGATTCTGAAAGCGATCAAGCACTCCTCGCTGCGCGAATGGCTCACCACCGTCGGTTGCCACCATGTCGGCAGCTACAGGCACTGCCTGTTCGTCACCGGCTTTGCGGTGTCCTTCGCCCAGCATCTGGGCATGCGCGAGGACGACCAGCGTCGCCTGACCCGCGCGGCGCTGCTGCACGATGTCGGCAAGGCCTTCGTTCCCTCCCACCTGCTCGACAAGCCCGGCAAGCTCACCGATGAGGAGATGGCCGAAGTTCGCCAGCATCCCCGCCGCGGCTATGACGCGCTCGCGGCCCAAGGTGGCTTCCCGCCGGAGATGCTTGACGTCGTGCTGCATCACCACGAATTCCTCGACGGCAGCGGCTATCCCAACGCCCTGTCGTCGAACCAGATCAGCGACATCGTGCGCGTGACGACGATCGTCGACATCTACGCGGCGCTCGTCGAGAAGCGCGCCTACCGCATGCCGTTCACGCACGCCCGCGCCTTCACGATGATGGAAGGCATGGGCGGCAAGCTGGATCAGCAGCTCTTGCAGGCGTTCCGCCCGGTGGCGCTGGGATCGTTCTGATAATCTAGCCCGTCATTCCGGGGCGATGCGAAGCATCGAACCCGGAACCTCGAGGTTCCGGGTTCGGTGCTTTGCACCGCCCCGGAACGACTATGGCTATTCCACCAGCTTCCGCAACTCCGCCTTCGCCACCTTCTCCAGGGTCGAGCGCGGCATGTCGTCGACGAGCCTGATCTCGCGCGGCACCTTGAAGTCGGCAAGGCTGTTGCGGCAGGCGGCCATCACGCGGTCCTGCAGATCCGGCGGCGCAGCCGCGACGCCGCCATGCGGGATGATGAAGACGACTGGCACCTCGTCCAGCATCGGATGCTTCTTCGCCACCACCGCGGCCTCGCGCACGCCTGATATAATTGCGATGACCTGCTCGATCTCGGAGGCCGCGACGTTCTCGCCGCCGACCTTCAGCATGTCCTTGGCGCGGTCGCCGAACCTGATGAAGCCGTTCTCCAGCCGCGTGACGCGATCGCCGGTGAGGAAGAAGCCGTGCTCGTCAAAGCTCTCGCGCGTCGCCTTCTCGTTGTGCAGATATTCGGCGAACAGCGACAGGCCGGGGATGCCCTTGATTGCCAGGTTACCGGTGTCACCGACTTCGGTCGGCCGTCCGTCGTCGTCGGTGATGCGGATCTGATATTCGGGCGCGGCGCGGCCGATCGACATCGGAATGTTGGGCTGGTCGACCTCGCCGATGATGCCGTGGGTGATGGTCTCGGTCATGCCCCACCAGCCGATGATCCTGACGCCGAACGCGGCAAAGGCCGGTGGCTCGTTCACCGCCGTGCCCCATAGGCGGAATTTATGGTCGCGCGGGATCTCCTGCTCGAGCAGCGCCTTCATGCAGAACGGAATGGTCGAGGTCCATGTCGCGCCGTGCTCACGCGCAACGGTCCAGAACCGGCTCGCGGAGAAGCGCGGCTGGATCACGCAAGTCGCCCCGACCCACAGCGTTGCCAGCATGGAATAGGCCAGCGCGTTGGTGTGGAACAGCGGCAGATAGGTCTGGTGCACGTCGCTGGCGTGAAGGTCCTCATGCGCAGCGTTAATCTTGGCGCCCCACAACGCATTGGCGTGGGTCCACAGCACAGCCTTCGGCCGCGATGTCGTGCCCGAGGTGTACTGCACACTGCACGGCGCCAGCGGATCGGTCGCGCGCTTCGGCCGATCGGCGCTGTCGGAAAACAGCGCCTCAAAGCTGTCGCTGCGTGAAACGGCCTGTGCAGGCGCCGCGCCCGCATCGTGCGATGTCACCGCCACCCAGCTGACGTTGCGGCAATTCTGCGCGACCATCTCCGCATAGGCCGGTTGCGTGATCGCAGCGACCGCGCCGCAATGATCGGCGAAATATTCCATCTCCGCCGGCGCCGAGCGGGTGTTGGTGGTGACCGCAATGGCCCCGAGTTCGACGCAGGCAAACCAGGCCAGCAGCGCCTCGATGCAATTGTCCAGGTGAATGAGCACATACTCGCCCGGCTTCACGCCGCGCTTGCCAAGCCCGGCCGCGAGCGCGCCGACCCGCTCGTGAAACTCGCCATAGCTCCAGTGCCGCGCCGGCGCATCGAACGGCGCCCAGATCAGGAACGGATGATCCCGGCGCACCTCGGCGCGCATCCTCAGCAGCCAGGGCACATCCAGCCCGTCGAACGGGGTCACGACAGCGCCTGTGGTTTGCATGATAGCCATGACTCCTCCCGTGCAGCGCGCATCTTGCTGGCGGCTGTCCTTGGATTATTGCGTCTTCCTGCCATCACATGGTGCGAAGCGCAAATCGACGCGTCAATCCTCGCACCGCGAAATCTCGATCAGGCTCTTGGGTACTTTCCGCAGCAGATGGGCTTTGTTACAACGCCGCCGACGCCGTCTTCAAGACGTCAGGCCTTCAAGAACAACACTGGGAGAACCCTTGAAATGATCACTCGCCGTACCGCGCTGCGCCTGCTCGCCGCGACACCGCTCGCAGCCAGTCCGTTGTCGAAGGCTTTTGCAGCGGATTATCCGTCCCGGCCGGTGAAGTTCGTGGTGGGCTATCCGCCCGGAGGCGCCACCGACATTCTGGCGCGGCTGATCGGCCAGCGGCTGTCGGAACGGCTCGGCCAGCAATTCGTGGTCGAGAACAAGCCGGGCGCCGGCAACAATATCGGGACCGAATCCGTCGTGAACGCCGAGCCCGACGGCTACACCGTGCTGCTGGTCAATCCGGCGAACTACATCAACACCACGCTCTACGCCAATCTCAAGTTCAACTTCCTTCGCGACATCGCGCCGATCGCTGCGTTCCAGCGCGTGCCGAACGTGATGACCGTCAACAAGGACGTGCCGGCCAAGACGGTCGCCGAGTTCATCGACTATGTGAAGGCCAATCCCGGCAAGGTGAACATGGCTTCCTCCGGCAACGGCACCTCCGTGCATCTGTCCGGCGAGATGTTCATGGCCATGACCGGCTGCAAGATGCAGCACGTGCCCTATCGCGGCGCCGCGCCCGCGATCACCGACATGCTCGGCGGCCAGGTGCAGGTGATCTTCGACAACATGCCCTCGATCATCCAGCACATCCGTTCCGGCTCGTTGCGTGCGCTCGGCGTCACCACGGCGCAGCGCTCGCCGCAACTGGCTGATGTGCCCGCGATCGGCGAGACCGTGAAGGATTACGAGGCGAGCGCGCTGTTCGGCATGGGCGCACCGAAGAACATGCCCAAGGACCTGATCGCCAAGCTCAACAGCGAGATCAACACGCTCATGAAGGAGCCCGAGATGACCAAGCGCCTGGTCGAACTCGGCGGCGATCCGCTGGTGGAGACGCCGGAGGCGTTCGGCAAGGAGATCGAGGCCGAGACCGCCAAGTGGAAGAAGGTCGTCGAGTTCGCCGGCCTCAAGGTCGAATAGCGATCGCGTGATTGCGTGCGCATGAAGCCCCGCCGGAACGCGGGGCTTTTTTCTTGCGTGGTTCCAGCTTGACGAGCCGGCGTTTGCGCCTATACTAAACCTTATGGTTAAGTATCTAGACGAGACGCTTGATCGCACCTTTGCGGCACTGTCCGATCCGACACGGCGCGCGCTGCTGGCGCGTCTCGGTGAAAAGGATGGCCTATCGGTGAGCGAACTCGCCGCGCCGTTCCCGATCTCGCTGCCCGCAATCATGAAACATCTCGACGTGCTTGACGATGCGGGCCTGATCGTGCGCGAGAAGACCGGGCGTACCGTGTCCTGCCGGCTCACCGCGCAGCCGATGGAGCAGGCGATGAACTGGCTCAATCGCTACGCACAATTCTGGTCCGAGAGCTTCGATCGCCTTGCCGCCTTTGTGGAGGACAAACCATGGTCAACGCAGCCCCCGGCGCCGCCGAACGCGCAAACGAAGGTCCAAGCCTCACGCTCACGCGCCGGCTCCGCGCGCGGCCGGAAAAGGTCTTCGCCGCCTGGACGCAAGCACCGCAGCTAGTGCAATGGTTCGGCCCACCGAACATGAAGCCGGCGACGTTGAATGCGGAACTGGACGTGCGCACCGGTGGGCGCTACCGCATCTCATTCACACGCGACGACGGCGAATATTTCGAGGCCGGCGGCATCTACCGCGAGGTGGTGCCGAACGAGCGGCTGGTGTTCACCTGGGCCTGGCACTCGACGCCGGAGCGCGAATCGCTGGTGACGATCACGTTGAAGCCCGACAGCGCCGGCACGCTGATGATCTTCCATCATGCCCAGTTCTTCGACGAGACCGCGCGCGATAACCATCAGCGTGGCTGGAATTCGTTCTTCGACAAGCTCGACAGCTTCGTCGCCTGATCTCTGTCAAAGGAGGATACCATGCAGCAGCATCAGATCGTCTCCCGCGAGCAATGGGTCGCAGCCCGCAAATCTCATCTTGCGCATGAGAAAGAATTGTCGCGGGCGCGCGAGCGTCTGGCCGAGGAGCGTCGGGCCTTGCCCTGGGTGAAGGTCGACAAGGTCTACCTATTCGACGGACCGAACGGCATGGTGACGCTTGGCGATCTGTTCAAGGGGCGCCCGCAGCTCGTGGTCCAGCACGTGATGTTCGCGCCGGATTGGGAGGCTGCCTGCAAGAGCTGTTCGTTCTGGGCCGACGGCTTCGAGCGCATGGTGCCGCATCTGGCGGCGCGCGACACCACGATAGTCGCGATCTCACTGGCACCCAGCGCAAAGCTCGAAGCGTTCAAGAAGCGCATGGGCTGGACATTCGACTGGGTATCGTCTGGCAATAACGACTTCAACCACGATTACGAAGTCTCGTTCACGCGTGAAGAGATCGACAGAGGCGTGCAAAAGTACAATTTCGGCACCACGCCATTCTATGGCCCGGAGCTACCCGGCATCAGCGTGTTCTTCCGCAACGAGGCCGGCGAGATCTTTCATACCTATTCCTGTTTCGCCCGCGGCCTCGACATGATGAACGCGGCCTATCAATATCTCGACCTCACCCCGCTTGGCCGTCACGAGGAGGGCCTGCCCTATCCGATGGACTGGGTCCGTTTGCGCGACCAGTACGAGCCGGAGGCGGCCAAGGGGGCGTGCTGCCACGGATGACGGGGGCGGCGCTTCGCGCTCGTTTGCCATGAACTATCCCCGTCGCCCTGAGATGCTCGCCTCTTCGGCGAGCCTCGAAGGGCGACGGCCCGGCTGCATCTCGGCCGTTCATCCTTCGAGGCATGGGACGCGTTGCGTCCCATGCCTCGCACCTCAGGATGACGGATCGAGCTGCGTCGATTTGCTACTTCTTCGCGTCGGCCTCCTCCGTGCCCCTGCACGAGATCAACATCGTGTAGGCCCGCGCGTTGCCGGCGATCTCGGGGGTCTTGAGCTCGCCCTTCGGTTCGGCGGTCTGATACGGCACCACCGAATTGTCGAGGAAGTCGCGCAGCGCGCCGGTCTTGATCGCGAAGTTGATGTTTTCGGGAATGCTGCCGGTGGCTGCGGCGACCCGCAACCCATCGAGCTTCCCGGTGACGACGCCGACAAGCTGACCGGTCGTGTCGAACAGTGGACCTCCGCTGTTGCCGGGCTGCACTGGCGCACTGATTTGCAGGAAACGCGAATCGTTGCGCATGCCGCTGAGCGAACTCACAATGCCGGTCGTCACGGTGAAGTCCGAGGTCAGCAATCCGTGAAATGGAAAGCCGATCGCGACGACGGAATCGCCTGACCGGATCGGGCGGTCACGGATCCGGGCAAACTCCTTGAAGGACGCCGTCGACGGTGCCTGCAAAAGGGCCAGATCGTTGTTCGCATCAGCAGACACGACACGCAGCACCATCGCGGCTTCGCCAGTGAGATTGCCCTTGAGCTCGCTGCAGCCCTCGATCACGTGGTTGTTGGTGACGATGTGTCCGGCAGCGCTGACCACAAAGCCGGTGCCGAAGCCACTCTTGGCGCCTTTGCCGGCCTTGCTTGCCGGCGGCGCGCCTTGCTTGTCTGCCGTAGCGGCCGGCTTCGCCGCGCCCTTGGTGAAATCGCCGGCCTTGTCGAGCCCGTCGGCCTTCACTTTGGTCACGCAATTGGCCAACGCGGCGATCACTGGTCCGGTCGATCTCAGGTCGAAGTTCAGGACAGCGGGGCCGGCCGTCGCGACCATCAGGCTTGCCTTCTGAAACGTGCGCACGACATTGAGCGGCATGACGGCCGTGAGCATGTCGGGCCGGTACGCCGTGGCGTACAGCCTGGCTTGCTCCTGCCCGTCAAAGGTCACGTCGATCGCGGCGTTCTCGCTCTTGTTGAAGTGATAGTTGGGACTCGCAAAGGCGAGCGACCAGATGCCGGCGGCATTCAGGCTCACGACAAGGATGACGCCGTTCGCATAAGGCGCCGTCGCCGCGCAATGGGAGAAGGCGCCCGTCTCGTCGTTGCTGAAGGCGCCGCCGACCCAGCCGCCGACATTGACGGTGCCAAATGGTCCTTTCGCATGCGCTGTCCCAACAAGACACACCTGCAGCAGAGCTGCACCGACGAACGACCTTGACCGCATGACTTCCCCCAAGGGCAACCTTGGCCGCATCTTAGTCGGGCTGGTGGCCGGTGCGCAACCGGTAGTTGTCGGCGCGGCGCTCGTCCCTGGCAGGCGATTTCCCGGCTTGCGTTTACTTTGTAGCGCGGTATACTTTGCGGTACAAAGTGACCGGACAAGCCGGTCCGTGGGCGTGGGTGGAGCGGAGCTTTGGCATTGCCGATGCGCGATCTCGACAGGGCGCTGGCCGACATCGTGGCGATCCGCAGCCAGATTGCGGTCGGCACGGCGTTCCGCGGTTACGGCCCGGCAACGATGGCCGCGACCGGCGCGGTCGCGCTTGTCACCGCCATCCTGCAATTCTGGCTGCTCGGCGACCCCACCGGCGAGCCGCTCGGCTTCTTTCTCGGTTGGTTCGTCGCGGCGACCCTGTCGGGCCTGATCATCTGGATCGAGATGCGTGCGCGTTCGCGTCGCCATCATTCCGGCCTCGCCGACGCGATGATTCATCAGGCGATCGAGCAGTTCCTGCCCGCGGGCGTCGCCGGCGTCCTGCTTGCAGTGGTGATGTGGAGGTTCGCTTCCGAGGCGCTGTGGCTGCTGCCGGGACTGTGGCAGATTCTGGTGTCGCTCGGCATTTTCGCATCCGTCCGCTCGCTGCCGCGCAGCGTGGCGTTCGCCGGGGCTTGGTACTTCATCTCCGGCTTCGCCGTGGTGGTGCTGGCGAGCCGGACCCACATGCTGTCGCCATGGACGATGGGGCTGCCTTTTGTAATCGGCCAGTCGGTGATGGCGGCCATTCTGTATTTCGCGTCCGGAGACAATGATGTCGAAGACTGACAGGGCACCTTTTTCCTATGAAGGGCTCGACCGTGTAATCCACGAGAAGGCAAGGCTCGGACTGCTGACGTCGCTGATGGCTCATCCGAAGGGACTTGCTTTCGCTGACCTCAAACAGCTCTGCGGCCTCACCGACGGCAATCTCAGCCGGCACCTTGCCGTCCTCCAGGAGGCCGGCCTTGTCGAGGTGACCAAGGGTTATGAAGGCAATCGCCCGCACACAACCTGCCGCCTGACCAGGAGCGGCCGCCGGCGCTTCCTCGACTATCTCGCCGTGCTCGAACGTCTCGTGCGCGACGCCGCCAAGGCCGCCGGCCGCGAGGCGCCGCCGCTTGGCCGTCTCGGGATCCTTCCGATCTGATCGCCTCCCTTTTTGACCGGAGACTTTGCGATGCAAAGTGACGTCACGTCCCACAACGAAAAGCTCCATGTCGGCCTCATCATGGACGGCAACGGGCGATGGGCGACCCGGCGCGGCCTGTCGCGCGTCCGCGGTCACGAGGCCGGCGTCGAGACCATCCGCCGCATCGTCGAGGCCGCGCCCAAGCAGGGCATCGGCACGCTGACGCTCTATGCGTTCTCGACCGACAATTGGCGCAGGCCCAAGGCCGAGGTTGCCGCGTTGATGACCTTGCTGCGCTTCTATCTCGCCAATGAAGTGCAGAGCCTGGTCAAAAACGGCGTGCGGCTCAACGTCATTGGCCGTCGCGATCGCCTGCCGGACGGGATCGCAGCCGCCATCGCGCGCGCGGAGGAGGCCACCGCAAACGGCAGCACGCTTCACTTGCGCATTGCCGTCGACTATTCCGCGCGCGACGCCATCCTCAATGCTGCGGCCAAGGCGGCCGCGCTGACCAGCCTGACCCGCGAAGCCTTTTCGCAACTCGTCACCGGCGAGGCCGGCTTGCGCGACGTCGATCTCATCATCCGCACCTCAGGCGAAAAGCGGTTGTCCGACTTCCTGCTCTGGGAGGGCGCCTATGCCGAGCTGCATTTCACCGAGCGGATGTGGCCCGAATTCGACGCAGGCGATCTCGCCGCGGCGCTGGCTTCCTTCCACGGCCGCGAACGCCGATTCGGTGGTCTCCAGGCCATCATGCCGGAGGAGGTGCCCTCACTCTCTCGGGCGTGACAGGGCTACGGAGCTGCCTGTTTTTTTCAGCCGCACGAAGGGGTGGTTGATTTGCCGGGTGCCACGGATCGTGCTCTACTATTTCTCCTGACGGGAGCTTTCGGCGATGCGCGCGGTTCTGGACTATTGCACCGGCGGAACGGAGCGGCAGGTTGCGGCCGGCACGCACCTTTTGACGGAAGGCGGCGCCTCCGGACATCTCTACGTGCTGATGCAGGGCAAGCTCGAGGTGCTCAAGGGCGAGATGGTGGTCGCCACCATTGCCGAGCCCGGTGCGGTGCTCGGCGAGATGTCGGTGTTGCTGGGAGTGCCGCATACGGCGACCGTGCGGGCCTGCGCCGACACGGTGGTTTACGAGTTCGAGGATGCCGCCTCGCTGCTCAAGCAGGAGCCGGAAATCGCGCTGCTGCTCGCGCGCATGCTGGCGCAGCGGCTCAATGTCGCCAACACCTATCTCGCCGATCTCAAGCGGCAATATGCCGGCCACGGCACGCATCTGGCGATGGTCGGTGAGGTGCTCCAGAGCATGATCAACCTGCCGCCGCTCGAGGTCTCGCCAGGCTCGGATCGGCAATCCGATCCAAGGACGTGAGCCAGTCCGGCGGGTCGCCGATATAAGACGCGGGCCGCTTCAGCGGTGCGCCGAGATCGATCCACTGCGCTTCGCCCGCTGCCAGCCAGAACGCCTTGTTCGCATCGAGATCCAGCACGATGTGCGTCGGCGGGCGTCCCGGCTGCAGGCCGGCGTTGAACACCCAGGTCTGGCCTATCAGGTCGTACCACGAGCCGTCCTTGATGAAGGGCGATTGATGCACATGGCCGGAGATGACCATCGACGGCTGATACTGCATGATCCACTGCACCAGCTCGACATCGCCGAAGAAGCGCTTGCCGCCCCAGCTCGTCGGCGAGTTAGCCGGCGGCGCATGATGCGCCCAGATCCATCGCTGCGGATGGTCGAGCGAGGCATCACGCAGCTGATTGGCGATGCGCTGCTTGACCAGCGGTCCGTCCCACCATGGGCACACCGTGAACAGGGTGTTGCCGATGATCAGATTGTCCCCGTCGCAGGCGATGCCTGTTGCCCGCACCTCCGAGATCCAGCGCGAGATCTTCTCGCCCTCCGCATTGCGCTCGTCGAGGTCGTGATTGCCGGAGCAGAGAATGACCTTGGTCTGCGCCGCGATCAGCGCGAGGTACTTTTTCACCACCACGATCTGTGCGCGGAAATCCACCATCGAGCCGATGTCCAGCGCATCGCCGGCAAAGATCACCAGGTCGAATTGCGGCGCGGCGCTGACCAGCCAGTCGAGCTGCGGCAGCGAGTAGTGCAGATCGGCCACGACCAGGCAGCGCATAGAGAATCCGTCCGCGAGAGAATGAAAATATCTGGGAATTCCAAAATCTTATAAAGCAAGAAGCAGACCAGCATCGCTGCCGCCAATCCGGCAAAGTGCAGCATGCTGCGGCGGCCGGCGGCGCACAAGTGCCGATCGTGTCGCAGGGCTGGACCGTATCACCGAATTCTGCTGACGTGGCGCGGTTTCAATGCCGGTGATCGCATGACGTCCTTCAAGACCATTCGTGCCCGCGCCGAGAAGCGCAAGGGGGGACCCAAGGCGCTCGATAAACTGATGCCCGACAAGCCGGACTTGAAGCGTCTGGCAAAGCTCGGCGACGACCGCATCCTCGCGGAGATGACGAAGCGCGTGTTTTGCGCCGGGTTTGCCTGGAGCGTGATCGAGGCGAAGTGGGACGATTTCGAAGACGCCTTTCTGCGCTTCAAGCCGGCCAAGCTCAGCTTCCAGCCGGAAGATTATTGGGACGGCCTGCTGCGCGACGCGCGGATCGTGCGCAATGGCGCCAAGATCATGTCGGTACGCGACAACGCCGTGTTCGTGCAGGAGATCGCGAGGGAGCACGGCAGCTTCGGCAAGTTTCTGGCGAAATGGCCGCCGTCCAACGAGATCGGCCTGCTCGATCTCCTGGCCAAGCGCGGCTCCAGGCTCGGCGGCAATACCGGCCAGATGCTGCTGCGCTTCGTCGGCTGGGACGGCTTTGTCACCTCAAAGGACGTCGTCGCCTGCCTGCGCGATGCCGGTCTCGACATCGCCGAAGAGGTCAAGTCCAAGGGCGATCTTGCCAAGGTGCAGGCGCAGTTCAACGCCTGGGCCGAGGAGACGGGGCTGCCCTACACCTATCTGTCCCGCATCTGCGCGCTGTCGGTCGGTGAAAACAGGAGCGAGCATTAGCCCGCGACAAACAGCAGGCCGCAGCCTCGGTGACCGGATCGTGGACATGGTGTGGCAATCTCGCGCCGTCGGCGCGGCAGACGCCGCGCTCGATCACGAAATGCATTTCGCAGGAACATTTGTGCGCAGCACCCGTTCGGGACTTTGAACCAGGCAACACGGCGCAGGGAACACGCTCGCTCCGGCCAAACCTGGCTCAAGCCACGAAACTCGAACGACAGAACGGAGCAGCTCATGAAGCTCACATCCGAACAGGTGAAGCAGACCATCAACCAGCTCGGCGCCCAGGTGCTGCCCGACGAGCATCCCGCCATGCCCCAGCTCAACAGCATGTTCGGCGAGCACACCTTCTTCGTCGACGAGACGGGCTTGAAAGTCCTCGAGCCGACGCCGTCGCTCAGTGCGGAACGACAGACGGGTGAAGTCGTCAGCCTCGCCGACTGGAGCGATGCGGATCTGACGCGCCTGATGGCACACGAGCCCGAGCCGACCGGCGTGATCGTGGTGTTCGAGCACGTGAGGCACTGACGGAATACGACAACCACCCTTCGCAATGCCGAAGGGTGGTTGGATCAAGACGCCGTCAAGTCGACAATCGATGATCTGATTCAGCGAGCTCGCTGCCGCGGGCTTGATCGCTCGTCCCGCCCGACAGCAGTGCGGAGTTGACGTCATCGAGCGCGGGGAGGGGGAAACCCGATTACTCGGCCAACCTGATCGTGCCGCTGTTGACTTCCGATCGCAGTTCGTCCTGCAGCCGCTTCGAGGCTCATGCATGGTGGTGACCGGTGGAGAGCGCCCCAATCGAAATCCTGGCGGCTTTCCGTCCTGTTGAAGACTTGGGGCAGGCTCGGCCCAAATCACATCCAGTCCTGGGTTCGCAGTCCAGAGCCGTCCAGGCCGTTGGATTTGCCCGGTCCGGCGGTGGTAGGAGCTGGTGCGGAGCCGGTTGTCAAATGTTGCCATTGGACGTCAGGAAATATTTGGAACATACGAGACTGATCTGATGCGATAATCTTTCCGTCCCTTTTCCCGGAACGATCTCAACCGGACTGTTGAATTGCATGTCGACCCTGGAAGCCGCGTTGCGAGGAGGAGCCGTCGTCATTCTGCTCTTCCGTGTGACGGTTGCCGCGCGCGATGCGCGGCGTGATCCGATCAGCCGCTATCTGGCACTGCTGTCGGCAAGCATCGCGGCCTATATCGTCGATTCGGCAGCTGACTTCGGTACGCTGGCTCTGCCGCTGCGCATTCCCATCCATCTCCTCAACGCCGGCACTCCAGCGGCGTTCTGGATTGCGATGAGCGCTGTCTTCGTCGACGAATTTCGCCTGCGCTGGTACCATTTGCTCGGTTGGCTGGCGCTGATGGGCTTCGCGCTGATCGACATGTTCAGGCACCCGATGTCCTTCGATGTGGCGCATACTTGCCTGGCTGTACTTCTTCTCCTGCTCGGCGTCTGGCATGCGCTGGCCGGACGCGCCGCGGACCTTGTGGAGAAGAGGCGACGGCTCCGCGTCTGGTATGCAATCGTTACCCTGCTTTATAGCCTGCTCGTCATCGTCTCCGAATGGCTCTGGCCTGGTGGGCTCTCGGTGTCATCGCTCAGTCTTGCCAACGCGGCCGGCCTGGCGGCACTGATCTTCCTGTTCGCCGTGCTGGGGACGCCGGTTGCGAATGATGCGTCGCTGATGCCGGCGACGGCCGTGGCAAGACAGCCGGTTGTCATTCCGCGCGATCCGTCGCCCGCGGTGCTCGCGACCGAGCCCGATGCAGCCGAACTCGCGGCGCTGCGGCGCCTGCTCGATCACGACAAGGTCTTCCGTGAGCCGGACCTGAGCGTCGCAACACTGTCACAAAAGCTCGACATTCCGGAATACCGGCTGCGCCATCTGATCAACCGGCAGCTTGGCTATCGCAATTTCAGCGCCTTCGTGAACGGCTATCGCCTCGCCGAGGCCGAGGCTGCCCTGAGCGATCCCGAACAAGCCGCCGTGCCGATCCTGACCATTGCGCTCGATGCCGGCTTCGGCTCGATCGGGCCGTTCAATCGCGCCTTCAAGGCGCAGACCGGCCTGACGCCGTCCGAATACCGGCGGGCGCGTATCGGCGGGGTCGCAGGGGCAGAAACTTAGCCTTTTCTCTGACCTGACTGGCCGTTTGCGGGAATCGGCCAGCCGGCTTTCAGGAATCGGCGCGCCGCCGCGTCCTTTGCGTGCAACCCCTTGTCCGGCAGGCGAGCAGCCTGCTGATGCGAGGTTGCCATGAATCTATTGATCCAAGTGCTGCAATTCAGCCTTCCCGCGGTGATCGTGATCGCGACGCTGGAGGGGCTCGTCCTGGCCCTGGTGATGCGGCGTGACTACAATTGGCGCGCCTATTGGGCCTCGCTGGTCGATGCGCTCGGCCGGCAATATCTCGTTTACACGTTGTTGCCGCTCAGCATCGCGCAGCCGCTGGTCGATCTGGCCTGGAAGCACCGGCTGTTCAGCGTACCGCTTAACAGCAGCCTTGCGGTGGTCGTGCTCGTGATCGCCCAGGACTTGAGCTATTACTGGTTCCATCGCGCCAGCCACCGCGTTCGCTGGTTCTGGGCGACGCATGCGATCCATCATTCCTCGAACGAGTTCAATCTCGCCGCGGCCTACCGCTTCGGCTGGACCGGGAAGCTGACCGGCGCCGCTGTCTTCTACGTGCCGATGATCTGGCTCGGCTTCGCGCCGGGACCGGTGTTCATCGCCGCCGGCATCAACCTGCTCTACCAGTTCTGGCTGCATGCGGAATGGATTCCGAAACTCGGTTGGCTCGAATACGTGCTGAACACGCCCTCGCACCATCGTGTGCACCACGCCTGCAATGCGGAATATCTCGACCGCAATTACGGCGGCATCTTCATCGTGTTCGACCGGATGTTCGGCACCTTCGTCGCCGAACGCGACGACCTGCCGTGCCGCTATGGACTGGTGAAGCCGCTATGCTCCAACAATCCGGTCGTCATCGCATTTCACGAATGGGGCGCGCTCGGGCGCGATCTCTGGCGATCGCCGACCTGGCGTGCCCGGCTCTCTTGCCTGATCGGCCCGCCCGGCGACAATCCATCGGTGCCGTCCGTCGTGCCGTCACATGCGAATGACGGCGGGAGCAGCGCTCGGGCTCTCCGATGAAGAGCCCTTTCGTCATCACGACGTCGGACAGGACGTCGTCGGAACAGGCGGTGTCGATCCGCTCGTGATGGTCGGGACGAAGTTCGTCTGGCGCGGGTACAGATAATAGCTGTCGCGGAGCGTGACGGTGCCGCTGATGGTGTAGCCGAGATTCGGGGTATAGGCATAGGTCGCCTCACCGAGGATGAGCCCGCTGGTGGTCGGCACCCCCGTCAGGGAGGTCGGCAGGGTGACGGTGGAGCCGGCTGTCCTTGCGGCGCCGTTGAGGGACTGGCTCCAGATCACCTTGGCCGTAACGTTATCGCCGGTCGGCTGCACCTCCGAGACGGTCACGACCGCTTTGGTGACGTCATACGGGGAGAGAACCTTCGACGAGGCGTTGAGAATGCCGGTGACGTCGCTCGTGGTCACACACTTGTTCTGCGACAGAATGTCGGCAATGGTATGGACCGTGGCCGTGACCTTGACGTTGATCGAAAGGGCGTTGCCGAGTTCGACGCCGCCCATGCACAGCAGCAGCATGAACGGCAGCACGATGGCAAACTCGATGGCCGCCACGGCATCTTCGTTGGCTCGGAACCGTCTCAGGCGCACGGGCAAGCGGGTCATTGATAGGGCTCGTTCTGGAAAGCAGCGGACGCCGTGATCTGGCGATTGCCGTTCGGCAGGTTTGCCAGGGTAAAGCCGAGCGGTCCCCCGAAAACCGGCCATTGGTAGATCACCTCCAGGATGACCTTGTCGGACGGGCCGCCCGGATTGTAGGGCCAGTTGTTGGAGACGGTGCCATCGGCATTGAACGTCAATGTCGGTGCAGCCGCGCTCAACGCCGACCAGCTGCTCGCCGACTGGACGCTGATCATCAGATTGTTGCAGCTGAAGATGATGCGGACCTGCGAGCAGACCAGGGTCGAAAACTGGGTTTGCGTCATCCCGGCCCCCTGCACCTGACCCGTCATGATCTGCCGGGCGGACTGCTGCACGACCTGCTGGAGCAATTGCTGGCCGAAGAAAACCAGGAAGATCTGGATGATTCCGACCAGCAACGCGATGAATATCGGCGCGACGAGGGCGAATTCGACCGCGTTTGCGCCGTTCTCGTCGTTGCGGAACGCCGCGAACATCTGGCGAAGGCGTCGCTGTCCGGCTACCGCTCGCGACTTGGGCATGACACTCGCTCAGTTGGTCAGGTGAGGGGCCGTTTCCACGACCAACAGGAACAGTTGCCGGAGTGCCGCGGTGATGTCGCCGCCCGATTGCACGTCGTAGAACAGACCGGGCGAGGCACAGGATTTTGCGTTTTGAGCAATCTGCCCGGTCGACGACGACGGATTGTTGAATGGCGCGATATACGAATTGTACCAGCCGTTGCTTGTGAGCGGCAGGTACTCGGTATAGAGCACCGCGATCCGAATTCCCCGGTTCTTGATCGTCGTGCAGATCGAGGTGTTGATCGGTTGCTGACAGCGAAATTTGGAGCCGGTGGCAATCGGCGTTCCGCTGCAGGACGAGCTCATCGATACGATCTTGTCGTCGACCCCGTCGGTGACGAGGAACACCACTTCCTGAGGCGTATCCCCGGTTTGATTGCTGCCTCCGCCGGGAGCGGGCATGAGAGCGTTGACGCTCGTCAGCGCATTCTCGATGTCCGTGCCATAGTCGGTGCCGATGGGACATCCCGAGGCCACGCAGTTCTGATGATCGACGGTGACAAGCGAAATATTATTGGCAGCCTGGCTCGCGGCCGTCGATAGGTCGGCGGACGGCAGCCCCGACGGCGCATAGATCGTGTTGAAGCCGTAGTCGAACGTGTAGATCGCGGCCTTGTAGGTGTTGTTCTGCTGCGCTTCGGTCTGTTGCGCCGTGCTCATCAGGCTCGCGGTTGCCTGGGCCACCAGGTCGATACGCAGCGTGATGTTGTTGTTGCGTGCAATGGTGAGGTTGTCCTTGGTCGACGCGCTCGCGCCCGAGTCCTTCTCGGGATGCGATTCGTGACAGGCGAAGGCGCAGTTTCTCGAGCCGGAGGGCTGGCTCGCGGTCGCATTGATCATGTTGGTGATATCTGTCGACGTAGCAGCGATGCCCATCGACGGCGAATCGTCCAGCAGCAGATAGAAGTTGATGTTGGGCGCGCCCGAAGCGCTGGCCGTCGCGGAGCCCTTGATCGGCCACACGGAGGTGCCGAGCAGGCTCGGGAAGGCGTTGCTGGAGTTTGCGGTGTAGGTGACGGTCGCGGTGCGCACCAGGCCGACATTGCCGACATTGACCGTCAGTACGGGATTCCCCGATAGGCCGCCGGCGATCGCGTTTGCCGTCGCGTTGAAGATATTCGTGGCGGTGGTCCGGGCGACGGTCGTGCTCTGGGCCATCATCGACGGGGTCACGGCCGCGATCGCGGCGGCATCGGCTGCGGCGTCCAGCTGCGATTGCCGGCGCTGAGCCTGCGTGTAGTCGAGCGTCATGCCCAGCAGATAGACGGTCGGGAACAGCAGGATCGCGAATATGACGGCAACGTTGGCCTTGCGATCTCGGACAAACCGATAAAGCGAGCCGCGCAGCATGACCTTCATCCTAATCGCCGTTAACCACGTCACAGGCAATTCCCGTCAGTTCAGGTATCGCGTGTCGGGACAGGGCGGATCGAAAAGCCTCCGCCTGTCTCTCGGCAGGGGAACTTTGAAAGCTGGCTATTTAAGCAACACTTACTGGCACCGCGCGAATATGGGGTGCCTGATGTCGCATGCGTCGGATTGAAGCGACGCAATTAACCGGCCGTAAAAACGTCACCGCAAAGCGGCGGTATTGGGAGCCGCGGCTTGTCGGCCATTGGCGCACCCGACGCTATCAGGGCAATTTGAGCAGGCCAGGCGAAATCGCAACGGCCCGATTTGCACGATCACGCCGGCGTGGACGAGCCCAAACGCTCCGCGAGATCAGGCGGCGGAAGCCCCCGCTGCATCACAAGCAGATCGAGCGAGGGTGGCTCCTGCCTGGTCAAGATCGACAAGCATGCATGAGCCTGGCCGCGGTGGTGCGTCTGATGATTGAAAAGATGCAGCAGGATGTCCGATAGCGGCTGTTCCTGCGGCTTGCCCGACGTCGTCTGATAAGCGTGCGGCCGCGCCAGAGCCTCCTCGTCGTAACCGCTGACCAATGCGATGAGGCGCGCGTCCTCGGCAAGGCGCGCCAGCGTCAACTCCCGGCGATCCCTGTAGAGGATCTCGTCGAGCCGCTTTGGCTGCTGGCCCACACCGGTGAGCCGGGTCAGCCAAAGCCTGTCCGTCAAGAGAAGGTGGTTCAGCGTCCCATGCAGGCTGCGGAAGAACACGCCCGTGTCGGCGAAATAAGGCTCCTCCGGCAGCGCAAGCGCCGCTTCGTAGAGTCGGGCATTGGCCCAGGCATTATAGGCAGCAAGCTGTTGGAACAGATTCGGCATCGGGCGGTCCTCCCGTCTTGTCGGTAGCAGTTTGCCGCGGGATCGAAGCGTGAGATAATCTCACCTGTCATCACCAGTCGGTTCGCCCGGTCATGCTTCCGTCGCTCAGAGGTTTGCAGGCGCTTTCCCTGCTGTCGCAGACCGGCAGCCTCACGGCAGCGGCTGATATTCTCGGCGTCAGCCGCTCGGCGCTGTCCCACCGGGTCGCAGATCTCGAGCGCCAGCTCGGCGTTATCCTCATGCAGAAGCAAGGGCGCAGTGTCGTGCTGACCGATGATGGCGAGGCGCTCATCGCGGTGATGGGCGACGCCCTCGACCGCATCGAGGCCGCTGTCGAACCGATCCGCCGGCGACGCTCCCAATTGCGCATCAGCACGGTCGCGACCCTGGCGTCGCACTGGCTGCTGCCGCGGTTGCCGGAATTCCGAGCCCTGCATCCCGACATCGAGGTTGCACTCACGACGACGCGTCGGGCTATTAATCTCGAGGCCGAGGATTTCGACTGCGCTATCAGGCACGGATTGGGAAACTGGCCCGGGCTGACCGCGACCTTGCTGTTTCGCGAGACCCTCGCGCCCGTGGCCGCGCCGGGCGCCGATCAGAACCTTGAAGGAAGCTCCATCATCCGTGCCCGTTCCCGCTTTCGGGACTGGTCGCGTTGGTGGACGGCATCCCGGCGCGCTGGAAGGCCTGATGACGGCGGCCTGGTCGTCGAGTCACGCGCGCAAGCGCTCGAGGCGGCGCTGGCCGGCGGGGGCATCGCGATGATCGACATGGCCTATGTCGACGAGCACCTTTCGAGCCGGCGCCTACAGCTCCTCGCGCCACCGATCACGCTTGATGAGGGCTACTATCTCCTGAGTCGATCCGTTCGCCGAAACGATCGGATCCTCGGCGCATTCGAGCAATGGATTGTTGCCGTCTCGGCGCGATCGAGGGCGGAAGCCGGCGCCGCGACATCGCAATGAAACGCGTGAGCCTTCAACTGAACGTGTCCAGGGTCATTCGATCGAGACGCAGCCGGTGGCGATGATCGGTCAGCAGGTGTGCACCACCCAGGACGGCAGCAAGCGTTCCGAGCCCGGTGCCGCCGGCGATCAGGAACATGATCAACAGCTGATATTTGACCGCATCGATCGGGTCGACGCCCGCAAGAATCTGGCCAGTCATCATTCCCGGCAAGGAAACCAGGCCGATCGCCGCCATGCTGTTCATGATCGGCATGAAGCCGCTTCTTAACGCGTCGCGTATGACCGGAAGCAGAGCCTGATACCGGGTGCCACCGAGGGCGAGACACGCTTCCACGGCGGCGCGTTCGCGCACCAGGCTATTCGTCAGCACGTCCAGGCCGAGGCTTATCCCGGTCATGGTGTTGCCGAGGATCATGCCCAGCAAGGGCAACGCATAGCGCGGGTGATACCATGGATCGGGGCGTAGCTCCGTCAGGAGCGCGAATATCGTGACCGTACCGGCGGCGAGCAGCATGCATCCCCCGCCGAGGCCATAGCTCCAGATGCCCGGCAGCCGCCGCTTCTGCCGCGCGACGATCTCGCGAGAGGCGAACAGGACCATGACGCAGGCGGCGACGGCGGTCCAGAGCGGCGACACTGCGACAAACAGGAACGTCAGCAAATATCCGACGAGGACGAGCTGAACCACCATGCGTACCGTCGCGATGGCAAGTTGTCTTTCAAGCTCGAGGCGGAGAACAATCGAGAGAACGCCATCCATGACGACAAGCAGAGCGGGGAGGGCGAGATCACCATACGAAAGCTGAATGTAGGTCATGGCCGGCTTTCCTCGATGTGGCCGCCGGGCCTCATGGCAAATATCCTTGAGCTCACACGGCGGGCCTGGGCATCGTCGTGGGTGCTCCAAACGACGCTCGTTCCATCCGCCATGCGTGCGGCGATCAAGGATTCCACGGCCGCGGTGGATGCCGTGTCGAGCGCCGAGGTCGGCTCGTCCAGCAGAAGCACCCGCGAGCGCAGCATCAGCGCACGCACAAGCCCCAATCGCTGACGCTCGCCGGTCGAAAGTCTTTGCACCGGCCACGGTCCGCAGTCCTCCGGCAGCCCCAGGCATTTGACCAGCGGCAGGGCGTCATTCCAGGCCGTGAAGTGTTCCTGCACGGTCTCGGACCACCAACCAGGCTCGGTGGCCAGGTAGGTCACCCGTTTTCGCCACGCCGGGGCAGGCATCTGTTCTCTGAGCGCGCCATCGAGCCTGACCGTTCCTTCGTTGGGATCGAGGTCCGCGATGGCGCGAAGCAGCACGGTCTTCCCGACGCCGGAGGGCCCCTGCAGGGCGACGCATTCGCCGTCCTGCAGGTCGAATGACACGGAGATGTGCAGGCGCTTGAGCCCACTGACTGTCAGCATGCGTCAACGCTTGCGCTGCAGCCGGTCGGCAACCCATCTGGCGACGTGCACCGGCGCCTCGTTCGGGTAGGGGTGCACCGAGCTGACATTGATCTCGCCGAGCACGTAGCTGTCGCTCCCTTCGGCCTCGACCGGGCCGAGCATGAAGTCGGCGTCCCAGATCGCGGGCAGGTCATCTCTCGCGATACCCATCAAGGACGTCAACTGCGGCGTCCATTCGTCTTCCATCAACCGGCGCAGCCGCTGGAAGCGCGGGTCTGCGTTGGATGTATAGAGCCGCGGTCCGGCCTCGGCACGTGCGGCCGGCGTGGCGACCAGGGCCTTGACCTTGTGGTGGCCGAACCCGGCGCAGCGATCGCCTGCCATGTAGCAACGCACCACGCCCTCGCTCAGGCGAGGCTGGAAGGGTTGGTCGATCACGCTGCCGTTCTCGAAATACTCCGCGCAGCGACGGACAAAATCATCCAGCGTCAGCTCCTCGGGGACATCCTTGGTCGCGTCCAGCACTCTGATCATGGAGGAGGTCGGAAGCTTCTCGACCTTCCAGACGCCTTGGCCCCCATTGCCCCGGTTGCGCTTGATCACGCGCGCGCCGCTCGCGAGCCTGCCCGGCAGCTCGGCGCGCATCGCCGCGGCGTTCTGATACAGCGCCGTGTCGCTTCCCCACCCCATCGAGCGGGTCCGATGGAGCACCTCCTTGGTGCCCATCTTGAGGATCACATCAGGGTGCGCGCTCACCCACACGCCTTTGGCGGCGACGTCGCGCAGCAGCGCGTCGAGACCGGCACGGTCCCGACCGTCCTGGATCGGGTTGACCCAGACGAGCACGCCGTCGACCGCGAGCAATTGTTCGCGGACTTGCCCGGCGAAGCTCTCGTCATAGATCGCGGGGCACCCTTCGATGCCAACAGCGGCGAGCGCTGCGAAGACGTCGGCGAAGCGGCTGTTCTGAGCGGTCACATCCCGGCGAGCCGCAGCGTCGCCCCGCGAAAGAATGGCCAGGGAATGCAGGGGAGATGATTGACGTTCGATCATGCGCAAGCTCCACGAATTGCGTGCTGCGCAGAGCTTGGACCGAAGTCTCACGGGGAGTCTGCTTGTCCCCTCCGGAACATTCTACGTGAGATTATCAGGCCGTTTCAAGGTGGCTGATGGCGCCCCCGCGACGCCCTGAGCGGCCGTTGATGTCGCGCGGCCCGCCGGTTCACGCTGGCGGGCTTCTTCCGTGGTTAGCGTTCCGGTGTTGAGCGAGTGAGAACTTCGTAGGCTCGCTCTGCCTGCTCCCTCGTCAAATTGGCTGCTATGTCCGTACCGAGCAGCGCCGGGCCCCGGCGCTCTCGATCGTAAACCATCCAACCTTTGCCCCCCATTCGAATGAAAAATCTGCTTGCGGTTCGCCCACTTTCACTCACCACGGCCTCTTGGTCCCATTTGCAATAGGTTGAGTAGGCCTCGCTCATTCCCCGGCTGCATAGAAATATGTGAATCTAGTCGGGAAAAATATGCAGCTGGAACTGTGCGAAAGCGAACAGAGCCGCCCTGCGATCTGTGAGCAGGCTTCTCATTGCTTGGTGCCTTCGAAACCAAGCACCTCCAGCGGCCCCGACCCGTCCACCTCCAAAAGCCCAAAGTTGGTCGGGGCCGACTCTCCGACCTTCCGCTGCGGCCTCCTCGACAAAGCAGACATTGCCTTGGTCGCGTCACGCTGCCGGCGTTATGGGTACACGGGCTATGGGAACGCGACCGAATCCGGTATTGGGGCCATGTTCCAGAGCCGGGAGAATTACTGTGGTCGAAAGCGCGGCGCTGCTTTTTGCCGCGGCGCCGGCCGCCCAGAAGGTCCCGTGAGACGTCAAAGCTCCCGCGTCATTGCTGGATGCGTCCGGTTCTTCACCTTGATCCAGTGCTTCTGCCGACCGGCTCGGTACGGCCGATCGCGATGTTTAGACACGAGCCCTTCGAGACCCATCCGGCAGGCTGCTCGGAATAGATCGGGCCCGATCTCGCCTCGCTCGATCACAAAGCGCTTTTGCCGGTTTCAAAATCATCACGGACCGCCTCGTGTTCGACCCCGTCATCGGTCATGTCGTAACGGGAAGTGGTTCGGTGCGACCAGGCGTGGCTTGGCGAGAGAAGCCGATGGCAGCCGCGCGGCGGATCACTGACCGTTCTCCACGCACGGTGTTCGCAATCGATGCGTCAAGCTATCCCTGCCGCTTAGCCGGTGCTTACCCGACCGGTGAGGAAGAAAAATCCAAATACGCTAAGTACTTGTTTTACTGGCGCGCCCGACACGATTCGAACGTGTGACCTTTGCCTTCGGAGGGCAAGTCTCTTGGGTTTTCCGGTGCTTCCTGTAGGCCTATAGTTATTGATTTTGTACGGCAAATGGGCTAAAACAGCCAGCTTCGGAAGGCAACGCTCTTCCGGGAAATTCCCCGGAATGCCGTTCTGATGCTTCCGGTGTGCTTCCGGTAGGAGGTTTTGCCCAATGCCAAAACTTACCAAACGGTTCGTTGACTCGCTTGAGGCGAAGGATACCGATTATTTCGCCTGGGACGAGGAGCTTCCCGGCTTCGGTGTGCGCACGTGGATTTCCGGCCGCAAGACTTACGTCGCACAGTATCGAAAGGCCGGTCGATCGCGACGGGTGAAGATCGGCGCTCATGGTGCGCTCACGGTCGAAGAGGCGCGCAAGGAAGCGCGGATCATCCTTGGTGACGTTGCTCGCGGCGAGGACCCCGCAGAAGATCGGGCCACTCGTCGGAAATCGATCACGGTCAGGGAGCTGTGCGACAACTACATTGCTGCGGCGGAAGCTGGCCTGATTATGGGGAAGCGCAATCTGCCTAAAAAGCCATCGACGCTCGCCAGTGATCGCGGACGGATAGAACAGCACATCAAGCCCCTTCTCGGCAACAAGCTGGTTCGCGACCTCACCCTCGCGGACGTGAATCGGTTCATCAAGGATGTGACGGTCGGCAAAACGGCACGAATCGCAAAGTCGGACAAGAAGCGCGGCAAGTCGGTGGTTGAGGGCGGCGCTGGCACTGCTGCACGCACTGCCGGGCTTCTCGGCGGCATTCTAACGTTTGCGGTTCACGAGGGAATTCGACCAGACAACCCGGCGCGGGGCGCCAAGCGGCAAGCTGACGGGTCGCGCAACCGCCGCCTTACACCGCATGAATACAGGATGGTTGGCAAGGCACTAAAGGCCGCGCGTGACGATGGCGATGTTGATCAGGGGCTACACGGCATCTGGCTGCTTGCGCTCACCGGTTGTCGCCTCGGCGAGGTAGAGGCGCTGAAATGGACCGAGACAGACGCACACGACGGCTGCTTCCGCCTCGCGGACAGCAAGGAAGGCGCGTCGGTGCGGCCAATCGGCAAGGCGGCGTTCGACGTGCTGGCGAAGATCGAGCGCCGCAAGGATTGCCCCTATGTCCTGCCGGCAGCTCGCAGCGCAGGTCACTATGGTGGCATGGCTCGGGCAATGGACCGCATCATGACTCGCGCCGGCCTTGACGACGTGTCCGCTCACACCTTCAGGCATTCCTATGCCTCGGTGGCTGGCGATCTCGGTTATAGCGATTCAACAATTGAGACCCTGCTAGGCCACACCGCCGGCAACGTGACTAGCAAATATATCCACCGACTGGACTCCGTGCTGATTGCAGCGGCCGACAACGTTGCGCGCGCGATTCACGGCTTCATGACACGTGAGTCGCTGAGCAGCAAAGCGGCCGGCGCGCGTTGAGTTAAACAACTGGCGGTTTCAGTTCCTGTGGATAACTATCGATCGCGATGACCGGTTGGATAGTTTTGAACATCGATTATTGGGTTTAGCAACAAGTGGTTGATAACCGGCTTCCCAAATCGTCGCCATCGAGTATCACTCAAGTGTTCGCTTGAGTGTGTAAGCGCACAACGAGGACGCTAGAAACGATTTCGGCCCCGAGGTTGGCGTCTCGGGGCCGCTAGATCGTAACTAGTGCCAGGGCGGTTCCTTTGAAGGGGCATCGCCGTCCTCGCAGTGTCAGAATTGCTACGTGTTCAGATTGTAGTCAACTGGGGGTAGGTGGAATTCCCCGGAATTCCCCCGGTTCTGATCTGTAGACGGCCAGCCTCTCTGCACTGGTGCGCCGATTTCCCGGCCCAAAAAGGGCCTAACAGGATCGGTGACGATGAAATCATTAGCATCTGGAATCAGCACCACCAAGGCGGCGGCCCGCCTGGGAGTGACGCCGCAGACGGTGCGGCGCTGGTGTGAGACGGGCTTCGGCTTCCGCCTCGGAGGCCGCTGGCGCATCTCCGAAAACCGCATTGCCGAGATCGAACGCGCGCTGAGTAACGCCGAAACGGGAATGCCGCCGTTCCGCGCGCCGCAGCCGTTTTAACCCCTCCGCGCACCGCAGATTACAGGAAGTCAGATGACCGAGTTCGTGGAACCCGCTTCGGCGGGAACGGCAGACGCTTGCCTGCCCGAGAGGTTGAATAGGCCGCGTCTTCGACGCTCTCTTGCCGCTGAATATTTGGAGCTGCGATGGGGTATCACCGTCGCGGTGCAGACTCTTGCGAAATGGGCTTGCACGGGCGGCGGCCCCGAATATCAGCGTCTCAATCGAACGCCGCTGTATTCGCCAGCGGCGCTTGATGCATGGGCCATCAAGAAGCTCGGCAAGCCCGTCACGAACACCTCGCAGGAGGAGTCGTGATGACCCCCAACCAGCGCCGGCAATTGCAAAAGCTCGCCGATCGCGTCGATCGGGTGTCGGAGTCCGATCGCCGGTTCTTCGAGCGCTTCCCGCATCGGCAACACCGCGTGCGGCGCGCCAGCCAAGCTGAGATCGAAGCAATTGCGATCCTGTCGGGCGAGAAGAAAACCGTTGCGGCCGACCGGCAGGTCTACCTCGCGGTCAAGAATATCGCGCCGGGGGCTCAGTTGCGGCTCGTCATCATCGGCCCGCGCAATCTTGACACCGACTTTCCCGAATTTTTCGCGCAGGAGCTGTACGAGCTCGTGAACAATGACCAGGCGCGCGAGATCGAAGCGCAGATGCGCATGAGGGCAGCGGGGTGCGCGAAATGAGCGCACCCATTCAGAATCTGCTGAGCGGCGAACCGACGGCGGCCGATGATGCCATCGGCAATCGCAAGATGCACGTTCCGCAGATCACGCTGATCACCAAGCGCGACGTGCCGCCGCTGATGTCGAAGCGCATCTCGCTGGACGCCGACGGCAAGCTCAACAGCGACGGATCGAAGTGTCGGATGGTCTCCGGCACGGCCGAGCGCGTGTCTGTGGAAAAAGCGGGCGACCTCGCTCGCGTCATCGCGAATTGCCGTTCCAATCAGGCGATCGCTCTTGGGGCACTCAAGGCGGAGCTCCTTGCGTCCGTCGCCGTGACGATCCCGAAGAGGCTCGACCAACACCCCGGCGCCATCACGCGGTCGCGCAGCTACATCGACTATCGGCCTGGTGTTCCTGCTTGGTGTCTGATCGACTTCGACACCAAGGGCATGCCCGATGAGGTCAAGGCCAAGATCGATGCCGTAGGCGGCATGTGGCAAGCGTTGCTGACTGTTGCGCCCGAGCTCGCGAACGCTGCACGGGTCAGCCGCGCAAGCACAAGCGCCGGCCTTTCCCGCAGCGACAACGGCGAGCCGATCGCCGGTTCAAATGGCATGCATCACTATGTGCTCGTTCGAGATGGCCGTGACATCGAACGGTTCCTGAAGGACCTGCACGACCGCTGCTGGCTGCACGGCTTCGGCTGGCATCTGATCGGAGGCGCCGGCCAGCTGCTCGACCGCTCCATCGTCGATCGCATGGTCGGGTTCGGCGAGCGCCTGTGCTTCGAGGGGGCGCCTGTCGTTGTTCCTCCGCTGGCGCAGGATTCAGGGAAGCGCGCGCCTGAAGCCTTCGAGGGCGATGCGATCGATACGTCCCGGGCAGTGCTCCGGCTGACCGAATTCGAGCGCCACCGCGTCACCGAAGCTAAGGCCTTCAGTGCGAAGGCGCTGGGCAAATCGGCGGCAAAAGCCCGCAACAAGCATGACAAAGCGCTTGCCGAGAAAATCTCGGCCAAGTCCGGCGTGCCCTTCCTGACGGCACTTCGGCTGGTCAAGGCGAGGCATCGTGGTGTGCTTTTTTCCGATGTCGAACTGGAGTTTGATGACTTGGGCGTCGTGACGGTCGGCAACGTGTTGGCTGACCCGGATCGTTTCATCGGCGAAAGCCTTGCGGATCCCCTGGAGGGCGTCGATTACGGCCGCTGCAAGGCGATGGTCATGAAAGGGGACGATGATAGTCTGCTGATTCACAGTTTTGCCCATGGCAACGGTATTTACTATCTTCGCCATGATCTGAGGTCTGCCAAGGCGGCCTTCGCGCAGGCTCCCGCTGAGGGCAAGGTCGATCATGCGCTGGCCATTCTGAGCCAGGCCGAGCTTGAGGAAGACGAGTTCGAGGAGTTCGTCGCGCTCGTATCGAAGGCCGCGCGTGTGGGCCTGCGGCCCCTCAAAGCTAGAATCGAACAAGAACGTGAGAAACGCAAGGCCAGGGCGCGCGAGGCTTCCAGGGGATCGAAAGCCGACGGTCGCATTATTCGGCCCCGGCCGGAGCCCGATGGCGAACTGTTGCCCATCGTCACGTTCCTGGACGATGTGCTGGTGGCCGACCAGAGCGAGGAGCCTCCGATGCGGAATGCATCGGGTGCTCTCGTGCAGATCCAGGTCAAGCAGCCCTGGTCGCTCCACACGCTGACCGCCGACAGCGCCAACATGACAAGCGAAGAAACCGAGTCGGTGACGGCGCCCGCGGAGCCGGTGCTGGTCGAACTGACGCCGACCGGCGTCGAGCTGCTGCTCGAAGATTACGTTCGCTGGGAGGTATGCACGCTCGCGGGATCCTACTATGGAGCGCTGCCGTCGGCACATGTCAAAGCCCTGATGGAGTATTCCAAGAGCGCGCTACCCGTGGTTCGTGCGATCAACACCGCTCCCCTCGTCACCCAGTCGGGTCGGGTGATCGACGGCGTTGGGCTCGATCGGGCTACCGGCTTGGTCCACCGCATCGATCCCGTTCTGCGCGCGTGTCTGCCTGATGGCGATCCGACGGCGGAGGAGATCAAGCAGTCCTTGGACTTCCTGTTGGATGAGTGGCTCGTCGATGTGGCCCTGGATCGTGCGGGCAAGTGCGTCGCGATCCTGCTGGCATTGACCTTGATGCAACGCGCGCTGTTGCCAGAGCGCCCGGCCTTCTTTGTGGTTGCAGGCCAGCGCGGCGGCGGCAAGACGACCCTGATCAACATGATCATCGCGGCCGTCTTGGGCCGGCGTGCCGCAGCTGCGGCATGGTCGGACAGTGTCGAGGAACGCAAGAAAGCCCTGTTCTCCTATCTGCGCCAGGGCGTTGCGGTGCTAGCCTGGGACAATATCGCGCGCGGATCGACGATCAGCTGCCCCCACATTGAGGCGGCACTCACCGCCCCGGAGATCTCGGATCGCGTGTTGGGGGTTTCCCACGTGGAGACGGTGCCGGCGACAACGATCCAACTCTTCACCGGCAACTCGATCGCGCCGCGCGGTGATATGGCAAGCCGCTCGTTCGTCCTGGCGCTGAATGTGGATCGGCCCGACCCCGAGAACAGGACGTTCACCCACGTCGACCCGTTGGCTTGGACACAAGCGAACCGGACCAAGATTCTGCGCGCCCTGTACACCATTTTGATCGGCGGCGCCTTGAATTGTCCGCAGGATCAGGTGGCAAAAACGCGGTTCAAAACCTGGTGGCGCCTGATTGGCTGGCCGGTCGAATATGCGGCGGACCTGTCCGACCTCAAGATCGATTGCACCGAACTGCTGCGCGCCGGTGAGGCTGACGAGGAGGAAGCGAGTGCGACCTCACGCGCGTTGGCGATTCTGAAAAAGAAATGGGGCAGCAAGTCCTTCACCGCGCGGGAGGTGGTCAAAGAACTGGCGAAGGCGAACTCCGTGATCGAGGATAACGCAGACCAGGCGGCGGAGCTGGCTGATGCGCTCGGCGATTTGATTGGCAAGGTGCTCGAAAATCCGACGGCCCGCAGCATTGGCAAGCTGTTCCAAAAGCACCTCACGAACCGCCCCGCCTTCTTGGAGGACGGAAACTGCGTGGCGGTTCTGCGTAAGAAGTCGGGTGATCGGGCCAACGAGTACGAGATCAAAACCCCGGGCGAAGATGCAGCCGGAAAACCGTGGAGGGCAACGTTGTGAAGGCGGCCGAGGTCATCAAGCAGGCCACGGCAGCCGGAATCCGGATCGCAGTCAAAGGGGATGTGCTGTTGCTTGAGGCGACCACAGCGCCGCCTGAGGCGGTGATTGAACTGATAACCCAGCACAAGGCCGAGATCATGGATCTGCTCAGGCCTGGTTGGGGCGGGCCCGCTGAAGCGGAAGTTAGCTGGCTCGACATGGTGGTTGCTGTTGAGAATGAGGCCGGTCGTCATCGCATCTGGTGCGACGAGCTGACTCAGCAAGCCAATGATGACAGCTTGACGGCGGTTGAGCGCGACACGCTGCAGCGATCCTTCGCGAGTCATGCGCGTGATGCGGCCATCTTCGAGGCGGTGTTGCGGGTCATCGAGGGGGTGCGCGATGAAGCCGTCGGCGATGACGTCTGAAATGAATAGCGGCGCGCAGCGAGCTCTGCGATTTTGCGGAAAGTGCAGAAAGTGCGGAAAGTTTACAGCCTCGATTTTAGAGAGAAGAACAAATTCGGAGATGGTGGAGAGGGGCAATTACATTCGTCTCAGAGCCCAACCGGCTAAACTTTCCGCACTTTCCGACTTTCCGCACATCTGCCGTGAAGTCGTCGGCGATGACGTCTGGAATGAATAGCGGCGCGCAGCGAGCTCTGCAATTTTGCACAAAGTGCAGAAAGGGCAGAAAGTGCGGAAAGTGGGGAAAGTTCACAGCCTCGATTTTAGAGAGATTCGGAGATGGTGGAGAGGGGAATTACATTCGTCTCAGAGCCCAACCGGCTGAACTTTCCGCACTTTCCGACTTTCCGCACATCTGCAGCACTCGCGCCCGCAGTCATCAGAACAGGTCTGATGTCTGGCCGATCCCTAGTCCCAATGACCAAACGGAAGGGAAACCGACGCGACATGGGCGGAGCGCACACGCCGCACGCCGCGCCGACCGACACAATGGCGGAGCGCAAGCTAGCCGCGGGGGGAGCGAAAATGTTGCGCCGCGGGGGTGCCGGAACCGCACGGGGGGCGCCGTATGCACCGGGAGTAGAAAGGCAAAGGGGGGTTCCCCAGAATGTTAAAACCAATCAACGGCAATGACGGCATTCCGCCTGAGCCGGACTGGACTGCGCTCTACCATGACGAACTCGATCTGAAGCTGGCGTCGGACTTCTGGCGCATGATCGTGTCTGAGATGAAGGAGGCGCAGACGCTGTGCGTCGCCAACGGCCCGGCGATCAAACGGCTGGTCGTTTTCCAGGTCGAATTCGAGCGTCAGGCGCGCGCGGTCGGTGAGGATGGCGTCATCCACCCGACGATGAAGATCAAGGTGCCGCAGATTCACCCTTCGTGGACCGTGCTGAAGCAGGCGGCTGAGCTTGCTTCGACAATGGAAGCCGAACTCGGCCTGTCGCCGCGTCGACGCAACGTTGTGAAGGTCCAGAAGAAAACAAAACGGACGACCGCCGCTGACGAATTCCTCAAACCCGTTGCCGTCAGACCCGGTAACTAACTGGGCTAAACAGGCGGTAGACGGCGACATAGTCGTTGGCGAGCTGGTCCGCTACGCGGCCGAGCGCCATCTGCGCGATCTGCGCGACGGGCCGGCGCGTGGGCTGCATTGGGTGCCGGAGCGCGCGATCCGGGTGATTCGCTTTTTCCCGGCGCTGTTTTCGGTGACGGCCGGCGCAAAAGCGGGCGCACCGTTCGACCTGCTGCCCTGGCAGATGTTCTGCACCGGGTCGCTGTTTGGTTGGCATAGCGAGACGGAAAACACCGGCGTCCGGCCGGGTGAAGCGGAAATTTTTGGCGACTGGGCGCGAAGCGGGGAGCAAAATGACTTTAGATGAAGCAAACGCTGAGTTGTGCCGCCATCGCGATCTTGCGCTGACCGCCTATGGGCACCGTCTGCTCGCTCAAGGTGCCGACATTCACGGGGAAGAGTTTCGTGCTGACCTGGCGAAATACGCCGGCGAGTTGGAGGCGTGGCGCCGCAAAGCTATGGATCGCTTGCGGCAGTTTGTCCAGGCGATGATGGAGCGGCCGCCCGCGACTTTGCACTAACTGGCTCAAAGCGCAGCGCCGTGAGTCTGCCGTTGTGGGAAAAGCGGAAGTTGCGATTGCGTAGCTCGACTTCCGAGTCTGACCCACAGGCGACATTGCTGCTGGAACTGCTCAGATCACGAGCGAGGGGGCAGAAAGGTCGTTGTAATCGATTACGAAGGTGGCCTTCGCTTCCGGTTGGCAGTTCCGAAGATAGAGCCGTTGTCCCTCAACGTAGCGTCGATTCGATGGAGCCGCAGGGTCAGGCGACGAGCCATCGCGCGAAGCGCACCGCGCAACGGACACAGCAAAGTGCGTTCGGAGGAAGACTGAAGCATCCCAATAGTTAAGCAGTTCGGGCCGATGCAGAAAGATGCCGTCTATCAGCAAAATGGAAGACGGGAGTGCCTCCAGATCATTGGCAGGTACAATGTCATCGGTCACATGATCAAAGATTGCGCGACGATACCTGCGAGAACCACCGCGACTTAGCGGGTCCAGCAGATATTGCTTCAATGCCGAATAATTGTACGAGTCCTCGAAAAAGCCTTCCGGTGAATGTCGCCCACGCCGATATCTGACCGCCTTGGGGTTATGAAATCCGTCTACCGATGCTCGAATGACAGGCCGCCCTGTAGCCGCAACGAGGCTTCCAAGTTCATCAGCGAATGTGGTCTTTCCTGCCCCGTCAACGCCGTCGATAGCGACGCGAACGATCCGGTCTGGTGCCGTCATAACCAGCCGATCGGCCAACTCAGACAGCAATTGCGTTCTCTTTTCCATCAGGATTCAGATTCGTTGAGGCCAAAGTCAACTTTGAACCTACAACCGAGCGGTCCTTTTCCGCAATTGGCCCCAAGCGGTGGATGGGGGTGGGCAGAGCATGTCCGCTCTGCCCAGGTATTTCAGACATCAACTTGTTCGGCTATTGCCAAGGCGTCATCGACCTCGATGCCGAGATACCGGACCGTGCTCTCGATCTTGGTATGGCCGAGCAAGAGCTGCACAGCCCTCAGGTTGCCTGTCCGCCGATATATAAGGGTAGCTTTTGTGCGGCGCAGTGAATGCGTCCCAAATAGCCTCGGGTCCAGCCCGATGCTGCCGACCCATTCGGAGACGAGGCGGGCATATTGCCGGGTTGTTATACTTCGATTAGGACCCCGATGGCCGGTGAACAAGAAATCGCCAGACCGTTTGCCGGCGGTCTTCAAATAGTCGTCGACCGCCTGGCGAGTCTGTTCGCTCAATTCAAACCTGACAGGTCGCCCGGTTTTCTTTTGCCGCACCGTTGCGCGATCCGCCGTGTATCCGCCCGCGGCAACATCTTCGACGCGGATGGCGACGACGTCGCAGCCACGAAGCTTGCTGTCGATTGCCAGATTGAACATGGCCAGGTCACGGATGCGGCTCTCCATCTGGAGCTTGGTCCGGATTGACCAGACATGCTTAGGTCGCAGCGGCGGCTTTGCCCCGATCAGCTTGCCCTTATTCCAGGGCAATCGTCTATGGGGCGTCACGGCAGCATTTAACTGATCCTGCATGGTCATACTCCTCGGTTACGGGGAGCAGAGCATGTGCCCGGACTTAGGCGTCCTTGAACTGGCGCATCTCTCCTTTTGCGTAAGTGGTGTATCGTCAACAGCTGAAAGCCATCTCTGAAAGGTTCGCGGCCGTGATCCGTAGCAAGAGCGCATCACCAACATGGCCCTCTACGTCGTTGGCGATCGAGACGGGGTTTACAGATCGCCGAATTGGAACCATCTCATCCCCAGCCTGAAACAGTTCGTGCCCTTGCTTCGCGAGACGTTAGTCTTGAAAGGTTGCGGTCATTGGACCCAGCAAGAGCGCGCGAAAGACGTCAACAATTCGCTCCTGGAATTCCTGAAACAGAACTGATGCCATGAGTCAGCTCATGTGCCCTTCGCGTCACTAGGAATGTCGCCTGGTTACGTCTGAAGTTGAGGGTAAACCAGACCCTGCCGCGACAGGGTCATAGTGGCGCGATTGACCCCAACCGGACCTCATGGCGTTGGAGATTGCCACGCTATTAGACGGCCTCTCTCGGCGGGCAGGCCGCCGAGGCAATGGTGAGCCCTCCGGGCCTAAAACCTCCGGATATTGCAAAGGCCGAAGTAGACGCGTCGAGACCGCAGAGCTTCTGATGGAGAGATGTAATGTCGCAAAAGAAGGAACTGTTGCGCGAAATTGCGAGGGCGATCAATGAAAACGAACCCGACCGCGTAGACGAATGGTTCACCGAAGATTTCAAGCTTGTCGAGCCAACCAAGCCGGACTGGCCCATGGACATGAGGGGGCAAGCAAGCTGCTTCCGCTATTTCGGACGCTCACTCCTCCGCTAAGTTATGTCGCACTCGATATGGTCGAGGAGGCCGATCGACTCGCGGTTCGCTGGCAGCTATTTGCTACTCATCAGGGCGAACCGCTGCGCATGGCTTCCATAGCCATTTACCGGTTTGAGGAAGGCCGTATCGCAGAAGATTGGGGTATCCCGGTTCGAGGCGAATGGGTCAGCTAGTCCAGCGTCGGGCGAACGGGCTTGGACCGCGATTGCCTCCCCCGCAAAGTTGCGCCGGGTCTGACGGCGGTCCGCTCATCACGGAAGAGCGGATCAGACTTTATTTCCCATAGCGGACATTGATAGATGGATGGAATAGAAGAGAAAGAGACCAATCGATCCTCACTATGCGCATCTGCGTATAGTGTCATTTTATACGCTTTCGCGTATTGGCCTTCCGATGGATATAATCGCCCGCTCCCCACAGCAACTTGGCGCAGCCATTAGACGACACCGCCGGTTGAAACGTATCACCCAAAGTGCCTTGGGTGATACGATGCATGCGCGTCAAGCGACCATCTCGAAGCTAGAAGCCGGCGAACCAGCGACACAAATACGCACGCTCACGGATGCCTTGGCCGCACTCGATCTGGAGCTGTGCATCCGTCCACGCACCATGGGTTCGGTCAAAGCGATCGAGGATCTTTTCTGATGGAGCGTCGTATCTTCCGTGCGCCGCACGATGTGTGCTCGCGGGCTCCAGCTTGAGGCATCCTCCTTGTTTGCCGCTCGTTGGCGCGACAGATTTACCGAGGGCAGTTTCAGTGTCCTGCGATTTCGCACCGAGCAACAATGGTGCAGTCCGCGCCGCACTGCGAACGTCGTCGGAAAACCAGCGCTACTCGATTGAAAATCAACAGAATGGGCCTAAGGCAGCCCTTTTCCCGAATTGCTGCAAGCTTCTTTTCTCAGACGGAACTGAGCCGACCCCGGCCCAAAGAAGACTGTCCTCGAAGCCGACGCCGCCGCCGGATTGCTGGCGCTTACGCCGAATCAGATCTATTCTATCTTAAATTGTACCAGCGTATATTCGTATGCGCACGCGCCCAAACATGACAAACAGGCTCGAGAGCGGCAATCTCATACGAGCAGCGCAGTATCTGCGCATGTCTTCAGATGTCCAACGCTATTCTACCGAAAACCAGCAGAACGCAATTGCGGAGTATGCTCATCAGCACGGTTATAAGATCGTCGCATCGTACAGAGATGCTGGAAAGAGCGGCCTCTCATTAAAAGGTAGGGAGGCTTTACGGCAACTGCTTTCCGACGCGCTTTCGGCGCAACGCCCGTTCGATGCCATTCTGGTCCTGGATGTCAGCAGGTGGGGACGGTTTCAGAATCCAGATCAGGCCGGGCACTACGAGTTTTTATGCCGACAAGCGGGCGTTCCTGTAATCTATTGCGGTGAGCCGTTTGATAACGATGTCGTGCCCGCCACCACCATCGTAAAGCATTTGAAGCGCGTAATGGCCGGCGAATACAGCCGTGAACTTTCTGCAAAGGTTTGCCGCGCTCACCGCCAGCAGGCCTTGTTAGGCTTCCGCCAGGGTGGAAGCCTAACCTATGGATTTAGGAGGCTTCTAGTCGATGCCTCGCGCAATCCCCGACAGATCCTAAATGCAGGACAAAGGAAAGCGCTTAGCTCGGACAAGGTGGTTATTGTCCCCGGACCGCCCGAAGAGCTCGCGGTAATACGGCGGATATTCAGATTGTTTGTGCAGCAACAGCTATCCGTAGCGGAGATTGCAAGACGACTGTCGAGGACAGGGATACCCGGTTACGGGGGAAAACCGCTAGGCCATCAAGCCGTCCGGCACATTCTTTCTTGTGAACTTTGCATCGGTCGAATGACTTATAACGTGACAACGACGAAATTGCAGGGGCCTACGAAGAGGAACCCTGAGGAGCTGTGGGCTCGCTTTGCGGCGTTCGAACCCGTCGTTCCGATAAAGCAGTTTAGGAGAGCTCAACAGCGCCTCGCTCAATCCCAGGTGCGATGGAACAAGCAATCGATAGCTAATTCCTTGCGAGCGTTACTTGCTGAGAAAGGTCGTCTAACTCAAGTATTGATCAATGAGTACCAGAACGGGCCCTGCCACGAAACGGTGGTCAATCATTTCGGATCGCTCGACGCCGCCTATGCTGCGATTGGCTACCTGCCCGAGTTCAAACGAAAGTTCGGGATGAACGGAAAGTTCTGGGGTGAAAAAGCGCTTTTCGCCGGCCTGAAAAAGATACACGCGGCCAATGGATTTGTTTCAAACCGCCTGATCGATACCTGTGCCGATCTGCCATCGTCGGCATTTGTGAGGAGGCGGTTCGGTACTTTATCTGAAGCGATCCGGCGAGCCGGTTTGCCCGTCGTTTCCCATAGCGAAACGCAAAAGCGTGCGTGGAAACAACGAAAGGCGGCAGGATCTGATGAGATCTATCAAGGAGTTCGATGGACAAAGGAAGAGTTGGCCCGGGCTTTGCGCAAGCTGCACAAAACGGTAGGTTACTTGACTGCAAATGTCATCAATCAAAATGAAGCCGCGCCCAGTGCAGACTATTATTGCAAGCGATTTGGCTCGCTCGATAACGCAAGGAGATTTGCAGGCCTACCTGTCTTGACCCACTCACAGCGCATGTTGGCTGCGTGTAAGAGAAAGCGCGACGGCAAGGCAACGATCGGAAGGCGTCCCCGTCATCCCGATCAACGCATCCAACTTCACTATCGATCGAATGATATTCTGACCGGCTTGCAAATCTTGGTCCGGAAGAAGGGAGTGATTTCGGCGCTCTTGATCAATGCGGACCCCGCTCTACCTTCAGCCGAATGCGTCATCAACCATTTCGGTTCGCTCCGTGAAGCCTACAGACTTGCGGGCATAGTTCCCTTGAAAGGCAAGCTCGTTCGTTTTGGTCTACCGCCGCCAAAGACGATGCTAGAAGAGAGGAGCTAGTTGGTCGTTCCGATGTCTCCTGTTGGCCCCAAGGCGAAGTGGCCCAATCGGCCGTTGAGGTCCGCTGTTAGTTGCAGATCGGACCTGCCGCTCTGCTCACAGCTCGCGCTCCATCGCCGGGTGACTACGGTTCTTCACTTTAACTCAGTACTTGCTACGTCCGGCCTGATAGGGCCGGTCCGCGCTTTTGTCTGAGTTCACAGTGCGCCTCGGTGAAAGTGTATAATTATAGGGGCGCTAAAATCAGAGTTGACGGTCATCCGCTCCGGTTGAATTCTCGCGGAAGTAAGGGGATTATTTTGATCATCTCGGTATGGAAACGCCCTTGCTGACCCATGCCCGGAAATGGCACGCCATATACCGGGGCGTTACTCCCAGCCGCTTTTGCCGCCGCTTCAACAATGCGCTTGATGCTGACGAGCATGGAAACGATGGCGAGCGGGCGATACGCGACAATACGATCTCTCAAGCTACTCGTCGCGGCGACGCATTTTGCTCTACGTTCTGGAGGCGCCAACTTGTCCACCGGCGTGAGCACGAGATCATCGAGGAACCAGCCGAAGCTTTTAAAGCGATCAAGAAAATCGTCGCCTTCGCCCAGTACGGCTTCTGTGGCACGTTTCATGTGTTGTAGCATGGCATTGTTGCCAAAATAGAAAAAATCGCCACTGGCTGGTGCGCTCTCGCCGACGAACAGCGTAGTAATTCGGTTTGGACGATAGCTCGCCCGGATAAACTCGACGTCGATCATTGCCGCTCCGCGCAGTAGCGATGAAGCGCCGCGTCTGGTGTGAGTTTGCCGTCACACACCCGCTTGCACAGCGTGTTCAGCCTTTCCCAGTTAAACTTCGGGTGTGCGTCTGCGAGCTGGGACCATGCCCGGCTCATGCCGCCCCCGCGCTGCTCCGGTGGAAGAGGATCGCACCTGTTCTCAGGCACCGCGCAATTGTCGAACAACTTGCCGAGATACTGGCACTCGTAGTCCTTGTAGGTCTCGGCCGCACTCGGGGCCGCAATCAGCAGGCTCAGTGCAATTAGTTGCAATTTCATTTCATCCCACCCTCTTGTCTTGGTATGAGTGAGGAAACAACCCCCCGGCGCCAACCCTGGATGCGAGCAGCCCTAGGCAAAACGAAATCGTCCAGTACACGGGTTCTCGTCCGGCCCGCCGCCATGGACCTTCACTTGGGTTGGACGAGGACAGTCCTGTCTCAGGGTCTAGCGTCAGATTGTCTATTGCCGGAGCGGTCGGTAATGGCAAACGGGACAACCGCGCGAGCAACCACATGAGGAATTTGTATGGTTTGACCTAGAACAGCTTTGTAAGACTTAATGCCGGTGAATTCGCCCCACAATTGTACCACGTCATTACCTAGAATTCGCGGCTCGCTCCCGGATGTGGCTCGATAGTCCACGTAGACCGTATCCTGCCAAATGTCGTACTTTTCGCGCGAAACGTTCACGCGAAGCGCGTAATCGAGCCCGCTCTGCACTGCCTGAACAACCTTGCCCCTGAAGGTGACAAGCTGTCCGGTGTAAGCTGTCGGAGATCGCGCAAGCTGCTCATAGCTGATATTGGCTGATTGAGCCTTTACTTGCTCGACGGATAACGCTGCGTATTTCGATGGCGGGCGCGGTGGATCAGATGCAAAATGGGCAGCTGCGAAGAGAGCTATCACACCAACGATAAATACCAATCCAAGGAACTTAAGCATGTTGGTCCCCGACCTCCGTGCGGCGTTGACGTGTTGCCGCGGTTGTTACATCCCACTCCGTGGAAGCATCGGGGTGATCTTGACCATCTCGCAATGGAAACGCGCTTGTTGTCCTCTCGATGTCCATCATAACGTCAAACCTCCGCGCCGTATCATTCAGTCAAACACGCCCGGATACATCCGCTCACATTTACGGAGAGTGTCTTCTGTGTATACGTTCACATTTCCTATGCGGATTTCCCGTTGATACATTCTCCAAAGATCGCGACAATTTTCCTTTGCTTCATCCATGATCGCCTTGGACGATCGGTTGATCTGGTTGATGGACTCGCACAGCTCCTTCAACTGCGGTTTCCTTTCGTTCTCGCAGTTAAACTCAATTCCATTCGCCGCCGTCGAACAACATAGAAACATCACTAATAGAATTCGCTTCATGTACACCTCGCAATGAAAATGCGGCCACGACGGTGACCCCCGAGTGATGATCGTAGATAGATCATCTTCCCCATCGCGCTCCCCACGCGGCCTCATCTGGTCTCGGAGAATGGATTGCTTTGACGCTCATGCGTCCTCGTCTGAAAATAGATCGTCACAAATCAATCTGAAGTAGACGCTAAAGATGGCCTAGTCGCGGTGGTGATGATGATGATGCTCGTGATGCTCGCGGCCACGGGCGCCTCCACCTCCGGAGTGCGCAATAGCGTTTGACGTGGTGGAAAGCAGCATCGTCACGGCTGGCGGCGCGACCGCCGCGAATTTTCCGCAAGTCTTGAGAAATTCACGCCGATCTTCGTCTTCCGCGGGCATAGCGGCCATCCTGCGATTGTGGAGGCATTAAATTAGCATGCATTAAATAAATTAAAAGAATTTAAATCAGTTAATTCGCCAAGAACGTAAGCGAGACTGACTATTTGGGGCGTGGTTTTCGCAGTCGCCTGATGCACTGCGGAACTGAATTGACTAAACGCCGTCCAAGAAAGGGATTCAGTGGTTCCATCCATGAAGACTGCCGGTGCACTCCAACAGGGGAGGAGCCGTGGCGTGATTATCAGAGAACCCCATTTCGACACCTATTCTATCCTGGCGCGCGTCTGTTTTGCCATCGCGCTCGTGGGTGGCGCACTACTGGTCGCCCTAGTCGTTACGAGCATCTTACTTCATTAAATAACGCGCTAAGAACCGTAGTGCGGCGCGTGATGTTGGGCACCATGCCTAGAGAGATCGCCATAGCGCTCTGGTCACTAGCCGCCGCCTGCATAGTGGCGTTTAGCGTTGCCGCGCTCGTATCCCCGCATTAGCAAGTAAAGCCCGAGGCGTGCGGACCGTCCTCCTAGTTCTTGGGCTATGGCTATTGATCAACGTTTTGTTTGTTGTGATCACGATGCCCCCTCGCAGGCCACGCTTGCCGCCTCGACCAGCGCGGCCAACGTTGCTCGAAGCATCGGAGCAATCAGGCGCATTCTGAAAATGCGACGCCGTTGAAAAGTCAGACGATTGCGCTGTCATTTAAACCTGTCGAACACTGGACTTTTACTCGTCATTTTAATCTGCGAGACTTTCAATCCGACACAAACAATGGCTTGCGAAGAACAAGCTCGAAGGAGGTTCGCAGTGTAGAAGGTGCGACGCTTGCGCGCGATGGGTTCTCTGTGCCGTCAACAGGCCGCATACAACAGCATGAACAAATGGAAACTCCTCGCGGACGCGCAATGCTGGGAGCACTTGGCTGAGCTTGAGCTGTCGTCCCACTTCCGCGAATGCAACGTCGGTAGCTCGACTAGCTCGCTTGATCCGGCTGCAACACGGTGATGAAAGCCGACCCACGGCCAACTGTATAAACATCGGGGGCGTGCAATGAGTAACCGTAAGCGGGCGTACAACCGCGTTGTCCTGCGCCTGCGCGCTCAGGCGCTGCTTTCTCAGCTTGCCGAACTTGAGACCCTTCGAGGCCGAGTGCGAGAGGCCGAGGAGAATACAGCTCTCGATCAATCGGCAGACCCGGTGAAGTCAACCATTCACTGATTGGATCGCAAGTCGTCGAGCGCGCGCTGCTGGGAGGGTACGCTGCCACAGCGCACGGCCGATCAGCCCTCGATGTGTTTCACCGTCGAAATCGGCCAGCGACCTTCATGTCCCGCGACCGAGATTCGAAGTCCGTGCTCATCATCGAGGAAGACGTGATCAATTGTGCCAGCCTTGCCGTCGGTCAAAACGACAGTCTTGCCGACTAGCTCCGTCTCGGCTTCGTGCAGTTCGCGCAAGATGTTCATCGCTCGCGCGTCGCCGGTCCTTGCAGCACTCACGATGCACTCTGCTTGGTGCGAATTCTTGTATTCTACCACTCTGGTATTTTGACGCGAGCACGCAATCGGGGAGTTCCAGGACGCGTGAATTGAATTCTGAGGCAATCCCTTTGGGTCTTACTTGTATCTTCACCACAGACGTGGCCGTTCGGAACTCTTGCAGTCCGCAATGAGTTACAGAGCCGCCGAATGGATCGAGCATGAGCGGTCGTGTCCGCCGTAGCACGTGACGCTTCTTGATCGCGCCGGTCGGCAGCACTTGAACACAGAGAGAGGCGACAATGAAGGCACCACTTCTTCTTGCTGGCGTACTAATCATCGGATGCACCGCCCCAGCACTGGCCGATGAGTACTATGTCGTCCAAGGTCCGAGCCGCCAATGCACGGTTACCACCACACGCCCGGCGGACAAGGAGGTCGTAACACAGATCGGTCCGATGGCTTTCAAGAGCCGCGTGGAAGCCGAAGATCGCATCAAGCAGACCAAGGTCTGCGAGGAAGGGACAGTTGGTAGCAGCAGCACGACCGTTATCAAAGAGAAGTAAGTAATCAACAGCACGTTCCCGACCGGGTTCGTCGTCGAGAAAGTCGCGCCCATTTTCTGTCGGCGCGACTTTGTGTTTTCCAGACCGGCTGACCAGCGGGGTTCATCCCGGCGGCGGCTACCGAATTCCGGTGAGCAGGTGGCGCGGATGCTCAAAATCCAACGCTGCTATCTGGGACAGAACTCATCCTCAGGCAATTTCGCGCAGCGGCAACGCGAGCTGCACGGCGAAGGGTCTGGTCGCGTTGGCCTTGATGAAGGCTTGGAGCGGCGGGGAAGCCGCGTAGGAGTCGTCGGCCGCCCGCTCCGCTAGTTCGTCCGCGATCTCCGCTGTGGCGTCTCGTGACCAACCCTCAACGGCATTGAACACCACGAACCGCAGTGGATAGGCGTATTGCTCGGAAGGAATATCGCGCAGCACTGTCTCTCGATCCGTGTCTGCCTCGTCTGTCTCTCGCCAAGCGCAGCCGGCGCGGGCGCCGAAATCCTCCAACACTAGATAGATATCTCGATCGAGACGGTCGGACGGCACGATCGACGGCGCGCTACGCATGACGCAACTCCGGAACTGTTGACGATCAACCGAGGCAGGTCGTCCTAAGTTCCCGTCATTGCAGCCCGGCGTCAAGCTCATCCCGAGCGGCCCGGGCAATACGAGCTTGCGGTCGATGAGATCGTCGCAGCTTGCGACGGTGATTGGCGCGGTGCGCTCAGAGCGCTGATGCTGCTGAATGAGCGGCTGGAGCTGCGATTGGAGCAGATGAGTGAGGTTCATCCTCCTCACCAGCGGCTGGATTAGCTACACAGCTCTTGCTCTCTCAAGCTATGGATTGGCAATTCCGCCTCGATAGGCTTCAATCATCGCCGATGTAACATCGCCGGGATAGCATAGCGGTGCCGCGCCGCCCGGCCGTGCCCCCCTCTAGCGGCTACATTCAGCCCTCGCGCTCGATTACTTCCATCTTTTTCCGCGTCAGAAGACCATCGGCAACGCTCCGCATAATGATGTACGGCTTAATCAACGGGCTGCTGAAGCGATATCGAATTTTTCGAGTTTCGCCGGTCCTTTGAAGGATAGCTCCGCGCTCTGTCTTCGTGAATTCATTCAAGTGACGTGCGAAATTAGGGATGTCATAGGTCTTTCCCGTGATGACTCGGAGGGGATGGCGAACTGACGCGGCCGTAAAATAACCGGTAGCGTCAGGAACAGCCAATGCACAAGCCGCCAGAACTTCTCGAAAGAGATGCTCCGGCTGATGACTGTGGGTGGCAGTATGATAGGTCGTTATGACTGACTGCTGCCATTGGCTAAGAGAATTTCGCACGCCCGTTTGGACGTCAGTCAACGTCAGGTCAAGTGATTGTCGGTTCAATGCCGCTCGGCACGCATGCAAAGAAATCAGGTGAGTGACATACGGAAGCCCTTGGGATAGGGCCGAAATTTCCTTTAAGGCATCATGCTTGATGGTCAGTCCTAGCTTAGCGGTGCCTTTCGTGATGATCTGTTCTACCTCAGCCTGAGACATTCTGGGGAGTTTCACCTGCACTAGAGCCCGCTCAATAGATTGATGCTCTCCCACTAATGCATCCACTGAATCGGCAACGCCGATCAGCATGATTGTCGCGTCCACGGCATGGTCCGACAATGACTTGATCGTGTCAGCCATCATGACTGTGGTAATTGGGTTCTTAAGACGATCAAACTCATCAAAGATGATGACCATTGAAAACTGATCGGAGAGGTGGCTGATTGCTCTACGTACATCATCTGGCGCGACCTGTTCGGGAAGCAGATCGAGCACATCCTCGTTCAGCTCAATGGGTTTTGCTGTGAAGCCCACGCCCTGTTGAGTCTTGCTGAGCGATACGTCGCGTAATACCTTTCTCCAGAGAGAGCTGAAGTCGTCCGAAGCGTCGCAGTTCACACGTGGCATGACCATCGTGTGCTGCCCAACGTCCTCTAGAAACTCGATAAGCACATTTGACAATGACGTCTTACCAACACCTCGATCTCCATACAGAACCGCGTGATATCCTTTTTGCGAAATCGCACCGATAATCTGGGCAACTTGATCTGATCTGCCCGCGAAGAGCTCTCGCTCGTTCAGGGGGGAACCCGGCGTGAAGATTTTGCCAGCTTCGAATGCGAGCTGATGGAAGTTGATCGCTGGGCTGCTGGCGGTCATCGAGGTTCCTAGTAATTCCCAAAATGTTCCAAGTTACGTGCCGAATCCAGCTAGTTGCGTCAAGATCGCTGCTCGACTATCCACATTTAGCTTGTAAGCCGCGGATTTTGTCGGGTAAGTCGACGTTAACCATGTATTGAAATCCTGACGCGGGAACGCCACGTTGCGTTGCCCAGTTCTGTGTCAAAGGGACTGGTGCGTGGTATTGGCTGCGCGTGGAGCGGGAGAAATCGAAATGGGTATCAAATCACACGCTTTTGGCCGTGTGACGCTCACCGGCAAAGACGCCAAAAAGTTCAAGAACTTGGCTGTTTACGGGAAGGCAAAGCCTGCCGCAACCAAAAGTCTCAAATCAGGCGTCGCCCTAGTACGTAAGTTGAACACCAGTGGGACCCTGACGCTTACGCAATCTTCGTCGGGGCGTTTGGTTGTCAAAGCCGAAGCTTGAGATCAGACAAATAAAGGCCAGTGACCGTCTCACTGGCCTTTCTTTAGGCGACTCGGCATTTACGCCGCTGAAAATCTTTCTTCAGAAGCACGCAAAGGCTTATCACGAACGAAACTTGGCCCGGACCTACGCTGCATTCGACGCTGCGCAGGGCGGCAAGGTCGCTGGTTATATCACCTTGGTCTCTGGAGAGATTGTGTTGGAGGGCGACCGCTCGCTTTTGGACGAGCCGGATATTCAATACAACTATAAGAGCTATCCGGCTCTGAAAATTGCCCGGTTAGCCGTTCACGAGAAATACCGAGATGTGAAGCTTGGTACTTATCTCGTTCAACTGGCGCTAGGCACAGCAAAGGACATCATCTGCCCGGCAATCGGATGCCGCTTTGTTGCGGTTGACTCCAAGCAGCAGGCAGTGAACTTTTATTTGAAGCAGGGCTTCAGTCTTCTTGATACGCGCCAAAATAAGCAGAGGCGCGAGCCTGTGCTATTCATCGACCTGCATAAGGCCTCATAATCCGATACACCTTCTTGCAAGGGATATCCCGGCGTGGAACGCGCTCTGACGCCTCATCAGCCTTGCGGTGCTGGTCTATGCGGCCGAAATCACAAACTCAGGCAGGTCCTGTTGGGGGGGGACGTAGGTAGCGCTCCCCCGCTCCCAGCGATCCCCCCGACATAGCCACGTTCGGAACAGGGCCGGATTGCCGCAGAGCGTGGCCAGACGGCCTTTGATGTCAATTCGCACGCTCCGTTCACAGCACTCGCCGTGGTGCCCGCGCCGCCCGGTCGGCTCGGGCATGTGCAATGATCGCGTCACCAACTCGCGGATCGTCGCAAACTCGGTCCGCGTGCCGCACCTGCCCTACAAGCCGCGCAAGGCGTGTGTGAACGCCAAGAGGCAATTTCAAACTGGCCGAGCGCCTGATGGCGTGTATGTAAAAGTGTATGTACGGCAGGCCGCCTTCGGGAACGATCTATTTTTGTGGACCTATCTGAGCAAATTGGCGGACACTCTCTCCGCCATACAGCCCGAAAAATCCTTGAATTTCATCACCTCACGAAAGTAGCTGTTTGGCGGCCCATACCCTGGCCCATACTTCCGATCACGTGAGCAACGAGCCCTTTGCTTGCGTCTGGCGCCGGTCGCTAATCATGGACGTCGCAAGCCTCGAGCGTCACCTTCAGCGACGGCGCCGCAATTGCGTGATTGTAGAATTCCAGTGACGTCTGAAGTGTCTTGAGCTTCCTCGCCATGGTTGTCGGCAGCCCTGCGGCTTGGCCCTAGCGCCGGCGCGCGACCCAGGTGCCGAGTAGGAATGCGACGAAGAGCGAAGCCAATGGGGCCTGTACCGTCACCTTGCGCAGCCGCTCGGCCCAGCGCAGCGCCACCTCGTTTGAAGGCTGTCTCAGCGACCTTCGGGTCTCGGCTGACTCCCTCTGGCGGCTCGGCTGCGCCGCGCCGATGGCTTCCTCATCTTCGACCAGGCCAGAGGCTTCGGTCATCGCAGAGACTTCTTTCATATCCATGCGGTCCCTCCTATTCCGACCTCACGCTGACTTCCGCTGCGGCTTGGCCGCCGACTTCTTCGCCGCCGTCTCCTTGGACTTCTTGCCCTCGATCGGCATCAGCATCTTCTTCTGACCACTCGATGCCTTGCGCGGTTTCTTGGCCGACTTTGCGGCCTTCGCCGGCGCGGCCTCCCGGCCGACGCTCCGCCGCAGCGCCTCCATCAGGTCGACCACGTTGGTCGCCGCCGGCCGCTCCTTCGGAGTGATCGGCTTGCCAGCGCACTTCCTGTTGATCAGGTCAATGAGCGCTGTCTCGTAGTGGTCCTCGAACTTCTCGGGCTCGAACCGCCCCGCCTTCTGGTTCACGATGTGCCTGGCGAGATCGAGCATGTCCTTCGTCACTTTGACGTCCTGGATCTCGTCGAAATACTCCTGCTCGCTACGAACTTCGTATCTGGTGGGCGCTTCATAGTCAGAAGCTTCGTCACATCATGCAGATCATCTGCCGATGAGACGGCAACCGTCAGCCATTTCCCGTCGATGTATGTTTTGGCTTCATCGTAGAGCTTGACCAATTGCGGCCGCCAGACATAGCGCCGCTCCTCAAACTTCTCACGTTCTGCGCCACCCATCACCACGACAGCCGAAAACCTTCGGAGTTCCGGCGCCAAGGTGCAGAACGCCTTGGTTTTCTTGTAGCGCAGAGACCAACCGCGATTCTTGCCACCGTAGAGCCAGTCCGGCGCGAAAATTCCAGGGTAGAATTCGTCGATCCAGTTCCGCAGCTCAGCCCAATGCTCGAACGCATCTGACCCGAGCCAATTGCGTACGGCGCTGTCATCGGGCGGTGCTGATTTGTCGGTGATCCTGTCGCCGACTTGGGGAAGCGTACCGGCAGGTAAAATCATCGAAAGACCTCGTGTTCATAGTCCGGCGGAGGCCGGCGGGTTATGATGCAGCGTGCCAAGAGGCGCGCTCTTGAATGCTGCTGGTGCGACCGTCCCCAGAGCAGGAGGGCATCACGAGAGCACTGCAGCACGATCGAGGACGCCTCGAAGCTCTCCCATGACCGTAAGGTCGATGGCGGCAAGAGCGTTGTCCCTCGCTGACGTGGCCTTGTCCCCGTCAAGAAACGCGGTGGCCTGTACCGGGAGGAATTGCAGGGTTTTCAGCCCAATGGAGTTCAGCGCCAGCGTCAGGTACGGCGTGAGGAAATCGGGCTGATTGGCTCGCTCGCCAGAAAAGATGGCACCGGAAGCGACGCCGATGAAAACCGGACGATCCTGAAGCATTCCCACCTTTCCGGACGGCGTCGACTTCATCGTGCGACCGACGCGCAGAATTTGATCGATCCAGGCCTTGAGGACCGAGGGAATGGTGAAGTTGTGCATGGGCGTTCCGATGACAATCACATCGGCCGCCTCGACTTCCTGAATAAGCGCTTCGGAAACGTCCAGAGCACCCTTCGGCGGAGCCGCCAACGTGGCCGGCGAAGACAGCGTGACCGCGTAATCCGCCACGACGTGAGGCAAGGGTTCAGTCCCTAAATCACGCCGAGTGATGCTCGCCCCGGGCGCAACCTCGAGAAGCCTTTCGACGATCGCCGCCGAAAGCTGGCGGCTATGCGAATCCTGACGCGGACTGCAATCAATATGGAGGATGTTCATGCGATCGATTCCAATTGCTTCGTGAGATTGCGACGGGACCAAACTCAGATCGAGCCGGCCGGCGCGACGGTCGGAAAGTCCTTCTCGTGATCGAAAACGTTGTTGAAGAAGTTCGTCAGCGAGTACATGGCCACCAATGCTACGATCTCGATGATGTTCGCGTCGGTGTAGCCGGCCTCGCGGACCACTTTCAGATCGGCATCACTGACGTGCCCGCGCGTCTCGATTACTTTGCGTGCGAACTGGACGGCGGCGTGCCGCTTCGGGTCGTTGGCATGGCCCTTTCTGGCAAGAATGATGTCATCGGCCGATAGCTTCGCCATGTGCTCGGCTGTGAAGCTGTGAACCGTCAGGCAATAGTTGCAACCATTCACCTCGGAAACTGCGAGTCCGATACTGTCGCGTGTCTTCACGTCGAGCGCTTTGCTCAGGGAGCCGAGCAGGGTGGCCCAAGAGTTGAATGCGATTGGACTCTGCGCGAAGGCCGCCATCATATTTGGGGTGAACCCGATGTTCTTGGTGAACGCATCGAGGGTCGATTTCGATTCAACCGGCACCTGTTCTTGCTTCAGAGCAACAGTTCTTGCCATCGTAGTCTCCATAAGTTCTCGAGTTGATTTTGAATTATGCAAAGTCGAGCACGTCAGCCACCGGCATGCGGGGCTTCTGCGGCCAGTTGCCTGCTCGCTCCGGCCCGACGGTCAGCAGCATGACCGGCACTTCGTCTTCGGCCAGACCGAACTCGCGGTGCACGGCTTCGGCGTCGAAGCCGATCATCGGCGTCGAACCCCAATCCAAAGAGCGAGCCGCATAGATGATCGCCGCGGCGCCGAAGGTCGCTGAGCGTACCGCCTCATCGCGCTGCCGCTGGGGCTGATCGTCATACAGTCCGCGCGCAGGGATTTCCCAATCCGACACTAGGTGCGCCGGCATGATCCCGGCTTCCACGACAGATGCCAGACGATCGGGAACGGTGCTGGCATCGGCCAGTTGCCCGATGATGATAAAGGTAACGGCAGCGTCGAGGATCGCGGGCTGCTTCCAGGCAATCGGATGGAGCCGAGCCTTGGCCTCGGGCGTACGGACGGCGATGAACCGCCAGTTCTGCAGGTGGAAGGATGTCGGCGCGGACGTGCCGATCCGCACCAACTCACGGATCTGATCGTCGCCCAGAGTGGCGGTAGGGTCGTAGTACTTGGCGGCACTGCGGCTTAGAATGGTTTCAATGACGACGTTCGTCGGCATCGGCTGGGTGAGCGAATGGGAAGGTTGGGATGCGGGAGTATTTCCGCCCGTCTTGGCCTGCGGGATGATCTCAGCGATTGGGCAGGCTGCGGGATCGGCGACTGTGGTGGTGCAGTTCATTAGGTGGCTCCTTCATCAAGTGATGACGGAGCCCAACTTACGGCTGGTCATGGAAATCTCGAGACTGGATCAGCTCAATACGATGCGCGAAAGGATCAAACTGGCGCGCGTCCGACCCAGGCTCTACTCACCCTTGTGTGCCACTCGGCGCCATTCCCCCGGTGTCATCCCCATTCTCTCGGCAAATACACGCCGGAATGCCGACACGGATTGATACCCAACTGTATCGGCCACAGCCTCGGTGCTGATGGCAGGTTTTTTCAACTCGTTGGCGGCCAGGCTCATGCGGAGATCGGTCAGCAGGTCGAGGGCGGAGCAACCTAGCCTGTCTTGAAAGTGCCTCATGAACGTAGCGCGCGACATGCCGCACATCTCCGCCAAATCAGGCAGTTTCCAAGACCGCGCTGGATCGGCAAACATCGCCGCAATGGCTGGAGCCAGTCGCGGATGACCAGCGAGGGCCAAGAGGCCCTCGGGCGCTTTCTCGGCTTCGCTCGCCGAGCGCAATACCAGGGTGAACAGGGCTGAAGAAAGTGCGTCGAGAATAGCACGTCCTCCGGCTCTATCACCGGCGGACTCCATTCGCATCAGCCCCACCAAGCTGGCCAGTTGGTTCGAAGCGGAGCCGGTTCCGTCTTCTCCATTGCTGTTCATAGCCCGTGCGACCAGTTCCGCGGGCATGTAGTTGCGGATCAGCCGATCATGGGGTGGCGTAATGAAAAATCGCCCACACATCAGATCCAGTTGCTCACCCTGCCCATCGTTCTCGCTCAACATCCATCCGCCAGAGCCTACGCTTTCGCGTGTACGGATTGGCGTCTGCCCACTACCGTCGTGCAGCACATGCGCCGCACCATGAGGAAGTAGCACGATATCCCCGCTCACCAGCTCCCGCGCCGTTCTCGTCTCCGGATTCTCTAAAAAGGCCCGGCCCTTGACTATGACGTGGTAAGGGATCTCGTTCGCCGCTGCCCGGCCCCAGGTAAGACGCCACGGCGCACCGTAGGCGCAGCGGACCTCGAGCTGGCCGGTGATGGTGATCAGTTGCAGGAGATGGCTAAGCCAATCGATTTGGGACATAAGATCTCGCTACCTTGGCCGGATCGCGTAGTATATCGGAATTCGCGATATCCAGACCGATTGTCGAAATTAACTGCATAGCTTGCGCCTCCGAATCGTGGGAGCCTCAAACGGAGCGTCATCGTCATTGACCGCAAGATCTTCGAATGCGGTCGCGTCAATTCGAATGATGCTGGTCGAGATCATCGATGAGGACGGACATTCGGTCGTTGCGGAGGCGGCGGATGTCAGGAAAGGTGTTGCCCTTTGCGATAGCCCTCAACATTTCTGGAGGCTACTCGCTACTCTTGCCCAGCAGAGGCCGCCGCCGTGCTCACGAAGATCCCCTGTAGCGATTTGGGCGCCAGCTCGACCACCGCTGCGTTGGGGCTGCCCAGCTGAACAACTTTGTCGGTAGTGATGAGATTAGTCGCTCGCAATTCCTCCCGAGAGAGTTCATGTAAATCTTCCCATGGCGGAACGTTTAGCGACAGTGACAACAGATCACCCGCGCCGCCCATGTCGAAGGTGTATTTGGCGAGACGTCCGATATCGCGCTCAACGATCATGAGATCATATGCGCTGTAGCTCGCGGCCTGAGCATTGTCGGCGCGGTCGCCCATCCAGATCTGATGCACGCGGACATGCGCTTGTTTAGGCACGGAACGCGCCTTACCTGACAGCAGCAGAAAAACGCACATTGATTCGCAGGAGGCCTCCGGCGACACGTGGGCGCGCTCGCCCAGTGCGCTGGGGCTAAGCACGCTAACTCCGACGGTCGTGAACATTTCGAGCGCCCGGAACCGCCGTCCGAGCGCGATCGCGTCGTTAACCGAGCCGCCGCCGGAATCCAACACGACGGTTTCGCCCTCGAGCCGACGATCGAGCGCGAAAGCATCGAAATCGCTTGGGGTCTCTTCGGTGACCATCCCGACCGCGCTGATCCAGCCTCGGCAATTCGGTTGGCAAGCGACCCAGCTGAACTTCATCTTCAATTGGCGCTCTTCGAGGGGGGCGCCGGCATACGCCGAGTGGCCCGGCATGGCTACAAGGTCGAGCAATGCGATGCAACAGGAGGCGACGCTGAGCAACGTCCAAGCTCGAATGGTCGCTCGGCGAGCGAGCATGAATCTCTTTCCCTCACTGGCTATCGGGTGGAATGAGCCGCCTCACGACGGCGCATATGTACTGGCGACAGCTGGTACGGCCCGTCCGGCGATACAGCTTCAGAATCGAATCTCAGCCAACGCAGATGCTTGGCGCGCCATTTCGGGCCGGGGCCACGCATGTAGTGCAACTCGGGCCGGTAGGTGTCGCGTATGTCCCTGACCAGATTGTGAGCGACGACGGCGACGTCGGAGACTGTCTCGGCCGTCTTGCGAGCAAAACTCGAAAATGCGGCTGCACCCAATGTTGTCATCGATGAATTCCTCGTATTTCTCTTGCCGCTCAACACAACGGCCGTTATCCCAAGCGTAGTCTCCGAGAGATGGGCCAAGCCATTACGCAGAGGTTGATCCTCATCGGTCCTTTGGCTGAGAAGAGCGCACCCAAGGTTTAGGCCCCGCCCGCGAGGGCCTTGCGACTGATGGGAAGGTCGCACCTCCTCATGGCGCATTATCGCTTTCAGCACCGGAAGGATGTCCGATGGGTTTGACTGGACGGCCGCGTATCGATGGAGAGAACGTTCTGTAGGCGCCCACAAAATGCCAGTTCAAGCCAACGAGTCTAACGTCAAAGTCCAAGAGGGGGAGCGTAAGCAGTCACTCGGGCTTCGCGGGTGGCGTGCGCTCGGGGTCAAGCTCTCCTGCTCGCCTCGAACAGGAACCATGTGCGACGTTCCGCCTCGTCGATCCAGTTTTCGATCAGGCTGGCCGTGGGGACATCGCCATGCTCGTCGCAGACGTTGTGAGTCTGCCGCATGCGCTGGGTGAGCGCCAGGTTATCTTCCTTCAGCTCGGCCAGCATGTCTTCGGGCGTGACGAAACGCGCATCATTGTCTTCGATGTGCTTCACCCTGGCGATGTGGCCGATCGACCGGATCGTTGTGCCGCCGATCTTGCGGGCTCTTTCCGCAATGTCGTCCGTCATCGCAAAAATCTGCGCGGCCTGCTCATCAAGAAGGAGGTGATAATCCCGGAAATTCGGGCCTGATATGTGCCAATGGAAGTTCTTGGTCTTGACGTAAAGCGCGAACACGTCCCCCAGAAGCACAGTGAGGGCGGCCGAAATATCCCTGGTGGCATTGGAGCCGAGATTGCTCGGCGTGTCGAGTGGTGCCTCGCGGCGCTTTCTCGCGTCCTCTCTACTCATTTTGATCTCTCCTTCGGGGTCAATGCAGACTGGCTATTCGCTGGGGTGGCTCTAGAGGAATTTTTGCGAAATAGAGTCAGCGCGTTTGCAAGGACTCGAATCTTGACGTTACGCGACATGGTCGAACGGCGGATCGACCGCGTTGTGTTCGATTGACCACCCGCGCTGGCACCAAGAATCGATGATGGTGTTTGAGGAGGGTATTCGCGTCTGCGCGCCGTTAGAAATGTCGGATCGTTATCGTTTTCATTCTCTCCGGCGCACGCGTCTGAAGCTTTCAGAGGCCAACGACCCTCGCGCGGGAGGTCGGAGCAAGCGCTCGAGTAGTAATCTCATTAGTTGAGGGGTCAGTCCCGTAGTGCTTCCGGAGGTTCGAGTGAAGCTGCTGCGGCTCCGCTACCCCGCGTGAAGTGTAACTTGCTCGACGGACAATGCATTGACGGCCGGCAGGCCAGCCGCATGCGAAGACGGCCCTCGTTCATCTCAACGCGCCTGAAGGTTTATTTGATAGGCGTCGTCAGAGGGGTGTCATTGCTGTCGAGGACGAAGACAGCGAGCAGCTTTGCCGGTTCGGTCTTGCTCGCATTGCGGCTGATCGAATGGATAGCGCCCGGCCGTTCGAACCAGGTCTCGCCCGCCCGATATATGCGCGTCTCGCCGTCATTCACCTTCGACTCGATCGCGCCCGAAATCACATAGGCGTAGATGAAAGCCGACTTCGCGTGGGTGTGGGGCACGGAGGCCGCGCCGGGCGCGTAATCGACTTCCACGGCGATCAGCGACTTGCCAGGGATATTGGGAATGGCCGCCTCGAAGTTCTTCGTGACGGTTTGCGCTCCGCTATCATGGGCGTAGATGGGGCCGGGCATCGAGAAGGCGAGGGCCGCGTAGGCGGCGGCGATGATGGTTCGGATTTTCATGGGCTTTCTCCTTCTGCCTGTAGGTTGGTCTTCGTTCTTCATCGTTTCCTCCCGGCCTTGCCGGCCTGCCGATTGCGGACACCGAGCGGGTCAGTCTCGCGGGATGAAGTCGCGTCGGGCCCCCGGCTCGATAACGAACACCGCGAGCGTGGCGAGAACGCAGGCGACGGCGGCGACAGTCATCGCCATATGGAATCCCGAGAACAGCTGAGGACCGCCCTGCCGCAGGACGCCGCCAAGCAAGGTGATGGCGAAGAGCGACCCGGCGCGCGAGACCGCGCTGTTGACGCCAGACGCGGTTCCGGCGCGATCGGTCTCGACGTGAGGACGAGGGTCGTCAGCGGCGCGATCGCCAGGCGCATGCCCAGCGCCAGCAACAGGATGCTGGGGAAGACGTCCGCCCAATAGGTCGCGTTCGAATCGACACGGAGCGCCATGGCGCATCCCAAGGCAACAACGGCGCCGCCGGCGAACAACGGCAATCGCCGGCCGAACCGGCGGCAGAGCATGCCGGCAAGTGGTGAGACGACCGTAATCAGCACTTGCAGGGGAATGAAGGCCAGGCCCGCCACCAGCGTCGGCAGGTGCGCGCCCCGGATCATCACGAACGGGATCAAGGTTAGCATGATCGTGAACGCTCCGTAGAGGAACGCAGTGAACAGGTTCGCGCCGACAACCGACCGCGAGGCGAAGAGGGCCGGGGGCAGCATGGCGTTGTCGCCTAATCGCCGTTCGGTTACGATGACGCTAAGCCGCCCAGACCGGTGATTAGGGTGACGAGCACCCAAAAATTCACACCGGAACCGTTGGTCAGGCTGGTCAGCCCCGCGCCCAGCCCGCCGAGCCCGACTGTCGAAAAGACCGCGCCACCGATGTCGATCCGGGCGTGGCTGGTCAGGGAGTCCTTGGGTATCCACGCGGTACCGATAGCCAGCGCGCCGGCGACGACGGGCAGGAGCATCAAAAAGGTCGTCCGCCAGGACCCGTGATCGAGGATCGCGCCGGCGATTGCGGGCGCGATGCCGCTGGCGACAGCCGCGGCGGCGGACCAGATGCCGACCGCACGTGCTTTTTTGTCGGCGGGAAAGGCCTGCCCAAGTACGGACAGGCCGTTGGGCAAGATCAAGGCTTCGCCCAAGCCTTGCAGGAAGCGGCCGACGATGAGTGGGGCGAAACTCGGCGCGAACCCGATCACGGTCGCGCCCAGGCCATAGAGAGCGATCCCGGCGAGGAAGATCCGCTTCTGTCCGAACCGGTCACCCAGGGCGCCGGCGACCAAGGTCAAGGCCGCGAGCGGCAGGAGCTCGGCGTTCAACACCCACTGCAAGTCAAGTGGCGACAGGCGCATGTCTCGGCCAATCGCCGCGAGCGCGACGGTGACGACGGCGCTGCTGACGAATACGAGGCCGCTGCCCAGGCTCGACGCGGCGAGCACCTTCGTGCTGCCCTGTGCGCCAACAGACTTAGGCTCGGTGAGCGCCAGGCTGCGGTCGGTCACGATCAGGGACATGCTGCTCACGACCTAATCCTCAGGTTGGGTCGAGCGCTGCGCGGCGCGAGCTCGAAGCCGACGAGCTCGACGCCGGCACAGCCCTTCAATTCGCCGCGCGCGTGTCCAATCGCGAACGCGCCGCGAGGGGCTTCTCCGACGCGTTAAGGACTGACGTCGTGAGCAGGACGGCGGCGGCGAGGACCCAGTAGTACCAGGCGTCGAGCCCAACGAATTTGAAGGCAAACGGAGCGATGATAAACACGACCCCGACGGCGCGATCGACCCAAAGGTGGAGCCAGTAGGGAATGATGCGGACGAGCCCGGTTGGATGGTCGGTCAGGGCGGCCAAGAGTAGCGCCGCGACACCGACGACAACCGAAAGCCACATTGCGACCGGTCCGCTCTGGCCGAGCTTCAGCGCGAACGGCGCTCCGATCAAGACGATCGCGACGGGATAATCGATTAGGTAGGCGTGGATAGACTTGGTGATGAAGCGGAACGACATCAGTGACTCCTACGTTGTTGGTTGCTCGACCGGTTCCTTGCGACGCGGAGAGTGCATCCAGGCAAGAGGATGATCACCGCCCTATGCTGGCAGGCACCCCGCACAACGTCACAGGTCAGCCCGGTTAGATGCACAGAAAAGCTATGCCGGCACGCTAACCTTTGGAAATGTCCGGTCGTTATGGTTTCCATTCCACTCGCCCCGCGCCATGGAAGCGCGCCTCTTACGAGTAATCACCGCCGCTTTGCTGAGTGAGGTTGCCGAGGTAGTCACGCTTCCCGATCGTCGCTCCAAGATGCCGGAGGATCGCGTGCGCAATCGAGATGTGGAAGAAGAAGTCGGGCAGCACTAGGTGCCGGATGTAGTCTTCGCCGCCGAACCACCCGCGCACGATAGGCGGCGTCAGTTCGTATGTGTGGGACTGCGCGCCGGAAATCTCGTCAGGCTTCACATTTTGCAGGAAACCGCGAGTCTCAAGGAGCCGTCTTTTCAACGCCGGATACATCATCGGGGTTTTACTGGGTGCTGGCGGATCGTGCTGCATCAACTTCGCCACGTGCGCCTCGACCTTGTTGCAGCTTACGGAGAACTGTTCTCCGAAAGTGAGCATGTCGGGCGCGAGCCGCTCGCCAAGAATCCTCCCAGGCTCAAACGCCTTGGTCCGTTCGAGTGCTTGGGCGTGGTCAAGATAGTCGTCCATTACGTTCAGCCCATGCACCATGACGGGGACTGTGATGTCATAGACCGAGATCAATGACTCCTCCTATCTCACGGCTTGCCACACCATATGGCCGGGACTCGACAGTGCCTCCACGAAACATCAGCGAGGCGAGCGCCTACGCATGCCGCCGCCTAGTGATGCAGGACGGGATATCCGTTCACGTAAATCCAGTCGGTGGCCTTGGCGGGCACATGGCACCCCTGGCAATCGGTGTGGTAGTCGGTAGTGGTAGTCTTGAGTGGCTTGTCCGCGTCGAACCATGACCATCCCCATCCGTCGCCCCACAACGGGTTGCCGGGATGTGTTCCCTTGCTGTCTTTCACCATGACGAACCAGCCCTTAAGCTTGTCGGCGTGGCTTACTGTGCCGGTGGTCATCTCGTTCGTCGAGGTCGCGAATACCTCTTTCACCAGAACGGCGCCGTCCGGGAACTGTCCCGTCTTCCGGTAGGCGTCTATCGTCCCCGGGGATGCGTAGACGGTGTGCATTTCCTTCGAGCCCTGATTGCTGTCGGAAGCAATCGCCCAACTCCCAAGCGCTTGGTAGACGGTTCGGTAGTCCGTCGGTACGCGCAGGTGCCCGGCGGCGTCCACCACGTTCGCGGTTAGGCCAGCCGGAGCCGCCCCGGTGATCTGAGCGAGCGCCGAGACGGTGCCGGCGACCAGCGAAATGGCAACAGTCAGGCCGACAGTCCTCGATAATTTCATTGGGCGCTCCTTTGCTGCCCGCGCGCGGCACGACGGCTGCGCGCAAGGGCTTCAATTAATGTCGAGGCTGCCGTGTGTTCGGCCGACCCAGTGGACCTCAGGATCGGACGCAGGCGGCGAAATGAGAAATTCCGTTTGGACATGCATTCAATAAGCGCGGGGTATCGTTGTCCAAGAGCGCTGTGCGCGTGCGTCCCGTCCGTCTTCGATCAGCCGTCAAGGAGCGCGCCATACAACAGCGCCTTGAGGTCAAATGACAGCAAATCGGCGAGGTCAATCACCGCGTGGGCGTCGGCAGGCCACAGGGTCTGGGATTCCCGCGTCCTAATGCAGAACGGCGTATGCAACCGCTATAATGACGTCCGCAAGTCACGAAGCCAATGCGCTGATCCGGACGCCGCACATTCCGGCGATAATAGCAGCCGCGACGATAGCGCTCATCGCGACGCTGACACTCCAAAGGCGATTGGCATTACGGTGATCGACACCATGCGCAATCAGCACCACTCTCAGCCCTGAAGCAAGGTGGCTCAGGACGAAGAAGGCGCCGAGCGCGTAGTGAGGCAGCAGACGGATATTCCATGCGTCATGAATGAGCCCAGTCGGGGCTCCAATCGCGAAATTCCAATCTGTCGGTATGGCCAGAAAGATTCGCGCATAGATGACCACCGAGTTCATGTGGCCGAGAATGTACAGTGAGAGATAGGCTCCCGAAGCCACTTGATAGGTTCGCTGGAAATCATGCGCTGCGGCACTCCAGCGCCATGCCAGAAAGAGGCCGGTGCCGACCTGGAAAAGCATGGCCGTCACCAACAGCGGTTCGCCTACGGCAGAGCGATAAACCACGCGTCCAATTCTCATAACGGCCGCATGCGCATCCGGCCCTATCAAGCCGAACAGATGATTGGTGAGATGAAACACCACATAAAGGGATAGGATCGCGGCCGTTACCCCGTGGACCACCCGCCAACTAGCGACTGCAGGCACAGCTGAAGCGACCGGATCGCGGGCAGACCGCGACCACATCGCGATTGCGAGCCAAATCGCGCACCAGACGACCTCGTCGGGAATAGGGCTTTTGATCAAGGTTTGGACAACGCCAAGAAAGACATAGAGCGTTGGCGACACCACGCTGGCATAGGCGAGGCGTCTTGAACCGGCAGTGAACGTCGGACGACAAGCCAGAGCGATGCCAAGAATCGGCACCACGAACGCAGCGATCAGGATAAAGGTCGCGCTGGCGATTGCGAGCGGTGGCGGGCTTACGGCCTGCGCGCCGACGATGGCATGAAAAGCATTGAGCAGAAATGGATAACTGATCGCTGTTGCCGCAGGAACCAGAGCCAAATAGTCAAATTGCTTCTCGAGAAGCCTCCTGCGGTTCTGCCGTCGAACGAACGCTTCCATCACAGACCTATAAAGCCACAACAAAGAAACCGGAGTACGAGACGACCTCCAAGTCAGTTTTGAAAACTTGCATTGGCATGTTGCCTTGCGGGCCGTGGGGTCGAGCTAGTGAATGCTCCGAACTGTGTCAAGGCAACGGATGATGGCAGCTTCGACCAAAGCTTCCGCAGAGTCTGGCCAGCGCACTGCGCGCTTCTGTCCGTTCTCATGCGCCATGCACGAACATCTTTCGGGGCAACTGCACGAATTGGGCGCCGTCGTGCAAGCCGCGGAATATATGGCCGATTCAGCGACTGAACGCGGCTTGGAAGTCTCTGCAGAATAGAATGTCAGCTCGGGTGGCATGCGGCTCGTGGCAATCCACGCTCCGGCATCACGTCACGCGGCGAGCGGCAATAACGATCGTCTATAGATTCGATGGCGAGAGGTGATTTCCCTCACCGGCCTTGCAAGGTCACTCTCGAAACGCGTGGTTCAGTCATAGTCAGGATCAGGCACTACGATGCGCTCCGCCAGTAGGCGTGTCGATTGAACGACTCAAATGATGCGAAAGAGAAAGACGCTGATGTCCCAAGAAACCTACGACATTGTCATTGTTGGTGCGGGCGCGGCCGGCTGCGTCGTTGCGAGTTATCTCGCCGTACACACGGATGCTTCGATCGCGCTGATCGAAGCGGGCGACACGGATCGCGATCCGTTCATACACATTCCTGCCGGCTTTGCCAAAATACTGGCCCACGACCGGCATGTCTGGAAATACGAGACGGTTCCCCAGCACGGCACCAAGCGAGCATATCGTTCAGGCAAGGTGCTCGGCGGCGGCTCCTCTATCAATGCGATGTGCTACGTCCGTGGCCAAACACGCGACTACGCCGCATGGCAGGACGCGGTCGGCGACACCGGCAAATGGTCGTATGAAGACCTGCTTCCCGTCTTCAGGGCGCAGGAAGATAACGACACCTTCCACGACGAATATCACGGCATCGACGGTGGGCTGGCGGTCCAGCTGCCAAAGGGCATCAACGAGCTGAACCAATATTGCCTTAAGGGCTTCCAGGAATATGGGCTTCCCTATAACCCCGACTATAACGGCAAGAGCCAAATCGGTGTCTCGCCGGTTCAGTCAACCGTCGGAAATCAACGCCGGTGCAGCGCGGTGGACGCTTATCTGCGTCCGCACCTCGCATCAGGCCGCATCACTCTTCTCACCGGCAAGACGGTCGTTCGCATCCTCGTCGAGAACAAGCGGGCTGTCGGCGTCGAGCTCATCGGCAACGGCCTCGCTACGATCATGGCCGGTGAGGTTGTGTTGTCGGCCGGCGCCGTCCATAGCCCGAAGATACTCATGCACTCTGGCATTGGTCCGGCCGAGCAGCTGCGCCAGCACGGTATCGCCGTGAGCGTCGATTCTCCGGAGGTCGGCGAAAATCTCCACGACCACGCGATCGTGCCGGTCCGCGCCTACGTAAAGGGCGATCTCGGCTATCAGGCAGCTGCGCAGGGCCTCGGCAGCGTGAAGGCGGGCCTACGCTATTTCGCCACCAAGGATGGTCCGGCGTCGGGCAACGGCATCGAGACGGTTTCCCACTGGAACCCGTCCGACTTCACTGCCGAACCTACGATCCAATGCTATCACGTGCCTATCATCGCGCCCGATGGAATCAGCCCGACCGGCGATCGCTCCGGCATCACCTTCGAGCTCGTTGTGCTTCAGCCCAAGAGCCGTGGCTGGGTGAGGCTGGCCGACAGCGACCCGACATCGATGCCGCTCATCAACCCGAACTTCATGGGCGAGGAAGAAGACCTGAGAGCCGCGGTGGAGTCGGTGCGCGCGATCCGCAAGGTCATGACGCAGGACTCGCTGGCGCCGGTGATCGCGGAAGAGATTGAGCCCGGTCCGCGCATCCAGTCGGATGCCGAGATCGGCGAATGGGTGAAGCGCGTCGTGACGACGATGTTTCACCCGGTCGGCACGTGCCGGATGGGCCAAGATGCACGAGCGGTGGTCGATGCAAGGCTCAAGGTCCGCGGGGTCGGCGGCCTCCGGGTGATCGACGCCTCGATCATGCCGAACATCACGAGCGGTAATACCAACGCCCCCACCCAGGCGCTCGCGCGCCACGCCGCGGCGATGCTGGTCGAGGACCTGAACCGGACTTGGGGGACTCCGGCGCAAGCTGGCGACGGCACTAACAGCAGTTTCCCCGCCCGTCGATCTGTCCTTGTCAATTGCAACATTTAGGTCCTTGGGGAGACGGAAGTGAGTTCGACTGACAGAACGGAGTATCCGGCTCCGACGACCCGGCTCGATCGCGGTTCTTTTCGCCGCCTTGGACGATGCCGCGGCGCACCGATCGGTCTGCTGTTCGCGCTGGCGCTCGCAGGCTGCAACGAGAAGGCGCAATCGCAGGCAGCCGCGCCTCCGCCGCCGCCTGTGACGGTGGCGCAACCAGTCAAACGGACCGTCACCGATTGGGACGAGTTCACTGGTCGCTTCGAGGCGATCCAGGAGGTTCAGGTCCGTGCACGCGTCGGCGGCTTCGTCACCAATGTCGAGTTCAAGGACGGCGACATGGTTCATGCCGGCGACCTGCTTTATATCGTCGACCCGCGGCCGTTTGAGGCGGTGGCCGAGCAAGCCAACGGCCAGCTTGCCGACGCCCGGGCAAAGACTGAGCTCGCAAAGCGCGAGCTCGATCGCGGCCTGAAGCTTGTCCAGACCAGCGCAGTCTCCGAACAGGTTGTCGACCAGCGCCGCGAGGCCTTGCAGGCCGCGAACGCCGCCGAGACCATCGCCGCGGGTGCGCTGAAGGCAGCCCAACTCAATGTCGAATTCACACATGTGGTGGCGCCGATCGCCGGCCGGGTCAGCCGCCATCTCGTCAGTGTCGGTAATCTCGTCAGCGGCAGTGACAATGGCGCATCCACATTGCTGACCACCATCGTCTCGATGGACCCCATCTACATCTATTTCGATGCCGACGAGGCGACCTACCTGAAGAACAACAAGCTGTGGTTCGAGGGCAAGAGGCCGAGCTCGCGCGACACGGCCAACCCCGTGCAGGTGACGCTCACGGGCCAGACGAAGCCCTCGCATGAGGGCAAGATGGATTTCCTCGACAACCGGCTCGACGCGTCGACCGGCACGCTGCGCAGCCGCGCGATCATCCCCAACCACGATCTCTCCATTCTACCAGGACAATTCGGTCGGGTGCGACTGATCGGCTCCTCGCCCTATGAAGCGTTGCTGGTGCCGGATACAGCGATCGCGACCGATCAGTCGCGCAGGATCGTATTCGTGGTGAAGGATGACGACACGGTGGAAGCGCGCGCGGTCGAGCTCGGACCCTTGGATGAAGGCCTGCGCGTGGTCCGCACGGGCCTCAAGGCGGAAGATCGCGTCATTATCGACGGCATCCAGCGGGCTCGCGTCGGCGCCAAGGTTGCACCGAAGAAGGCCGAGATCGGCGGCAAAAAGTCATGAATCTCGGGCGTCTTTCCATCAATCAGCCCATTTTGGCAATGGTGCTGTCGATCGTGCTCGTGATCGTGGGCGCGATCGCTTACAGAACGTTGCCCGTTGCAGAATATCCGGAAGTGGTGCCGCCGACGGTGGTAGTGAGCGCGCAATACCCGGGTGCCTCGGCGCAGACCATCTCGGATACCGTCGCCGCTCCCATCGAGCAGCAGATCAACGGCGTCGAGGACATGCTGTACATGTACAGTCAGGCGACCTCGAATGGCCAGCTTACCATCACCATCACATTCAAGCTCGGCACTGATCTCGACAAGGCGCAGGTTCTGGTGCAGAACCGCGTAGCAATCGCGCAGCCGCAATTGCCTGAGGAGGTGCAGCGCAACGGGGTCGTCACCAAGAAGGACTCGCCCGACATCCTCATGGTCGTGTTCATGCTGTCGCCCGACGACTCGCTCGACCAGCTATACATCTCCAATTATGCTTTGCTGCAAGTGCGCGACCAGTTGCTGCGGCTTGACGGCATCGGCGACATCCAGATCTTCGGCGCGCGCGATTATTCGATGCGGCTGTGGCTAGATCCCGACAAGATCGCGAATCTCGGCCTGACTTCGAGCGATGTGGTTTCGGCGGTCCGCGCCCAGAACCTGCAGATTGCGGGCGGCCAGCTTGCGAGCCCACCGATTGCCGACCGCGCCTTTCAGCCGAACCTGACCTTCGTTGGCCGGCTGAAGGATCCGTCACAATTCGAGGACATCGTCGTCAAATCGGGCCAGGACGGCCGCATCGTGCGCCTGCGCGACGTCGCCCGAATCGAACTCGGGGCGCTCGATTATTCCACCAACAGCTTCCTGTTCCGCAAGTCAGCGGTGGCGTTGCGGGTGACGCAGCGGCCAGGATCGAACGCGCTTGCGACCGCCAACGGCATCAAGGAGACGATGGAAAAGCTGAAGGTCGGCTTTCCGAAGGGGCTCGACTACAATATCGGCTACAACCCGACCGAGTTTATCCGGCAGTCGATCAGCGAGCTGATCAAGACCATCTATGAAGCGATGGCACTGGTTGTCGTCGTGGTGCTGGTGTTCTTACAGGGCTGGCGTCCGGCGATCATCCCGATCGTGGCCATTCCAGTCTCGCTGGTTGGTACCTTTGCGGCCATGGCAGCCCTCGGCTATGGCATCAACAATCTCACGCTATTCGGCCTTGTGCTCGCGGTTGGCATCGTGGTCGACGACGCCATTGTCGTGGTCGAGAATGTCGAGCGACATCTCGCGCAAGGCTCGAGCCGCCGGGAGGCGGCGCTCAAGACCATGGAGGAGGTCGGTGGCGCGCTGGTGTCAATCGCGCTCGTGTTGTGCGCTGTGTTCGTGCCGACCGCATTTCTCGGTGGCATCACCGGGCAATTTTTCCAGCAATTCGCCGTCACGATTGCCGTCGCGACGGCGATCTCCTGCTTCTGTTCATTGACGCTGTCGCCAGCGCTGGCTTCTCAGATCCTTGTTCCGCATGCGGAGAAGCGGCCGCCGGCCGCCTGGAATGTGATCGCGCGCGGCTGGGAATGGTTTACCAAGCTGTTCAACCGCGGCTTCGACCGGCTGTCGCATTTTTATGCTGACGTCGCACGCTTTGTGATCGGGCATCGCGTGGTGATGCTGCTCGTCTATGTGGTCCTGATCGGTAGCGCTGGCTGGCTGATTGTCACCACGCCCCGGGGCTACATTCCGGCACAGGATCGCGGCTACGTGATCATATCCGCGCAATTGCCAGGCGCGGCCTCGCTTGCGCGGACCACCGAGATCGTTCGTAGGATCGAGAGCGTCGCGCTCGATACCCCTGGAATTTCGCATATCGGGGTCTTTGCAGGTCTGTCGGGAGCAACACGCACACAGTCGAGCAACTCGGCGGCGTTGTTTCCAGTGTTTGAAGAACCGGAGGTGCGCCTGAAGAAGGGGCTGAGCGCGCGGGGGATCACGGCGGATCTGCGCAAGCGGCTGTCGGCCATAGAAGGTGCGTTCATCATCGTGATCCCGCCACCGCCGATTCCGGGCATCGGCACCGGCGGCGGCTTCACTATGCGCATCCAGGATCGGCAAGGACGTGGTCCGAAGCTGCTGGCGGCGGCGACCGACGAACTCGTCGCAGCGGCGCGCAAGTCGCCGCTGCTCCTCGCCCCCACTGTGTTCTCGCCGTTCTACGCGAACACGCCGCAGGTCTTCGTCGACATCGATCAAGTCAAGGCGCAGAAGCTCGGCGTTCCCATCCAGAACATCACCGACACGATCCAGACCTATTTCGGCTCGACCTATGTCAACGACTTCAACCTGTTCGGCCGCACCTATCACGTCACCGCGCAGGCCGACCTGCCGTTCCGGAAGGAGCGTCCTGATCTTGCGCGGCTGCGGACCCGCAACGCCAATGCCGACACGGTGATGCTCGGCAGCGTCATAGAGTTCAAGGACGTCGCGGGACCCGATCGCGTCGCCCGCTACAATCTCTATCCGGCGGCCGAACTGCAGGGCGAAGGCTTGCCGGGGACGAGTTCGGCGACCGCGATCGCCGCTATGAAGAAGCTCGCCGAGAATACGCTGCCCAGTGGCTTTTCCTTCGAATGGACCGACCTGTCCTATCAGCAGGTCACCGGCGGCAACACCGGATTGTTCGTGTTCCCGATCTGCGTGCTGTTCGTCTATCTGGTTCTGGCCGCGCAATACGGGAGCTGGAGCTTGCCGTTTTCCGTCATCCTGATCGTGCCGATGTGCTTGCTTGCCGCCACTATCGGGGTGCGCATCCTGGGCCAGGACGTCAACATCCTCACCCAGATCGGCTTCATTGTGCTGGTGGGATTGGCCGCCAAGAACGCGATCCTGATCGTCGAGTTCGCGCGGGACATCGAGCTTGAGGGTAAACCGCGCCTGGAGGCGGTGATCGAGGCCTGCCGGTTGCGACTGCGGCCGATCCTGATGACCTCGTTCGCCTTCATCCTTGGCGTGCTGCCGCTCGTGATCTCCACCGGCTCCGGATCGGAAATGCGCCAGGCGGTCGGCGTCGCCGTGTTCTTCGGCATGCTCGGCGTGACGCTGTTCGGCCTGATCTTCACGCCGATCTTCTACATCTTGGTGCGTAACCTCGCGGAAGGCAAGAACGAGGGCAAGCCGACCCAAGCGACGGCGGCCGCGGCGGAGTGAGTTGCAGTGACGCCGATGCGCGATGAAGCCGGAACAACTCATGCTGCCATGTGAGGCAGGAGGACGGCGATGGCCACGACGGTTGAAGGCAATGTTGGAAGTCACGACAACGACTGGACGTCTGCAGAGACTGCCGCGACGTTAGCCTCTCCCTTTGGAGGGGCGTTCAAGGAAGGTGCCCGCGCTGCGGGCGCGGTCGCCTGTTTTGTGCGTTTCTCAAAATCGACAACCACTGCTCTGTCTGCCGCCTCGATTTCACCGGCCACCGAGCCGACGACCTGCCGGCCTACTTAGTGATCGTCATCGTCGGACACGTCTTAGTTCCGATAATTCTCTGGATCGAGGTGGACTATGCGCCGTCGCTGGCGTTTCAGCTTGGCGTCTACCTTCCGATTACGGCCTTGGCCTCGATAGCTCTCCTGCAGCCGGTCAAGGGCGCCGTCGTGGGGCTGCAATGGGCGCTCAGGATGCACGGCTTCGGCGCGCACCCGCCCGACGAACTCCCGGCTTGAGGCGGAACGTGCCTCAACAGAACGACGTCGGAGAAGCGGGCGCGAGCGCCAGCAATTTCATTCGCCGCATCATAGCGTCTGACGTCGAGACCGGCCGCACGCGCGTCGTGGTCACGCGCTTTCCACCCGAGCCGAACGGCTTCCTCCACTTGGGGCACGCGAAGTCGATCGTGCTGAATTACGAGCTTGCAAGGACGCTGCAGGCCGTGTGGTCGAGCTACGCTGCACCTACGACCCCGACAGCAGGAGTGGCGTCGCCGGCGGGCGAAAAGTCGGGGCGACGATCCACTGGGTCAGCGCTGTAGATGGGTTGCCAGCAGAGGTCAGGCTCTACGGCCGGCTCTTCTCAGCAGCGTGCCCGAGCCCGACGGACCTCGCAGCCGACCTCGACCCGCATCCCCCTGCAAACGCTAAGCGGCTGCCTCGTCGAGCGGGCAACCGGCTCTGATCCCCATGGTCAAGCATTGCAGTTTGAGCGCCAAGGATACTTCATCCACGACGACGATTCCCGCCCAGAAAGGCTGGTCTTCAATCGAACCGCCTCGTTGCGCGAGAGCCCGGGAAAGCGCCCGACAGCGCATCTCGACCTTCTCAGGAAATAAGTCATATTGCAGAGCGGTCCATTTCATGGCCGGAGTTCACTCACTGGCTCGGCGAGCCGGCCGGCTTCAATTTGTCGAACCTTAGAGATCGGCGCCACGATGCTCCCCACTTCGAAACCGGCGGCGTTGGGCACCACTGAGGCGAGCTGCCATTTCATCCGGCCAAATTAGCGGGTGGGTCGGCCCCTGTGTTCCAGAGTCCGCGGACCGCCGACGAGCGAAGAACTGGTCCGCCCGCTAACGCCGATGATGAGAGAAGGAGGGACGAAGCTCGCTAGGCTGACAGCGACGCGAAAACGTCGGCTCCGCAGTGCCGGCGCATAATAACGGTGGCGGCCTCGAACTGCTCTGCGCTGGCGGGGTGGACGACTAACACGATGCCACCGCTGAGGATCTGGCTTTCGGCCCACTCGTGCACGTGGCCTTCGTGTCGCTGCCCGAACAAAGCTGCAAGCCCGCCCACACTACCGCCGGAAGCCAACCCCGCCAGTAGAGCCGGCGCGGCCGCTCCGCCAGTCGCCGCCAGGACGGCGCCGGCTCCGGCGAACGTCGCGACAGTGGCGGCGAGCGAGGTCGCGAGTGTGCGAACCTGCTGCCGGTCGTCGCTCAAGCTGAACTCGACGCGGGGTAGCTGCTTGACATCGCAACCGACGGCGCCGGCGCAGGACGCTGCAATATCCTCCTGCGTCAGGAAGCTTATGCGAGCGCGGTCGATCCCCGCGGTTCCCAACTCGCTTACAACAGCTTCGAATTCAACCTCGCTTTGCAGTGCGCCAATGACCTCTCGCAACTCGCTCACTATCGGGATCCTCCAAACTTGCTTTGTCGTCTTGAAGGCCTCGGCCCGTGCGGCGTGCCGTGCCCGCCCCTCACGAGTAGTCACCGCCGCTTTGCTGAGTGAGGTTGCCGAGGTAGTCACGCTTCCCGATCTTCGCTCCAAGGTGCCGAAGGATCGTGTGCGTAATCGAGATGTAGAAGAAGTCGGGCAGCACCAAGAGCCGGGTGTGGTCTTCGCCGGCGAACCACCCGCGCACGATAGGCGGCGTCAGCTCGTGTGTGTGGGCTGCGCGCCGGAAATCTGGTCCGGCTGCACGGATTAATGGGCGCATGGTCGCTCATGGACGAACGCGGATGATCGTCTTCCCGCTGATCCGTTTCGTCGGGTTGAAAGCGGCGATGGCATCGTCGAGGGTCGCGATGTTGCCGATGTTCGTCCGCAGTCGTCCGTCTCGCACCCGCTGGACAATCTCAGTCAGTTGGGCACGATCGGACTCGACAACGAAGTCGACCGCCAGGCCGTCGGCGGGCCGCGCCTCGGCCGGCCCGACGACGGTCACCAGCGTTCCTCCGGCTCGAATCAGACCTGCGGACCGCTTCTGAATGTCGCCGCCGATGACATCAAACACGAGATCGACTCCGCCGACATCTTCCAGGGCGTCGTTCTCGAGGTCGACGAACTCTTTCGCGCCGAAGTCGAGCGCCTTCTGGCGGTCGGCGGCGCGTCCGGTGCCGATGACGTAGGCGCCGGCCTCTCGTGCGAGCTGCGTCACCATGGACCCGACTGCGCCGGCCGCGCCGTGCGCGAGGACGCTCTGCCCCGCCTGAAGGCGGCCGTGCTGAAACAATCCCTGCCATGCGGTTAGGCCCGAGATCGGCAGGCTCGCGCCCACCGTGAAGTTGACGTCGCCCGGCAGCGGCGCGAGGTTGCGTGCCTCGATAGCTACATACTCCGCCAGGGTGCCATCGCGATACCAGTCCGCGATGCCGAACACTCGCTGTCCTACCGACAGTCCCGTCGTGCCGTAGCCGAGAGCGGTGACCACTCCGGCCAGCTCGTGGCCGGGGATCGACGGTGTTCGATCGCGATCGCGGCGATCGGTCCAGGTCGGGGGCCACGTCAGCTCAGTCGGGACGAATCCCGACGCATGAACCTTAACGACGACGTCATTTATCGCTGCCTGCGGCGCGGGCCGCTCCGCCAGCTTCATTCCGGACGTTCCCGCCGCCTGCTCCGTCACAACGATCGCCTTCATGTGAATTGTCTCCTAGCTCATTTGTCTCTTCAGTGAAAATGTCGCAGTGACAGGCGCGTGTCGCTCATGGACGAACGCGGATGATCGTCTTCCCGCTGATCCGTTTCGTCGGGTTGAAAGCGGCGATGGCATCGTCGAGGGTCGCGATGTTGCCGATGTTCGTCCGCAGTCGTCCGTCTCGCACCCGCTGGACAATCTCAGTCAGTTGGGCACGATCGGACACAAGAACAAAGTCGATCGTCAGGCCATCGGCCGGCCGCGCCTCAGTTGGCCCAGCGATGGTCACTAGTGTCCCTCCGGCTCGAATCAGACCTGCGGACCGCTTCTGGATGTCGCCGCCGATGACATCAAACACCAGATCGACTCCGCCGACATCTTCCAGGGCGTCGTTCTCGAGGTCGACGAACTCTTTCGCGCCGAAGTCGAGCGCCTTCTGGCGGTCGGCGGCGCGTCCGGTGCCGATGACGTAGGCGCCGGCCTCTCGTGCGAGCTGCGTCACCATCGAACCGACTGCGCCGGCCGCGCCGTGCACGAGGACGCTTTGGCCCGCCTGTAAGCGGCCGTGCTCGAACAGTCCCTGCCATGCGGTCAGGCCCGGCATCGCCACGCTCGCGCCCACCGTGAAGTCGACGTCGCCCGGCAGTGGCGCGAGGTTGCGGGCCTCGACGGCCACATATTCCGCCAGGGTGCCGCCGCGATAGGAGTCCGAGAGCCCGAATACCCGCTGTCCTACCGACAGGCCCGTCGTACCGTAGCCGAGAGCGGTGACCACTCCGGCCAACTCCTGGCCGGGGATCGACGGTGTCCGGTCGCGGTTGAGGCGATCCATCCAGGTCGAGGGCCACGTCAGCTCACCCGAGGTGAATCCCGACGCATGAACCTCAACGACGACGTCATTTATCGCTGCCTGCGGCGCGGGCCGGTCCGCCAGCTTCATTCCGGCCGTTCCCGCAGCCTGGTCCGTTACCACAATCGCCTTCATCATCTACCTCCCGATGTGTGGGATGTCGTCATTGTTGAGAATTCCGTTGCAGATAAGCACAAATAGAACGACGAACATCGATGGTCCAATGACCTTCAGGTATGGAATCGATGCCACCGACTCGGCGTGCAAATAATCAACCGCGCAAAACAGACATGTGCTTCTCTCGCCGAAGGGGCCTTCACAACTACGATCAGCTGCTCGCCCTGGCTGGAAAAGTATTCACGGAGGGGGACTCTCTTTGATTTCAGCAATTCGATCCTCCGGAGCTGCATATGGTTTTGCATGCTCGGCCGCGGAGATAAGGTGGAATCCTGATGCGGTGCTAAATTAGCTTGGCCTTGGCCGTACATGCGAAAAGCCCAGACGCATTCCCGAGAATCGTTCCCGGGTGCATCTGGGCCTTGGCCTTACGCTCGCATCACGCTGCTTCTCCGGGATACCGTCGCAGAAGGTCGATGCGACCGGATAGAGTTCAGATCGAGCCAGCTCGCGTAACGGCGGGAAAGTCCTTCTCGGGATCGAAGACGTTGTTGAGAAAATTCGTCAGGGAGTACATGGCCACCAGCGCGATCATCTCAATGACGCTCGCATCCGTGTAGCCTGCATCGCGAACGGCTTTCAGATCGGCGTCACTGACCTTACCTCGGGTCTCGATGACTTTCTTCGCAAACTGGATGGCAGCATCCCGCTTCGGGTCGCTGGCATGGCCCTTCCGAGCGAGGATGATCTCATCGGGCGGCAGCTTGGCCATATGCTCGGCCGTAAAGCTGTGAATCGTCAGGCAATAGTTGCAGCCATTCACTTCGGAGACAGCGAGGCCGATGCTGTCACGCGTCTTCACGTCGAGCGCCTTGCTCAAGGAGCCGAGCAAGGCCGCCCACGCGTTGAACGCAATCGGGCTCTGCGCGAAAATCGCCATCATATTTGGGGTGAACCCGATGTTTTTGGTGAACGCATCGAGAGTCGGTTTGGAGTCGGCCGGCACTCGTTCCGGCTGTAGAGCTGCACTTCTCGGCATCGTCGCCTTCCGTAAGTTACGGGCTTTACTAATACTCATACGAGATCCAGCACATCGGCGACCGGACGGCGCGGCTTCTGCGGCCAGTTACCCGGACGCTCCGGCCCAACGGACAACAGCATGACCGGAACTTCGTCCTGGGCCAGCCCGAACTCGCGGTGCACCGCTTCGGCGTCGAAACCGATCATCGGCGTCGAGCCCATGCCCAGCGAGCGGGCCGCATAGATCATCGCCGCGGCGCCGAACGTGCCGGTGCGTACTGCCTCGTCGCGCTGGCGCTGCGGGTATTCCATATAAAGATTGCGCGCTGGAATTTCCCATTCCGGCACCATCTTTGCCGGCATGATGCCCGCTTCCACCAGTGGTGCCAGACGCTCAGGTACTACGCTGGAATCCGCCAACTGGCCGCAGACAATGAAGGTAACAGCTGCTTCGGTGATCGCAGGCTGATCCCAGGCGATCGGACGCAACCGAGCCTTGGCTTCAGGCGTGCGTACGGCGATGAAGCGCCAGTTCTGCAAGTGGAAGGACGTCGGCGCGGTGGTGCCGATGCGCACCAACTCGCGGATCTGGTCATCGCTCAAGGTGGCGGCAGCGTCGAAGTATTTGGTGGCGCGGCGGCTTAGGATGCTTTCGATCACGGCGTTGGTCATGGTGATTCCGTCGGTCATTGTAATTCCTGTGGGTGAGGGGGTAGATTGAGGTACGAGAGCGCTTGCGCTCTCTTTGTTGAAAATGCCGCGGTGATCGGCCGTTCGACATCTAATGCCAGGGCCAAGGGTAGTTTCGCGAAGGCGAAGTCAGAACAGTGTGACCTCGCTTCAAGAACTGCTCGATGTAAGGGCGGCGGCTTGGCCAGTAACACACCGTCGTTCACCACGTTCGTGGTCGGACCGGCCGGAGCCGCTTCGCTCATCTACGCGAGCGCCGCCCGGGTGGCCGTGACGAGTGAGACTGCAACAGCTGGGACGACGGTCTTCGGTGATCTCATGGGGACTCCTTGGTTGCCCGCGCGCGGCACGATGGCTCGGCGCAATGGCTTCATGCGATGTCGAGGCGGCCGCGTGTTCAGCCGACCCAGTGGTCCTCAGGATCGGACGCAGCCGGCTAAATTAGAAATTCCGTTTGGTCATGCATTCGATAAGCGCGGTGTATCGTTGTCTAAAAGCGCTGTGCGCGTGCGCCCCATCGTCTAGACAGGAAAGCGCATGCGTAACCGCCGCGCTCTCGAAGCGCACAGACGGCACGAAGGCATCGCGGTGTGGATTTGAGACAGGACATCACGCAATTCCGACGCCTGCACACGTAGTCCGCGACATCGATATTTGGCGTGCGAATGGATGGCGTCTGCTGACGCCTCGCTCGATGGGCCGTTACTTCAACGTAGCAAGATAGGCAACGAGGTCCGCGCGGTCCATCGGGTTCTTCAGCCCTGCGTAGGGCATCCTGTTTCCGGGAACGACCTGCTGTGGCGATTCTAGATACGCATCGAGGATCTTCGTATCCCAAACAATGTCGGACTTCTTCATTGCGTTACTATAGCTGAAGCCGGCACTCGTACCTGCCTTCCTGCCGATGATTCCCTCCAGGCCCGGTCCGGCGTGATTGGCATGATCCGTCGCATGGCAAGCTGCGCAAGCTTTGAATACGGTTCTTCCGTGTTCGGCGTCCTGTGCGTAGCCGCGATTCGCGCTTGCTCCCGCAAGTACGAGCACAGCGATACAGGCGCCAATCTTTCCCGCGCTTTCCATGGAGAACGTCCTTTTAGGTGGGATCAGAGATGGCGCGGCCGCGCGACATAATCGTTGAGGTCGTCGCCGAGTCGAAGCGCGAGCGCCCCTAGCGGGCCTGTCGGGTTGTAGCCTGCATTGAAGGGGTAGACGGATGCACCGATGACAAAGAGGTTTTGTGCATCCCAGTGCTGCAGGTGAGGGGAGACGACGCTCGTCGCAGGATCGCTTCCCATGATCGAGCCGCCAGTAACATGGGTGGTCTGATACACGCGACTATCGTACGGCCCCTTGCGGGGTGCAGTCGGCGGCGCGATGTCCGCCCCTGTCGCTTTGGCGATCTCGTCTATCTTCTTCGACAGATAGACGGACATCTTGCGTTCGTTCTCGCGAATGTCGAACGTCATGCGCAGGAGCGGTTGCCCATAGGCGTCGACATAGGTCGGGTCGAGGTCGACATAATTCTCCCGATGCGGATACCAGCTTCCGTGGGCGGTTATCATGAAATTATGGGCATACCAATCGGCATTGGCCTTCTTCCAGGTCGAGCCCCATTTCGGGGTACCGGGCGGCACCGCGCGGCTGGTAATCGGCCGTCCGTTGGTCACGTTGGCGTAGATGTAGCCCCCTCCAAAGAAGCCAAGGCCGCTGTGGTCGAAATTGTCGCCGTTAAATTCGTCGATCACCGTCTGTGAGGCACCCGACGCTAGGAACGGGTTGATCCAGCGATCCTTGAAAAAGACACGCGTGCCGGACATGGTCTGGTGGCAAAAATTCTTGCCGACGACCCCGTGACCGGTCTTCGGATTGTAAGGCGTACCGATTTCCGCCATCAGCAGAAACTTGGTGTTCGACATCGTGAAAGAGGAAAGCACGACAACGTCCGCTGGCTGTTCGTACTCCTCGCCGGTTACACGATCAATGTAACGAACGCCGCTCACGCGCTTGGCCTTGCGATCATAAAGAATATCGAGAACATGCGTTTGCAGACGCAATTCGAAGCTGTCGCGCTTTCTGAGCATCGGATAGAGCAGAATTTCGGGGCTGGCCTTGGCATTGGCCTCGCAGATGAAGCGCTCGCAATGCCCGCAGAACTGGCACTGACCAAGCTGCATACCATCGGGATTGGTGTAGGCCTCCGGCGAATTTGCTGCCGGCAAGGGAAAAGGTTTGTAGCCTAGTTTCTTGGTTGCCTCACTGAAGATGACGCCCGCTTCGGTGATAGGCAGAGCTTTTTGCGGAAACTCGTTCTGCCGTGGTGCCTCGAACGGATTTCCGCCTTCCTGCACCTTGCCACGCAGATTTCCGGCCTTGCCGGCAATGCCGAATAGCTTTTCGAACTGATCGTGATAGGACTCCATCTCTGCGTAGGTGACGCCCCAATCCTGGATCGCCATTTCAGCTGGAATGGCCTTCTTTCCATACCGGTTCTCAAGGTGGGTTCGCAAAACAGGGTCAGACTCGCTCCAGCGCCAAGTCTGCCCGTTCCAATGATTGGCCGCACCGCCCATTCCTTCGCCGGGCTTGAAGGCCTGAAGACGTCGTATCGGAAGAGCCGCTTCGCCGTCATTATGGCGAAGCGTGTAGGTCTGGACGGACCAATCCTGAAAGAGGTCACCATGCACGTCCCAGCGCAGTTCGTCGCGCTGTGATGGCAGGCTTGTTGCGGCAGTGTGGGTACGGTCGATTCCACGTTCAAGAACGACGACATCTACGCCCTTCGCTGTTAGCTGGCGAGCAGCCAGCGCCGCCGTAAATCCGCCGCCAACGAAAACGACGGTGCGATGTTTCAAGCGTGTAGCCATGATTTCCCCCTTACGCGAAGTCAGCGATGGATTTCGGATCGGCGGCACCGGGAAAGGGCTTGCCACGGAAATCGACCATGTCTTGGGAATGAACCGCGGGGAGACCTGGATAGCCGATCGCCTTCCAAAACACCTTGCCGACATTGCCGCCGTAAACGGGATCGGCGAAGCAAGCTTGCTCAAATAGCGGATAGACGAGCTCGTTGAACCACGAGGCGAGTCGGACGCGCTCGTCCGTCACCTTGCCGGTGGCAATTTCATGGAGAAATCCGTCGGCGCCGCTCTCATCTAATTCGCTAAAGGCCTTGCCATTCAGTTTCCGGCAGGCCGCATCCGCGGCGGTGAGCCCTGCCTTGAAGAACTGCTCGGGTGTAAGCGGCAATTGATAGCCCAGTTCAGGTTTACCCTCTCGCCAGGGGCCGCGCATGTAAAGGCGTGCGCCCTTACCGAAACCGCCAGCCAGCTGTCGGTCGATGTAGGCCGCCAGCCCGCAATCAACGCCGTCGGGTGTCAGCGCATCCGCGGGACACATTACGTTGACCATCACTTCGACGAAGGCGGCTTCGTCCGGACCGAAAGACAGATAACCGGGCACTGGCGACGGCAACTTGGAAGCTTCCACAGCATGGAAGGAGGGCGGTTCAGGTGCTTCCGCGAGAGCTGCGCTTGCCACGGTGGTTCCTATTAGGGCGCTCGGAGCCAGCGAAGCAGCGCCCGTGACAGCGGCGACGCCGAGAAAGCCTCGACGGCTCGGATGGAAGGTCTTGTCGTCCTGATCATTGGTCATCGGAGTTGCGGTCCACTTCTTCATCGCGACATAATCGCGTGATCATCCATGGGCGAGGCGTCCCTCATGTGCAGCCGAAGCGCGGGCCTCATGCGGAGTAAGTCTGCCTGACGCGCGTTTGCAGTCGAGCCGGTCGTCGCCGCTGCACTGGTGTACGCGAGCGCGGCCACAGTGGTGGCAAACCACGAGGCGGCAACAGCCAGGCCAACTGTCGTCGGTAATCTCACGGCCGTTCCTTTGCTGCCCACGCGCGGCATGACTCGCTGCAATCGCCTCAATCCTTGTCGGGGCGGCCGCGTGTGCTCGGCCGGCCCAAGACCTAAAGATCGGATGCAGCGGACGAAATTGGAAATTCCCTTTGGACATGCATTCGATAGCGTGAGCTATCGTCGCCTAAGAGCGCTGTGAGCGCCTGCGTCCCGTCCGCGAGCTATCAGCCCAGCGCGCCGCGCAATCAAATTGAGGATTACTTGCTGTCGTTGCGGGACGAGGGCTCCGCCAAGTAAGTCAGGACTGATCCGCCGTCTTTTTTGTCGCCTCGTCACGCGTTAGCTCGAGTGCGTCGCGGATCGCTCCATTGATCTCCACGCGCGCCTTCTTCGATGACGCATCCTCGAAGAGCTCCCGGAGCCAGTAGACGACGTCGCTGGTTCGATAGGCGTCCCTCAGGATGCAATCGAGCGCATGTCGCACCTCGTCCAGGGCGGCAGATCGATGATCCAGAAAGTGCCGAGCGGCTTGAGCATTAGCGACTATCGCCGCAATGGACTGCGTTACTTCAGGGGTGACCAAGGCCGCAAGCCGTCCTCTCGTTGTGATGCTGTCGACGTGCGCCATATCGGCCTGCACCTCGCGCAGAGCCTTGGAGGCAAGCGTCAGAGAGTGCGTCCGGAGTGGTACGGTATGAAAGGGTTCTTCAGCATTGTCTGGCGGGGCGCCCAAATGCCCAGGGTCGATCATGGCGTTCTCCTTTGGATGTTCGGAGCGGAGCAGAGGACTGCGAAGGTCTCTCCGACGGCTGAGCATCCCACAAATGATCTAGCCAACTCTTGGAGGGATTTGATCCGGACCGGAGGACCTTGCTTTTCTGCGTGGAACTTGGGTTACGGCGCACCCTTGGGCTCGCTGTTCCATAGACGAAAACAGTATGAACAGCTGTCCTTGCGGCGATTGCGAGGGTAGTTCGCGTGGTATACGGTCATGCTGCTTCGACGATGTTGTTTTGGATGTGCGTGGTGTCTTGAGGACCTGCGGCGCCCTGTGCCGCGATAGCGCGTTTTGCCACGGGCAGAAGATGGACGGCGCGCCATCGCTATGAGCCTGTCCATCGTGATCCGGGTGCGGTGATGAGACTCTCGGCGCGGTCTGCAAGCTCGCTCGGCGCTATCGTGGGACACGCTGAACACGTTTGTTCGGTTGCTGAGGGGGCGACGCCTCCGCCGGGGATAGAATTAGTTTCAAGCTCCTGGCAAAGATCAGCAAAAAAATACGGACTTGATCCGGTCGATCGCAAAGCGCCGCGCATCCTCACGCCTGCTGAATTGAAGCATTTTCGCGAACCGCTGGATAAGCTCACCCTTAGTGCCCAAGAGGGGATAGATGAATTATATAGGGTGGTTCGTGAGGCTGGTTATGCCATCTTGCTCTGTGATCGCTCGGGAGTCGTAGTCGCACATCGCGGCGAAGATACGCAGGCAAGCGAGTTCAAATATTGGGGAACTTGGCTTGGTGGAGTCTGGTCCGAGGAGTTGGAGGGTACCAACGGAATTGGCACCTGTATCATAGAAGAGCGGCCTGTGACGGTCCATAGAACCCAGCATTTTAGGTCCAGACACATTAACCTGAGCTGCTCTGGTGCGCCGATCTTCGGAGTTGATGGGCGATTGATAGCAGTGCTGGACGTTTCTGCCATCGATCCTGAACTCTCGGAACGAGCGCACGCGCTCACTGGTGCGCTCACATCACGATCGGCGTGCGCGATAGAAGAGCGAGTTTTTCGTGAGCACTTCCGTCGAGAGTGGATCGTCGCGGTAGCGCCGCCGGAGGGAGGCGCTCCAGGCATGCTGCTGGCGATTGACGGCAATCAACGTATCATGGGAGCAAACCGGCTCGCGCGCATGTCGCTTATGCTCGATGATCGTGGACTCAGCGCAGGTACCAGCTTGTGGTCGATCTTTGATCGAAACGCCGACATTTTCCGGCGCCAGGATCGAACCGATTTCTCTGTGCGGTTACTCTTCGCCGGAAGCAATGATAGTCGGCCCGCGCTTGTCACTCCACCCGATCGCCCCGTGACTGCCTCGAACAATCGAATGAGCCATGACCTGCACACGCGGCCGCGCCTGGGCTCGATTGATGTTTCGACCGTGCTGCCAGCACCGCAAGCATGGGGCGGATTGTCGCCGGGCGCAATGCGTCGGGTGCGGGAATACGTGGAAGTGCATTTGGCCGAAACTATCGATCTGTCGATGCTGGCTGGAGTTGCCGGACTATCAGTACATCATTTTGCACGACAGTTTAAACAGTCCGCCGGGTTGACGCCGCATGCCTACCTCACGCAAATGCGTGTTGAGCGCGCCCAGGAGATGTTGATTCGGACGGATCTTCCGTTGGCGGAAATTGCGTTCGCCGTGGGCTTTTTCGACCAGGGTCATCTAGCGCGTCATTTCCGTCACTTGCTCGGTAAGACCCCTCGAGAGTTTCGGTGGTCGGAACGCTAGAAGCACGATCATCACGACTCTGCGTTCGCTATCGGCCGTGGCGACGCCGCGGGCCTCACAGGAGGCGTTCTACGATCCTGCGGCGGAGCGTCTTCAGGTCGTTCGCGAGCACGCGAATGCCCTCGGACAGCTTCTCGGTCGCCATCGCGTCCTCGTTCATGATCCACCGGAAGGTTGTTTCGTCCATCGGACCTGCTGGGTCCAGGTGTTTTATGTCCACGGCGTCTTCGCTCACGAACCAGTGGCAGATCCCGTCGCTCGCCGTGCGAAGGGAGCGTGGCTCTGCGGCGGTCGGCGCCAAGACGCGTTTGACTTCGCCCCCCTCGGACGCAAGCGCGTCCATGAAGGCTGGCGCGATCGCCAGCCGATCGCACCCGGCCAGGGCCTCGATCTGGCCGGTGTTGCGAAATGACGCTCCGATGACGATTGTCTCGATGCCGTTCGACTTGTAGTATCCGTAGATGTCCCGCACGGACCGGACCCCCGGATCCTCGGCGGCGTCGAAATCCTTTCGACTAGACTTCTTGTGCCAGTCGTAAACTCGGCCCACGAACGTCGAGATCAGGAAGGCGCCAGCTTCGGCGCTAGCAATCGCCTGCGCCCGGTTCAACAGCAAACTCATGTTACACCTGACACCCTCGCTTTCGAGGATTTCTGCTGCGCGTATTCCCTCCCACGTCGATGCGAGCTTGATCAGCAGGCGTTCGGGTCCGACGCCGCGCTGCTTGTAGGCCTCGACAATCTGGCGCGCCCTCGCGACCAATGCTCCGATATTGAACGACAGGTTGGCATCCACCTCGGTGGACACAAAGCCCGGCACAAGTCGCAAGAGCTCGACGCCGACGGAGACTGCGAGCCGGTCGGCAGTCGCGGCAGCTACGCGTGCAGCGTCGCCGCTCCGTTTTCGTCCCCATGTCAGCGCTTCTTCGACAACATTCCTGTAGTCGGAGTCGTCGATAGCTTTCAGGACGATCGTTGGACTCGTCGTGCAGTCTACCGGCTTGAGACGCGCCACCGCACCAAGCTCGCCCGTGTCGGCGACCACCGTCGTCATCGCGCGTAGTTGATCCAGCTTCGACGCCAATGCCTTTTCCTCTCGATGTCGGTTCAACCCCTGCATGCACCATGTCTGCGAAACGGCTTCCTGTCGTCGGTTCGCGATTTCTTATGCCAGGGTCGTCGGGTCTTCTTTCGTCAGACGGGCTTTCCCGATTGCTCCTCTTCGAACGTCACCGCTACCGCCGCGTTTGCCGAGAGACGAACCCTTTGCCCCTCGACGTCAGCGATCAGCCCGAGGTCGATGAAATGCGCGTGGCCCTTGTGCTGGCGCTCGCCGCTGTCGCGTTTGGCGAGCCTGATGCGACCGTTGGCGACACCGTCGACGGTGCCGACGTGAACACCGTCTGCGCCGATCACTTCCATGTTCTGGACGATCTTATTCGTGGTCATTCCGTCTCTCCTTGTGGTTTCGCCGACTGTGGCGAAGCTAAGCGAGGCCGGAGCCCCGCGAATTGCCAACGCGTGTGCGCCGGGAATATTCCGGGAACTCGCGCGGACGTAGCCCGGCGGTGTCACGTACGAACCGCCCCGCAGCACGAACTGGCCGGACATGACTCTTGCCGTTGTGCTCGCCGACGGCTCCCTCGATCGTGCGGAAGCGCGGGTAATGGCGAGGGGGCCGTCGCAACCTCGTTTCACAAGCGACGGCACCGCCCGCACGTCCCTGCGCCGCCCTCAGGCGGCGCTTTTGCGCGGAAGCTTCCACTGCGGGCGGACGAAGTGGCAGGTGTAGCCATTCGGGTAGCGTTCCAGGTAGTCCTGGTGCTCGGGCTCGGCCTCCCAGAAGTCGCCAGCGGGCGAAACCTCTGTCACCACCTTGTCCGGCCACAGCCCGGAGGCATCCACGTCGGCGATAGTCTCATCGGCGACGCGGCGTTGTTCCTCGCTCGTGTAGAAAATCGCCGACCTGTAGCTCGCGCCTCGGTCATTTCCCTGCCGGTTGGGCGTCGTCGGGTCGTGGATCTGGAAGAAGAACTCCAGCAGGTCCCGGAAGCTCGTCTGATTCAGGTCGAACGTGATCTCGATCGCTTCTGCGTGCGTGCCGTGGTTGCTGTACGTCGCGTTCTTGACGTCGCCACCCGAGTACCCAACCCGCGTTGAAACGACACCTGGGAGGCGTCGCACCAGTTGCTGCATTCCCCAAAAGCAACCCCCTGCCAGGATTGCGCGTTCTGTAGTCGCTGCCATCGTTAGGCTTCCTTCTTTGCGAAGAGTTTTGCGTACGCGCTGTAGCCGTTGCCCTCCAATTGATCGCGGTGGATGAATCTCAAGGAAGCCGAGTTCATGCAGTACCTCAACCCGCCCTTGTCGCGCGGCCCATCTGGGAAAACGTGGCCAAGATGGCTGTCGCCGTGTTTGGACCGAACCTCCGTCCGCGCCATGCCGTGCGATCTGTCAACGTTCTCGATGACGTTTGCAGGCTCCAGGGGCCGCGTAAAACTCGGCCATCCCGTCCCGCTGTCGAACTTGTCGAAGGATGCGAAGAGCGGCTCGCCGGAAACCACGTCGACGTAGAGGCCAGGCTCCTTGTTGTCCCAATATTCGTTGGCGAAGGGGCGCTCGGTCCCGCCGGTCTGCGTGACGCGGTACTGCTCGGGAGTCAACTTCGAGACGGCTTCGCGGTTTTTCCTATAGATAGCCATTCGCCGTACTCCTCTTTGCTCAGCATTGAAGATAGGGCCCGGGTGGTCGACCGTCCAATTACCTCCGGCTATCGAAACGATGTCCTGCGGATCGACACCCGGAATCTGCCTGGATCGATTTATCGGGTCTGAGAAATACGGGAATAGGACTTTGAATCGGCGGTCGCCCGACCATTCCTAAAGATAATTCGTCACCGACTTCCATTCCAAAGTTGAATTTTAGTTTCCCAGAACGCGCGCTCACCATCATGAAACATACGCGGACAGGTGCTGCGAGGGGCCCCGTTGGGGAAAGAACCAGAATGGACGACGAAGTTTCCAAGGGGCGCCCGGTTAGTACGACGATCGAACCTTCCGCGGAGGCCTTGAGCGGCTTTCGCACGCTGGATATCCGAACCGACCGGCTGATTTCATCATGGCTGCGAGAGGTAGGGGTTCCTGACGGCGCCTTGAAGGTGAACGAACCTGCTCCCGATTTCCTTCTCCCCGAGGCAAATGGAAAGCTCGTTTTATCCTTGGAATTGCGACAAGCTGCGCCGTTGATCGTCACCTTCGTTTACGGGACTTGGTCCACATTGTGCGCAGCCGGATTACGGGCTCTTCACGCCGCCACCTCTAGAATCGGCGCTGCCGACGCCAAAGCAATTGCCATAACGCCCGAGACTGGAGACATGCCACGCAAGTTCAAACGCGATCACCGGCTGGATCTGGAAATCCTCTCCGACCTAGATCTTGGAGTGAGCCTTTCGTTCGGCCTGGTGTCGGTGGTGCCGGCGGAGATAAAGAGCCGTCTCTTGCAGTGCGGCCTTGATCTCTCCACTCCCTATGGATTCTCGTTTTGGATGTTGCCAATGCCCGCCACCTATGTCCTCGATCGACGAGGGATCATCCGTCGAGCGTGTGTCGGGCCGGACGCCGTCACGGGAGCGACCACCGAAACAATGCTTGCTGCCCTGTCCGAATTGGATGCTGAGCCTCGCCCTTAGAGCCTGATCGGAAATGAGACGAATGAATTCAAGAGGCTACGCGTGGTGACTGCAACTGCATCGTGGCCGGTCTTGTCCCGGCCATCCACGACTTCGCGTCACTTCAGCAACGACGGTTGGATGCCCGCGACAAGCTCGGGCATGAGGAGGCGGGAGTAGGGTCCGTGATTTCGATCAAGGGGCCTGCACCTTGTGCGTCAGGCTTGCGAACATTGTCCTTGTTCGAGGCAGGGGCGGATGTGCGGCGGAGTTTGTCCAGGGCACTTGTCCAGTCGCGAACACGAGCAACCTTGATAAAAGCGTCAAGCGCCGGCGAATGCTGCCTCCCCGCGACGGCCAAGAGCTGCACCTCCCGCCGGACGGGGTCGCCCTCAATTGGAATTGCGGTGAGCGAGGGCAGCCTGGGAGCGTGCTCTGGCGCCAGGATGGCCCCAAAACCGGCGGATGCCATTTCCTGAAGATGCCTTTCCTGATCGCTCCTGTGCACAACCTTAGGACCTGGATGGTCGGCAAAACAAGCCTGTTTGAATCGGCCTGCGCCGTCGCATCCAACCCTTTCGAGAAATTCCACCTCATGCAAATCTTTGAGCGGGATAACGGTTTGCCTCGCCATCGGATGTTTCAGAGACAAGACGAGCACGTACCGCTCTTCGAACAGCCGCCAGCGATCGATACGCTCGGGTAACACCGAGGCGTCACCGGCGAGTGCGGCATTGATCTCGCCATCCAAAAGCATCGCAATGAGCTCGTTGGCATCCGCCTCGCGCAGATCGACTCGAAGGTTAGGGATGATCCTGGCGAGCTCCCAGATCAATTCCGTGATGAGTGCGGCGGAGACTGACGGCACCAGCCCGATCTTGAGCGGGGCGATTGTCTTCTTTTGATAGCCTCGCGCCTGAAGCTGCACCGCCTCCGCGGCGGCAAGTATTTTCTCCAGCGTCGGCAAAATCATCTCGCCCAGTTCGGTGAGCTGGGTGAGGTGACGTTCACGGTAAATCAACGCGCCACCGAGTTCTTGCTCAAGCTTTTGCACCGCCTTTGTCAGCGCTGGCTGCGTCACATTGCATTGTTCCGCAGCACGCGTAAAATTGAGTGTCCTTGCTAGGGCTAAGAAATATCGCACCTGATAAAGCTGCATCCTCATACTCGAAAGATTTGCCGTCGTTCAGACCGTTCCGGTTCGTTGCCGTAGTAGGCAGAGCCGATGGCCAAGTGGTTTGTCGCGGAGCTCCGCGGAAACCGGCCTTGTGCGCCGGCTCGGAATTGGCGACCCGCGTCTCGCGCAAAGTGTTCTCACCGACGCGGTTTGCTCATTTGGGATCTCCTAAGGTCTCAGGACGGTTGGAATGAGGGTCTGGCAAGCGCGGCACTCACGCTTGTCAAAGAGACCCCAGCTTTGGCCCAGGCCGCTCGTCATGACGAGCGGGCACGCACCGTCCTAGCTATAAAACAGTACCAAGATTTGCAGTTCTGAGTGTACCATCGAGCGATGACTGCGGTTCCCATGGACCGCGCTATCCTGTTCCATGACTAGGACACCAGCTCAATCCGAGGGTCCGAAACACGTGTCCGATCGTCCAAATCTTGCATTACCTCGATCCGTTCTCGATGTGCTGATGGCAACCCTGGATGTCGACGTCATTGGGCTCATCGAGTGTTTAGTCAGTCCGGGTTGGCGCCTGTCATTCGGGAGCGCGGACGCGCCTTCTATCCACTACAATCTTTCCGGAACCGGACGAATGGTCGTGGGCGGTTTCTCTGCATTTCCTCTGGTGCCTCACACCCTTGTCATCACCCCGGCCAAGAAGCCCTTTCACATCGAGGTCGATAACCCCACGGCGGCTAAGACGGTGAATGTGGTTGAAGCTGAATGGGATCCGCGCTCCGGCGAGCGCATCCAGCGATTCGTCGCCGGAGACGTCGATCCGATGCTTATGCTGATCTGCGGGTACTTTCGCGCTACCTATGGCTCGTCGATCGACCTCTTTGCGGGCCTTTCCACGCCAATTGTCGAGCACTTCGGACCCGGCGATGAACTGGGGTCAAAGTTGCAGGCCGCGTTAGCAGAAATCAGCGGCCGCCAGGTTGGAATGCAGGCGATGACGACCGCCATCCTGAAGCAGGTCCTCGTCACGCTCATCCGTCGAAGTCTGAATTCGACCAGCGTTTGGCTCGAACGCTTTTCTATCCTGAGTGACCGTCAAATCGCCCTTGCGTTCGCCGATATGGCGGCGCGACCAGCGGCCGATCACTCTGTCATGACTTTGGCGCATAAGGCTGGCCTGAGCCGATCCGCATTCATGGCGCGCTTCGTGCGCGCGATCGGATGCTCGCCTATGGTTGCGCTCCGGCAAATGCGGATGAAGCGTGCCTCCGATATGCTCGCCGCGAGGACATTGTCAGTTGAGCAGATCGCGCGGGCGGTCGGTTATAGGAGCTGCAGCAGCTTTCTGCGTGCCTTTCGCCAAGTGCATGGACACGTCCCAGCAGAATATGAAGGTGAAGGGCGCTCCGCGCCGCCAGCGCCTCGTCGGTCAGCGCGTCGGGTTGGGCGCAGCTGAGGACGAAATCCGGGACCCGTAACATTGGTACGCCGGTCGGTGGTCTTGGCAAGTGATCCCATCAGGGTAGCCCGGACGGCGCGCTCGTGCTGATCGGCATGAGGCTGCAGTTTGGGCACGAAGCCTAGTGTCTTGTCGGTCTTGTCGAGGATCGGCTTGGGGCCGTCCTCGCGTTTCGGAATGGCAACACGCGCCATTTGATCCTCTTTCTGATGAGCGCAAACGATTATTCAGTTGGTGACTATGCCGGCCGTTGCTGATGCCGACCGTCTCAGCTGTATCGACGGGCCAAGTCACGCTGCTCTTCGGTGCGCACGACATCGAGCGCAACAAACGCCGTGGCGCTCGCGGACGTTTTCGCGGCAGACTAGTCGGGGTCAATGTTCGGGATCGGAAGCTCGCTCAAGTCATCATCGTAGCTTGCCGCCGGCCCGATGCCGACGTTATCGTTTGTGCGGATGTCGGCACTGAGCCCGAGCGTCCGCCCGACGGGACACATGTTCGCAGCTTGCAGCAGTTGGGCGCGCTCCTCGTCGACAAGGTTTCCTTCGAGCTTGATGGAGCGATCGAAGGAGTCGCGGCCGCCATCGCCGCCATGGTGATACGACACGGCTACCTCGACGTGGGAGAGCGGGATTTTCCTCCTTCGCGCCTGCAGCCGTATCGTCATCGCCGTGCACGCGGCGAGCGAAGCGCTTAGCAGCTCGTAGGGGTTCGCCCCCACCGCCGTGCCGCCCCTGCCATCGGGGCCGCCGATCGAGAACACCGATGCGCCGGCACGGCCGTTAAGGGTGCCCGCGCCGTCAAGGTCGCCGGCCACCTCAGCCTGTGGGCGGGGAACTCCATCGTCGTTCGAATTCGTCATCGTGCTTTCCGGAGCGGTGTCAGGCGTGGAGGGTCTCGCCGCCAATGGCGTCTGCGTAGTACTGAGGCGCCTCGCGACGGTCGTATTTTCCATAGTCGCGCACTATCCGCACTCTACGGACCCTTGCCTTATCATTCGGCTCGGAAGCGTCCTCGTAGGCCTTCGCTGCATCGGCGTCCCTCCAGGACACGAGAAGAACTAGCTCGCTGGGCGTAAGTATAGCGTCGAAGATGTCCCACGACGTGCAGTTGGCGGCCCACGGATTCAAGCCGAGCCACTCGGCGCAATCGTATGGGTTGTTGGTCTGCTTCCACTCCGCGGGGCGAGTTGCGTTGATCAGCGTGACGGTCGTTCCATCCCCGACTTCGGTCTCATCGAGCCTCTGCTCCGTAAGGGCGTACCCCGGGGGGACCTGACTGTCAGCAGTGATCTGACCGACTCGCAGGTGGTAGTCAGCGAGAATTTCGTCGCGGCCCTTCTGCTGGAGCTCGTGATGGCGCCTGTGGGTGCGCCAGCGGACGAGCGATTTCTCGTCCCGCCAGTTCGAAAGCGAAAGGATCCAGCCCTCGCGGGTCAGGCTCTTGTAGCGGATGTTGTCGATGAAGCCCTCGACCTGCTCCAGCTCGGGGCGCAGCATCTTGGCGTTATCAAGGTAGTCATCCCAGTTCTCTTTATTTGGGAGGGCCTCGAAAATCACTGAAAACATGTTCGTATCCCGCACTTAGAGTGTGCGACGCGGTCGATTTTGATGTCGAATTGCGCTGGCTAGGCGCTCTTCGCGGCGGAAGACCTTCAAGTCGTCGACATCGATCGTCTTGGACAGCATCCACGCACCCGTTTCGTTCACCGTTGCGTCGTCTTGCATTCGGCGCGACCATAGGCCGCGCGGATAACCTGGCCTTTGCGAAAACTATGCTCTCGCAAAGGGAGAGGAGTCGTCTCTCAAGCGCCGTAGCGTTCGGTCTTGATCGCCCTCGCTTCCAGTCCCAAGGCGAGGGCGGCGTCCGCCGCGATGTCGACAAAGGCGTTCGACCCACACACGAAGGCGCAGCCGGGGGACTCAGGCAACCTCGCCGCGACGTCCGCGACCATCCTGGCGTCGATCCGCCTGCTGAAGTCGGTACGGCGCGTCGCAGGCTCGCGTGTCAGCGCCAAGGCGAGCGCGAAATCGGGAAGCGAGCTCTCGAGCTCGAGGAGCTCGTCCCTGAACAGCACATCACCCCAGGTCCTGGAGGAGAGCGACAGCGCGACAGGCACCGGTTCGCCGCTGACCTTCCTAAATCGGATCATGGCCATGAGCGGCACGACGCCGGAGCCGGCGCCGATCAAGAGCACTGGCTTGTTGGAAGGCCCCGGCCAGAGAAAGTGTCCGCCAAGCGGCCCGCGAAGCTCGATCATGTCGCCTACCTGGGCGACGTCGTGGAAGAACGATGAGACCTCGCCGTCCGGCAGACGCTCGATCGCCAGCTCTATCACCTTGGAATCGCTCGGGGCCGAGGCGATCGAGTAGCTGCGCATGGCGGTGTAGCCGTTGGGCGCGGTCAGCCGGACGTCAACGTGCTGTCCTGCCGTGTACTCGAACGTTTCGGAGAGGCGGAGAAAGAAGCTTTTGATAGCTGGCGTCCTCGTCGCAATCTCGACAATCGCGCAGCTCTGCCATCGGGCGGTTGCGGCAATCGCTTTAGTCATTCGTGTATCGCTGCTCATGCCACGGATCGCCGTACATGTGGTACCCTCGCAACTCCCAGAAGCCGGCCTCGTCACGCTCCGTGAACTGAAGCCCGTTCACCCACTTCGCCGACTTCCAGAAGTAGAGATGCGGCACGAGCAGGCGCGCCGGTCCCCCGTGGTCGCGCGGCAGCGGCTGGCCTTCGTACCGGATCGCGACCATAGCCTTCCCCGTCGTGAGGTCCGCGAGTGGCACGTTGGTGGAGTATCCGTCGTAGCAATGTGCGAGCGCAAACGGAGTGGGTGTGGTAAGGCCAGCATCGGCGAGGATGTCGTCGACGGCCACGCCCTCCCAGGCGGTGTTGAGCTTCGACCACGAGGTCACACAGTGGATGTCTCGCGTCATCCTGGTTCGAGGGAGCGCGTTGAACTCCGACCAGCTCCACGCTTTGACCGGACGAGGGCCGACCTCTAGCGTGAACGTCCAGTCCGCGGGCTCGATCTGCGGCGTGGGGCCGGCCGTAAGCACCGGGAAATTGTCGACGAGGTGCTGCCCCGGTGGAATCCGGTCCGATGGTTCGGATCCGGATTGGCGGCCTGTGAAACCGCGAGTGATCATGGTGGATTTCCTCCGTGCCAGCGCGTGGCATCAATCATCTGGCGGTCGCGAGCGGCCAGCGCCCGGACCCCGCGCGCGCCCAGTCACGAACGCCGCGCGCCGCGATTGCCGCCCCTAGGGGAACGTCAGGCCGAAAGCGGCCGGATCGGGCTGCTCGCCTTTCCGGGGGACCAAGAAGCGCTCCAGCCCACCCGGCACGAAGCTGAGCAGCAGGGTCGCCCGGTCGCCGACCACCTCGATCGTATGCGGCACACCGCGAGGAAGAGCCGCGTAGGCGCCCGGGCCAACCTCGACACGGGTATCGCCCACCCGCGCGATCAGCTTGCCCTGCACCACGTAGAGCAGCTCGTCCTCGCGCGAGTGGGTGTGCAGCGGCGGCTCCTCTCCGGCCCGCACCGTCCACATGACAGCGCCATATTCGCCTCCGGACTGGCTGCTCTCTACTTTCATCTCGATGCTCGAGCCTCCGCTCGAGGTCACTGTCTCGCCGCCGTGTGGCGGCGTGAGAACCGGCTGCTGGACTGACATTTGTAGACTCCTGATTGTTGGACCCTTGTTCGACTTCGCAGTGGCGGCGAAAGGTCACCGCTCGCAACGTACCGTGAAGGATGGTATTCCGTGCGGTGAATGGGAAATGACGTCACGCCATGAAGTCGATAGCCGCGCGTTATGACGGCCGTCCGCCTTCCGCATCGGGCTCGCGTGCACTCAACGCCGACTGCTCCAGCAACTCCGCTAGCATCCTGACGGCCTCCGTTAACTTTAGGACTTCGCGCTCACGCAGTTGGTCGATCTTCTCGTGCAGCAACTCTATCTCGAGCTCCGCTTTCACATTGATCCGGTAGTCGTTCTCCGCAGCCTTGCGATCGATGTCCTGCTGCCGGTTCTGACTCATCATGATGACCGGCGCCGCGTAGGCGGCCTGGAACGAAAGCGCGAGATTGAGAAGAATGAACGGGTAGGGGTCCCAGCCCTCCATCGCGCCGACCAGGTTGGCGGTTATCCAGGCAAATAGGATCCCGCTCTGGATGATGATGAAGGTCCACGAGCCCATGACGGCGGCGACCGTGTCCGCTATCCTTTGCCCCAGCGTCGGGCGTGCCGCTGTCGCGGGCTCGTCTATGGCCTGAAGCCGAAGGGAACGGCGCGCTTCTCTCAAGTCGGCGAGCAGGTCGTGCTCAGCCGGCTCCATGCCGCCGGGGTTTCCCTCCATCCTGCCAGCACCCGTTCCGCTCGATTGCGCGGTCGATTTCGTCTTTGTGCCCGTCTTCGACCCAGCGCGTAACCACCACGTAGCTCATGTGTCGCCCTTTCGCTGGTGCTACCTGACGGCAACGCCGTTCCAGAAAGCCACGTAGTCCTTAATGTTCGCGGCCGCCGTCGACGGCTCCGGGTAGTACCACGCGGCGTTCTCGTTGGTCTTTCCGTCCACTACCAACGAGTAGTACCTCGCTGTACCCTTCCACGGGCAGCGGCTCGTCTTCGAAGTCGCTTGCAGGAATTCCTTGCGGACGCTCCCGGGCGGGAAGTAGTGGTTTCCCTCGACGACGACCGTCTTATCTGACTCCGCGATCGTCGCGCCGTTCCAAGTAGCCGTCGTCATTCCTTGTTTCCTCGTCCCGCTACGTTGTTGCGATGACTCCGACGCTATCGCACGCCGCGGCCTCTGCGAAATAACGATCGGGAATGGATTGCATAGCGCTAACGCTTCGCCGGACCATGCCCGCTAGGGGACATCGACCGACCAGTCACGAAGCCGCGCGACCTTGACGAAAGCGTCCAGCGCGGGCGAGTAGCGGCGCCCCTGCACAGCCAGCAGCCGCACCTCCCGCGAAACCGGGTCGCCTTCGAGCGGAATGGTCTTGAGCGTCGGAAGGCGCGGCATGTGCTCGGGCGCGAGTATCACGCCGAAGCCAGCCGCGGCCATGTGCTGTAGGTGCAAGTCGTGACCGCTGCGGTACCCGAGGCGGGGCGGTTCATCGGGGAAATACGACCGTTGGATCTTGGGGGCGACGTCGCATCCGGCGCGTTCCAGTAAGACGGTCTCGCGGAGGTCGTCGATGCCGATCGAGGGACGGTTTGCGAGCCGGTGTGTCGGCGCGAGAACCGCGACGTAGCGCTCCTCGAACAGCGACCAGTAGTCGATGCGGGCTGGTATGTCCTGCACGTCCCCGACCATGGCGGCGTTGATCTCACCCTCAAGCAAAAGGTCGACGAGCTTCTCCGCTGCGCCCTCACGCAGCTCAACCTGAAGTCCAGGGACGATCTTTGCGATCTCCGCGATCGGATCGAGGACGAGCGACGCCGAGATTGAGGGAGCGAGGCCGATCTTCAGTGGCGCGACCTCCTTGCGTTGGAACTCCTGGGCTCTGCGACGCACCGCCTCTGCCGAGGCCAATGTGCGCTCCAGCATCGGAAGGACTTCCTTCCCAAGGTCCGTGAGCTGCGTCAGCTCGCGCTCGCGGTAGATCAACTGGCCGCCGAGCCTCTGCTCGAGTCTCTGTACCCCTTTGGTCAGGGCGGGTTGCGTGACATTGCATTGCTCGGCTGCGCGGGTGAAATTGAGTGTGGACGCGACGGCGAGGAAGTAGCGAACTTGATGAAGCTCCATGGGTAGATCTTCCGTAAGGGTCGCAGTTGCGCTCCGAGTTCCCTTGGAACCAGCGGGCAGGGCCGCTTATTGACCCGCTAGCGCCGTTGTAGCGAGTAAAGCCCGGCAAATCGCTCCAAATTGCTGCTAAAAATACGAGGATCTGCGTCCGCCGTATCCAGCAGACTAAGGGACGGCTGGCATTTCTAAGGCGAGGGAGTACGATTTTCCCCAGGCTGAAAAGAGACCGCGCGTATGGCGCACGAAGAGCTCGATCAGCCGACTTCATGCCGAAGCCCGAGAGACTGACAGATGGTGCAGCAGTCGCTGAACGTCCCGTGCTCGGACGGTAGCTCTGAGGTGTTGTGGGAGGAAGGCGAGCGCGTGTTGAGCCGTGGCTGGCGACTGGACGACAATGGCAATCGGCTCGCCGTGCTGCTTGATGCCCGTGCCGTCGACCATCCGTCCCGCTCAAGACTCGATCGCCTCGCTCACGAATTGAGCTTGAAGGATGAACTGGACGCAGCCTGGGCTGTGCGACCGCTCAAGGTGGAGCGCGGCAGCGGCCGAACCATGCTACTGGTGCTCGAGGATCCCGGCGGCGAGCCGCTTGCTAGGCTGCTCGACTCGCCCCTGGATGTGGAATGCTTCTTGGCCCTCGCGATCGGCGCTGCAACAGCTCTAGGCAAGCTTCACCAACGCGGCCTCATCCACAAAGACATCAAGCCAGCTAACATTGTGGTGCACTGCGCTGATGGACGCGTGCGGCTCACCGGATTTGGCATCGCATCGCGCCTGTCCCGCGAGCGGCAGGCGCCCGAGCCGCCCGAGACCATCGCCGGTACGCTTGCCTACATGGCACCCGAACAAACCGGGCGGATGAACCGTTCGATCGATGCCCGCAGCGATCTCTACGCGCTCGGCGTCACGCTGTACCAGATGCTCACGGGCGTTCTGCCCTTAACGGCGGCCGATCCCATGGAGTGGGTGCACTGCCATATTGCGAGAAAGCCGGTGCCGCCAAGGGAGCGGTTAGAGAGTGTCCCGGCGCCCATCTCGGCGATCATCATGAAACTGCTCGCCAAGACACCTGAGGATCGTTACCAGACCGCTGGCGGTGTCGAGCGCGATCTGCGACGCTGCCTGGCGGAATGGGAAGCGCGCCGCCACATCGATGCCTTCCCGCTCGGCCTGCAGGACATGCCGAGCCAGCTGCTGATGCCCGAAAGGCTGTACGGAAGGGATCGTGAGATCGCGACGTTGCTTTCTTGCTTCGATCGCATCATCAAGACCGGTGTGCCAGAGTTGGTGCTGATCTCAGGATATTCCGGCATCGGCAAGTCCTCAGTCGTCGACGAACTACACAAAGTGCTGGTGCCGTCGCGCGGCCTGTTCGCGTCCGGCAAGTTCGACCAGTACAAGCGCGATATCCCTTACGCGACACTGGTGCAGGCTTTTCAAAGTCTCGTCCGGCCTCTCCTCAGCAAGAGCGACACCGAGTTGGCTAGCTGGCGCCACGCGCTTCTAGAGGCGCTGGGATCGAACGGGCGGCTCATGATCGACCTCATACCCGAACTCAGGCTAATCATCGGAGACCAGCCACCGGTTCCTGAGTTGCCGCCACAGCAGGCACAAAGCCGCTTTCAACTCGTATTTCGCCGCTTCATTGGCACATTTGCCCGACCGAACCATCCACTGGCGCTCTTCCTCGACGACCTGCAGTGGCTCGACGCGGCGACGCTTGATCTACTGGAGGACCTGTTGCGGCCAGATGTGGAGCACCTCATGCTGATCGGTGCCTATCGCGACAACGAAGTCGCTGCGGCGCATCCGCTAATGAGTAAGCTCGAAGCCATCAAGGCCTGCGGCGGAAAGATCTCGGAGATCAAGCTGTCGTCGCTCGCCCAAGATCACCTTGGGCAGTTGATCGCAGACGCTCTTCGCTGCGAGTTGGAGCGCGCTGCGCCGCTTGCGAAGCTGGTGCACGTGAAGACCGGGGGCAATGCGTTTTTTTCCATTCAGTTCCTGTCTTCGCTCGTCGAGGAAGGATTACTCACATTCGATCATGATGGCGCGCGCTGGTCCTGGGATATCGACCGCATTCAAGCCAAGGGGTACACCGATAACGTCGTTGATCTTGTAGTCGGGAAGCTCACCCGCCTGCCGACCGAGACGCAGAATGCATTGCAGCGGTTGGCTTGTCTTGGAAACCTTGCCGAAGGCGCAGCACTTTCGATGGTCCTCGGGATTTCTGAGGGGCAGCTCGATACGGCTCTGTGGCCGGCCCGTCATCAGGAGTTGATCGAACATGTGGCAGGCGGTTACCGGTTCGTCCACGATCGCGTTCGGGAGGCCGCCTACGAGCTGATTCCGGAGCAACTGCGCGGCGAGGCGCACCTTCGAATAGGCAGACTGCTCGCGGCGCATACGCCTCCCGAAAAAGCGGAGAAGGCGATCTTCGATATCGTCAATCAGCTCAATCGCGGGGCGAGCTTAATGACGTCGATGCAGGAGCGCGAGCAGCTCGCCGCGCTCAATCTGCTCGCGGGCGAGCGTGCTAAAGCCTCAACTGCGTACGTCTCGGCGCTGAGCTATCTAACCGCCGGTACCGCATTGTTGGCGGAGGATTGCTGGGTGCGCCGGCGCGAGCTCCCCTTCGCGCTTGAACTGAATCGGGCCGAATGCGAGTTCCTCACCGGTGCGCTGGCGGAAGCGGAGCGGCGCTTGGAAGCGCTTTCGGCTCGCGCCACAAATCCGGTCGAGCAAGCGACCGTCGCGTGTCTGCGCGTGGATCTGTACGTGACCCTCAATCAGAGCCCCCGCGCGGTCGCCGTCGGTCTCGATTTCCTCCGGCATCTCGGCATAGAGTGGTCGCCGCATCCGACGGCGGAGGAAGCGCGCCGCGAATACGAGCGGATCTGGTCAACCCTCGGAGACCGGCCGATCGAGGCGCTTGTCGAGCTGCCTTTGCTAAGCGACCCGGCATCCCTGGCAAACCTTGATGTTCTGATCAAGCTCGCGGTGCCTGCCTTGCATACGGATGCGAATCTGCTTTCCCTAGTCAGCTGCCGGGCAATCAACCTTAGCCTCGAGAGTGGCAACTGTGACGCATCGAGCCTAGCCTATATAGCGCTTGGCGTCGTCGCTGGGCCACGCTTCGGCGACTACCAGGCCGGATTTCGATTTGGGCAGCTCGGCTATGATTTGGTCGAAAAGCGAGAGCTGAAGCGCTTCCAGACCGGGATTTTTCTCAACTTTGGGAGCATGGTGATTCCTTGGACGAGACATATCCGGGGTGGCCGCGATCTGGTGCGTCGCGCGTTGGAAACCGCAAACCGAAGTGGTGATCTCAATTTTGAGGCGTCCTGCTACGCCCACCTGAACACTAACCTTCTCGCGGCGGGCGATCCACTCGATGAGGTGCAACGCGAGGCCGAGCGTGGTCTCAAGTTTGCGCTGAAGATGCGCTTCCGTCTCGCCATTGACCGCATCCGAATCCAACTCGGATTGATTCGGACTCTTCGCGGCTTGACGCCGACATTTGGCTCATTTGACGAAGAGGGCTTCGATGAGCATCTCTTCGAGCACGGTTTGGCAAATAACCCAGGGTTGGCGCTGGCCGAAGGCTGGTACTGGATCCGCAAGATGCAGGCGCGCTTCTTCGCCGGCGACAACGCGGGCGCCCTCGAGGCCTCAGGGAGGGCGCAACGGCTGCTGTGGACATCACCGTCAATGTTCGAAACGGCGGAGTTTAGCTTCTATGATGCGCTTGCTCATGCGGCGTCATGTCATCGCGCCCCTCCCAAGGAGAGACAGCAACATTTTGAAGCTCTTCTGGCCCACCACAAACAACTCGAAGTATGGGCAAAACACTGTGCGGAAAACTTCGAGAACCGCGCTGCATTGGTTGGTGCGGAGATCGCCCGGATTGATGGCCGCGCGTTCGATGCCATGAGCCTTTATGAACAAGCCATCCGTTCGGCACAGGCAAACGGCTTTGTCCACAACGAGGCGCTCGCCAACGAGTTGGCGGCGCGCTTTTACACCGCGTGCGGCTTCGAGCAAATTGCGAACCTATACCTGCGAAACGCCCGGGACTGCTACCTGCGCTGGGGCGCGGACGGCAAGGTGCGCCAACTCGATGCGATGTATCCGTACCTCAGAATGGAAGAGCCCACACCTGCTCCGACAAGCACAATCGCAGCGTCTGTCGAGCAACTCGACCTAGCAACAGTGATCAAGGTGTCGCAGGCCATATCGGGCGAGATCGTGCTGGAGAAGCTGCTCGAAACGCTTATGCGCACGGCGCTTGAACAGGCCGGCGCCGAGCGAGGCTTGTTGATTGTTTCACGCGGGGCTGAGCAGCGGATCGTCGCCGAAGCCTCGAGCGATGGCGACTTGGTGGCGGTACATGTGCGCGACGCGGATGTGACTGCGACAGTACTGCCGGAGTCGGTGCTCCACTATGTCCTACGCACCCGGGAAAGCGTTATTCTCGACGATGCGTCATCTCACAATCCATTCTCTGCCGATCCCTACATCATTAAGAGTTATCTCCGCTCTGTTCTCTGTTTGCCGTTAATCAAACAGGGAAAGATTACAGGAATTCTCTACCTGGAGAACAATCTGACACCCAGAGTCTTTACGCGCGACCGCGTCGCTTTGTTGACGGTGCTTGCGTCGCAGGCGGCGATCTCGCTCGAGAATTCGCGGCTTTATCGCGACGTCGCAGATCGCGAAGGTAAGATTCGGCGTTTGGTTGACGCTAACATCATTGGGATCATCATTGCCGACCTCGAAGGTCGAATTCTTGAAGCCAATGACGCGTTTCTACGGATCGTAGGATATGACCGGGAGGACTTGGTCTCAGGCCGCGTGCGCTGGACCGAGCTGTCCCCGCCCGAATGGCGCGAGCGGGACATATTGACCCAGACAGGACTGAGCTCAACCGGGATAGTTCAGCCCTTTGAGAAAGAGTATATTCGCAAGGATGGCAGCCGCGTTCCTGTGCTTATTGGCGCCGCGATGTTCAAGGAAGGAGGTGATAAAGGCCTCGCTTTCGTGCTTGATTTGACCGAACGCAAACGTGCCGAGGACAGGCTGCGCCGCACCGAAGCCTGGCTAAGCCAATCAGAGAGTCTAAGCCGTAGCGGAACCCGGGTCTATAATGCGACAACGAACCGGTATATTTATTGGTCCGACGAGAGCTACAGAATCTGGGGGTTTGATCCGCAGCAGGGCATTCCAAGCCGTGACGATATGTTTCGACGCATCCACCCGGAAGATCGAGACCGAGTGAGCGAAAAAATTCAAGAAGTAGTGCGCCAGAAAACAGACTTCGCAACCTTCGAGTTCAGAATCTTACTTCCTGATGGAACAATCAAATACGTTGAGCTAACCAGCCGTCAGCTGTTTTCTTCCGAGGGCGCGTTTTTGGAGGCGGTGACCTGTACGGTCGATGTGACGCAACGCAAGCGCACCGAGCAAGCCTTGCGGGATAGTGAAGCGAAGTTTCGAGCAGCCATGGACGGGATAGCCGGACTCGTTGCGATCATGGCTCCGAGCGGTGAACTCGAATCCGTCAACAGCCCACTCACCGAGTATTTCGGCCGGACTGTCGAAGAGCTGAAGAACTGGGGGACAGGCGATGCAGTACATCCTGAAGACCTTCCCCGTGTCCGTGAAGCTTACGAGACGTCAATCGCCGCCGGTACTCCCTTCCATCACGAATTACGCCTGAGACGCTTTGACGGCGAATATCGGTGGTTTGAAAATCGCGGGGCCCCAATTCGCGATGAGTCAGGGCGGATCACCCGTTGGTACTGTCTGCTGACCGACATCGAAGATCGCACGCAAGCTCTGGCGCGGTTAGAGCAGATGCAATCAGATTTTGCTCACATGAACCGCGTGAGCATGATGGGCGAATTGGCAGCCTCGCTGTCGCACGAAATCGCGCAACCGATCGCCAGCGCACGCAACAACGCCCGGGCGGCCCAGAATTTCCTGAAGATGCAGCCGCCGGACCTGGACGAGGTCAGGGAAGCACTTTCCTGTGCCGTCGGAGATGCTGATCGGGCCGGAGAAATCATCGATCGCATCCGAGAGCAAATCAAGAAAGCGCCGCCGCGAAAGGAGTGTTTTGATCTCAACGTGGCAATCAAGGAAGTGATCGGATTGGCTCGAAGCGTGACCCTGAGGAATGGCGTTTCGGTTCAGACCCGGCTTGCGGAGGGACTAGCGGCAGTTTTGGGGGATCGCGTTCAGCTGCAACAGGTCTTGCTGAATCTGATTCTAAATGCGGCTGAAGCAATGGGTTCAATGGAGGAGGGAGCGAAAGAGCTATTGATCAGCACAGAGGAAGGCCAGGCAGGCGTCGTCGTGGCCGTGCGCGATTCTGGGCCAGGCATTGTTCCGGAGCATCTCGACCGGGTCTTTGACGCCTTCTACACCACGAAGCCCAGGGGAACGGGCATGGGGCTCTCGATCTGCCGGTCAATCATCCGCGCTCATGGCGGCAGGCTATGGGCGGAGGCGAACGAACCCCGCGGCGCCGTGTTTCAGTTCACCTTGCCGGGAGCGGAACGGGAGCTCACGACCCCTCATCAGACGAGCTCGCCGACCTGAGAGCCGCGCAAACACATCGTGTGAGATGGTCCTCATCGACCGGCTTACGCAGATAGCACAAGACCCCATCGTTCAGGGCGCGAGCCCGGTCGGCATCATTGGGAAAGGCCGTCACGAGGATTGTCGGTATCGCGTTGCCCGTGGCAATAAGATGCCGGTAGAGTTCGAGCCCGGTCATGGCAGGCATATGGATGTCGGCGATTAGGCAAGCTGTTTCGGCAAGCCGCGGGGAGGCGAGAAAATCCGCTGCAGACGAGAAAATGTCGACCGTATAGCCCAGCGATCTCAAGAGCCTGCACATGGACTCACGAAGGAACCGATCATCTTCGACGACCGAAACCAGTACCTTTTTCATCGTACCGTCCATGGCCGTTCGCTGGACGCGTCTTCGGGCGGACAACTATCGAATAATAGTGAGGCTCCGCGTCGAAATTGCTCTCTCGCTCTGAGAGCATGCCACCAGTGCGCCGCCTGTGCCCCGTAAACTTTGGTTTATCTGGACGATGATTGCGAAGCCAATCCGGGATGGCTTGTGATAGAGGCTTCCGCCGGACGAAAGCAGTCGCGGGATCGCAGCGGGCGAACTCTAGAACTCGCCCGACCGCCGTAAACCTTCGTATCATCGTCCCGCCCCCTTTGCATGCCCCGCGCTCAACCTGCGCTCAATTGAGCCGTTGGTGACAATCCTCTTAGTCTTGGTGCGTCCGAAATGCACAGAGGCCAAAAGGAGCAAACAATGACTTACCGCTCGGAAAGTCACGGGTCCGACAAGGCCATGCGATGCGCAGTCTGTGAGGGCAAGTTTGGTCTCGTCCGACATTATTCGTGGCGAACGCCGCTTTGCTCGAGGAAGTGCGTCGATCGCTTCAAGGCGCGCCGCCAAAGTGACCACAATTGGATAGGCTGGTTCCAAATCGCTTGCGGCCGGTCGCCCGAAAACCGCGCGAGGGCGTCATGACGCTTCAGATCTCACAACGAGGCAAGGAATATTTGAAGACGGCGCAGACTTTGCTTCGCACTGCCGGAACCATGACTGACCAACTGATTGCGGCTCAGCTTAAGGCTCTTGCCGACGACTACGAGCGGCGAGCCGAGAAGGCTTCGCTCGACGATGCAGCAAAGGCATTGGTTCAATCCGACGAGCGCTGACTACGAGTGGCACTCATGAGCTGATGGGCAGCTTTCCTCAGCAGCTATCGGGCCCGTCAGACATGGACTTCAGCCGAAAGTCGAGCCGTGTCAGCGCGGGTAAGCTTTGATGTGCCCGGCGCGCATCCTTCAAAAAAAGGGGCTGTTCAGGTTTCAGGATTGGGACTAGAAATGCGCGATCTGCCGGACCTGCAAACCAAGATGCAGGCTGATTTTCGTGGTCTCTTCCGAGTGGCAGCGATGTCTGACGCAACCTCCACAGTGTTGGTCATCGACGACGATCCGGATCTCCGTGCGTCGGTCGGACGCCTGCTGCGATCGCTCGGAATTGACGTTCAGCTATTTGCCTCCATTTCTGACTTCCTCAAATCCGATCCACCGGATTGCCCCACCTGCCTGGTGCTCGATATCAGATTGCCTGGCCAAAGCGGCCTCGATTTCCAGCGCGAGTTAGCTGCGGCAAACAGGGAGATCCCGATCATCTTCGTCACGGGCCACGGCGACATACCGATGTCCGTGCAGGCAATGAAGCGGGGTGCGATCGAGTTCCTGACCAAGCCGTACCGCGACCAGGATCTTCTCGATGCCATTCAGCTTGGCTTGGCCCGGGATCGCGCGCGGCGGGAGAATGACAAGGACTTGGTTTCCCTTAGGCAGCGTTTCGCCTCCCTTAGCCCCCGGGAGCGCGAGATCGTAATTCAGGTGGCGCGCGGCCGTCTGAGCAAACAGATTGCCCACGATATCGGCATCGCCGAAGCCACGGTGAAGGTCCATCGCAGCAGGGCGATGCAGAAGATGCAGGCCGGCTCGCTTCCAGAACTCGGCCGGATGGCTGACAAGCTCAATCTGGTGCCTGTCACACCGCAACGCTCTTAAGATGCGGTTTTGCGGGATCTACTATTCGCGCGCCAGGCTGAGCTAACAGCCGCGCAATATCCAAGCATTCCAGGAGAAAAAGGCCGGCGGGCGTTACGCCGCCGACCGTTTCTTGCAACTGCCGGCTCGCGGGTCCGGTTCCGCTGCGATTCTCCTCTCCGAGCACCAGAGCAAACTAAGAGCGGCTGCTATGCACCGGCGTCAGCATCGATTGAATCGTTACCACACAGGGGCCGCCGACTCTATCGTACGTCAGTATTGCGCGATTGTTCCAAGGGAGGTTCGGCTACCGATTTTGGATACTGCAATTGTACGCCGGTTTATCGATTGCGGAGTGCCGCGCAGATGTGCGGTGGCCTGAAGTTCTCCTGTTGGGTGAGTATTGTGATGTGCACCAAGCCCTGTTTTCGCGAACTAATTACAATCTGCGGTATTCCACCGACTTGAACCGGCCATAGCACTCGCAATCTGCCGCCCGATCGACGCCGTCCACGGCTTGTAAATCTTGGTTTAGGCAACGCAACCAAATCTGTCGTTGGTGCCACGCGCGTCGAATAGCTCGTCGTACTCCAAATCAATCAGATTACAGGTCACCACCTTTGTGGGGATCAGCCCTGGCAAGGCAAGCGAGGTCATTATGCGATCGAGTGCATTCGGACGCCTGGAGCAATTTCATCTCGAACCGGAGCTTGAGGTCGGACGCGCCCTTCAACGTCGGGCTGCGGTCAGGCCACTCTTCGAGAAACGAACCGAACCAGCGGGCGCAAGGCCAACAGAAGTGTCGTTCGGGCCGTTTCGTCTTCTTCGATCGCAGTTCCTTTTGCTGGAAGGCCACAAGCCCGTGCCTCTCGGAAGTCGCGCATTGCAAATTCTGATTGCTTTGCTCGAACGCCCCGGAGAGTTGGTCAGCAAGCAGGATCTGATGGCTCGCGTGTGGCCGAATGTGTTCGTCGAGCCGGCCAACCTCACGGTTCATATGTCAGCGCTGCGTCGCACATTGCGAGACGGCCAGGGTGGGAATCGCTTCATCGTCAACATCCCCGGACGAGGCTACTGTTTCGTCGCCTCAGTCGCTATGTGGACCCACGAGAATTGAGCGCAACTGGCGGAAGTATGGGAGAATTCGGTTAGGTATGACCCTGGTCGTGACAAATAGCAGAGCAGCCGTTCACTATAGCGAATATTCGGTCAGCTCCTGGACCGTATTCGGCCGGCTGCAAGTTTCGCGTTGTTCGCCGGCTTTCAGAGATGAGGGCGGCGGACTCTCCGCCTGCATCGAAAACCGTCATTTGCTGGTTCCTAAGCCAAGGCTTATCTAGCGCGCAACTACAGCCGTATCATGAACAGCCCACGTGCAATAGAAAGATAGACCGAAAAAAATGTAACCCTCCTCGCACAACTCGCGTTCTGGAGTCCGCCCATGAGGAGAGTCACTGTTCTCGTCGCTTCTGCTCTGATCAATGCATCAACAATTCCTGGCCTTGCGACGCCCACGCCAAACAAGGATGTGTTCGTCGCTCGCGCGGTCTCGGCGAGTGTACAAAGCAAGCTCGATAAAGCGGCCGATAACGAGAAGGCTTGTCGCGCCTACGCCGCCTCCTCTTATGAGTCCGCGGTGCTGCGGCAAATCGCTGCCGGTCGGGTCGACGGCGCGCGGATGTTAACTGCGGTCGAGTCTGTGATTAACGCTTTCAAAGACGTATTCGCCACGAAATGCGGCAGCTGACCATCACTGTTCTCTGACAATGATAATTCACGAGGTCCGCAGATGATCATATTCCCGCTCATAACCAGCTGGATGTGGTTTCAGATCGTCATAGCGTTACCGCTCCCATTTTCCGGCCGTGAGGTTGAACATGACCCAGGATTGTTTCCATTGCTCTACGACCCAGTAGCGAATGAGGTCGATCTGCCGCCGCGCGCATTCGGCACGATTTGCTGAGATTTGGATTGTTTCACTCGCACCGACATTGCTCGTCGCTTACCAATTTGGCTCACTGAGGCGACCGCTTCCCAAGTCCTGGGCGCGCGGAGCTTCCCCTTCGCCGTGCGCCCGCGGCCGGTCCTTCCCTCCCGGGGACTGGCCCCCCCTTCTCAGAGCCGTTGCGACGGTGCCGGATCAGGTGGGTATGGAGGACTCGAATTGACAAGTCTTGGAAGCCCAGTCGTTGAGCGCAAGAGGGATGGAGACTCGCGGCAGCGTGCCAAGCGTTTCTCAGGCATCCTAATAACGGTCGGCTATCGACTTCATGGCGAGAGGTGATTTTCCTCTAGATCGTTGCAGGCTCAATGTTCGAGCTGTCGTCGCGCGCCCTCGTACACGTGCCGAAGTCAGTGCTCCTTTTTACGACGGCAAGCCCGGAGGTCCCACATGCAAATCAAAGAGACACCAGACGTTTCCTTCCCCGGCGTGGTCGACAACTCAACGCTGGAGGATGTCGTCGTCCTCGCAGACAGCGCCGGCGTCGCGCATGGAGTGCAGTGCGCATTCAGCGCGAGGGTGCGGAGTGTCTGCGATGATGGTAGCGGCCTCATCGCCAGATGCGTGGAGATTCCGGTCGTCGGGTGCGACGGCCAGATCTCCGGGGTCCTGTGCCGGACCGCCCCACGGTCCGGCACGCTCGGCGTGTTCTCCTCCCGCAGGCCGGCGAGGGCGATCGGGGACGCGGCGCAGTTCGTGGTCCACGATATCAACAACCTTCTCGCTGTGATCGGCAGCGGCCTGGACCTGCTTGAGTGCCGGAGCGATACCGCATACCAAAAGGCGATCATCAGCAGGATGCAGCGCGCGGTCACGCGTGGAGCGTTGCTCACCCGTCAGCTCCTCGACGCTACGCGACCATGCCCCGAGTCGATCGGGGGGGTCGTCGCAGGCAGCCGCCTCTCAGCGCTTGCGAGCACACTGGACCAGGCGTTGCGTCCCGACATCACGGTCCGCACCGATATCGCCCCTGATTTGTGGGACTTCGACGCTGACTCGGAGGAGCTGTACTTCGCGCTGCTGAACCTCTGCCGAAACTCGGCTGACGCCATGCCAAGGGGCGGTGCGATCACCGTCGCGGCGCGGAACGTCGAACCTTCCGCTGGCGCGGCCCGGGGTTTCATCGAGATCGTCGTCGCCGACGACGGGGAGGGTATGCCCGACGACGTTCTCTCGAAGGCATTCACCCCGTACTTCACGACAAAGGCCGCGGGCAGCGGCACCGGCCTCGGGCTCCTTCAGGTCAAGCGGTTCGCGGAAGAACGAGGCGGCGCCGTCTGTATTGAGAGCGAGCGGGGTGTCGGCACGCTGGTGCACCTCTTCCTCCCGCGCGTGCGCGCAGCTGGGGTCCCCGGCAGTATCGTCGGCGCCGAGATCGCGTACATGCCGTCAGCCGACGGCGGCGTATACCACATCGTCAACCGAGCGACGGCTGCGCCGACTTCGTAGCCGGCCCGAGCACCTGGCTCAGCGCGCGATACGACTGGAATGCTTCGCGGATCAAAGGCTGCGCTAGGTTCGGACCAGCGCGATGTCGGCCAACGGCCGCCGTTGGGTGCATTCATGCTGAGCCGAGCAAGCAATCCGCTCCACGAATAACATTGTGACTTAGTTGAGGCTGGGCGGGCCTCGTAGACTCTGTAATTTCTTCTTCGCGGTCAGGCCTCCCGCGAGAATCCCTCGTGAACTACAAGCGCTCCGGCGTGGGCGCGACATGCGCGCTCGCTAGTGGCCGACAAAAACGCTGCGATAGCCGACCCGCGCAAACGGAGTGCCCCGGCTCGTGCGTCCCGTGACGTCGACGCGGATGGTGTAGGTGCCGTCGATGGTCTTTGTGGTAGGGGCGCGGATCACGGTAGCTGCGTCCTTGTAACTCGTCTGACCGGGATGAACGAGATGAACGCGGCCCATACGGTAGCTAAACGGATCCTGTCCCGTCGCGCGGAGGAAGTGCTCGCCCACGACTTGCGCCTGCTCGACCTCTCGCGGCAGCCGGTCCGCCTTCTTGAGGTCGCTCTGCCCGATGTTATCGTTCCACTGCTTAGCTAGCAGCCGCACCGATGCCAGCGGTGACGCGACGGTGGCGGACAGCGAGAGCCGCGGCAGGGCGTTGCCGCATTCGAGGACCGCGACCGACAGATCGAGCGGGCTTCCGGCAGCAAGGGGCTTGTCGAAGCGAGCGAGGTGCAGGCGCAGCGGCGATCGCACATAGGCGGCGACCGAGCACGTGACGGCGATACGAGACTGCATCGTCACCCGTAATTCGTAGATGCCCGCCGGGGGACGCTTTAGGTGGCACAAGAGGTAGCCTGAACCCCTCTTGCGTGCTATGCGGCTGAGATCGGCATGGGGCGACGAGATCGATCGCAACGTTGCCTCGAGCGCGACGCCGCTCTCGCGCGCCGCGATTGAGACGTCCAGGAAGTCGGCATCGTCGTCCACGAGTATCTCACGGCGAAATCCGGAAGAGCCATCATCGATATCAAAGCCGGGTATGGTTTCCTCCATCGCCATGTCGGCATCCGCTGTCACACCGTGTGCGACGTTGTAGATCTGGAACAGCCCCAGCTCGTCGGGACTGAAGAAGTAGGTGCCGCCGGTGGTCGCAGCGATGTGCTGCAGGAGCGCCTGGTTGCTGGAAGATCCCAGCGCGATGGTGTGGATCGGCACGTCTGCGGGAAACAGGGGCAGGATGCTGGCGACCGTGGGTGGCGCATTCTCGTATCCATCAGAAATGAGCAAAAGTGAGCGTCGCGCGGTGTCTGCCGCCAGTACGCCAAGGGCGCACTGGATTCCGGCACCGATGGAGGTCGCGCCGCCGAACGCGATGGCGGACACCGCCGATCGTGCCGCCGTGTAATCACCGGGAGATGCGATGATCGTCAACGGCAGCTCGACCGCGGCAGCCTCGTTAAAACTGACGATGCCGGTTGAATCGTTCAGGCTCATCAAATCGACTATTCGCCGCACGTTGCTGCGGGTAGCGTCGACATAGCCTGACGCGATCATGCTGCTGGACTTATCGATGACATGTACGACTGTCGCCGGCGAAACGAAGCGGGCGGCAAGAGCGAGCGTCTCGTGGGCGAGCGAGCGCATCGCGGCAGCCGCTTCTTGCACGGACAGCCGGGCGTCGGCGATCGGTGGCTGGAAAGCCCGGCCAATCTCAAGCTCAAAACCGAATATGCGATGGCCGAAGAACGCGTACTCGTCGAAGGTGCCGGCATGATTGCTCGTCGAACCGGTCCCGTACGTCTTTCCCGGCGTAACAGCCGCGATTGACGCGTTCATCGCGGTTTCAAGGGCTACGTAGATGGCATCGTCGTCGGGGGAGACCGGCTCCCTGTGGACAAATATTCCGCCGGTCGGCTGGGGCCGGTAGATATGCTCGCCGGCAGAATGGCAGTCGATCGCTGAGAGGATGTTGGGGAACGTCTCCACGATATAGCGGATGTTGCGGGCTTCAGGCTCCGAGAACGGGGAAGGGCCGTGATAGTAGTAGGAGCAAGGATCGCCCGACGAGCCGCTCTGTCCCCAATAAATGCTGAAATTGCGGTTCACGTCAGCGCCAGGGCAGGAAGGAAGCTGCGCATTGGGACGACGGTTCTTTCGCCACGTACAGTCGTCATGGTGCGAGTAGTTGATGCCGTCAGGATTTGCGGCGCCGACGAAAAGGATATCAAGGCCGTCGACGATCTCGTTAATCGCTATGATCTCCGGATCGTCGGAGCCGGGCGCGTATTGATTGAGAAGCTGCGATGCGAACTCTATGGCAGCGAGTGGCGGCGCCCATTCGCGCGCATGCAGTCCCGCGATGATTAGAAGCGCCGGCTTGGAGAAGTTGGACGGATTCGTAGTGATGCGAAACAGTTTGACTGTCGCCGGGCCATTAAGACTTGGCTGTGTTCCGTCATACCCAGTCGTAAGCTCGGGAAGATCGGTCAGCTCGGTGATAGCCGGAAAAGCCGCGTTTAGCGCCGCGAAAGCCGCGTCAATGCGAGGTGCATCGAGATATCCGGGATTTACGGGCGGGCAGTCGAGTGGCGCTCGAATGTCCACAGCCACGCCCGCATCTTTAAGCAATGCAATCTCGGCTTCAGACAAGACAGTGACGATATTGTCCTTACAACGCAGCGCATGATCCGCGCACAGCAAGCCTTGTTCCTGAAGGTGGCGGACAACATCCGCCGCAGCATCATCTGTGGGTAATGCGCATCGAAAGAACTTTGAAGACTGCGACATGCACTCGCCTCCCCAAGGTCAATGCTGCAGCTACCTCACGCAGGGGTGCAACCTCGCCGATTTTAACATCGCAATGTGCGACAACCTTAAGGGCGGTCCCTCGGGTTCAAAGCCAAGGAACGGGTCTGCCGCCAATCGCGCTCTGGTCCTTCGAAATGCGCGGCTAGTCCGATTTCGCCTTTTGCCTGTCGACGAAGGACGTACTGGCAGGCTCCATCAGTCCATAAATTGTAATCGTGTGGGCATTGCCAACTTGGGTCAATACTGCGTCCGCTCCGCCATTCGGTCCGGCATTCGGGTCCCAAACAAAATTCAGAGATATTGGGGTGTGGATATCCTTAGGATCCACCTTCAACAAGACCGTAACAACGTGGTCCCTTATTTTATCAATGACGTTCGGCGGGTAGTTATTTCTGATGTCGTCTTGCCAAGCTGCGTCCTGGTCTTCGTCGTAGCCATAAAAAAATGCCGTCAACTCCCCAAAGTTATACTTCCCACTTGCGTCCTTTATTCGGTCATAGAGCCTTCTCGTTCTTCTTATTTTGGCCCCGGCCGTGAACTGACCGTTGATATCCACTTTGCCTGGACGTACTAGAAGTATGTCGTCTCCCATAACCGTCCTCCTCCGCTGGCGGAAAGGTTCACCTTTTACGTTGCTAACCTACATGGTATTGCCGTTGCGTCAAATGTGGAGTGCAATCTGAAGTACTCCCGACGCGTCCAGCCCCGATTCTCGTAGTTTTGCCAGGGATTCAAACGCGGCACCGGCCCGATCTCACGCGCGAGACAAGCACCCACATCATCTACCAAGTTTCGGCGGGGCTCTTTGCCGTCTGCCTAAATGTGTCTTCAGGGGCTGTGCTGCGTTGCACATCTGGCTTGCTGGGACCGTGGGTTGCGATGTATTTTGGCCCATTATCATCAGTGCGGTACCGGTTGTTGTTCTCATGAATTGCGAGGCATGCGGCACCCCCAACCGTGAAGAGAGCCAGCAATGTTCGAATTGCGGAGCGGCTCTTGTCGAGGTATGCCGCAGTTGCGGCGCACCCGTCCCTGTTTCGAGTCGGTTTTGCGGCAATTGCGGTGCGCGCTCCGAGCGCAGCCGGGCAAATCGCGCCGACCACATCTGGGATAACTTGTCGGCGCCTATTCGGCTTTCGCATCACCTGATGCAACGTACCGTAGACACGCGCGCGCTGCTCGAAGGCGAGCGCAAGCAGATCACGGTCCTGTTCGCAGACATCAAGGGATCGACGGATCTGATCGAAGATCTCGATCCAGAGGAAGCGGAATTGCGGCTGCGTCCAGCGCTCAATGCGATGATCAATGCCGTTCGCCGCTACGAAGGTACCATCAACCGGGTGCAGGGCGACGGCATTATGGCTTTGTTCGGAGCGCCGCTTGCGCACGAGGACAATGCGGTGCGTGCAGCCTACGCTGCTCTGGACATACAAAAAGATGTTCGCGCGGCCTGCGCGACCGACATTTCAGTCCGGGTCGGCCTGCACGCCGGCGACGTGCTCGTTCGCGCCATCCATAACGATCTTTCAGTCGACTACGACGCCGTCGGTCCGACCGTGCATCTTGCAGCGCGCATGGAGCAGATGGCGCCGCCCGGTGCAATCTACTGCACGGCCGAGGTAATTCGGATGGCAATGGGTTTCGTCGACGCTCGGCCGCTCGGACAGGCAGCCGTGAAAGGGATGCGTCAGTCGATCAACCTGTTTCAAATCACTGGTCACACCGCAGCCCGCACCCGATGGGAAGTAACCGCGGCGCGGGGACTGACGCCGTTTGTCAACCGGCAAAACGAACTCGCGCGGTTGCAGCGAGCGCTTGAATCGGCTGCTGCCGGCTCCGGCCAGCTTGTTATCGTCAAGGGCGAGCCGGGTACGGGAAAATCCCGACTCGTCCACGAATTCCTCCAGTCCTCCCAATTGTCAGGTTGGCTGGTGCTTAAGACGGCCGCGGCTGCCTACGAACGCGGCACACCCTATCTGGCCATTTCCAACGTGCTGCGATCATGGTGCGGGATCTCCGAGCAGGCTCCTCCTGCCGAAGCGAGGAGTCGGCTGCAGGAGGCTCTCGCCACATTGCCGGGGGGCTCCTCGATCTATGTTCCGGCGTTAGAATGGCTGCTGGATCTTCCTGTCGAGGATGCGGACTGGCCTGCACTCGAGGCAGCGGAGCGTCGGCAACGCATGCGCGCGACCCTGAAGGACCTTTTCCTTCGCTGCGCCGAAAGCCAGCCACTGCTGCTTTGGTTCGAGGACATCCAGTGGACCGACCTCGAGACGAGAGCGGTGATTGATGGGCTGGTCGAACTCATCGGAGAGGCCAGCCCCTTCGTGCTGCTGACGTGCCGGCCGGAATATGAACACAAGTGGGACGGCAAGTCCTTTCTCACCGCCATCAATCTCGATCGACTCGAAGCCCAGGCCGCGAATGATCTGGTTCAGGGCCTGGTCGGTGACGCCAATGCCGACCTGCGCGCCCTCATCGTGGAGCGCACCGACGGAACGCCTCTCTTCATCGAGGAAACCGTCAGAACACTTGTGGAAAGCGGCGCGCTGCGCCTGCGCATCGGCGGTTATGAGCTGACCCGGCAGATCCCGGAAATCCGGATTCCGGAGACAGTGCAATCGGTGATCGCCGCGCGCATCGACAGCCTGAGCCCAAACCGCAAGACGCTGCTGCAGATTGCGTCCGTCATCGGATTAAACATTCCGATCATGTTGTTCCGTGAAGTGGCGGATCTCTCCGAGACCGAGTTTCAGGGGTGCCTGGCAGAGCTCAAGGCGGCGCAGTTCGTCTACGAGACGCCCAATCCGATTTATGCCCAAATAAAGTTCAGGCACGCGATGATCCACGAAATTGCCTACGGATCGTTGACCTTGCCGAAGCGGCAGAAGCTGCATGCGCGCGTGCTGCGCGCCATGGAATCGCAATATCGCGAAAGCGCCCTTGACGTGGTTGAAAGCCTCGCCCACCACGCCTTCAACGCGGCACTCTGGGACGAGGCCAGGATCTACCTGTGCCAGGCCGGCGACAAGGCAGTCGAGTTTTCTGCCTATCAGGCCGCGGTTGCCTTCTTCGAATCGGCTTTGCAGGCGCTCGCCCACCTGCCTCAGGATCACGAACGCCTGCGACAGGGGATCGACGTTCGACTAAAATTGCGCCCGGCCTTTGTAGCCATCGCCGACTTTGATGCGCTCGAGCGCTATCTCGCTGAGGCCGAGACGATGGCCGGCTCCATTCAGGACCAGCAGCGGTTGGCGACCATCGACGTTGCCCGTGCATTCGTACACAATGGGCGCGGCGAACTTGATGCGACCATTGAACGAGGCGCGCGGGCGCGCAACATTGCCCGTACGATCGGCAACATCGGTCTCGAAGTCGGTGCGACCTTCTATCTGGGACAGGCCTACATGTGGCGCGGTGACTTCCGGGAAGCGGTCGCCGTGCTCGAGGACAATATGGCGTGGATCCATGGGCCGCTGCGGCACCAGCGGTTCGGCACGGCCGGGACAAGCTCGGTGCTGTGGCTCGGCATGCTGGGAGCTTCCCAAGCCCGTTTGGGCAATTTTGCCGCCGCCATCGAGACGGCACGAACAGCCTGCGAGATCGCCGACGAAGTGCGGCGTCCGGCGGACATTGCGATTGCCTATTGGTGGGCGGGTTTCGTCTCGGAGCACAAGGGAGATATTCCCGCGGCCCTGCAAAACCTGGAACACGGGTTCAACATCTGTCGCGCCAGCCAGATCAACTATCTACTGCCGATCATCTCGACCTCGTTGGGTCATGCCTATGCGCTGGCCGGCCGCGCCGAGCAGGGAATACCGCTGCTTGAAAATGCATTGGCGTTCAATCGCGGCGCCAAGTTCGCCTATGGCGAGGGCTGGTCGAGCGTCTATCTGGGCTTTGCCAACCTGCTCGACAATCGCTACGAGGGGATGCTTGACCAGGCCCGAAGCATCCTCGAGCTCGCGCGAAAGCACAGATACCGCGCGATCGAAGTCGAGGCTCTCCGCCTGCTAGGAGACGTCCACCGCAATCCCTCCGCTCCGGTGCCGGAGGAGGCCGAGCGCAACTACCTGCAGGCCTGTGAGTTGAGCGGTGAACTCGAGTTAAAGCCCGAATACGTACGTTGCCAAATGGCTCTTGGGCAATTGCTCATGGAGCAGGGACGCCACGCGGAAGCAGAGAGGCTGATCGATTCGGCTGTCCAGCTCTGCCGCAGCATGGGAATGATCGAGGCGGCCATTCAGCCCGGACACGCGGTCAATCTCAACGCATCCTATAGCGGAGCGGCAGTGTCTTAGGCCCCCCGATGAAGATCGAGGCTGAGCGCCGCGGCCTTCCGGCAATCTCGACCGATTCAAGCCGGCTCAGTAATTCCTCAAAAAAGATCCGTATCTCAAGCCGCGCGAGATGCTGGCCAAGACAGGTATGAACGCCCTGTCCGAACAGCACGCCGCCCGAGGCGTCGCGATCCAGTCGAAAGCGGTTCGGCTGATCGAAAACCTCCTCGTCGCGATTGGCCGACAGAAGGGACAACATCAACCAGTCACCGCGCACGATCGTCTGCTCGCCCAGTTCGACATCAGCGGTCGCCGTTCGCATCACGTGGTGCACAGGCGTGGTCCAGCGTATCGCCTCCTCGACGAACCTGGGGATCAAGCCAGCATCGGCCTTCAGTTTCTTGAACGCGTCCTCGTTTTCGCACAATGCCCAGAGCCCGCCGGAGATCGAGGAAGAGGTCGTGTCGTGACCGGCGGCCGCGACGATCACGTAGTAACTGACTGCCTCGAAATGGTTGATGGGTTTGCCATCGACTTCCGCATTGGCGATGACACTTGCAAGGTCTTGAGCGGGACTAGCCCGGCGTCGCTCCATGAGCGGAACAAAGTACGCCTGAAATTCCCCGAGCAGACGAAACAGCTCCCTGGCATGTCTGGCCGGATCGCCGCTCCCGCTTTCGCCATGTCCGAGGTCTATATCCTCGCTTGCGAACAGCTCCTGGGTCAGCTTGAGCATCCTTGGAGCGTCCTGCTCGGGGACGCCGAGGATTTGCATGAGGACGCGCAACGGATAGTGAATTGCGACATCGCGCACGAAATCGCAGGCCGGACCTAGTTTGGCCATGCGATCGATGCTGGCGCGCGCGATGATGCGGATGCTATGCTCCAGTAAACCTACTCTTTGCGGGGTGAACCAGTATTGGGTGATCCGGCGATATTTCAAATGATCCGGCTCATCCATGTGGACAAGGGTGCGGATGGGATGCGGGCTCCCGCCGGTCAGTGCGCGAGTCATCTCATCGGAGGACCGTGGCACAAGGGAATGAGCGCGATCGCCATTATGAAACAAATCATGCTGACGAATGATCCAGGAAACGTCGGCGTGTCTAGTCACTAACCAAAACGGATCAAAGTCCCTGGTCTCGACTCGACCAAGTGGTTGGTTCGCGCGAAGCCATTGAAGCCCCGCAAGAAGAGATTTTTGCCTCGCGTATGCCTTAGGAGAGGCAATGAGAAGCCCAAGGCGATGGGGTACTTTTTTTACTTCTGGTATCTTCACTACCTCTCCCATCTGGCTCCCAGCCTCACGCCTGATCTGCTCCTCAAGCGGAGCTCTATCTCGCCTCATCAACAGACTGTTGAGGCCAGAAGGCCACTTCTTGAGTTCTACGATCGAGCATAGCGACGGCGTTCAAAATCGGCGCAATTACACCAGCCCGCGCTGCACGTTCTACCATATCGCCGATCGTGTGCTCGCCTTCGGTGGGCCGGCCAGCTTCCATGCGACGAGAATCCCACCCGGCGGCGGCTCTAATGGTCGCGCAGCGTTTGGAAGGGCGGCCGTAAGCTCCACTATTACATTTATATTGATCCGCTCCTGGCTCTGCTCGATCGTTCCGTTCGACGTCAAGGCGGCATTGATGGTCGTGAGGTCGCCCAGTGGACCGTTTTAGCCGTCAGCACGTCGATATGACGCACCCCGTTCAGCACGGGTACGATCACGCTCCGTTCGCCTCTCGCCGGAGCAATGGCACCCATGGGCATCATCGAGATCGTAGGATGTGCAGGTGAGCAGGACGACATCATAGGCACCATCGAGCTGACCTTGCTGGGCGGTTCTGATCGGGGTGCGAAGTTCGCCACCATCCTGCATTTTGATAACTAGCCCATCGCGATTCAACTGGGCTGCACGCCCCGGCCGCACGAGAAAAAGTGGCATCCGCGCCAGCTTGCAGCAGCATTCCGCCAAAATGTCCTCCAAGTGCGCCCGCGCCCAACACCAGATACCCCCCCCGATGTCTGCGATGAGGTCATCAAACCATGGCGAGTGCTTGCGGGCTAGATTACTGCGCTACCCCTGACTTTGTTCGAACGCTGCTATCAGTTTTGGTCCATGGTTTGTGTCTAGACCGACTGCGCAGGGTTGGGCTTCAGCTCTCAGAGAGATGCAGCATGAATTACCGCCGGAGCAATCTCAATGCGAGGGAGCGCCGGGTGAGCGTGTTATGATGGTAGATGGCGAGGCGATCGCTTTTTGGCTCGACCTCAGGGCACAACACTGGTACACACGGCCAAATCGGGCGACCGTTAAGCTTTTGATTTTATTTAGTTTGCTGGTGTGAAGCGGCAATCCCTCCCTTTCCTCCACCCCGCCGAAAACCCGCGAAAAACAGCTTAGTCCTTGAATCTCAGGGTTTCCGAATGACCGCCGGTACACAATGGCGGTACACGAATGTCTCGCGCATCGGGCATGCTTAGGCGGCATCCGGAAATTGGCATTTTCTTCCTCAGGAAGCGCGTGCCGATTAGCCCGCCGTCCACGCGTACGTTCAATCCGCGTTAGCGCTCTGCCTCACGCGGAGTATGCCCTGGACGTCAATCTCCGGTCCGCCGGACTGTCGCGTTTCCCACGGACCGGTCGTGGAGATCACCGCGAGCGTTTCATCGTCGACGCGTTCAAGTGCCGCGAAGAGCTCCCGCTGATCTGCCGGCTGGGGAAGGCGGCCTTCTAACCCCGCGCTGAGAGTTTCGATCCTTTCCCGCATGGCTAGTATCATGCTTTCGCGCGAAGGGCGGGGACCGGAGATGGCGTCGGCGATCACGGATTTCACGGGCAGGACCATCTGCCCGCGCTTCTGGACCATCGCGCGCCAAGCCCGATCCTGATGACGGCTCTGGAGTTGTGCCATTATGCCTTCGAACTCGGCTAGATCCGCGCTCCGAAGAACTGCTGTCGGATCAAGCCGAGAAAGTACGACGGCGAGCGCGTAGGCCGACGACAATCCGCGATTAAGGCCACGGCCCGGCCAGAAATGCGTGACGCCGGCAGCATCGCCGATCAGCGCGCCGAAAATTGCGCGCTCGGAGCCGGTTGGACTGAGCTCGGCCGTGAACGCACCGCGTCGCGCCATGGAAAGTGGGAACGTGGTGATCGATTCGATTGATGATTCCGGGATGTCGAAGAGGCGCAGCCCCTGAAGCACACGCGGCCAGAGAAACGACTGCGGGTCGTTGGCGGGCACAAACACCGAGTTGCGCCGGCTGCAGATAAATGTCTTGTGTCCGCGATCCGCCCGCCAGGTGACCTGACAAGGGTTCGACTGAATGCAGGGGCGAAACTCATATTCTCCCTCCACGCGGCCCCGGACCTCGGCGGCCTCCTGATCGGTAAGTCGAATGTAGAGAAGGCCATCGCCCTCACGGGCGTTAAGGAGATAGCGCTGCTGCGCAATCGTCATGACGACGGATGAGGGGCTGGACATCAGTGATCGGATCCGGACGCCGAGCACTGTGTCCACTATTTGTTGCTCCCGTAGGCTGTATGCCGTCGCGTCGGCCCGGCCGAATGCTCGCACGAAGTGATCGCGGACGATGGAATTGGCGCCATCTGCGATCACAATCAGATCCCACGCACTGACCTCCAGCTGGGCGGGATCGATGCGCTCCGCAAGAAGACGAAGTCCTTGCGCGTGCGCAAGTTCGAGCAGGCGATCCTCAAGCTCACGGATCCGAACGTTACGGGGGAAGCCGAGCTCAGGCGGCGACTCGCGGCCGGTCGGCCAGATTTCGCAGTAACCTCCGCTCGGAAACATCGCCGAGCGAACTGACGCCGGCAAACGGTCGCTGACGAGCGTCTGGATCGTCACGACCTGTTCGCGGCGATACACGCCTTCGGCGACGTCCCGCCAACGAACGCGTCCGCCCTGGCGAACCCAACGACCGTCGGCGACAGTGATATCGACAGAATGGCCCACGAGCTCGTGCAGGCTCGTTGCGAAGGCCAGCCCAACTGGGCCTCCCCCGACAACGAGGATCCGCCGCCGAGCTTTCCCGATGGGCTCATTACGACGTCCTTCCCTTAGGCGTGCAAGCAAGTCCGCCACGGAATTGGCGAGATTGGCGAAGATTTTCACGGCGATACTCCCCTAGAAATATTCGCCGCGACCATCACATTTCACTTCAGGGGGGGTGAGGACGCTTTCGCTTGTTTTGGGATCCGACCTGGCGAAATCTCGAAATCTCCCAAAAACGTTGAATTTGGCATGTCGCATTTTGATGCCAAACCCCATCCTGCACGCGATCATAATTCAGGAGACGGCTATGGCTAAGAGCATCCCGACCGAGCTTCTCGGACCCGCTGCCCACAAGCAGATCGGTTGGACGAAGGACCGAATGTTAGCGGAGTGCGATTCCGCGATTGGCCGCGATTTTCAGATCGACAAGAAGTCGATTGACCGCGTGGTCAAGGGGACGTCAAAGCCCCAAGACCGCACCCGGCTTGTGATGCTGCCCATCTCCGCTGCCATTCTTAATTGGTCGCGCGAAGCTATCGCCACTGAAGTTTATATGCGCGGTGCCTACGAACGGTACTCCGAGGAGATCAAGGTCGGCGCAACACCCAGCGAACTTGAAGGGTATCTCATTCAACTTCGCTTGCTTACTGATGACGGCAGCGCCGGCGGTGCCTGGAATGTGGCCGCTGCCTCTTTATTCGATGCTGATTTGCGGTGGGATGCGGTACACCTCGACGGCGTCAGCAGCCTCTTTGGCGTCGCCAAGGAGAAAGTTCGTCAGCAGTGCCTCACAGGTTACGTTCTTGCCTTCGAACGATTCCGCGACTTTGTCGGGAAGCTCAGCGAGGGTGCATTCAAGCTGGCCCCCAAGGCCGATTCGCTGGTCGCGGCGCGTGCCGAGTCGATGACGGCAGTTGCCGCTGAACAGATCTTCAATCTCGCGCTTCTCAATGAGAAGGAGAATTGGGGGCTTGTCATTGACGATCAAGGTATCCCTCTCACCGTCGAGTGGGCGAGCGGGCTGCTGCTCCCCCAAGACAAAGTCGACGCCTTCACCGGCGCGCTCTATAATTATCTTCCTGGTGAGGGTTGGCGCCGCCGCATTGCGAACAACAGCGCCGTCCTGACGCTCGCCATTGTTTGCGCGCGGATTCGGTCTTCGAAGACCCCTGCCGCTGTGCTGAAGGTTCGGGCCAAGGAAGCCGTCGCTGTTCTCGAGCGCCACTCAAAAGGTGAGCGGGTCGACCTTACCTCTCTGCCCAGCGCGCTTTGCCTCGAACAGGCGGGCATGATCACGATCAAGAAGGACGAGCAAAACGCAAAAGTTTTGGCGGTCAAGGCTGCCCGCCGTAAGCTCAAATCCGTCTCGGCGGCTGCGGGTGCTGTCCTCGGATTGCTCGGTCTTTTTTGGCAATCTGCGGCGCCCGCACACAGCGGAGCCGCGGATATGGCCCGCTACCAAATCGAAAACCGTCTGCCACTTTTGCGACTGGCGGGTCCAGGTGGAACTCGGCCCACCCAGATGTCGGCGATTGGTCCTGGCGGCGGGGTGGCGACAACCTTGACCTGATACTCGCCCCGGGATGCCTTTTAGCGGGCGTCCCTCTGGAGCGCCTCTCTCTCTCTCTCCTGCACCAGCAGACCGACTGTTTCGCGCCGGTCTGCTGCAAGGATTCGTTCGGTCGACCTCCGTTGACGAGAATACTGGGAGGATCACCGAGACCTTGAAGGTGCGTCGCAACGGCGGTTCGGACGAAGTGAGCCGAGCCGTGGCAGAGTATCCCAAGCCGCTCTTCAAGGCACACAAGCGCTGCCCGGCAGTGCGTGTGTGTGGGTCCGCGATCAGGGTACAGTCGACACGAGCACAGTCCAGTGGTACAAGCGTTGGACTTGGCGCAGAGGTAAGCGACTGTTTTTACTGAAGTTTGACGGATCGAGTCCCAATCCTTTCCTGGGCACCATTTTGCGGGGTTTGGACCCAAAATAGAGCTACCTGAGATCGGTAGGGCTGGCAGGCGGCGATTGCCGCGCCGTTGCGGCGTGGGTCCTATGACACCAGATCGGTCCTCTCGCCCCACACCACCCGCTTCCCCGTCCGCTCCGCCACCGCCTTCTGCACGAAATACATCATCACCAGCGTGACGATCGTGGTGGTCACGACGACGTAGCCGATCCGGTCGAAGTGGATCAGCTCGCCGTCCGCGCCTTGCGCGATGATCGCGCCGGCGAGCACCGAGCCGAACCCGCCGGAGAGCTGCTGCAGCGAGGCGCTGACCGCGCTGAACGAGCACACAGTCACAGGAGCCTTTGCCATGTCTTGTCTCCCCCTCGCGGCCGCTTCATCGACCCGCCCCCTTCTGTGATATATAAATCTCGTCAACCCAAATCTCGGGGCGAGAGCGGCGGCAAACCGGCCAAGCCGCAGCACCCCAGCCTTACCCGAGCTGGCCTACGCCCGGATCGAGCAGATCATCGCCACGCTGGAATTGCGGCCCGGCGCTTTCGTCTCGGAGGCTGATTGGACGTCGGACTGGGATCATCTTGATCCTCTGGGTAGGGACATCGTCATCGATGCGCCGGCCGACGCATGAGAGCAACCAGGGACGGCCGCGATTTTATTGGCTAAGCGAGTGCTTCCGGTGTGCTTCCGGCAAGACTTTGCCGACGGACGAGAATTCAAGAGAGCTCTTGTTTTACTGGCGCGCCCGACACGATTCGAACGTGTGACCTTTGCCTTCGGAGGGCAACGCTCTATCCAGCTGAGCTACGGGCGCAACGAGGCCTCATTTAGCCTAATGGCGAGGGGCGGGCAACGGTCTCGCCGCGGCAATATCAGCGCTTTAGGCCGATTTGCGTGGAGCGACGGCAGGAACTTGACCGCTAACTGGCTCGTTTTCCCGTCCGAGGCCGGTAAATTCGGCCAGCACCCGATCGGAGCAGACCACGCGGTTGCGGCCGAGCCGCTTGGCGGCATAGAGCGCCTGATCGGCCGCGTTCAGCAGGCCGTTGGGGGTGCCATCGGCCTCGCCGGGAACGTGACAGGCGACGCCGACACTGAGGGTCACGCGGTCGCCGGCTCCACGGGCGCCATGGGCGATCTGCAAGGCCATCACGGCGCGGCGGATCTCCTCGGCGATGGTGCAGGCATCGTCGCAGCCCATCTCGGGCAGGATCAGAGCAAATTCCTCGCCGCCATAGCGGCTGGCGAGGTCGAGCGGACGCAAGGCGTAGCGCCTGACCACGCGGGCGACCGCGCGCAGGCACTCGTCGCCGCTCTGGTGGCCGTGCTCGTCATTGAACAGCTTGAAATGATCGACGTCAACGAACAGCAGCGCTAACGGCCTCTGCGTCCGCTGCGCGCGGGCCCATTCGCTCGCCAGCATCTGGTCGAATGCGCGGCGGTTCGACAGGCCAGTCAGCCCGTCCTTGGTGGCAAGCTCCTTCAGCGCCGTTTCGGCACGCTTCTGGTCGGTGAGGTCGCGCAGTGTCTCCACCACGGCAATCAGATTGCCGGCCTCGTCGTGGATGGGGCCGGCATCGATCGCAAGATAGAGCTGGTTGCCGAGCTTCGGCATCACGCACCAGTTTTCCGCGGAGAAGCCGAGCCCGTTATGGCCGCGCGCGGCATATTCCGGATAGAGCTCCGGCAGCTGCTCGGGCTGGTCGAGCGCGACCAGATCGGCAAGGCAAGGGCGCTTGGTCTCGTAGAACGCCTGCCAATGCCTGTTGGTGCCGATCACCGCGGAGGCGGCAACGCCCGTCAGCCGTTCGCAGGCCTTGTTCCAGATCACTACGCACCGCTTCGGATCGATCACGAAGGTCGGCACCACCAGATGCTGCATCAGCCGCACCGCGTAGGAATCGGCGACATCGACAGTCTTCGCGGGCGTCCTGCTGAGCTTTGCCATCTCAGGCCACCGCCGCCACGGGAATGGCACCGCCTGGGCCGAACAGCTCACGCACCTCGGCGGCCGGTCTCGGTCTGCTGAACAAATAGCCCTGCATCTCGGTGCAGCCGAGAGCACGCAGCATCTCGCGCTGGGCCTCGGTCTCGACGCCTTCGGCAACCGTGGTCATGTTGCTGGCGGACGCGATGTTCACCACCGCCTGCACGATCACGGGCGCGCCGTCAGCGTCAGCGATGTCGGCGACGAAGCAGCGGTCGATCTTGATCTTGTCGAACGGGAAGCGCTTCAAATAGCTCAGCGACGAATAGCCGGTGCCGAAATCGTCGAGCGCGATGCGCACGCCGATCGAGCGGAGCTGGTGCAGGATCTGCAGCGCCGCCTCGTCGTCGCGGATCAGCACGGCTTCGGTGATCTCGAGTTCGAGCCGCCGCGGATCAAGGCCTGCCGCATCGAGAGCGCCGGCGATCCGGAGCGCCAGCGTGCCACATTTGAGCTGCACGGGAGAGACGTTGACTGCGAGGCGGACATGGGCGGGCCAGGTCGCGGCCTCGTTGCAGGCCGTGCGCAGCACCCAGTCGCCGAGATGGTTGATCAGGCCGGTGTCCTCGGCGATCGGAATGAATTCGGCCGGCGACACCATGCCGCGTTCGGGATGGCGCCAGCGCAGCAGCGCCTCGCAGCCGGAGACCTCGCCCGAATGCAGATTGACCAGCGGCTGGTAGTGGATCTCGAAGCCGCCATTGACCAGCGCCTGGCGCAGATCCTGCTCCAGCGAGAGGCGCGCCTTGGCGCTCGCGTCCATCTCCGGCACGAAGAAGCGGTAGGTGCGCCGCCCCTCCGCCTTGGCGCCGTACATGGCGAGGTCGGCACTCTTGATGAGCTGATCGAGGTCGGCCCCGTCCTGCGGCGCAAGCGCGATGCCGATGCTGGCGTCGGTGGAGAGCTGGTGGCCGAGGCAGTGGTAGGGACGGCGGATCGCTTCCTGGATCTGGCTCACGAAGCCCAGGACGTCGGTGGATGATTGGATTCCGGTCTGGATCACCGCGAACTCGTCGCCGCCGAGCCGCGCGATCAGATCGCCCGGCTTGAGGCAGGCGCGGATGCGGCCGGCGATCGCCATCAACAGCTCGTCGCCGACATGATGGCCGAGCGAATCGTTGATGCCCTTGAATTCGTCGACATCGATATAGAGCAGCGCAAACCGGGCGCCGCCGGCGACCTTCTCCAACTCGCGCTCGATCTGCTCGCGGAACAGCACGCGGTTGGGCAGGTCGGTCAGCGCATCGTAATGCGCCATATGCGCGATCTTCTCGGCGGTGTTGCGCTGCTCGGTGACGTCCTCGATGACATTGATGATGTAGCGAGGGTCGCCGGCCTTGTCGCAGATGCCGATGCGCTTTGAAATGGTATGGCGCTGGCCTTCGGTCGGGGTCTTCCAGCTCTGCTCCTTCTGCAGCAGCCGGTCCGGCGATTGCAGCACCGCATCATCGTCGCGCGTGACGATGTCGGCGTCCGCTTCCGGCAGGATATCGGCCGCGGTCTTGCCGACGATGGTCTTGCCGCCTTCCCCAAAAATGTCCTCGGCAATCCGGTTGACCAGAAGGTAGCGCCGCGTGTGAGCGTCCTTCACCGTGATCTGCGAGGGAATGTGGTCGATGATCTCGCGCAGGAACGTGTAGTTGCGGTCGCGTTCTTGCTCGAGATTGCGTCGCTCCGTGATCTCTTCGATGGTGGCGACGCCACCCTGCGCAAGCGGGGTGTTGATGACCTGGAAGGCCCGGCCATCGGTCAGTTGATGAGTCCGCTTGGAAACGGTGCCTTCGGTGACGACGCTCATGACCTCGGCGTAGAATGCCTCCACGTCACCCTCGAACGCAGCGCGCTCCTTGCGGTGGCGCATCGCGTCTAGGATGTGGCAGCCCGGTTTGATGACGTCGTGCGAAAGGCCGAACATATCGGCGTAGCGGCGGTTGCAGGTGACGATATAGCCGTCGGCGTCGTACAGGATCAGCCCCTGCGACATGTTGTTGAGGGCGGTGTCCAGCCGCCGCCGTTCCGCCTCCAGCCGCTGCTGCGCCTCGCGGTTCTGCCTGACAATCTGGCGGATGATCGTGAAGAAGATCAGCGCGATGATCGTTGCCGCCAGCATGGCCGTGGTGATCATGAATCGCGTTTGCTCGCGCCAGTCGGCGAGGGCCGATTCCATCGTATTCGTTGCGAGGACGATGATGGGAAAATTCTGGAGCGGGGCTCCCGCGGCGAGACGGCCCTGGCCATCGATCGGACTGCTCTCGATTCGCAGGGTCTTCCGACCCCCCTCGGCCAAAATCTTCTTCAGCAACGGCCCGTTGGCGAAGCTCTTGCCGATCAGTTCCTCGGCGTGCGGATGGCGTGCTAGCATCGTGCCGCCGCGATCGAACAGCGAAATGGCGGCGCCGGCTCCGAGCGATACGGAGGAAAAATACTTCTGGTAGCTCCCCGGATCGACCCGCCGCACCATGATGCCCAGCAATTCGCCCGTTGGACCGGTCAAGCGGCGCGCGACCACGGTGGTCCACTTGCCGATGAGAAAGCTCTGCACGGTCTCCAGCAGCACCGGCTCGGATTGGGGATTGGACTTGAAGGTCTGAAAGTAGGCGCGCGATGCGATGTTGATTTTTGGCAGCGGCTCGTTTCGCGACCAGTTGATGAGGTCGCCGTTGACGTCATAGATCGCGATGTCGCCGAGGTAGTTCACGGCGCTGATCTTGTTCGCGAGCATACGGTGTGCTTCGTCGCTCGACATGCGTTCGCGGAACGCCTCGGGCGAGCTGATCCCCGGTAGCTTCATCTGCGAGATGAGATCGCCGGCTACGATTTCGGAGTCCTCGAACTGCTGATCGAAGTGCCGGGTCAACAACAGGACCGTGTTCTCCAGCTCGCGCTCCTTGTTGGCGAGCGCGCGCTCTCGAAAGTCGCCAACGGCTATCGCGGTCGCGGCGAAGATGCCGGCGACGAGCAGTGCCCCCGAGAGTGTCAACCACAGCACCGGGCCGCGCCGCATGGCCGCGTCCCGGCCGCCCTTCACGGCCCGGACCATCGCAGCTGCCATTTGTTGAAAAACCTGGCGCATCCCACTCCCCTGGAGGAGCAGAGATACTATGGACAGGTGGCGTAATGCTTAGGAAAGCCGGTTACCCATGGCTTAAGCCGGTCTACACATATCTCGCAAAGCCGGAACTGGCGCGCTGCGTTGCATCGTTAATCGAAGCCTAATGCGGCGTGCCGGCACTCTTGTCGCCACGGCCGTGACGTAGCCGCCCGACCACGCCGGTCGGGAAGAAATACACGCTTGCGATGAAGAGCAACCCGAGCCAGAGCAGCCAGCGGTCGGGATGCAGCAGCCCCGGCAGCAATGGCAGGCCGGCTTCGCTTGCGGCTTTGGAGGCGACGCCCATGAGCGATTGCAGATAATTCTGGGCAAGGATGAAGATCGTGGCGCCGATGATCGCGCCGTAGATCGTGCCCATGCCGCCGATCACCACCATCAGGAGAATGTCCAGCATGATGGAGAAACTGAGCGAGGTGTCCGGCCCGGCATAGCGCAGCCACAGCGCGTTCAGGATGCCGGCGCTGGCGGCGACCAGGGCCGCGAGGCAGTTGGCGTAGGTCAGATGGAACACGGTGCGGAAGCCGAGCGCCTCGGCACGAAAGCGGTTCTCGCGGATCGCCTGCAGCACGCGGCCGAACGGCGAGTTCACCACGCGCAGCAGGGCCAGGATCATCAGGGCCGAGATCGCGAACACCAGATAGAAGGTCAGGATGCGGCCGTTGACCTCGAAGCCGAACAGGTTCTTGGAGATCAGCACCGTGCCGGGGCGCAGCAGCTCCGGCAGCTGGAAGCTGCGACCGTCCTCACCGCCGGTGAGCCATGACAATTGCGAGGCCAGGACCTGGAAAGCGGAGGCGACGGCGAGCGTGATCATCGCAAAGAAGATCGCGGCCACCCGCAACGAGAACAGGCCGATCGCAAGCGCAAGCAGCGCGGCCAGCGGCAGGCCGATGACAATGCCGGTGGCGACCGCGGCCCAGTTCGCGCCCATGCCATACAGCGCGATCGCGATCGCGTAGCTGCCGATGCCGTAGAACATGGTGTGCGCGAACGACACCGTGCCGGTGTAGCCGAGCAGCAGGTCATAGGACGCGACCAAGGCGGCAAAGACGCAGATCTTGGCCGCGACGTTCAGCGCCTTTGCTCCCGGAAACAGAAACGGTGTTGCCGCCAGCGCCAGGATGATGACGACAAGAATGAGCGTGAGCACGCGGCTGCGCGGCGGATCGCCTGAGAGAAGCATCATCGGCTGGTCACCGCATAGAGGCCGCGCGGGCGCCACATCAGAACGGCGACCATCAGCAGGATGTTGGAGACGAGGGCGAGTTTCGGCACCAGGAAGCCGCCGTAATTGGCGACCATGGCTACCAGGATCGCGCCGATGAAGCAGCCGCCGATCGAACCGAGGCCGCCGATGATGACGACGACGAAAATCAGGACGGTGAGCTCGTCGCTCATGGAGGCATGGACCTGCTCGCGATAGAGCGCCCACATCACGCCGCCGAGGCCGGCCAGCGCCGATCCCGTCATGAACACGCCGAGGAACAGCCGGCGGATGCGATAGCCGAGCGCCTCGACCATCTCGCGATTCTCGACGCCGGCGCGGATCAACAGGCCGAGCTTGGTGCGGTTGAGCACGAGCTGGATCGCGACGAAGACGGCCAGGCCAATCAGCATGGCCAGCACGCGGTATTTCGCGATCGCGACGTCACCAAGGATGAAGGAGCCGCGCAGCGAGGCCGGCAGCGGCATCGGAATGATCTGCGGCCCCCATAGCGCATACAGCGTCTGCTCGGCGACGATCAGCCCGCCTGTTGTCATCAGGATTTGCTTCAGGTGCTGGCCATAGACGGGCAGGATCAGCACGCGTTCGACGACGAGGCCGAGCGCGCCTGATACCGCCATCGACAGCAGCGCCGCCGGCGCCAGCACGGCGAGGTTCAGCCAGAGCGAATCCGCCTGCACCGGGGCCGCAAATGGCGCAAACACCAGCGTTGCAACATAGGCGCCGACCGCGATGAAGGCGCCGTGGCCGAAATTGAGCACGTCCATCAGGCCGAACACCAGCGTCAGCCCCGAGGCCATGATGAAAATCATCATGCCCATGGCGAGGCTCGCCGCTGTCAGCGTCAGCCAGGTCGAGGGCGAGCCGACCAGCGGGATCATGGCTAGCGCGAGTGCGACCGGCAGCAGGATCGGCGCGAGGTCGCGCTTCGGCTTCGGCAGCGGATCTGATGCAGCGAGTTCAGTCACTGATGTGCCTCCAGGCTCAGGCCGAGCAACCGTTCCTGCAGCGGCACGTCGGCGGCCAGCGCCGCCATCTCGCCGCGATGGACGATGGTGCCGTTGTCCATCACCAGCACGCTGTCGCCGAGCTCGCGCGCTGCAAAGAAATTCTGTTCGACCAGCAGAATGGTCGCGCCCTTGCGCTTGATCTCCTTCAGGCACTCGATCAGCGCCATCACGATCGCCGGTGCCAGACCCTTGGTCGGCTCGTCGATCAGCAGCAGCTTGCGCGGCTCGATGATGGCGCGCGCAATCGACAGCATCTGCTTCTGCCCGCCGGAGAGACTTCCGGCGCGCGACAGCCAGAACCGGCGCAGCGCGGGGAAGAAGCCAAAGATCCATTCCAGCTGTCTGTCGTCCATCGCCGCATCGCGCGCCGCGAGGACGAGATTTTCCTTCACCGTGAGATCGGAGAACACGGCCATGCTCTCGGGCACGTAGCCGACGCCCAGCCGCGCAATGTCGGGCGTGGCGAGGCTCTCGATGCGCGTCCCGCCGAGCGTGATCTCGCCTGAGGAGGCCTGCCAAAGGCCCATGATGGTGCGCAGCGTCGTGGTCTTGCCGGCGCCGTTGCGGCCGAGCAGCATCGTGACCTGCCCTTGCGGGACAGCGAGGTCGATGCCCTGGAGGATGTGATAGCGCCCGATATGGGTGTGCACGCCGGAAAGTTTGAGCAGGTCGGTCATGCGGCGCCCCCTGCAACCTTCTTGGGGGCTACGCCGAGATAGGCTTCCTGCACGATCGGCGAGGCGATCACCTCGGCAGGCACGCCGTCGGCGACGAGCTGGCCGTTGTGCAGCACGATGATGCGGTCGGCGAGCGAGCGCACCACGTCCATCTTGTGCTCGACGAGGAGGATGATCTTGCTCTTGTCCTGCTTGAGCTGAGCGATCAGGTTCAGCACGACAGGCACCTCGTCGATGCTCATGCCGGCGGTCGGCTCGTCGAACATGAACACTTTTGGTTCCAGCGCGATCATCAGCGCAACTTCGAGCTTGCGCTGGTCGCCATGCGACAGCGCGGTCGCGGCGACGCTGCGGCGGGTGCCGAGCGCGACCTGGTCGAGGATGGCATCCGCGCGGGCGATCAAATCGCGGCGGACCATCCAGGGCCGCAGCATGTCGTAATGGGTGCCGCTCGCCGCCTGCACCGCGAGGCGGACGTTTTCTTCCACCGTCAGATTCGGGAAGAGATTTGTGAGCTGAAACGCGCGCCCGAGACCTGCGCGGGTGCGCAGCGGCGCGGAATGCTGAGTGATGTCGGCGCCGTCGAACAGGATGCTGCCGCTGGATGCGCGCAGCTGGCCCGAGATCAGATTGAAATAGGTGGTCTTGCCGGCGCCGTTCGGCCCGACAATGGCGGTGAGCTCGCCCGGGCGGAACGTACAGCTGACATTGTTGACCGCGACATGCCCGCCGAAGCGGATGGTGAGATCACGGGTTTCGAGGGAGAGGGGCATGGAGAGTCTGGAAATGATGAAACTGGATTTATCCGCGGTCGCGGTGCGCCCCCTCCCCCGCTTGCGGGGGAGGGCAGGGGAGAGAGTATCTCCGCAACGGGGCAATCCCAAAGATGAGAAAGCCCTCACCCGGCGCTTCGCGCCGACCTCTCCCGCATCCGCCTTCGCCAAGGCTTCGGCGGACAAGAGCGGGAGAGGTAACCAGCTCACCGCTTGTTCTTGATCGGAACGTCCATGTCCTCGATCTTCAGCTCGCGCACCGGCTCGAGCACGGCCCAGGCGACGTTCGGATCGACCTTGACCTTGAAGTGATACATGCTCTGCAGCGCCTGATGGTCCTCCTTGCGGAACACCATCTTGCCCTTCGGCGTGTCGAACTCCATGCCTTCCATCGCCGTGATCAGCTTCTCGGTGTCGGTCGACTTCGCCTTGGTGACGGCGGCCACGACGGACATCGCCGCGGCAAAGCCGCCCGCGGTGAAGAAATCCGGCGGCGCGTTGAAGCGCTTCTGGTGCTCGGCAACGAGCCAGTCATTCACCGGATTCTTCGGGATGTCGTAGTAATAATAGGTGGCGCCTTCCATGCCGGGCAGGCTCTTGTAGGCGGCGAGCGCCGGCAGGATATTGCCGCCGGTCGAGAGTTCGATGCCGTAGCGCTTCGGATCCATGTCCTGGAGTTTTGCCAGTGGATTGCCGGCGCCGGCCCAGATCACCCAGATCACCTTGCGGCCCGGCTTGTCCTTCAGGGCATCGAACAGGCGCTGGCCGACCGCGGTGAAGTCGGTGGTGCTGGTCGGGGCGTACTCCTCCGCGGCGAGCGTCGCGCCGGTCTTGGCGAGGGCCTCCTTGAAGGCGGCGACGCCGTCGCGGCCGAAGGCGTAGTCCTGCGCCAGCGTGGCCACTGTCACGCCCTGCTTGCCGATGGCGACCGCGTTCGAGATCGCGTCCTGCGATGAATTGCGCGCGGTCCGGAAGATGTAGCGATTCCATTTCTCGCCGGTAATCTGGTCCGCGACCGCCGGCTCGACGATCAGGATCTTCTTGTTCTCTTCCGCAACGGGGAGAATGGCGAGCGCGGCGGCCGAGGAGGTGGTGCCGATGGCGATATCCGCCTTGTCGTCCTGATAGGCCTCCGCGAGCGCAGCCTTGGCGAGGTCCGGCTTGCCCTGGTCGTCCTTGGTGACGATGACGATCTTGCGGCCGTCGAGCGTCATGGTGCCCTTGGTGGCGTATTCAAAACCCATCTGCAGGCCGGTCTCGGTCTGCTTGGCATAGGCTTCGAGCGGACCGGTCTTGCCGTAGATCAATGCGACCTTGAGATCGTCGGCGTGCGCGGCAGTCGCCGCAGCGAGGGCGAGAACGGTTGTTGTTATGATGAGTGATCGACGCACGAAGGTCCCTCCTGAATTGATTTGTTGGGCAATAGCGATTTGCACAGCCTGACGGACATTGCAATTCGACCTTACGGCTGAGGCGGCTGCTCGCAAGCTCTGCATCATTTTTTAACCTCGCCGCGCCGCGAGCCGCGCGCCGCCGGCCTCGATCTGCCAGTCCGACCGCGCCTCCTCGGCGCTCTCGAAGATGTGCGGCGCGACACCGCGCCGCTCCAGCGCTTCGCCGAGCTTGATGCGCAGGAAACCGGAGGTCGTGTAGCGCGACACGCCGGTATAGAAGCGGTCGACCAGGCTGCGCACCATGGCCGAGTAATCGTCCAGCAGCTCCGGCAGGATCGAGAAGTTGTCATAATTGACGATGGCGTAAACCTTGCGGCCGAGCGGGGCGAGCCTGGCCTCGACGGTGCGCGCGATCGCATCGATATCGGCCTTGCTGCGCAAGGGATAGCGCTCCAGGTTGATGAAGAACAGGTTCTGCTGCTCGTCCAGCGCAAAACGCTGGTCGAGCGGAATGGTCAGCAGCCGCTCGCGCAGATCCATGGGACCGTCGCGGAAGATGCGGGCATCCATCAGGCTCGGCTCGCGCGGGATCAGCGGCTTGAAATCCATCAGGCGCAGGATGTCGCGGTCGATGTCGATGCCGGGCGCGACTTCCGTGAGCTCGAGCCCGTCGGGCCGCAGCGCAAAGACGCAGCGCTCGGTGACATAGAGCACAGGTTGCCCGCGCGCCGCGGCAAAGCGGCCGCTGAAGGTCACATGCTCGACCTTGTCGACGAACTTGCGCGACTTCGCCTCCTCCACGATGGCGAGCTTGCCGTCGTTGACGGCGATGCGTTGCCGGCCGGCGGCAAAGGTGCCGACGAACACGACCTCCTTGGCATTCTGGCTGATGTTGATGAAGCCGCCGGCGCCGGCCAGCTTCGGCCCGAACTTGCTGACATTGAGATTGCCGGTCCGATCGACCTGCGCAAGCCCGAGGAAGGCGGCGTCCAGCCCGCCGCCGTCATAGAAGTCGAACTGATAGGGCTGGTCGATCACCGCCTGGGTATTGATTGCCGCGCCGAAATCGATGCCGCTTGCGGGGATGCCGCCGATCACGCCAGGCTCCGCCGTCAGCGTGATCAGGTCGATGATGCGCTCTTCATTGGCGACGGAGGCGATGCCCTCGGGCATGCCGATGCCGAGATTGACGACGCTGTTGGCCTGCAGCTCGAAGGCCGCGCGGCGGGCGATGATCTTGCGCTCGCTCATCGGCATTTCCGGCAGCGAGGCGGTGCGCACGCGAATCTCGCTGGAATAGGCCGGATTATATGGCGTGCCAAAGGTCTGCCAGTGATGCTCGGGCTTGGCCACGACGACGCAATCGACCAGCACGCCGGGGATCTTGACCTGGCGCGGATTGAGGCTGCCGCTCTCGGCGACGCGCTCGACCTGGGCGATGACGATGCCGCCGGAATTGTGCGCGGCCATGGCAATCGCCAGCGCTTCCAGCGTCAGAGCTTCCTTCTCCATGGTGAGGTTGCCGTCGGGATCGCCGGTGGTGGCACGGATGATCCCGACATTGATCGGGAACGTCCGATACAGCAGGCACTCCTCGCCGCGCAGATTGATCAGCTCCACCATGTCCTCGGTGGTGCGCGGATTCAGCTTGCCGCCGCCGTTTCGCGGATCGACGAAGGTGCCGATGCCGACGCGGGTGACGTGAGCCGGACGGTGGGCGGCGATGTCGCGGAACAGATGCGTGATCACACCCTGCGGCAGATTATAGGCTTCGATCTGGTTCGCGATCGCGAGCTGCTGCAATTTCGGTGCAAGGCCCCAGTGTCCGCCGATGACGCGGCGGACCAGGCCCTCATGGGCAAAATGGTTGAGGCCGCGGTGCTTGCCGTCGCCCTGGCCCGCGGCATAGACCAGCGTGAGGTTGCGCGGCTTGCCTTGCGTGTAGGGCGCATCGCCCTCGTTCGCCAGATAGAGCTCCTCCAGCGCGATTGCGATCTCCTCGGCAAAGCCGATGCCGACGAAGCCGCCGGTGGCGACCGTGTCGCCGTCGCGAATCAGCATGACGGCTTCAGCCGCCGTGACGATCTTGCCCTTCTCTGAATGGGGCAGGTAAGCCAAGGCTGGGTGCTGGCTCATCGCATTCCCTCCCGTGTTTTCCGCGGATCCTATGGTCCGCTCTTCTTGCTTGGTTTGATCTGTATCACGGGAGCGGCGAGCCGCTCCCGTGCCGTGAGCGCCGGCTCATTCAGGGCTGTCAGGCCTTGCGCGTTTCGGTGGCGAAATAGACCGAGACCACCGTGATGATCGCGAGCCCGATCATGTAGAGCGAGATCGGCCAGGTCGCGGGCGCATAGGCTGTCATCAGCCCCGTCGCGATCAGCGGCGACAGCGCGCCGGCGAAGATCGAGGCGAGGTTGTAGCCGAGCGAGACGCCGCTATAGCGCACCTTGGTGCCGAACAGCTCCGACAGGAAGCTCGCCTGCGGGCCGTACATCGCGGCGTGTCCGATGGCGAGGCCGAGCACGATCGCGATCCATGCATATTGCGGATTCTTGGTCGCCAGCAGCATGAACAGCGGGAACGACATCAGCGCCGAGAACACCGCGCCGAAGATATAGACCGGCCGGCGCCCGACCTTGTCGGACAGCGCGCCGAAGGCCGGAATGGTGAAGGTCTCGATCGCGGCTGCGATCAGCACCCCGTTCAGCATGTCCTGCTTTTGCATGCCGAGCGATTGCGTCGCATAGGCGAGCACGAAGGTGGCGTAGATGTAGAAGAAGCCGTTCTCCGCAAAGCGCGCGCCCATCGCCAGCAGGATGTTCTTCGGGTACATCCTGATCGCCTCGAGGATCGGCATCTTCACTTCCTGCTTGGTGTCCTTCACCTTCTGGAACTCAGGCGATTCCGCGATGGTGAAGCGGATCCAGAGACCGACCACCACCAGTGCGATCGAGAACAGGAACGGAATGCGCCAGCCCCAGGCCAGCAGCTGCGCGTCCGTCAGCATCGCCGAGACCACCGAGAACACCAGCGTGCCGAGCACGAGGCCGAGCGGCGCGCCCAGCTGCGGCCAGCTGCCGTAGAAGCCCTTCTTGTCTGCTGGCGCGTGCTCGACCGCCATCAGCACCGCGCCGCCCCATTCGCCGCCAAGGCCAAAGCCCTGGACCAGGCGGCAGGCGATGAGCAGGATCGCGGCCCAGATGCCGGCGGTGTCGTAGGTCGGCAGGAATCCGATCGCCGCCGTCGCCGCACCCATGATCAACAGCGTGAGATAGAGCATGGTCTTGCGGCCGATCTTGTCGCCGTAATGACCGAACACGACCCCGCCGAGCGGACGGGCGATGAAGCCGAGCGCATAGGTCGCGAACGCCAGCAGCGTACCGATCATCGGGTCGAAAGTCGGAAAGAACAGCTTGTTGAAGATCAGCGCAGCGGCGGTGCCGTAGAGGAAGAAGTCGTACCACTCGATCGCCGTGCCGATCAGGCTGGCGGTGGCGACGGTGACGTGTGACGGGTGTCGTGCTTGAAGCTGATTGACGGCGATCGCTCCACTCATCTGGCGTTCTCCCTGGTTGCGAATGCGCATGTGCAGCATGCGTCATTGTGCAAAGCGAAGAGCAAGCTCTGCGCCAGATGCCATAGGTTTGCGCAAATGGGCGGAAAATCCAGCAGATTCAGCGTGGGCGGCGCCGCCGAGGCACAATGCGCCATGTCAGGAATCCGAGACTCCGGACACGCGGTGTCTCGAAACTCAGACGGGTGTGGCGCCCGAGGCGAGGCCGAACTTGGCGAGCTTCTTGTAGAAGGTCGCGCGCGAGATCTGGAGCATCTTGGCGGCTTCCGAGATCTGTCCGTTGCTCGCGGCAAGCGCCTGCTCGAGCGTGTGCTTCTCGAACTCGGCTTCGGCCTCGGCATAGGGCAGGACGAGACCGGTCGGGCGCGACGGTGCCGCCGGTATCATCTCCGCGCTCACGGGGAGAATGCGATCGAAATCGTCGCTGGTGAGGCGTCCCGAATCGCTCAGGATCAGCGCGCGTTCCAGGATGTTGCGCAGCTCGCGGACATTGCCGGGCCAGCCGTACCGCGCCAGCGCAGTCAGGCCGCTCGGCGTGATCCTGGCGTTGAGATAGTCGCCGGATGCGCTGATGTCTTCGAGCAGCCGGCCGCAGATCTCCGGCAGGTCGTCCAGGCAATGACGCAGCGGCGGCAGCACGATCGAGAGCACGTTGAGCCGGTAGTAGAGATCGGCCCGGAACGCCCCCTCGCTGACCCGCTTGTGCAGGTCGACATTGGTGGCGGCAATCACCCGTACGTCGACCCTGGTGACCTTGTCCGAGCCGAGCGGCTCGATCTCGCGCTCCTGCAGAACGCGCAGCAGCTTGGCCTGCAATTGCAGCGGCATCTCGCCGATCTCGTCGAGAAACAGCGTGCCGCCGTCGGCGATCCGGAATTTTCCGTCGCGCCCCTTGCGGTCCGCACCGGTGTAGGCGCCGGGCGCCGCACCGAAGAACTCCGATTCGATCAGCGTGTCCGGGATCGCCGCGACGTTGACGCTCACGAAAGGCTTCTCCGCGCGTGCGGATGCATTGTGGATCGCCTGCGCCAGCATCTCCTTGCCGGTGCCGGTCTCACCCGTGAGCAGGACCGTCACGCTTTGGCGCGCGGCGCGTGCTGCAAGTGTCTTGGCCTGCGCAATGCCTGCGGTGCTGCCGACATAGTCCTCGAAGGTGAAGCGCGCGGCGCGCGCGTGCGACAATTGCCGTCGCGCCAGCCGCAGGTCGTTCTCGAGCTGGGCGACGCGACCGAGCAGCGGCTTCAGGCCTTCGAGGCGATCATAAAGCACGAAGCCGATCGCACCGATGATGTTCCCTCTCTCGTCCTCGATCGGCATCCGGGTCACGACCAGTTGCTGGCCGCCGAGCTCCATGATGTCGAGGATGATCGGCTCGCCCGTTTCCACGACCCTGCGCAACAGGCTGTTGGGGATCACCTCTTCGATCGGGCGGCCGAGCGCCTCGGATTCATGCGAGAGGCCGATCGCGGTGACGTATTTTTCGTTGACATAGACCACGCGCCCGCTGCGATCGATCGCGATGGCGCCCTCACAGAGATGCTCGAGCCGCTCGAACAGCGTCTCCATTGCGCGTGCGCGGATATAGGCGGGATCACTGACGACGGAAGAGGGACCGGACATGGCGTACCTCGGGAGGCCTGCCTGTGTATTACCAAAAGGGCAGCGATTTCAAAGGGAAATCGACGTGACTGGGTTAATGCGGTGGTCGGTTCGCCCGCGATCTATGTCCCCTCACCCTGAGGTGCCGGAGCGTAAGCGGAGGCCTCGAAGGGCGACGAGCCCGGCTGACACCTCGGCCGTACATCCGAGGCTCCCGGCGCGATGCTGTGGCATCGCGCCACTCGCGCCTCCAGCGACAATGGCTTCGCCATTGCGCGGGGATGACGGGGTCAGGAGCTCAATGCGTGAGAGACCCGCCGCGCCCTACCTTCGATACCGGCTCGCCCGTGAATAGCCCTGGCGGTTCTGCTGCATTGGGCGGGCGGAGACGCTGGCGCGGGATTCACTGGAGACGGGGCTGGCGAGCTTCAGCTCCTCCAGGAAGATGGGCCGCGCGAAATAATAGCCCTGCGCGTAGCGGATCTTGGTCGCGGCCTGCAAATAGGCGAGCTCCTCATAGGATTCGATCCCTTCGGCAATGACCGTCATGCCGAGCGCTTCGCTCAAGGATTCGATCGCGCGCAGAATGCCCTGGCTGCGCGGCCGCTTATGGATGTCGGTGATGAAGGAGCGGTCGATCTTGATCTCGTCGGCGGTGATGTCGGCGAGGGCCGACAGCGAGGAATAACCGGTGCCGAAATCGTCGATGGAGATGCCGACGCCGAGCTTGCGGAATATCGGCAGGATCTCGGCCTGGAAGTGGTTCTTGGCGACAAAGGCGTCTTCGGTCACCTCGATCATGAACCGCTGCGGGAAGCCGGTGTCATCCAGTGCCTGCGCAAAGCTGCGCATGAAGTCTGGATTGCCGGCCTGCTTGGCGGCGACGTTGATGCTGATGGTCGCTTCCGCACCGAAGGTCTCGTTGATCAGGTCGATCGACTTGACGATCTCGGCGAGCACGAGATGAGTGAGCTCATCGATCAGGCCGAGCTCGCCCGCCAGGTTGATGAACGAGCCCGGCGCCTGGATGACCCCCTCGTCGTCGCGCAGGCGCACCAGGGCCTCGATGCCCTTCACGGCCTGGGTGCGGATGTCGACCTTGGACTGGAAGGCGCAGCAGAAGCGCTTCTCGAGGATGGCCATCCGCAGCGACTGCTCGATCTTCATCCGCGCCAGCGCCTCGCGCTCCATGCCAGTATCGAAAAAGGCGCAGGATCCCTTGCCGTTGTTCTTGATGCGGTACATCGCGATGTCGGCGTTCTGGCGCAGCGTTTCGAAGCTGCTTCCATGGTCGGGATACAGGCTGACACCGACCGAGGTCGAGGCGAACACTTCCGAATTGTCGATGAAGAACGGAGCCGTCAGCCGCTGCAATGTCGTTGACATGAATTCGGCGACTTCCTCCTGGCTCCGGATGGGCGAGAGCAGCAGCAGGAATTCGTCGCCTGAGATGCGAGCCAGCACGTCGGACTCGCGCAGGTCCCGCGCCAGCCGTTTCGAAAGCTCGACCAGCAGCGCGTCGCCGACGGCGTGGCCGTAATAGTCGTTGATATGCTTGAAATTGTCGACATCGAGAAATGCCAGCGCGAAGCGCTCGTCGCTGCGATCGCGCCAGAGCAGGCTGTTGGCGTGATGTTCGATCACGCGCCGCGAGGGCAGTCCGGTCAGCTCGTCGAAATAGGCCGAGCGAAACAGCTGGTCTTCGAAATTCTTCTGCTCGGTGATATCAGCGGACGCCGAGATCAAGAGCTCGCGGCCGGCGAAGCGGACCGGCCGATGGGTGGTGAGCAACACCTGGCGTGCGGCGCCGTCTTGAAGCGCTTCTTCGGAGACAACAGGATGTCCGGCCCTGAGCGCGCGCTCGCAGGCCTCGCGGCGCTGCGCGAGATCCGGCGAGGGACGGCTGCCGTCCATGCCGAGCTGGGCGGCGGCGACATCGTTCACCAGCAGAAGCTTGCCCTGCGCGTCCTGCACGGTGAGGCCGGCAGGCAGCATTCTAACGATTTCCTTGAGAAATCCGAGCTCGGCATCGCTCGCGCCGTCATATCCATCGTCGTTCATAGAATTCATGAATCTTGTTGTTCAGCGCGCCTTTGCAATGGGCGCGATCATGCGCAGTTCCCTCTTAGGTTTGGTTAAGGGGTCCGCTGAAATACGGGGGTGTTCTTTGAGAAACGCGGCGGGGCGAGGCGCGCCCTCGATCGTCATTAACAGAATGTCAACGGCACTTGCGAAAGCGCGGAGCGAAGCGCGCGGTCGGTTTTCGCATTCCCCGCGGCGCATCCTTCGAGACGCCCGCCTTTGGCAGGCCCTCAGGATGAGGACTGAGTGTGTGGCTTTGAGCGCGCGCCGATGCTCATTCAGCCTCATCCTGAGGAGACCGCTGGAAGCGGTCGTCTCGAAGGAAGAGGCGTGCGCGCAAGGTTATTCGCTCTTGGGAATACGGCACTGCATGATGCAGTGCAGCCCGGTCTTCAAATACGAGATCTCGCTCTTGCCGTCGAAGGCTGATAGCGCCGACTTCAACAGCTTGGTACCGAAGCCGGGCGTGGAGATTTCGCCAACGGTCGGGCCCTCGGTTTCGTCCCAGGTGATGGTCAGACGGTCGTCATTGACGGTCCATGACACCTGCAACAATCCGCGTGGGGAGGAGAACGCGCCGTATTTGCCGGCGTTGGTGGCGAGCTCGTGAAACATCAATGACAGTGTCACCGCGAGCTTCGGCGGCAGGAACAGCCGCTCTCCATTGAGGGTGAAGCGGACATGGCCGTACGGGCCGAGCTCGGAGATCAGGAGATCGCGGATGTCACAACCGCCCTTGTCGATCCGCGAGATCAGATCGTCGGTCGCGGCCAGCGAGCGCAGCCGCGGGTCGATCCGGGCCCAGACCTCCGGCTGGTCGTGCAGCACCTGGTGCATCACTGCGTGCACCGTCGACAGCTTGTTCTTCAGCCGGTGCTGCAGCTCGTCGACCAAGAGCTTGCGATACTCTTCCTCTTCGATCAGTCGCCTGGAGATCCGGCGCTGCTCGGCAAGCATCGTCCGATAATGCTCGACGCCCCAGATGGTCAGCGCGCAGACGCCCCAATAGAGCGTCAGCAGCACGAAACGCGCACGATCGGCAAACGCATCGCCGAAATTCAGGACGAAGCCGAGCACGCCGCCGACCAGCGCGGTCACGATGCCGACCCGGAATCCTCCGAAGGCGGCCGCAAAGAACACGGCGGGGAAGTATGGCGTGAAGTAGACGTCGGGGCGCACTTGCGCGAGCCCCCAGCGCGCCAGGGTCGAAAGCAGCAGGCAGGCCAGCGCGAACGCAAGGCTCAGGCCGAGCGGAGGTGTCGCAACGCCCTGCCAGCCCTTGCGGAATTCCTCGATCAGCTTCCCCATGCGCGGCCCGGTTGCGATCTTCGTCCGAAAATCGAGAGGCAGGCCACGATGTTACGCATCCCGGATGCGCAAGCAAAGCTTGCCTTGTCGCCAGGCAGAAGGAACAGTGACGGTTGCGGCGCCCGATGTCGCAGTGGCGTCATCGTTAGGTGTCCGCCATAGGCATCAAAATCATTCGAAAACAAGCACATTCGAGGGCAGGCTTGACGGCCAGGTCGCGGGAATCGCGGGGAGTGACGAGCGGGCTGGATTCCGTGGAAGTCTTCGTTGCCGAAGGTGCCAAAATTGTGATCGCGGGCGGGCGCATATCGGAGGGCGAGACGCTCCCTAGCGCAGAGCGTTTGTCGAGCGGAGATGCCGTAGGGTGGGCAAAGGCGTGCCCTTCGCGCGCCGTGCCCACCAATTGCTCCCAAGTGAAAGATGGTGGGCACGGCGCGCCGCGCTTTTGCCCACCCTACGAGACCGGCGGCTAAACCGCCTTCATCCGCACCCTCAACCCATCCCGCGGCTTCGGGATCGGCCACATCTGCCACTCCGGCTTGTAGCCAGGCTCGAGCGAGACCTCGATGTTCTGCAGGAAGTGCCGCGCAAAGCATTTCGCCTGCATGTAGGCGAAGTGCAGGCCGAGGCACATATGGGCCCCGCCGCCGAACGGAATCCAGGCGAAGCGATGCCGATTGCGCTGGGCTTCCTCGGTAAAGCGCAAGGGATCGAAGCGATCCGGCTCCGGCCAGATATCCTTCATGTGGTGCGTGTAGAGCGGATTGACGCCGACAGCGGTGCCGGCGGGAATCGCAAAACCCTTGAAGCTGAAATCGCGCATTGCGCGCCGCGGCATCGAGGGCACCGGGGGCTTGATCCGCAGCGCTTCCTTGAAGGCCATTTCCGACAGCGGCATCTTCTCAAGAGCGTCGAAGCTGCAGGGCGCATCCGGCCCGAGCCCGAGCGCGAGAACTTCGTTGCGCAGCCTGCTCTGCCAGTCGGGGTTGGCGGCGAGCTCGCCGATGAAGGACGTCAGCGACGAGGTCAGCGTGTCGTGCGCGGCCATCATCAGGAAGCTCATATGGTCGATGATGTCCTGGTCGGACAACAGCGCGCCATCCTCATGGGTGGCGCGGCAGAGATGCGAGAACAGGTCATCGCCGCCGTGATTGCCACGGCGCAGCGGAATCTGCTCGCGGAAATAAGCGATGATGCGCTTGCGCCCCCTCACGCCGGCCGCCATCTGCGTGCCGGGCAGCGGACGGCGGATCGGGGCGACCGCAGCCGCCACCATATCGACGAAGGCGCGGTTGATCTCGTCGACCTCGGGTCCGATGTCGGCGCCGAGAAAGGACGTCGCGGCGAGATCGAGCGTGAGCTGCTTCATCGCCGGATAAAGCCGCATCTCGCCGGGCCTGGACTTCCATTGCGCGACCCGCGCGGAGATGCCGCGATCGAGATCGCTCAGATAGGACTTCATCGGCCCGGACTTGAACGCGACCGACAGCGCCTTGCGATGCAGCCTGTGCTCGTCGAAGTCGAGCAACATCAGGCCGCGCGGAAACAAGAGCCCAAGCACGTGGTTCCAGCCATGGGTCGACGAAAACAGCTTTTGCTGGTCGAACAGCACGAGCTCGTTGGCCTCCGGGCCGAGCAGCACGATGTTGGTCTCGCCGAAAATATGGGTGCGGTAGACCGGACCGTATTTGGCGCCGTTTCGCTCGATATGCCCCTTGGGATCGGCGAGCACCTGAAACGTCTTGCCGATGATCGGCCAGCCTTCGTCGCCGGGAATGTGCGTCAGCTCATTGCGTTTGGGCGCGGTGTAGTGAAGCGCCGACGTGGCCACATTCTGCATCGACATGACGATTGCTCCGGATGGCTGACCCAGAGGATAATAGCACAATACCGGCACGATGACGCGCCGGTTGTTCGGCGCGCGGATTACCGCAAGCGAGGTCGTCGTCCCGGCGAAAGCCGGGACCCATAACCCCAGGGGAGGAGTTGTCGGACGAACTGGTAACTCCAAGCCTTCGCAAAGCTATTGCTGCGGCGTATGGGTCCCGGCCGTCGCCGGGACGACAATGGAGACTGGCCTTCAGCGCCCTACCGCTTCGCCGCTTCCTTCTGCAAATCCGGCGCGTTAACGGCGGGAATCGCGACGCGGCCGGGGCCGGTCACCTTCAGCGCCTCGGCGGCCTTCTCGTTCTCCATGATCTTGGCCATCACGGCCTGGCCGGCACGCTCGAAGATCGCGCGGTTCTCGATCACGAATTTCTGCGACTTGCGCAGGCCATCGATATAGCCGTTGATTTCAGGCACGACATAGCGCGCCACCATGTCCCAGCTGCGGCGCGTGGCTTCCGGATTGGCCCAGTCGTGCACGAATCCGATGATGGCGCCGACGCCGCCGGACACTTCCATCACGTTCTTGATGGTTTTGACGAGATCGTCGGGCGTGCCGATGGTGGAGGCGGCGCCGTCGACGAAGGCGGTCTTGTCCACGGCTTCATCAGGCGAGGAGAACGCGGTCAGGCCCGGCCGTTGCAGCGTGCCGACATTATATTCGTTGTGCCAGCGCATCAGCCCGGCGCCAGCTTCTCTCCGCGCCTGCTCGCGGCTCTCGGCGATGTGGAAGGTCAGCAGAACGCGCCAGTCGGCGCGGTCGACCTTCGTGCCGTGCTTCCTGGCGGCATCCTCGGCGAATTGCCATTGCTGTTGCAGCGACATCAATCCCTGCGTCGTCATCGAGCCGAGCGAGATGATGCCGATGCCGTATTTGCCGGCCAGCGTCATGCCTGACGGCGAGATCTGCGAGGCCACCACGAACGGCATCTCCTCCTGCAACGGCAGGAGCTGCAGCGCGGCGTCGTTCATGGTGAACCAGTCGCTCCTGGCTGTGACACGCTCGCCGTTGAAGAGGCGGCGGATCACCGCGATCGCCTCGTCCTGGCGGTCGCGCTGCGTCATCGGGTCGATGCCGAGCGTATGTGCGTCCGAGGCCAGTGCGCCGGGGCCGGAGCCGAAGATGGCGCGGCCACCGGTCATGTGGTCGAGCTGCACCATGCGCTGGGCGACGTTGAAGGGATGGTGATAGGGCAGCGAGATCACGCCGGTGCCGAGCTTGATCCGCTTGGTGCGCTCGCCGGCCGCGGCCAGGAACATCTCGGGCGAGGCGATCATCTCCCAGCCGGACGAATGGTGCTCGCCGCACCAGAACTCGTCATAGCCGAGCGCGTCGAGCTGCTCGACCAGGTCGAGATCGCGCCGGAACTGGAGCATCGGATGCTCCCCGATCGGGTGATGCGGGGCAAGGAAAGCCCCAAACTTCAGGCGCCCCATGGCGTTCTCTCCGGTTGAGTTTTTTTGTTCGTTGGTTGTGTCAGGCTACGTGCCCGATGCCACGAACGCAATCGCGCGATGTCCCGCGCGGCGGAATGAAAGGCATGCGTGTTTCTTCTTCCTCGCCCCGCTTGCGGGGAGAGGGTCGGGTGAGGGGGGAGTCGCCGCGGGGACGCAGGTCGTTGGGCTGTCGATGGGCTCCCACACCGTCACTGCGAGCGCAGCGAAGCAATCCGGAATCCCTCCGCGAAAAGACGCTGGATTGCTTCGCTGCGCTCGCAATGACGCGTTGAGAGGGCATTCGCGCCAGTGGACAGACGGCTCGCGGAAGCTCCCCTCACCCGGAATTCGAACTGCGTTTGAATTCGGACCTCTCCCCGCAAGCGGGGCGAGGTGAAGAAAGATCACCGCGTCATCCTGTTCCACGCATCGAGGCCGGCGATCTTGTACGCTTCCGCCAGCGTCGGATAGTTGAACGTGTTCTGGATGAAATAGTCGATCGTGCCCTTGAGGTTCAGCACGGCCTGACCAATATGGATCAGCTCGGTGGCGCCTTCGCCGAGGATGTGCACGCCGAGCAGGCGGCGGGTCTTGGTGGAGAAGATCATCTTCATCATGCCGCTGTTCAGCCCCATGATGTGCCCGCGCGAGGTCTCGCGGAAGCGGGCAATGCCGACCTCGTAGGGAATGCCGCGCGTGCGCACCTCTTCTTCCGTCAGGCCCGCGGTCGAGATCTCCGGTACCGAATAGATGCCGTAGGGAAAGAATTCCGGCGGCGCCAAGGGCTCCATGCCGAGCGCGTGGCAGGCGGCGACGCGGCCCTGCTCCATCGAGGTCGAGGCGAGGCTCGGAAAGCCGATCACGTCGCCGGCCGCATAGATATGCGGCACGCTGGTCTGCAAGGTGACAGGGTCGACCTTGATGCGGCCGCGATGATCGACGGCGATGCCGGCCGCCTCCAGGTTGAGCCGGTCGGTGGCGCCGACGCGGCCCGCCGCGAACAGCAGCATCTCGGTGCCGACGTGGCGGCCATCAGACAGATGCGTGACGATGCTGCCTTGCGCATTCTTCTCGATCGACGTCACCTTGGAGCCGAGCCGCAGCGCGACGTTGCGGTCGCGCAGCTCGTGCATGAACTCGTCGATCAATTCCTTGTCGATGAAATCGAGGAAGGTCGGCCGCGGCTCGATCAGCGTCACCGGAACGTCGAGGGCGCTGAAGATGGTGGCGTATTCGACGCCGATCACGCCGGCGCCGATCACGGCGAGGCTGCGCGGCAGCTTCGTCAGCTCGATGATCTCGTCGCTGTCGAGCACGGAATGGCCGTCGAACGGCACGTCGGCGGGCCGGAACGGGCGGGTGCCGCAGGCGATCAGGATGAAGGCGGCCGTCACGATCTTGGTCTCGCCGATGCCGCTGGTGATCTCGACCTCGTGCGGCGAGACCAGGCGTGCTTCGCCATTGGCGGTGCGGACCAGGTTGCGGCTGAACTGATGCTCGAGCACCTCAACCTCGTGGTCGAGTGTCTTCTGCAAGCGGATCATCAGGTCGCTCGCGGCGATGTCCTGCTTCACCCGGTAGGAGCGGCCATAGAAGCCGCGCTCGCGCCAGCCGGAGAGATTCAGCACCGTCTCGCGCAGCGTCTTCGAGGGGATCGTGCCGGTGTGAACGGAGACGCCGCCGACGCGCCGGCCCTTCTCCACCACCAGCACGGCCTTGCCGAGCTTGGCGCATTGCACCGCGGCCCGACGCCCCGACGGGCCCGAGCCGATCACCACCATGTCGTAGTCGTACATCGGATTCGCTTCCAAACCGACTTGCCTTCAAAGCCTTGCAATCTCAGCGGGAACCGACATGCAGCAATCGGGCCAAGGCGACACGGAGGCGGCAAGAGGCGGCCAGTCCTACCTCCGAGGTAATCGCGCCGATGACGGCGATCTGCGAGCTTTGCGCGCAAGTAAATCGCGGAAGGCTCGCGAAAAAATGCATCAAACCGTCACAAAGCCCGTCGATTCGACCCGCCGCTGGTGGGTGCTGGCGATCGTCGTCGCCGCGCAATTCATGTTCGGCGTCGACGCCTTCATCGTCAACGTCGCGATCCCGACCATCGCGGCCGACCTGCGCGCGAGCCCGGCGCAGATCGAATCCGTCATCGCGATCTACCTGATCGCCTATGCGACGCTGGTCGTCACCGGCGGCCGGCTCGGCGATATCCACGGCACCAAGACGATCTTCCTCGCCGGCGTCCTCGGCTTCACCGCGACGTCGCTGTGGTGCGGTTTGGCGCATTCAGGCCTGGAGCTGATCATCGCGCGGCTGGCGCAGGGCGCGACCGCAGCGCTGATGGTGCCGCAGGTGCTGGCGACCTTGCATCTGCTCTTCACCGACGAGTCGCGCAGCCGCGCCTTCGGCATCTATGGCATCGTGCTCGGGCTTGCGGGCGCTGCCGGCTTCCTGCTCGGCGGTCTGCTGGTCACGCTCGACCTTGCCGGCGCCGGCTGGCGATCGGTCTTCTTCGTCAACGTGCCTTTCGGCCTCGTGATCGCGGCGGCTGCGTGGCAGATCATGCCGACAACGCCGCGCCGAGCGGGCACCGGGCTCGACATCAAGGGCAGCATCGTGCTGTTCGCAGGGCTGCTGTGCCTGATCGGCCCGCTGCTGTTCGGCCACGATGCCGGCGGGGCGCCCTGGCTGTGGGCGGCAATGGGAAGTGGCGGCGCGATCCTGTTCGCATTCGTCAAGCTCGAGCACGCCGTCGCGCGCGCCGGCGGCATGCCGTTGATCGATCTGACACTGCTGGCGGATGCCGCGTTCCTGCGCGGGCTTGGTGCTGCGTTGTTTTTCTTCGCGGCCAATCTCTCGTTCTATCTTGTCATGACGCTGTTCATGCAGCGCGGCCTGAAGATCGCGCCGCTCGCCGCCGGCCTTGCCTTTCTTCCGCTCGCGCTGGCTTTCGTCGTCGGCTCGCGCCACAGCGGCGCGCGGGCAAGGCATCGCGGCACCAGGGTTTTGCTCGAAGGCTGCGCGTTGCAGATTGCGGGCCTCGCCGCGCTCGCGCTTGTCGTGGGCATGCGCGATGCGCCAACACCGGTCGCGCTCGCACTCATCATGCTCATCTTCGGCTACGGCCAGGGCCTGGTGATGGCGCCGCTGTCAGGCGCGGTGCTCTCGACCGTCAAGCCTGTCGCGGCAGGCTCGGCCTCCGGCATGTACGGCACGACGGCGCAGATCGGAAATGCGGCCGGAGTGGCCGCGATCGGCGCGGTATTTTTCGCCATCGAATCGTTGCAATCAGCGCGCGCAGGATTTCTCGTCTCGCTCGCGCTGTTTGTGACATTAATCATGATGTCAGCCGCATTCCTGACGTGGATGCGCCGCGTATCTGCACGAAGTTGAGGCATTGCGGTTAATACGTCCGGAAATCTGCGGGAATCCGCGCGATTCCTGCGAGGTCGACAGCACGCGGGCTTTTCATTTCGCACTGCAGCAACTATCTGGTCGGGTAAACGTTGAAAGTCGCCCACCAGGAATTTGCCGTGTCGCTAGCCAGAAATGTCGATCTGTTGAGACGTCTACCAAGGATGGATGGTCTGCGCCTGCCCGACTTCGGCGCAAGCGCTGATTCGACCAGTCCGTTGCAGGAGATCACCGGCTTCGGCGACAATCCCGGCGCCTTGCGCATGTTCGCGTTCGTGCCGGCAGAGCTGCAGAAGCCGCGCGCGCTCGTCGTCGTGCTGCACGGCTGCGGCCAGACGGCAGCGGCTTACGACCTCGGTGCGGGCTGGTCGACGCTCGCGCGTCACTACGGCTTTGCGCTTGTCATGCCCGAGCAGCAGCGCATCAACAATGCCAACACCTGCTTCAACTGGTTCAATCCTGATGACACCGCGCGCGACTCCGGCGAAGCGAAGTCGATCCGCGAGATGATCGCGCATATGGTTCAGGCGCATCGCATCGATCCCAGGCGCATCTACATCACCGGCCTTTCCGCCGGCGGCGGCATGACCTCGGTGATGCTCGCGACCTATCCGGAAGTGTTCGCGGCCGGCGCGATCATCGCAGGACTGCCTTACGGCATCGCCTCGAACTTGCGCGAAGCGCTGGACGGCATGTTTCATTCGCCCCAACGCCCTGAGCGCGAGCTCGGCGACTTCGTGCGGCGGGCCACCGACCATCGCGGGCCCTGGCCGAAAGTGTCGGTGTGGCACGGCAGCGCCGACCGCACCGTCAATCCCGGCAATGCCAACGAGATCGTCAAGCAGTGGCTCGATCTGCACGACCTGCCGCTGACGCCGATGGCCGAGACCAATGTCGACGGCTATCCGCGCCAGGCCTGGTGGAACAGGGACGGCGAGACGCTGGTGGAGTCCTACACCATCACCGGCATGGCCCACGGTACGCCGCTCGGCCTTGCCGACAACGACCAGCGCTACGGCCTCGAAGGCGCCTTCCTGATCGAGGCCGGCATCTCCTCGTCCTACCACATCGCAAAGTTCTTCGGCCTCACCGGCTGGATCCAGGAGGCAAAGAAGAAGGCCGAGGCGAAGCCCGCCGCTCCAGCAAAGGCAGTTCCCGTCCGCCCGCCGGCGCCACATCTTGCCCGCACGATCCGTGTGAAAGTCGCCGAGGAGAAGGCCGCGCCGAAGCGCGAGCAGGCCAGCCGCTTCGATCTCGGCCAGATCATCACCCGCGCGCTGACGGCGGCGGGATTGATGAAGTAGCGCGTCGCGACCTCACATCTCGCCGGTAATGAACGGGTTGGTCATCCGCTCCTGGCCGATGCTCGAGCCGGCGCCGTGGCCGCAGATGAAGCCGACATCGTCGCCGAGCGGCAGCAATTTTGTCTTGATCGAATTGATCAGCGTGGCGTGACTGCCGCCGGGAAGGTCGGTGCGGCCGACCGAGCCGGCGAACAAGACGTCGCCGACATGGGCGAAGCGCAAATCCCCGTTGAAGAACACCACGCTGCCGGGCGAATGGCCGGGGCAGTGCAGGATGTCGAAGCTCAAGGCGCCGATCGAGACGCTGTCGCCCTCGTCGAGCCAGCGGTCCGGCGCGAAATTGCGTACACCGGTCATGCCGAAGCGCGCGCCGCTCTCGACCACGTTGTCGAGCAGGAATTTGTCCGCCACATGCGGGCCCTCGATCGGCACCTTCAGCGCATCGCGCAAGTCCGCCGCGCCGCCGACATGGTCGATATGGCCGTGGGTCAGCCAGATCTTCTCCACGGTGACGCCGCTTTGCTTGATCGCGTCCAGGATCTTCGGCACGTCCCCGCCGGGATCGATCACCACGGCCTTCTTGGAAGGCTCGTCCCAGATGATGGTGCAGTTCTGCTCGAACAGCGTTACGGGGACGATGATCGCGCCGGCCTTCGGCGCTTCAGATCTGGCTGTGGTATCATTTTGCTCGGTCATATCAGCCACAATGCCGATTTTTGCCATGCCGCCAAGCAAAAGATTCGTGCGAGGGACCGGGGAACAGGTCACACGGCCGTCCCAATTGGCCCGCCAATCTGAACCGGGGCGTTGCTGCCGCGTTCTCCCGCGCAAGGGGCAGTCTTTGGATGGTATTCCCACATGGCACAAAGCGGCGAGATTTGGTGGCGCGACGGCATCTTCTATCAGATCTATCCGCGCTCGTTTCAGGACTCTAACGGTGATGGCGTCGGCGATCTCGCCGGCATCCTGCGGCGCCTGCCCTATGTCAAATCGCTCGGCGTCGATGCGATCTGGTTGTCGCCGATCTTCCCTTCGCCGATGGCCGATTTCGGCTACGACATCTCCGATTATACCGGCATCGATCCCTTGTTCGGCACCATGGCGGATTTCGATGCGCTGCTCGCCGCCGCGCACGACAACGGACTGAAGCTGATCCTCGATCTCGTCCCGAACCACACCTCCGACCAGCATCCCTGGTTCATCGAGAGCCGCTCTTCGCGCGACAATCCCAAGCGCGACTGGTACATCTGGCGCGATCCGGCACCCGATGGCGGCGTCCCGAACAACTGGCTGTCCGAATTCGGCGGCAGCGCGTGGCGTCTCGATGAGGCCACCGGCCAATATTACTATCACGCTTTCCTCGCCCAGCAGCCGGACCTCAACTGGCGCAACCCTGACGTCCGCGCGGCGATGTACGACGTGATGCGGTTCTGGCTCGAGAAAGGCGTCGACGGCTTTCGCGTCGACGTGATCTGGCACCTGATCAAGGATGCCGAGTTTCGCGACAACCCGCCGAACCCGCACTATGTCGAGGGCCGGCCGCCGAACGAAAAAATCCTGACGCAATATTCCACCGACCAGCCGGAAGTGCATGACGTGATCGCGCAGATGCGGCGCGTCACCGATGCCTATTCGGCGCGCGTCTTGATCGGCGAAATCTATCTGCCGCTGCACCGCCTGATGGCCTATTACGGCAACGACCTCACCGGCGCGCAGATGCCGTTCAATTTCGCGCTGCTCTCGACCTTCTGGAGCGCGCGCTCGATCGAGAAGATCATCGAGGATTACGAGAAGGCGCTGCCCACAGGCGCCTGGCCGAACTGGGTGCTCGGCAATCATGATCGCCCGCGTGTCGCCAGCCGCGTCGGGCCGGAGCAGGCCCGCATCGCCGCCATGCTGCTGCTGACCCTGCGCGGCACGCCGACGCTGTATTACGGCGACGAGATCGGCATGCACCAGCTCGCGATCGCGCCGGAGGACGTGCGCGATCCCTTCGAGAAGAACGTGCCCGGCATCGGCGTCGGGCGCGACGGCTGCCGCACGCCGATGCAGTGGGATTCATCAAACTTCTCCGGCTTCTCGGACGTGAGGCCATGGCTGCCGCTGCCGGAGGATCACGTCCATGAGAACGTCGTCAATCTCGACGCAGATTCGCGCTCGATCCTGAGCCTGTACAAGCGCCTGATCGCATTGCGGAAGAATTCACCGGCCCTCGTCGCCGGCGACTACCACCCGATCGCCGCACAAGGCGACCTCCTGGTCTATCGCCGCGAGGCCCAGGGCAGGGCCCTCATCATCGTGCTCAATCTCGGGCCTGAACCGATTGCGGTAACGACGAGCGCGATCAAGTTCGGCAGCGAGATATTGCTATCGACGTTCCTGGATCGCGAGGGTGAGCGGCTGGAAGGCGTGCTGGATTTGCGCGGGAATGAGGGGGTCATCGTCGCGCCGTCTAGCTAGCTGCTGCTTCCTCTAGAATAGGGGGAGGAGATGACCGACGCTCTCTCCCCGTCATTGCGAGGAGCTCTTGCGACGAAGCAATCCAGAGTCCCTCCGCGGTGGCGGTCTGGATTGCTTCGCGGAGCCTGTCATCGGGCCGCGCTTCGCGCGGACCCGGTGGCTCGCAATGACGATCTTTGAAACCGGTGGCGTCCCCACATCACGCCGGATGCTTCTTCCCCTTCGCGTTCCTCTCATCCACCTCACTCCGCTTCAGCAGATAATCCAGCCCGCCGACCCGGTACCAGCGATAGCCATAGGGCTCCAGCACGACGCGGTGCTGGCCGCGCTTGTCGGCGTGGCTGTGGTCCTCCGCGAGCAGGTTGATCAGGTGCGCGCCGGCATCGTCAGGCAGTCCGGCCGAGAACGCGATTTCGCGCGGCATCTCGTCGAGATTGTGCACGAACAGCACGGAATTGTTGCGCCAGTCGTAGCGGATGATGAACACGGCGGGATCGCGGGTCGGGATGATCGCAAAGTCGCCCCAGCCGATCTCAGGCACCTCCTTGCGCATGCGGACGATCCGCTCGGTCCAGTTCAGCATCGAGTTTGGATCGCGCCGCTGCTTGGCGACGTTGACGTGCTCGTAGCCATACGGCCCCTTGTCGATCACGGGAGTCGCCGGCCTGTCACTTTTGGTGAAGCCGCCCTGCGGCTCGGTCGACCATTGCATCGGGGTGCGTGCGCAATTGCGTTCGGGCAGCGAGAGATCGTCGCCCATCGCGATCTCGTCGCCGTAACGGATCACGGGCGTTCCCGGCAGCGTGCACATCAGGCTGTAGGCAAGCTCGAGCCGCCGGCGGTCGCCGCCGAGCATCGGTGCAAGCCGCCGTCTGATCCCGCGGTCGTAGAGCTGCATGTCCTTGTCGGGGCCGAACGCCTTGAACACCGCCTCGCGCTGCGCCTTGGTCAGCCGTCCGAGGTCCAGCTCGTCATGATTGCGCAGGAACAGGCCCCATTGCGCCGAGGCCGGTCGCGGCTTGGTCGCTTTCAGCGCCTTCGCCAGCGGACGCGAATCGCCGGACGCCAGCGCGTAGAACAGGTGCTGGTTGACGTGGAAGTTGAACATCATGTGCATGCGGTCGGCGGCCTTGCCGAAATAATCCATGTCGGAACCAGGCAGCACATTGGCCTCGGCGAGGATGATGGCGTCGCCCTCGCGCCATTGCAGGAATTCGCGGAAGGTGCGCAGCATGTCGTATTGCTCGACCGGCTTGCTCACCTTCGCGCCCTTGGTCGCGATCACGAAGGGCACGGCGTCCATGCGAAAGCCGGAGACGCCGAGCTGGATCCAGAAGCCCATGATCTTCAGGATCTCCGCCTGCACGCGTGGGTTCGACGTGTTGAGATCGGGCTGGAAATCGTAGAAGCGGTGGAAATAATACGCGCCGGCTTCCTTGTCGCGCGTCCAGGTCGATTTCTGCACGCCGGGAAACACCATGCCCTTGTTGGCATTGGCAGGCTTCTTGTCCGACCAGACATACCAGTCGCGGTAGGGTGAGTTCTTGTCGCGCCGCGCCTCCTTGAACCAATGATGCTGGTCCGAGGTGTGGTTGACGACGAGGTCGATGATGATGCGGATGCCGCGCTGGTTGCAGCCATGGGCGAACTCGACGAAATCGCCGAGCGTGCCGTAGCGGGGATCGACGCTGTAGTAATCGGCGATGTCGTAGCCGTCGTCGCGGCCCGGCGAGGTCTGGAACGGCATCAGCCAGATCGTGGTGATGCCGAGGCCGTGCAGATAATCGAGCCGGCGTAACAGCCCCTTGAAATCGCCGATGCCGTCGCCATCGGCATCCATATAGGTGCCGACGGAGAGGCAATAGATGATGGCGTTCTTGTACCAGAGATCGTCGATCATGCGCGCGCAGCCTCGGTGGTCCCGCCGAGGGGTGCGGCGGCTGCGTGATAAGTACGTGAGGGAGGGGAGGTTCCGCCTCTTGTCGTCCCGGCCCCCCGCGCGCAATTGTGCGCCAGGCCGGGACGACACTGAGGACGGAATCGGCTACTCTCCCTGCCATGGACCGCCCCGCCCGCAACATCGCTCTCGTTCCGCCCCCCGACCGCCGGCAGTCCGAAACCGCGCTCGCGATCGCGCGCGGCACGGCGCGGCTGCTGCGCTCGCTCGGCTTTTCCTGCATCAGCGAGCTGCCGCTGCCGTCGGGCCGGCGCGCCGATCTGGTGGCGCTGAACGAGCGCGGCGAGATCTGGATTGTCGAGATCAAGTCGTCGGTCGAGGATCTGCGCGCCGATCAGAAATGGCACGAATACCGCGCCCATTGCGACCGGCTGTTATTCGCCTTCACGCAGGACCTGCCCTGCGAGATCTTTCCTGAAGATACCGGCCTGATCATCGCCGATGCCTATGGCGCGCACATGCATTGCGAAGCGCCCGAGCACAGAATCGCCGCCGCAACGCGCAAGCAGATGACGGTGCGCTTCGGCATGGCGGCAGCGTTGCGCATCAACCGCCTGGTCGATCCGCAAGGGCATGTGGATTTTTGGGAGTAGGCACTGCACCGTCGCCCGCCGTGGAAAGCCGGGCTTGCAGCGGCAAGACGGGTTACGGTGTGGCGTTGGTGTCCACCGTCATTGCGAGGAGCCCTTGCGACGAAGCAATCCAGACTGTCTCCGCAGAGGATTCTGGATTGCTTCGCTGCGCTCGCAATGACGATGTGGCGCGATCGAGCGAGAAAATACGGGGGCGTAGGGTGCGCAAAGCGATAGCGTGCCCACCAAATCTATCGATGAAACTCAGAGACAATTCGTGGGCACGGCGCTAACGCGCCTTTGCCCACCCTACGGCACCGTTACCGCGGCGCGCGCTTGGCCAAAATGCGCTGCAACGTCCGCCGGTGCATGTTGAGCCGCCGCGCCGTTTCCGAGACGTTGCGGTTGCACATCTCGTAGATGCGCTGGATGTGCTCCCAGCGCACGCGGTCGGCCGACATCGGGTTCGCGGGCGGCTCGGACTTTTCAGCGCTGGTCGAGAGCAGCGCGGCGACGACGTCGTCGGCGTCCGCAGGCTTCGACAGATAATCGATCGCGCCCATCTTCACCGCGGTGACGGCGGTGGCGATGTTGCCGTAGCCGGTCAGCACGATGGCGCGGGCTTCGGGACGCTTCTTCTTCAGCGCGGAGACGACGTCGAGACCGTTGCCGTCGCCGAGCCTGAGATCGACCACGGCGAAGGCCGGCGCGGACTTGCCGATTTGCGCAAGACCATCCGAGACCGTGTCACATGACGTCACCGCAAAGCCGCGTGTCTCCATGGCGCGCGACAGGCGCTCCAGGAACGGCTTGTCGTCCTCCACGATGAGAAGCGAGCGGTCGGTCTGTTCATTCAGTTCGGCGATGGCGTTCAAGGTTTTGTCCTCTCTCCTGCACATCTACATATGGCGTCGCAATCAGGCGGTGTGAAGGCCGCCAATGGTCGATCGGGCCTCATGTGCGACGCAAGGTCGCGGCCTATCCTATTGTTTCCTCTAGGCTCTCGATAGCCTCAAAACGCTGGCGCGGCCACGCAATCTGGACCACCGCGCCGTGTTCCGGAAAGGTCCTGTTGGTAAACGAGACCTTGGCGCCGGTGCGTTCAAGCAACGTGCGGGCGATGAACACGCCAAGTCCGAGGCCGCCGCCGGAATCCTGGGCGCGCCGCCGCGACAGATAGGGTTCGCCGATGCGGTTCATGAGATCGGGCGGAATGCCCGGGCCGTCGTCGGAGATCACGATCTCGATCGTGTCGTTGTTCCACCACGCGTTCACTTCCACCGTCGAGTTGGCGAAGTCGACGGCGTTCTCGATGATGTTGCCGACGCCGTAAAGCACCGCTGGATTGCGTGATCCGACCGGCTCGGCTGTTGCGGTCACGGCAATCCGCACCTTGATGGCGACGCCGAAATCGCGATGCGGCGCCACCACCTCCTCGATCAGCTCGGACAGCTTCATGCGGTCGAACGGCGCGCCGGTGGAGGAGAGCTGGGTGATCTTGCCCAGGATGTCGCGGCAACGCTGCGTCTGTTCGCGCAGGGTCTTCAGGTCGGCGGCGAACGCCGGGTCTTTCACCGTCTTCTCCAGCTCGCGCGAGATCAGGAAGATGGTCGCGAGCGGCGTGCCGAGCTCGTGCGCGGCCGCCGCGGCCAATCCGTCGAGCTGGGTCAGATGCTGCTCGCGCGTCAGCACCAGCTCGGTCGCGGCGAGCGCGTCCGCCAGCTTGCGCGCCTCCTCGGTCACCTGAAACGAGTAGAGGCTGGTGACGCCGATCGCGAGCACGATCGAAAGCCAGACGCCGACAAGATAGATCGGCGGCAGCACCACGGGATCTTCGGAGTCCCATGGCAGCGGGAAATGAAAGAAGAACAGGATCGAGGCGCAGGCGACGGCCAGGATGCCGAGGCCAAAGGTCAGCCGTGCCGGCAAGGCGGTGGCCGAAATCAGGACGGGCGCGAGGAACAGAAACGAGAACGGGTTCTGCAATCCGCCGGTGAAGAACAACAGCCCGGCCAGTTCCACGATGTTGAGGGCCAGCAGTCCGGCCGCCTGGATCGGCTCCAGCCGCCGCATCGGATTGACGGCGGTCTGGAGCGCCAGATTGAGCGTGGCCGACAGGCCGATGATGCCGACGCAGGGAACGATCGGGACATCGAACTCGAGTCCCTGCGCCACGATGAAGATCGCAGCCAACTGGCCCAGCACCGCAAGCCAGCGCAGCCGCAGGATGGTGTCCAGGCGGATGTGTCGTTGCGACGGGCGGAAGTCGGAAGCGGCGGTCTCGGTCATGACAGGCCAATCTAATGGTGCGCGTGTCCGATCACAAACACGCTGGCCCACGATTCCAACGAGTTAGAAGTCGATCTCGTTACAAGCCTTGCGCTCCACCGCGCAATGGCGGAAGAACGCCTCCAGCATGACCGGGAATGACAACGCTTCAAGCTGGCCGACTGTCGCGGAGGGCATTTCGTCCGCGGCCATTGAGGTCGATCGTCTCGTCAAGGTCTACAAGCAGACCCGCGCGGTCGACGGCATCTCCTTTTCGCTTCGCCGCGGCAGCATCACCGGGCTGCTCGGCGGCAACGGCGCGGGCAAGACCACCACCATCGCGATGATCATGGGGCTGGTGCTGCCGACCTCCGGCCGGGTCCGTGTGCTCGGCCATCGGATGCCGGAGGAGAGCGCCGAGGTGCTGGGGCGGATGAATTTCGAAAGCCCCTATGTCGACATGCCGATGCGGCTGACGGTGCGGCAGAACCTCACCATCTTCGGCAAGCTCTATGCCGTCAGGCACCTTGCCGACCGCATCGCAAAACTGGCCGACGACCTCGATCTCACCGATTTCATCGACCGCGCCAATGGCAAGCTCTCGGCCGGGCAGAAGACCCGTGTTGCGCTGGCGAAGGCGCTGATCAACCAGCCCGAGCTGCTCTTGCTGGACGAGCCGACCGCCTCGCTCGACCCTGATACGGCCGATTGGGTGCGCAGCCATCTGGAGCGCTATCGCAAGGACAACAACGCCACTATCCTGCTGGCGTCGCACAACATGCTCGAGGTCGAGCGTCTCTGCGACCGCGTCATCATCATGAAGCGGGGTCGCATCGAGGATGACGACACCCCCGATGCCATCATGGCCCGCTACAACCGCACCACACTGGAAGAGGTGTTTCTGGACGTCGCGCGCGGACGGGCGAACGGCGCGAAGGAGGGGGTGAGGTGAGGCGACCTAGTTCCATCCGCGTCCGCCAGCGTCATCCTGAGGTGCAAACCTTGCATCGCAAGGTTTGCCTCGAAGGATGGGCAGCGCACGCTTGCGGCCCATCCTTCGAGGCGCGCGAAGGGCGGGCACCTCAGGATGACGTCTGCGGGCGCGGCTGGCACTGCACCCCGGATTACGCTTCGCTTCATCCGGGCTACGGGGGCGTGCCATGACCGAGCTTTCCCTCCACCGCGGCATCTCCCTCCAGCGCATCGGCGCGATGATCCTGCGCTATTGGTATCTGCTGCTGTCGTCCTGGCCGCGGCTGCTCGAGCTGTTGTACTGGCCGGCGCTGCAGATCATCACCTGGGGCTTTCTTCAGCTCTACATCGCCCAGAACGCCAATTTCTTTGCGCGCGCCGGCGGCACGCTGATCGGCGCCGTCATCCTCTGGGACATCCTGTTCCGCGGCCAGCTCGGCTTTTCCATCTCCTTCCTCGAGGAGATGTGGGCCCGCAACCTCGGCAACCTCATGATGAGCCCGTTGCGGCCGATCGAGTTCCTGCTCTCGCTGATGGCGATGAGCCTGATCCGGCTCGCGATCGGCGTCATCCCGATGACGCTGCTCGCGATCGCGTTCTTTCATTTCAACGTCTACAGCCTCGGCCTGCCGCTGATCGCCTTCTTCTGCAATCTGATCTTCACCAGCTGGTCGGTCGGCATCTTCGTCTCCGGTCTGGTGTTGCGGAACGGCCTTGGCGCCGAGAGCATCGTCTGGACCTTGATGTTTGGAATCATGCCGCTCGCCTGCATCTATTATCCCGTCAGCGTGCTGCCGGGTTGGCTGCAAACCATCGCCTGGTCGCTGCCACCGACTTACGTGTTCGAGGGGATGCGCGCGCTGCTGATCGAGAACAGCTTCCGGACCGATTTGATGCTGGACGCGTTAGCCATCAATGCGGTGCTTCTGGTGGCTTCATTTGGGGCATTCCTTGCCCTTTTGCGCAGCGCCCGAAAGCATGGCTCGCTGCTCTCGAGCGGCGAATAACGTAACTTTCTCGTGGATTCAGGCTGATTTGGCTGTTCAGGCCACGTAGATGTACGGAACCATGGATTGACGCAATATTGCGCATTCGGCAGTATGCTGCGATGCGAAGAGGATTATAATATGCCTATTGGTGAGTTTGGCGGCGCGCCGCCCCTGGCGGCAGAAGGCAGCCCGGTCCTGACCACGCCGATGTACTGGATGTACGAGATGGCCCATGCCTCTCTCAATCCGGCGCGTGCGGTCACGGACGCAACCAAGCTGCTGTTTCAAAATCCGCTGAATCCCTGGGCGCGCACCGAAGTCGGCAAGTCGGTCGCCGCGGCCTGCGAATTGTTCGAGCGCACCACGCGCCGCTACGGCAAGCCGGAATGGGGCCTCAACGACACCGAGGTCAACGGCATCCGCGTCCCCGTCGAGGTCCGCTCGGTCTGGGAAAAGCCGTTCTGCAACCTGCTTTACTTCGATCGCAAATTCGCCCGCCCGTTGCGCAGCCCGCAGCCGCGCGTGCTGATCGTGGCGCCGATGTCCGGTCACTATGCAACGCTGCTGCGCGGCACGGTCGAGGCCTTCCTGCCGGCGCACGAGGTCTATATCACCGATTGGGCCGATGCGCGCATGGTGCCGCTCAGCGAAGGCCGCTTCGATCTCGACGATTACATCGACTACGTCATCGAGATGCTGCATGTGCTGGGTGGCAACACCCATGTCATGGCGGTGTGCCAGCCGTCCGTGCCCGTCGTGGCCGCGGTCTCGATCATGGAAGCGCGGCGCGATCCCTTCGTGCCGACGTCGATGACGCTGATGGGCGGTCCGATCGATACGCGCCGCAATCCGACCGCCGTGAACAATCTCGCGCAGGAGCGCGGCATTGGCTGGTTCCGCAACCACGTCATCACCAAGGTGCCGTTCCCGCATCCGGGCATGATGCGCGACGTCTATCCGGGCTTCCTCCAGCTCAACGGGTTCATCAGCATGAACCTCGACCGGCACATGGACGCCCATAAGCAGCTCTTCGCTCATCTGGTGAAGGGTGACGGCGACCTCGTCGACAAGCATCGTGAGTTCTATGACGAATATCTCGCGGTGATGGACCTCTCGGCCGAATATTACCTGCAAACGGTCGACACCGTCTTCGTGAAGCACTCGCTGCCGAAGGGCGAGATGACCCATCGTGGAACGCGCGTCGATCCCTCCAAGGTGACGCGCGTTGCGTTGATGACGGTCGAGGGCGAGAACGACGACATCTCGGGTCTCGGCCAGACCGAAGCGACACACGCCTTGTGCAGCTCGATCCCGGATCATCGCCGCGTTCATTACGTCCAGAAAGGCGTCGGACATTACGGCGTGTTCAACGGCTCGCGCTTCAAGTCGGAAATCATGCCGCGCATCCATGATTTCATGGTCTCGGCAGCAAATCCGAGCTCGTTGAAGGCGCTTGCGGCCGAATAATGCTCCTCATGGTGAGCGCGGAATGCGCGTCTCGAACCATGAAGGACCGCATCTCGCCTGCGGCCATCCTACGAGACGCCTGCTGCGAGGGCTCCTCAGGATGAGGACGAAATAGCCGCATTTCGGCTTTCCCGTCGAAATTTTGCGCCTGCCGGGGGCTCCGGGCAGGGGCAAGTTCCCGCCAGATTCGAGGTATTTAGGTAGTTTTCTAGGAGTGAGTCGGTCCTCACCCCTTGGGGGTGTCGCATGCGTCCAGCGGGGGCGAAAAAAGCGGGTTCCAACCCCAGTCTGTAGGGTCTCCCGGACGCCAGACCCCTGTATATTGGGCAAATGATTTGTTTTTGCGCCGAGCGCTTTCCCTGGCGGCGGTTATGGCAGAATCCGGGCGACCTCCTGCTCCCCGGACTGACAGACATGGCCACACGCGCACTCCTCTATCGGCGGCCCCACGAACCGAAGACCCTCGTCATCACCCATGGCTCGCAATTCTTTGCGATCCGGCTGCGCAGGCACCGCCGAGCGCGTCGTTACACGCTTCGAATCCATCCGAGTGATCGTGAAGCCATCCTCACGATGCCGCCGCGCGGCACGCTCGTCGAAGCCAAGGACTTCGCCCAACGTCATGGTGCGTGGATCGCGGCCCGTCTCGGTCGTCTGCCGAAGGCTGCACCGTTCCAGCCTGGCACGGTGATACCGCTCCGCGGCGTTCCTCATCGCATCGTGCATCGCGCAGGCAGCCGCGGCACGGTTTGGGCGGAAGTTCGCGACAGCGGTGAACGCATTCTCTGTGTCGCCGGCGGCCTCGACTATGTCGATCGCCGCGTCAGCGACTTCCTCAAGCGCGAGGCGCGCAAGGATCTGCAGCGTTCGGCGGAGATCCATGCCGCCGAGCTCGGCGTCAAGGTGAAGCGGCTGTCGATCCGCGATCAGTCCAGCCGCTGGGGCTCCTGCACCTCGGCCGGCTCGCTGTCATTCTCCTGGCGCCTGATCCTCGCTCCGCCCTATGTGCTGGACTACCTCGCCGCGCATGAAGTGGCCCATCTCGTCGAGATGAACCACTCGGCGAAGTTCTGGCGCGTCTGCGGCAAGATCTGCCCGTCCATGGAGCGCGCCAAGAAGTGGCTCGACACCTGCGGCAACGATCTGCACCGGTACGGGGTCGAGGATTAGGGCGCGCTCGTCGAACATGTGCACTCCGTGCGACTTTCCCGGTGCGCTAGACGATTGCGCGGTTCGTTGGATTCACCCCACCATATCAACGACCTCGCAACTCCCACGGCGCATCACGCTGCAACACCCCGCCTACTGTGCATGGGGTTGTTTTCGCGTTTTGTTTTGAGGCCTACCGGTTGCCGCCGAACAGCCGGTCCATCAGCCAGCCATCAAGCCCTGCAGCGGGCTCCGGCCGCACATTGGCGCGCGTCGGCGGCGGGGCGCGGTAGCCGCCATTGCTGGCTGGCGCCGATGAAGCTCCGGGCGCCGCCTGCGTCGGCGGCGATATCTGCGATGAGATCTGCACCAGGTTCGACGGCCCCCAATTGCTTTGCGGCAGGGCTGCGACCTGCACGCCTTCGTGCGCCGCGCGCATGAAGCGGGTCCACACTTCCACCGGCAGGCCGCCGCCAGTCGCCTTCTTGGTGGGCGAGTTGTCATCATTGCCGAGCCAGACGCCGGTGACGAGGTTCGACGTGTAGCCGATGAACCAGGCGTCGCGATAATCCTGGCTGGTGCCGGTCTTGCCGGCCGCCTGCCAGCCGGGGATCTCAGCCTTCTTCGCAGTGCCCGAGATCAGCGTCTCCCGCATCATACTGTTCATCATGCCGACGTAGCGCGGCTCGATCACCTGATTATGTTCGTCGGGCTGGCGCATGTAGAGCAGCTTGCCGTCGAGCGTCCTGATCCTCGTCACCACATGCGGCGTCGCCGCGAAGCCGCCATTGGCGAACGGCGCATAGGCGCCGACCAGCTCGACGACTGAAACCTCAGAGGTGCCGAGCGCGATCGAGGCGTTGGGCTCGAGTTTGGAGGCGATGCCGAGCCGGTGCGCGGTGCGCACCACGTTCTTCGGTCCGACCTCGAGGCCGAGGCGGATGGCGACGGTGTTGAGCGACATCGCCAGCGCCTGCGTCAGCGTCACCGGGCCGAAATATTCGTGGGTGTAGTTCTCAGGTCTCCAGCCCTTGACCTCGATCGGGGCGTCCTGGCGGATGGTGTCGGGTGTCAGCCCCTGCTCCATCGCCGTCAGATAGACGAACGGCTTGAAGGATGAGCCCGGCTGGCGTTTTGCGGTCACCGCGCGGTTGTACTGGCTCTCGGAATAGTTCCGCCCGCCGACCATGGCGCGCACCGCACCGTCAGGTGTCATCGCCACCAGCGCGCCCTGGCTGACATTGAACTTCACGCTCTTGGCCGCGAGCTCGTCAATGATGGCGGTTTCCGCGAAGGCCTGCAGTTTCGGATCGATCGTGGTCTCGACCTTGATGCTGTCGTCGATCTGGCCGACGAGATCGTCCAGCACCTCGCCGATCCAGTCGGCGACGTAGTTCACCGTGCCGGCGCCGACCGGCTTCACGACGTAGGAGGGGTGGCCGATCGAGGCCTGCGCCTGTGCGTCGGTGATGAACTTGGCATCCGCCATCGCCGCCAGCACGACCTGCGCGCGCTGCTCCGCGCCTTCCGGATTGCGGTTCGGCGCCAGGCGCGAGGGCGATTTGACGAGGCCGGCCAGCATCGCGGCTTCGGCGATCGTGACGTTCCTGGCCGGCTTGCCGAAATATTTCTGCGCGGCGGCTTCGACGCCATAGGCGCCGGAGCCGAAATAGACGCGGTTGAGATAGAGCTCCAAGATCTCGTTCTTGGAATGCTTGCGCTCCAGCCAGATCGCGAGCTCCGCCTCCTGCAGCTTGCGCGCCATGGTGCGCTCCTGGGTCAGGAACAGATTCTTCGCCAGCTGCTGCGTCAGCGTCGAGCCGCCCTGCGACACGCCACGATGGAGCACATTGGTGACGAGGGCGCGCAGGATGCCGACCGGGTCGATGCCGAAATGCGAATAGAAGCGGCGGTCCTCGATGGCGATGAAGGCCTTCGGCAGATAGGGCGGCAGATCCTTCAGTGAGACGTTGGCGCCGGCCATCTCGCCGCGCTGCGCCAGCAGGCTGCCGTCGATGCCGACGATCTGGATGGTCGGCGGGCGTTTTGGAATTTCCAGCGACTGAATCGGCGGCAGATGGGCGCCGACCCAGATCACGACGCCGATGACGGCGATCACACCCCAGAGGCCCAGCACGGCGCCCCAATAGACGAGGCGGCCGAGGCCGGCGCTGATCGATGATCGCGACCGGCGCTTGGCACCACTGCTCTTTGCGGGTGCCTTGCGCTCGCGCGGCGGCTCGTCGCCGTCAGGTTCGGCCTTGCGCTTGCCGGCCGATTTCTTCGGCTTGTCGTCGCCGCCGGGAATGCGATCGGCCGCCGTCAGGCGCAGATCGGCAAGCGCCGCGGGCAAGCCGAACAACGGCTCCTTCCGCCCACCCTTTTTCTTTGCCGACCCCATACGCAAAACGCCCGGTCACCCCGCCCCGCCGCACGCTAGCGGTCGCTGTTTAAGGCCCGGTTACCCCGAGGTTAACGCGTGATTAGGAGGTGCGGCATTCGCCTGCCGCAGTTCCGCTTCGAGGGCGCGGGCGTTAGGATCGAAGGCACAAGAAGAGGAAACACCTATGGGCCACATCGATCCGACCAAGGAGATTTTTGCGCAATTCCGGGAGAACGACCGCCCCGGCCCGATCCACATGCTCAATCTGGTGCGCTTACGCAAAGAGGCGGCCTATCCCGACGGCCGCAAGGCGAGCGGCGCGGAAGCCTATGCGGCCTATGGCCGCGAGAGCGGTCCGGTGTTTACGCGCCTCGGCGGCCGCATCGTCTGGCAGGGCCGGTTCGAGCTGATGCTGATCGGCCCGCAAGAGGAGCGTTGGGACCACTGCTTCATCGCCGAATACCCCAGCGTCGCCGCCTTCGTCGAGATGATCCGCGACCCCGTCTATCGCGAAGCGGTGAAGCACCGCCAGGCTGCAGTGGAGGATTCGCGTTTGATCCGGCACGCGGTGCTGCCGGTGGGGAAGAATTTTGGCGAGATACCGGAATAGACGCTCCAAAAAATCGGCGGCCCGCAGGCCGCCGATTGCAGTTCAGAGCGGTTCGCCTAGCCCGAGGGCCCCGTGTCCTCGATGATCGGTCCGAACAGCTCCCAACGTTCGCCGTTGAACTTCATCATCTGCATCTGCTTGTTGACGCGATAGTCATTCGCACCAGTGGTAATCTTGATGCCGGGCAGCGCCAGGCTCGGCGTGTAGCCCTTGATGTTGGCGGCCTGTTTCATGACGTTCTCGCGCGTCAGGTCGTCGCCGCATTGCTTCAGCACCTGCACCAGCAACTCGGCGACCGAATAGGCATAGGTGTTGACGGTGTTGAGCTTGTCACCTTCCGGGAAATACTTGTCCATAAAGGCGAAGAAGGCCTTCACGCCCGGATCGTCTTTCCACTGGGGATCGCCCGGATCCTTGCCGTAGTTGGTCGAGATGATACCCTTGGAGATGTCGAGGCCGGCTGGCTTCAGCGTCGCCGACACCGGACTCGCGTTGATGTCGAGGATGTGCACGGGCGTCCAGCCGAGGTCGGCGAGCTTCTTGATCGCCTGCGCCGCGAACTTGGGCGTCGAGGCGTCATAGAACAGGTCGATGCCCATCGACTTCAGCTTGACTACCTGCGAGTCGACGGTCGGGTCGGTCACCTCGTACGAGACCTCGCCGACGATCATGCTGGCGGCCTTGTCGCCGAGGCCGCTCTTGAGGCCGGCGAGATAGTCGCGGCCCATATCGTCGTTCTGGTAGAGCACGCCGATCTTGGCATTGGGATGATTGGCGAGAATGTATTTTGCGTAGATCCGTCCCTCGGACACGTAGTTCGGATTGTAGGCAATGGTCCAGGGATAGTTCTGCGGATCGTTGAAGCGGGCGGCGCCGGTCGAGGCGAGCAGCTGAGGGATCTTCTTGCTGTTGAGATATTTCTGCACGGCGGCATTCGCGGCTGTACCGATCAGCTGGAAGGTGAACAGCACCTCGTCGCCCTCGACGAGCTTGCGCACCTGCTCCACGGTCTTCGGCGGCGAATAGGCGTCGTCATACTGGATCAGGTTGATCTTGCGGCCGTTGATGCCGCCCTGATCGTTGATCATCTTGAAGTAGGCGGCCTGGGTCTTGCCGATATTGGCGTAGACGGAATAGGCGCCGGAGAATGGCACGGTCTGGCCGATCTTGATCTCGGTGTCGCTTGCGCCGGTGTCGTATTTCTTCTGGGCGAGGGCCTGGCTGGTCGAGACTGCGACGGCAAACGCCGCCGTGGCCGTTATAAAGGCTCTGCGATTGTTCATGTTGGTTCGTTCCTCCTGACGGAATTTTCGGCCGATGGTCTTTCTCCGTCGATCGCAACGGTCGCCATCGCTGCCGAAGATAGTGGAGGAAGGTTCACCTCAGCGCAAGGATCGGTTCGCTGCGCCGTAGCCTCTCAGGCGAGGCCAGGAGCCTTACGTCTGGCGCGTCTTACGCCAGGAACAACGCCGCCAGCGCGATCGCGGCCGGCACCGCCTGCACGATCAGGATGCGCGTGCTGACGGTCGCCGCGCCATAAGCGCCGGCCACGATCACGCAGAGCAGGAAGAACACTTTGATCTGGAACGCGAAGACCGGGTTGCCATGCAGCAGCCCCCAGACCAGGCCAGCGACCAGGAAGCCGTTGTAGAGTCCCTGATTGGCCGCCAGCACTTTCGTGATCTCGGCTTTGTCAGGCGTATTGCGAAATGTCTTCAAGCCGAGCGGCTTGTCCCAGAGAAACATCTCCAGGATCAGGAAATAGGCGTGCAGCGCGGCGACGAGCGCCACCAGGACATTGGCGATCAGAATCAAGTTGAGCCCCCAAAAGCGTCAGCTTTCGGGTGGACGTTAGCACGGCCGGCATGGCAAGTGCGAAGTGTGTTTCGAAGTGATGGTGCCGCAATGCCTGCTCGATCAACCAGGACTCCCGAACGCTTCGGCCTCGATCGGCTGGCGACGCCGATCGGGATCGCACTGCTCGTCACGGACAGCGATGGCGCGTTGCGCGCGCTCGATTGGGACGATTACGAGCATCGCATGCGCGAGCTGCTGCGCTTGCATCACGGCGCGGTGGAGCTGGTCGATCGGCCTGCGCCGGCGGCAATGAAGACGGCGCTGTCAGCATATTTCGAAGGTGACCTCGGTCAGCTCATGCGGATCGATTGGCGCATCGCCGGCACGCCGTTCCAGCAAAAGGTCTGGACGGCGCTCGCGACGATTCCAGCGGGCACCACGATGAGCTACGGCGCCTTGGCGGCGAAGATCGAGATGCCCCGGGCCATCAGGGCCGTCGGCCACGCCAACGGCTCCAACCCGATCAGCGTGGTGCTGCCATGCCATCGCCTGATCGGCGCGGACGGTTCGCTGGTGAAATATGGCGGTGGGCTGGAGCGGAAGAGGTGGCTGCTGCGGCATGAGGGGGTGGAGGTTTAGGCCTCAGTCGTTCCGGGGCGCCCATAGGGCGAACCCGGAGCCTCGAGATTCCAGGTTCGATGCTGCGCATCGCCCCGGAATGACGGCAAGCCTCACGCCGCCGGCTGAGCCGCCTTGTCGCCGGCCATCACATGGGTCAATGCGCTCTTGATCGCAGCCTGGCGAGTCGGGGCGTTGATTTGCGCGCCCAGCAAATCGGTGACGTAGAACACGTCGCGGGCGCGCTCGCCGAAGGTCGCGACATGGGCCGAGGCGATGTTGAGGTTGAGCTTCGAGATCGCCGTGGTCAGCTCGTAGAGCAGGCCGGGGCGGTCGAGGCCGGAGACCTCGATCACCGTGTAGCGATCAGACCATTGGTTGTTGATGGTCACTTCAGGCTCGATCACGAAGGGCCGCGCCTTGCTGCGCACGGTGCGCCGCGCCACCACTTCGGGGAGGCGCAGCTTGCCTTCGAGCACGTCCTCGATCATCTCGCCGATCCGGGTGGCGCGCCGGCCTTCGTCCTCGTCGCGGTCGTATTCCCTGGAGATGGAGATCGTGTCCAAGGCGCGGCCATCGGTCGTGGTGTAGATCTGCGCGTCGACGATGTTGGCGCCGGCGGAGGCACAGGCGCCGGCGATGATCGAGAGCAGCCAGGGATGGTCGGCGGCGAAGATCGTGAGCTCGGTGACGCCGCGCACCTCGTCGAAGCCGACATTGATCGCGAGCTTGTGGCCGGCCTGCTCGCTCGATCGCACGAAGCGCGCGTGGCGAATTTTGCGCGGCAGCTCGACCTTGAGCCAATAGGCCGGATAGTGCCGGCCGATATAGGCGTCGAGCTCGTCGGCCGGCCATTCGGCGAAGGCGTGGCGGAATTCGGCATAGGCGGCCGTGAGGCGCTTGCCGCGGTCGACCTCCGAGAAGCCGCCGGTCAGCACCGGCTCGGTCTCGTAATACAGCGAGCGCAAGAGCTGCGCCTTCCAGCCGTTCCACACGCCGGGACCGACGCCGCGGATGTCGGCGGTGGTCAGGATGGTAAGCAGCTTCATCTGCTCGACCGACTGCACCACGGCGGCAAAATTCTCGATGGTCTTGCGGTCGGAGAGGTCGCGCGACTGCGCCACCGTGGACATCGTCAGATGTTCCTCGATCAGCCAGGCCACGAGCTCGGTGTCAGCAGCGCTGAAGCCGAGCCGCGGGCACAGCCGCCGCGCCACCTTGGCGCCTGCGATCGAATGATCTTCCAGCCGCCCCTTGGCGATGTCGTGCAGCAGGGTCGCGACGTAGATCACCGGCCGGTGCTCGGCCCGGATCTTGCGAAACAGGTCGCTGGCCAGCGTGAACTCTTCGCTGACGCCGCGTTCGATCTCCTGGAGGAAGCCGATGCAACGGATCAGGTGCTCGTCCACCGTGTAGTGATGATACATGTTGAACTGCATCATCGAGACGATCTTGCCGAAGGCACGGATGAAATGACCGAGCACGCCGGTTTCGTTCATCCGTCGCAGCACGATCTCGGCATTGTCGGAGGTCAGGATCTCCATGAACAGCCGGTTGGCTTCGGGATGCTCGCGCATCTGCGCGTTGATCAGGCCGAGCGAACGCGTCACGTCGCGCATCGCGTCCGGATGGAAGGCGAGGTTGTTCTTCTGCGCCAGGCGGAAAATGCGGATCAGATTGACCGGATCGTGCTTGAAGACGTCGGGCGCGGCGACGTTGATCCGGTTGTTGTCGACGATGAAGTCGTCGCTGTCGGGCACGCGCCGCTTCACTTGCGTGGGGCGCAAGCGTGCCATCATTCGGCTCAGCACCGGGGCGGGCTTGGCCTGCTGGTCCTCGAGCTTGGCGCAGAGGATGGCGGTGAGGTTGCCGACTTCCTTGGCGACCAGGAAGTAGTGCTTCATGAAGCGCTCGACATCCTGCATGCCGGGATGCGAGGTGTAGCCGAGCCTGATCGCGATCTCGCGCTGCAGATCGAACGACAGCCGCTCCTCGGGCCGCCCGCAGTAGAAATGCAGATTGCAGCGCACCGACCAGAGGAAGTCGGCGCAGCGGCGGAAGCTGCGATACTCCTGCGCGTCGAACACGCCGCGTTCGACCAACTCGTCGGTGTCGCGGACGCGATAGACGTATTTGGCGATCCAGAACAGCGTGTGCAGGTCGCGTAGCGCCCCCTTGCCGTCCTTGACGTTGGGCTCGACCAGATAGCGCGACTGGCCGCCGCGGCGGTGGCGTTCCTCGCGCTCGGCGAGCTTGGCGGTGACGAACTCGGACGCGGTGCCCTGCACCACTTCCTTGTCGAAGCGTTCGACCAGCTCGTTATAGAGCGGCTGGTCGCCGGTGAGAAAGCGCGTCTCCAGGATCGCGGTGCGGATGGTCATGTCGCCGCGCGCCTGGCGGATCGATTCATCGACTGAGCGCGTGGCGTGGCCGACCTTCAGACCCATGTCCCAGAGGCAATAGAGAATGGCCTCAGCCACCTGCTCGCCCCAGGCGGTCTGCTTGTAGGGCAGGATGAAGAGCAGATCGATGTCCGATTCCGGAGCCATCAGGCCGCGGCCGTAGCCGCCGGTCGCCACCACCGCCATGCGTTCGGCGCCGCTCGGGATCGGCGAGCGGTAGAGGTGACGCGTCGCGGCCGAGTAGAGGATGCGGATGATCTCGTCCTGCACGTGGCACAGCCGCTCGGCGCAGCGGCGGCCGTGGCGGTCCTTCAGCAGGATCGCTTGTGCTGCGGCGCGCGCGGCGATCAGTTCCGCCTTGAGCAATTGCGCGACCGCGGTGCGGAACGCGTCCTCGCGGCCCTGATGCCTTTCGGCAAGCGCATCGACCGCAGCGGTGATCCGCGCAGTGTCGAAACGGTCGTCCAGCTGTGGCTTATGCTCGGTCGCAACGCTATCCATGTCTCCACCGGATATAAGAGGCGGCAGGCGCTGTCATCAGCCATTCGCCAGCAATAGTCGTTCCATGCTGGAAATCGCTGACGTCGCGCAAAATTGTTCTCAAGTCCCCCGCCTTCAAGGGTGGGATTTTCTCGTTGACCTCTAAGCATAACTCATTGAAAAACAATGAAGTTTTGGAGGATCCTGGGCATGGCTGACATCACACGACGAATCTTGCTGGCGGGAGCTGTTGTGCTCGCCGTGGCCCCGGCGGCACGGGCGGCCGACCCGCTCAAGGAAATCCGCATCGACTGGGCGACCTACAATCCGGTGTCGCTGGTGCTGAAGCAGAAGGGGTTGCTGGAGAAGGAGTTCGCCAAGGACGGCATCACCGTCACCTGGGTGCAGTCGGCCGGCTCCAACAAGGCGCTCGAGTTCCTCAACGCCGGCTCGATCGATTTCGGCTCGACCGCGGGCTCGGCTGCGCTGGTCGCGCGCATCAACGGCAACCCGATCAAGTCGATCTATGTCTATTCGCGTCCCGAGTGGACGGCGCTGGTCGCATCAAAGGATTCCAAGATTGCAAGCGTTGCCGATCTCAAGGGCAAGCGCGTCGCGGTGACGCGCGGCACCGATCCGCACATCTTCCTGGTGCGCGCGCTGCTGGGTGCGGGGCTGACTGAGAAGGACATCACGCCGGTGCTGCTCCAGCACGCCGACGGCAAGACCGCGCTGATCCGCGGCGACGTCGACGCCTGGGCCGGCCTCGATCCGATGATGGCGCAGGCCGAGATCGAGGAAGGCGCAAAGCTGTTCTATCGCAAGGCCGACGCCAACACCTGGGGTATCCTCAATGTGCGCGAGCAGTTCCTGAAGGACTATCCGGACATCGCCCGCCGCGTGCTCGCAACGTACGAAGAGGCGCGCAAATATTCGCTGGCGAATTACGACGAACTGAAGAAGACCTTCATCGCCGTGACGAAGCTTCCCGAGGCCGTCGTCGACAAGCAGCTCAAGGAGCGCACCGAGCTGACCCACAGCCGCATCGGCGCGCCCCAGCGCGAGTCGATCCTCGCTGCCGGCCTCGCGTTGCAACAGGCCGGCGTTGTCGATGCCAAGGTCGACGTGAAGGCGACGCTGGATGCGCTCATTGACGACCAGGTCCCGCTGCCGACGAATTGATCGTGGCCTCGTAGCCCGGGATGGAGCGCAGCGAAATCCGGGACCACCTATGCGCGGCTCGATTCCCGGATTGCGCTGCGCTCCATCCGGGCTACGGAGGTAGCGAGAGGAGCGGCAGGCGAGGCCGCGGCAAGAGTGGTGTTGCATTCCCCTACCAGACGCGCTTCCTACCGGCCATGATCTCCGACGCGCCAGTGCTGCAGCAATCATCGGAACCAGCCGAGAGCGCCGCGGCGCCGTCGCGGATGTCGCGCTATGCGCGGCCGGTACTGGGGCTGCTGTTGCCGGCGACGCTCGCGCTCGCCTGGGAGCTTGTCGTCTGGCTCGGCTGGTCCAATGGCCGGCTGGTGCCGCCGCCCTCGCGGGTGTTCGCCGCCATCGCGGATCTTGCCCGCTCCGGCGAGCTGCTCCGCCACATCGCCGCGACGCTGTGGCGGGTCGGGCTCGGCTTCGCCTTCGGCGTGGTCGCGGGCACGTTGCTGGGTGCGATTTCCGGCTATTGGCCGCTGGCGCGGCGGCTGCTCGATCCGACCGTGCAGGCGCTGCGCGCGATTCCCTCGCTCGCCTGGGTGCCGCTGTTCATCCTGTGGCTCGGCATCTTCGAGACCTCGAAGATCGCGCTGATCGCGGCCGGCGTGTTCTTCCCGGTCTATCTCGGCGTGATGGGCGCGATCCTCTCGGTCGATCGCAAGATCGTCGAGGTCGGCCGCACCTTCCGCCTCTCCGGCTTTGCGATGATCCGCCGCATCCTGCTGCCTGCCGTGCTGCCGGCCTATGTCGTATCCTTGCGTGTTGGCCTTGGTCTCGGCTGGATGTTCGTGGTCGCCGCCGAATTGATCGGCGCCTCCGAAGGACTCGGCTATCTCCTGCTCGACGGCCAGCAGCTCGGCAAGCCGGCGCAGATCCTCGCCGCCATCGTGATCTTCGCTATTCTCGGCAAGCTGACGGACTGGCTGATCGAGCTCGCCGCGGCGCCGTTCCTGCGCTGGCAGGACGCCTTCTCCCGCACCAAGGGGGCGTAACGCAATGCTCGCGCTCGACCGGGTCAGCAAGACCTATCCCAATGGCGTCGAGGCGCTGGCCCGCTTCTCCGCCGAGATCGGGCAGGGCGAGATCATCGCCATCATCGGCGGCTCCGGTTGCGGCAAATCCACATTGCTCCGCGCCATCGCCGGCCTCGACCGCGCCAGTTCCGGCACGGTGACGCTCGACAGCGAGGTGATCGCTTCGCCGCACGCCAAGATCGGCATCATCTTCCAGGAGCCGCGGCTGCTGCCCTGGCTCAGCGTTGCCGACAATATCGGCTTTGGCATCGCCGATCTCCCGGCGTCCGAGCGGCGCGAGAAGGTGGCGCGCGCGCTGGAGCGCGTTGGCCTCGCCGACAAGGCGCGGGCCTGGCCGCGCGAGCTCTCGGGCGGGCAGGCGCAGCGAGTCGCGATTGCGCGGGCGCTGGTGCCGCAGCCCGAAGTGCTCCTGCTCGACGAGCCGTTCTCCGCGCTTGATGCCTTCACCCGCCGGGATTTGCAGGATCATCTGCTCGACCTCTGGGCCGACACGCGTCCGACCTTGATCCTCGTCACGCATGACGTCGACGAGGCCCTCGTACTGGCCGATCGCGTGCTGGTGATGCGGCCGCGGCCGGGACGGCTGTTCGACCAGATCGAGATCAATCTGACCCGTCCGCGCGACCGCAACTCGCCGCTGTTCGAGACTTTCAAGCGAAGCGTGCTGACGTCACTCGACCGTTCGCTCGACCGCAACGTGCCCGACCGTGACGCAACCCAGGGTCCCGGTCAGGCCATGTGGTGGTGACATCTTCGCCTCGAGCCGGTACATCAAGGAGCAATTGTCCCGGGAGAGAACACAATGGACGCCGCCGAACTGCGCCAGATGCAGGCCCCGATCAAGGAGCGCTACAAGACCGATCCCAAGGCCGCGCTGATCACGCTCAAGGCCAAGGGCTCCACCGACAGCGAAGGCATCGCCTGCAAGGTCGAGACCGGCCGCGCGCTCGCAGTCGCAGGCCTGCATCCCGCCACTGGCGGCTCCGGCCTCGAGCTCTGCTCCGGCGACATGCTGCTGGAAGCCCTGGTTGCCTGTGCCGGCGTCACGTTGAAATCGGTCGCGACCGCGCTCGAGGTGCCCTTGAAGACCGGCAACGTCTATGCCGAAGGCGATCTGGATTTCCGCGGCACGCTCGGCGTCGACAAGGAGACCCCGGTCGGCTTCGCCGAGATCCGCCTCCGTTTCGAGGTCGACACGCCAGCACCGCAGGACAAGCTCGATCTCCTGCTCAAGCTCACCGAGCGCTATTGCGTGGTCTATCAGACCATCAAGAATGGCCCGAAAGTTTCGGTGTCGATGCAGCGGATGTGATCATTGTCGTCCCGGCCTAGTGCGCAATTGCGCACGCAGGCCGGGACCCATACGTCGTGTTCCATCGATTGAAGCATTGCTGCCCGACGACTTTCCCTCCCAACGCATAGTCGTGGTTATGGGTCCCGGCCCCCGTGCGCAATTGCGCACTAGGCCGGGACGACAGATTGCATGCCGGCCGAACTGTCTCACATCGTCTTCCTCTTCCTGCGCATGACAATCGCGGCGGCGTTCGTCGTGTCGGCGTCTGTCATCACCGAGCGCTCGGGGCCCGCGATCGGAGCGCTGGTGGCGACGCTGCCGGTTTCCGCCGGGCCCTCCTACGTCTTCCTCGCCATCGATCATGACGCCGCCTTCATCGCGCAGGGTGCGCTGTCGAGCCTGCCGGTCAACGCCGCGACGATCTTCATGGGGCTTACCTATGTCGTGCTGGCGCAGCGGCACAGCATGGCGGTCAGTTGCTGCAGCGCGTTCGCGGTCTGGATCGCGATCGCCTCCGTTATCCGCCTGTTCGACTGGACGCTCACCGCCGGCCTTGCCGCGAACTTCGTTGCCTTCGGCATCTGCATTCCACTGCTCTCAGGCTATCGCCACGTGAAGATGCCGCTGGTGACGCGTCGCTGGTACGACATCCCGATGCGGGCCGCGCTGGTCGCGACCCTCGTCGCCATCGTCGTCTCGACGTCGAATTGGGTCGGCCCTCGCATCAGCGGCATCATTGCGCTGTTCCCCGTGGTGTTCTCCAGCATGATGGTGATCCTGCATCCCCGCATCGGCGGGCCGGCGACCGCCGCCGTGCTTGCGAGTTCCGCCTGGGGTCTGCTCGGATTTGGAATCGCGATTGCAGTGATGCACGTTGCGGTCGTGGAATTTGGATCGGTGGTTGGTCTTTGTCTGGCGCTTGCAACCTGCGTGACGTGGAACCTGACACTATGGTGGAATGGGCGGCGAATACGGCGCGTTGAAGCGTAAGCATTCCGCACGGATTTTTTGCGGGGATCGGCCGGTAGTTCTGCGGTGCTTGGCCGCGCGTTTTCGATAGCGTCGTTAATTTAATCTTTGCGCTTTGCCCGCAAATATACTCATCGGCTGTTGAGGCGCCCACGTTCAATACGGGCCCGTTGTTCCAATACACGCGAGTGACGTGCGAGCCGAAAATTTTTCGGGCGTGAAGGCAATGCTGCCTGCGTCATGCAAAACAAGTTCTCATCGAGGAGACGTTCGGATGTTCGGTCGCAAGTCCCAAAGTGATGCACAGGCGCGGCTTGATGCCATCGGCCGCTCGCAGGCGATGATCGAATTCAACCTTGATGGAACGATCATCACGGCCAACAAGAATTTCCTCGATGCCCTCGGCTATCGGCTCGACGAAATCAAGGGCAAGCATCACTCGATGTTCGTGCCGGCCGACCAGCGCGACACCGCCGAGTACAAGGCGTTCTGGGCCGCACTGAACCGTGGCGAATATCAGGCGCGCGAGTTCAAGCGAATTGCGAAGGACGGTCACGAGGTCTGGATCGAAGCGTCCTATAATCCGGTGCTCGACGGCGACGGCAAGGCGGTGATGGTCGCCAAGATCGCGACCGACATCACCGAGAAGAAGCTCCGGAGCATGACGGAGGCCTCGAAGATCGCTGCCAGCAGCCGTGCCCAGGCCGTGATCGAGTTCAAGCTCGACGGCACCGTCGTCACCGCCAACGAGAATTTCTGCAAGGCGCTCGGCTATTCGCTCGCCGAGATCCAGGGCAAGCATCATAGCATGTTCATGCCTGAGGCTGACCGCAATGGCGCCGCCTATCGCGAATTCTGGGCCAAGCTCAACCGCGGCGAATACCAGGCGGGGGAATACAAGCGGATCGGCAAGGGCGGCCGCGAGGTCTGGATTCTCGCTTCCTACAATCCGATGTTCGACGAGAATGGCAAGCCGTTCGGCGTCGTCAAATACGCAACCGACATCACGGCCGAGAAGCTGAAGAGCGCCGATCTCGCCGGGCAGATCGCGGCGATCGACAAGGCGCAGGCCGTGATCGAGTTCAACATGGACGGCACGATCATCACGGCCAATGCCAACTTCCTCGCTGCGCTCGGCTATTCGCTGGCCGACATCAAGGGCAAGCATCACAGCATGTTCGTCGAGCCCAGCGAGCGCGACGGCGCCGGCTATCGCGAATTCTGGGCCAAGCTCAACCGCGGCGAATACCAGGCGGGGGAGTACAAGCGTATCGGCAAGGGCGGCAAGGAAGTCTACATCCAGGCCTCCTACAATCCGATCTTCGATCTCAACGGCAAGCCGTTCAAGGTCGTGAAATATGCCACCGACACCACCAAGCAGGTGCTGGTCCGCATGGGCAACGAGCGTGTCCGCGGCATGATGGAATCGGTCGCCGCCGGCTCGGAGGAACTCAACGCGTCGGTGCGGGAGATCTCCGAGGCGATGACCAAGTCGCGCGAGACCGCGATGAGCGCGGTCGATCAGGTCTCCGCGGCCGACTCGCAGGCCCAGCGCCTCACCGAAGCCGCGCAGGCGATGAGCGGCATCGTCGAGATGATCAACAACATCACCGGCCAGATCAATCTGCTGGCGCTGAACGCGACGATCGAATCCGCCCGCGCCGGTGAAGCCGGCCGCGGCTTTGCCGTGGTGGCGTCCGAAGTGAAGAGCCTCGCCAACCAGGCCAAGCAGGCCACCGACAAGATCGGCCAGGAGATCGGCAGCCTCAACGGCATCTCCGGCGACGTCGTCAGCGCCTTGAGCTCGATCAAGCAGGCGATCAATAACGTCAGCGAATACGTCACCTCGACCGCTGCCGCCATCGAGGAGCAGAGCACGGTCACCAACGAGATGTCGACCAGCATGCAGCGCGCGGCCGCGGAAGCGGCCGCGATCGCGGCGAGGGCGTAAGACAAGGGCGCAGGAATCGTAGGGTGGGCAAAGGCGCGCCCTTCGCGCCGTGCCCACCATCTCTTACGTCTTTGCCGCTGTGCGTGGGCACGCTTCGCTTTGCCCACCCTACGGCACCGTCATTGCTTCGGCAGCTTGGCCTTGAGCGCGTAGAGCGCGTCCAGCGCCTCGCGCGGCGACATCTCGTCCGGATGGAGCGCCTTCACGGCGTCCATCAGCAGCTCGGCCTCGGTCGGCGGGGCGGCTTCCGCGGCGGCGCGCGAGGGGACGGCGAACAGCGGGAGATCGTCGGCGAGCGCTCGCGCCGTCTGGCCGCGGTCCTGCGCTTCGAGCTTCGCCAGCACGGATTTGGCACGCGTGATCACGGCCGGCGGCAGGCCTGCGAGCTTGGCGACCTGGATGCCGTAGGAGCGGTCGGCCGAGCCCGGCAGCACCTCGTGCAGGAACACCACATTGCCCTGCCATTCCTTCACCCGCACCGTCGCGTTGAACATGCGCGGCAGCTTGGCCGAGAGCGCGGTCAGCTCGTGGTAGTGCGTCGCGAACAGCGTGCGGCAGCGGTTGCTCTCGTGCAGATGCTCGATCGCGGCCCAGGCGATCGAGAGGCCGTCGAAGGTCGCGGTGCCGCGGCCGATCTCGTCGAGGATCACGAGCGCGCGCTCGCCGGCCTGATTCAGGATCGCCGCCGTCTCGACCATCTCCACCATGAAGGTCGAGCGGCCGCGGGCGAGGTCGTCGGCGGCACCGACGCGCGAGAACAGGCGATCGACGATGCCGATCCGCGCCCGCGTCGCCGGCACGAAGCTGCCGATCTGGGCCATCAGCGCAATCAGCGCGTTCTGGCGCAGGAAGGTCGATTTGCCGGCCATGTTCGGGCCGGTCAGCAGCCAGAGCTGGCCGGATCTTTGCGCCGGGCTCGGCGAGAGATCGCAGGCGTTGGCGATGAACGGCTCGCCGTTGCGCTTCAGGGCCTGCTCGACCACGGGATGACGACCGGCCTCGATCGCAAAGGCGAGCGAACCATCGACCTCGGGCCGCACGTAGTTCTCGTCGACCGCGAGCTTGGCCAGCGACGTTGCGACATCGAGCAGCGCAAAGCCTTGCGCGGCGGCGCGCAGATCGTCGCTGATCTCCAGCGCCTTGGCGCAGAGCCGCTCGAAGATTTCGAGCTCGAGGCCGAGCGCGCGGTCGCCGGCATTGGCGATCTTGGCTTCGATCTCGCCAAGCTCTGACGTCGTGAACCGCACCTGGCCCGCCAGCGTCTGGCGATGGATGAAGGTCGCATTCAGCGGCGCCGACATCAGCTTGTCGCCGTGCTGGGCGGTGACCTCGACGAAATAGCCGAGCACGTTGTTGTGGCGGATCTTGAGGCCCTTGACGCCGGTGTCGTCGGCGTAGCGCGCCTGCATCGAGGCGACGACCAGGCGCGAGGCGTCGCGCAGGTTTCGCGCCTCGTCGAGCGCCGGCTCATAGCCGGCACGCACGAAGCCGCCGTCGCGCTTGATCAGCGGCAATTGCTCGTCGAGCGCGCGGGCGAATTCGGCGGCGAGCTGGCGCGAAGGGCGTTGCAGCGCCGCCATCACCGCAGCGATCTCCTGCGGCGGCTGGTCGAGCTCGGAAAGCCGCGTCAGCACCTGGTCGGCAGCGATGATGCCGTCGCGCAAGCCTGCAAGATCGCGCGGGCCGCCGCGGCCGACCGAGAGACGGGCGAGGGCCCGCGACATGTCGGGCGCGCCGCGCAAAATGCTGCGGATGTCCTCGCGCGTCGCCGAATCCGCGACAAAGGCGCTGACGGCATCGAGCCGCCGCGCGATCGCCGACGCATCGGTCAGGGGCGCCGCGAGCCGCTGCGCCAGCAGGCGCGAGCCGGCCGAGGTCACGGTGCAGTCGATGGCATCGAGCAGCGAGCCGCGGCGTTCGCCCGCGAGCGTCCGCGTCAGCTCGAGATTGGCGCGGGTGGCGGGATCGATCGCCATGGTCGCGCCGGAGGCTTCGCGCGCAGGCGGCGACAGCGGCGGATGTTTGCCGACCTGGGTGCGGTCGACATAGGTGACGGCGGCGGCAGCAGCGGTGGCTTCCAGCCGTGAGAGCTGCGCCAGCCCGTCCATGGTCGCGACGGCGAAATAGTCGCAAAGGCGTTTCTCGGCGGTGGCACCGTCGAAGACATCGCGGGTCACCGGCGTCACCGCCGGCAGCTCCCGCAGGGTCTGGGCGAGCTCGTTGTCGCCATAAAGGGCGTCAGTGACGATCGCCTCGTTCGGATTGATGCGCGCCAGCGTTGCGGCGAGCTCGCCGTTGGAGCATTCGGTGACCGTGAATTCGGCGGTCGAGATATCGATCCACGCAAGCCCGAAGCGGTCGCCGCCGGCGGATGAGCGCGCCCGCGCGATCGCCAGCAGGTAATTGTTGGCACGCGCATCGAGCAGCGTGTCCTCGGTCAGCGTGCCCGGCGTCACCAGGCGCACCACGCCGCGCCGCACGACGCTCTTGTTGCCGCGCGCTTTCGCCGCCGCAGGATCCTCGGTCTGCTCGCACACCGCGACCCGGTGGCCGGCGCTGATCAGGCGGTGCAGATAGTCCTCGGAGCGCTCGACCGGCACGCCGCACATCGGGATGTCGTTGCCCTGATGCTTGCCGCGCTTGGTCAGGACGATACCGAGCGTCCTCGAGGCGATCTCGGCGTCCTCGAAGAACAGCTCGTAGAAATCGCCCATCCGGTAGAACAGCAAGAGGCCCTGATGCGCCGCCTTGATCTCCAGATACTGTTCCATCATCGGCGTGACGCGCGCGGCGGCTTCAGGCGTCGCTGCGGGAGCTTCGTCAGGGGGCGGGATGGGAATGGGCTGTTGCATCGTCATGGGCGGCGCAACCTACAAAATTTCGCTGCGTGGTCCTATCGGTTTGGCCTGACAGAGGAGGTTTTCCACGTTGTCCGCGTAGTGGACGAGGTGCTGCCACATTCCCGGTCGTCTTTCCGGGATGCGCCAAGCGTCGCGCCCCGGAACGACGGAGGGTTTCGAATATGCGGCCCGCGAAACCGTCAATTGACCTGCCGCGGCCGCCCTCCTAAAACTCCGCCGACATTGAAGAATTTTCGCCGGACCGCGGCATTCAGGGAGAACGATGATGCGTGACGTCTTTATCTGCGATGCGGTGCGGACCCCGATCGGCCGTTTCGGCGGCTCGCTCGCCAAGGTGCGCGCCGACGATCTCGCCGCCGCTCCGATCAAGGCGCTGATGGCCAAGCACCCCAATCTCGACTGGGCACAGGTGGACGAAGTCTTCTTCGGCTGCGCCAACCAGGCCGGCGAGGACAATCGCAACGTCGCGCGCATGGCGCTGCTGCTTGCAGGGCTCCCCGATTCGGTTCCCGGCCAGACCCTGAACCGGCTCTGCGCCTCCGGCCTCGACGCGGTCGGCGCCGCCGGCCGCGCCATCCGCTCCGGCGAGATCGAGCTTGCGATTGCCGGCGGCGTCGAATCCATGACCCGCGCGCCCTTCGTGATGGGCAAGGCGCAGGAAGCCTTTTCGCGTTCGGCCGAAATCTTCGACACCACCATCGGCTGGCGCTTCATCAATCCGATTCTGAAGGCGCAGTATGGCGTCGATGCGATGCCGGAGACCGGCGAGAACGTCGCCGAGGAATTCCAGGTCTCGCGTGCCGACCAGGACGCCTTCGCGATCCGCTCACAGCAGCGCGCCGGCAAGGCGATCGCATCAGGCTATTTCGCCGAGGAGATCACGCCGATCACCATTCCCGGCGGCAAGGCCGGCCCTGTTACGGTCGACAAGGACGAGCATCCGCGGCCCGAGACCACGCTGGAAGGTCTGGCAAAACTGAAGCCGATCGTGCGCAATCCCGGCACCGTGACCGCCGGCAATGCCTCTGGCGTCAATGACGGTGCGGCCGCGATGATCCTCGCCTCCGAAGCTGCCGTGAAGAAGCATGGCCTCACGCCGCGCGCGCGCATCCTTGGGCTCGCCTCGGCCGGCGTGCCGCCGCGCATCATGGGCATCGGCCCGGTGCCGGCGACCCGCAAGCTGATGGAGCGTCTGGGCAAGAAGATCAGTGATTTCGACCTGATCGAGCTCAACGAGGCCTTCGCCTCGCAGGGCATCGCCTGCATGCGCCAGCTCGGCGTCGCCGACGATGCCGACTACGTCAATCCGCATGGCGGCGCCATCGCGCTCGGCCATCCGCTCGGCATGAGCGGCGCCCGCCTCGCGCTCACCGCCGTCCATGGCATGGAAAAGCGCGGCGGCAAGCTCGCGCTCGCCACCATGTGCGTCGGCGTTGGCCAGGGCGTGGCCGTCGCGATCGAGAAGGTGAATTGACAGGACGCTACGCGTCCCGTCATCCCGGTGCCGCCCGATAGGGCGGAATCCGGGATCTCGAGATTCCGGGTTCGATGCTTCGCATCGCCCCGGAATGACGCTGTTTGTTGTCGCTTCAAGGGACCGTGCATGATCATCGAACGCGAGCAGGATGTCACGGCCGCCGCCCTGGCGGTGATGGAGCGGACATCCGATCCGCGGATGCGGCAGATCATGGTCTCGCTGGTCAAGCATCTGCACGGCTTCGTCCGTGACGTGCGCCTGACCGAGAAGGAATTTCGCGACGCCACCGCCGTCATTGCCGAACTCGGCAAGCTGACCACCGACACGCATAACGAAGTCGTGCTGATGGCCGGCTCCCTCGGCGTCTCGTCGCTGGTGTGCCTGCTCAACAATGGCGATCAGGGCAATACCGAAACCGATCAGTCGCTGCTCGGGCCGTTCTGGCGGCTGAACTCGCCACGGGTGCAGAATGGCGGATCGATCGTCCGCTCCGAGACGCCGGGTGCACCGCTGTTCGTCAATGGCCGTGTCGTCGACAAGAACGGTCGCCCCGTCGCGGGCGCCGAGGTCGATGTCTGGCACGCCTCGCCGGTCGGTCTCTACGAGAACCAGGACCCCGAACAGGCCGACATGAACCTGCGCGGCAAGTTCACGACCGATGCCGACGGGCGCTTCGCCTTCCGCTCGGTGATGATGGTCGGCTATCCCATTCCAACCGATGGCGCCGTCGGCCGCCTCCTGGCGGCGCAGAGCCGGCACCCGTATCGTCCTGCGCATCTGCACGCCCTGATCTTCAAGCCCGGCTTCAAGGTGCTGATCTCGCAGGTCTACGATCCCAACGATCCCCATATCGACAGCGACGTGCAGTTCGGGGTGACACGGGCGCTGATCGGCAAGTTCGTGCGCCACGAGACGCCGCATCCGAGCGCAGCTGACGTTTCGACGCCCTGGTATTCGCTCGACCACACCTACCGGCTCGAGGCCGGGGAGGCCGTGCTGCCGCGTGCGCCGATCAAATAGGGCCGTCGGCCCCAGTGCCGGGGCGCGGAAAGGGTGCCAAAGCCGCTTCCCAAAATTAGTTATATTCTATAATGATTGTCGCAAAGTTGGTCCGGCCGGACCGAAATGGCCGGGGAGGAGTTCGCCAATGACATTCATCTATCCCACTGACAGCAACAAGGCACATCCGCTGCCGCTGTCGCCCGAGTACAAGAGCTCGATCAAGCGCGCGCCGAACAAGCCCTTGATCCCGATGCGCCACACTTTGTCGGAACTGACCGGACCCGTGTACGGCCACGAGACCGTGCGCGAGGGCGACAACGACCTCACCACCCAGCACAAGGGCGAGCCGCTCGGCGAGCGCATCATCGTGCACGGTCATGTCCGCGACGAGGACGGCCGCGGTGTGTCCAACACGCTGGTCGAGATCTGGCAGGCCAATGCCTGCGGCCGCTACGTCCATGTCCGCGACCAGCATCCGGCACCGCTCGATCCCAATTTCACCGGCGCGGGCCGCACGTTAAGCGATGCATCGGGCTATTACCGCTTCGTCAGCATCAAGCCCGGCGCGTACCCCTGGGGCAACCACCACAATGCCTGGCGCCCCGCGCATATTCATCTCTCGGTGTTCGGCCATTCCTTTGTCAGCCGCCTGGTGACTCAGATGTATTTCCCAGGAGATCCGCTGTTCCCGTTCGATCCGATCTTCAACTCGGTGCCCGACGAGAAGGCGCGGATGCGCATGGTCTCGTCGTTCGATTTGGAGAACACCAAGCCCGAATGGGCGCTATGCTACCGCTTCGATATCGTGCTGCGCGGCAAGAACGCCACCCCCATGGAGAACCACTAACGTGCAGGATTCTGTGAAGCCCGATGGGATCACGCCGTCGCAGACCGTCGGCCCGTTCTTCAAATACGGCCTGACGCCGACCGGCGATTACGCCTGGAACGACGCCTTCACCAACTCGACGCTGACGACCGACGTCTCCGGCGATCGGGTCCGCATCGAGGGCCGTGTGCTCGATGGCGACGGTGCCACCGTGCCCGACGCCATGCTGGAGATCTGGCAGGCGGATGCGCAGGGGCGCTACGCCGATCCGCAGGACAGACGCGCGCTGCCGAACGCCAGCTTCCGGGGCTTTGCCCGCTGCGGTACCGACAAGGACGGCAATTATTCATTCGATACCATCAAGCCGGGCGCGCTGCCCGACCCCGACGGCAAGCCGCAGGCGCCGCATATCGTGCTGGCGGTGTTCGCGCGCGGCATGCTGCGGCATCTCTATACCCGTATCTATTTCAGCGACGAGGCCGGCAACGCCGCCGATCCCGTGCTGGCGCTGGTGCCCGCCGACCGTCGCACCACGCTGATTGCGGTGCGCGAGGCCGGCAAGGCCGTCTACAAGCTCGACCTGCGTTTGCAGGGCGACAACGAGACGGTGTTCTTCGACGTGTGAAGCAGCGCGTAGCGGCGGCGCCTGGTCGCCGCCACGCTTCTCGTTCAGCGCAGTTGCAGCCGGTGCCTGCGTTTAAATGTCAGTCTCGCTGACTCAAAATCGTTTGACCAATCTCCCATTCCCGTAGTGCTGCGGAGCTTTTTCGCGCTGCAACCAGTCCGAGAGGAAAGCCCGTATTTACCGTAATCATCTAGGGTCGGTGCGGATTTGAATTCGCGCCCGGATTGCCCCCATGAAAATTCGCCTGTCGTTGTCTTCCGCGATCATTGCGTTCGGAATCGTTCTTGCGATCGGCTTTACGGCGGTCGTGTCCACCAGCCTCTATGCACTGCGCGAGCTCAAGGTCGGTGGTCCGCTCTACTCCGATATCAAGCTCGGCAACGATTTGATCGCCGACATCCTGCCGCCGCCGGAATATGTCATCGAGGCCTATCTCGAAGCCACTCTGGCCATGCGTGAGCCGGACCAACTGGCGGCTCATGGCGAACGCCTGGTCCAGCTCCGCAAGGATTACGACGAGCGCAAGGCCTATTGGACCGCCTCCGGCCTGTCGGCCGACCTGAAGACAGCCCTGGTATCCAAGTCCGACGCCGAGGTGCAGAAGTTCTGGAAGCTGTTGTCCGATCAGCTCCTGCCGGCCCTCAAGGCCAGGGACGCGGCCGCGTCCGAACGCACCTATGCACAGCTGAAGGACGCCTACACCGCGCATCGTGCCGTCATCGACAGCATCGTCGACAGCGCCAACAAGCAGAACGCCGACATGGAGAAGCTGGCCGCCGACCGCGACAGCGCGATGCTCACCATCTTGCTCGGCGTCTCCGCGGCCGTGCTTGCCTTCGTTGCGGCAGGCCTGCTCGGCGTCGCGCTTGGCGTGGTGCGTCCGATCGTGCGCATGACGGACACGATGCAGAAGCTCGCGGCCGGCGATCTCGCCGCCGACATTCCTTTCGCGCAACGTCGGGACGAGGTCGGCTCGATGGCCGGCGCACTCGAGGTGTTCAAGCAGGGAGCGATCGAGAATTCGCGCCTCCGCGAGGAGCAATTGCAGAAGCAACAGGAAGCGGCGCTTGCCAAGCGCGGTGCCCTGCAGCAGATGGCCGAGACCGTGGAGCGCGAGACCGGCCGTTCCGTCGCTACCGCGAGCTCTGCGACGCAAGGCGTGGAGCGGGCTGCCTCGAGCCTGTCCGAGATTGCGCGATCCCTGTCTTCGGAATCGCAGGCGGTCGCCGCCGCCTCCACCCAGGCGCTCGGCAGTTCGCAGGCCGTTTCGGCCGCCGCCGAAGAGCTGAGTGCCTCGATCCGGGAGATCGCAACCCAGGTCGGACGCACCTCGACTGTTACCAAGTCGGCGGTCGCAGGCCGCGAGCAGGCGCGCTCGACCATCCAGGCGCTGGCCGGCGCGGTGAAAAAGATCGCCGAGGTCTCCGACCTGATCGGCGGCATCGCCGGCCAGACCAATCTGCTCGCGCTCAACGCCACGATCGAGGCGGCGCGCGCCGGTGAGGCCGGCCGCGGTTTTGCGGTCGTCGCGGCCGAAGTGAAATCCCTGTCCGACCAGACCGCGAAATCCACCGAGGAGATCGGGCGCCTGATCGCGGAGATCCAGACGTCGACGCAAGCCGCGGTCGATGCCGTCGAGACCATGGGTGGCCACATCGCCGAGATCGACGGCGTGGCGTCCTCGGTTGCCGCCGCGATGGAAGAGCAGGATGCCGCGACGCGGGAGATCGCCCGGTCGATCTCCGAATCGGCGTCCGCCGCGAAGGAGGTCTCAGCCAAGATCGCCAATGTCAGCCGCGACGCCGCTTCGGTGAACGATCGCGCAGCGGAGGTCAGGCAGGCCATCGCGGGCATGGCGGCCAATCTGGAATCGCTCCGATCGGTCGTGGTCCGCACCGTGCGCGAATCGACCGCCGCGGCGTAAAGCCCGGCATCAGCTCGGCCGCTGGCGCGTCGGGGTGTGATCGTGCAGTATGGCGCGGGGCAGGGGCATCATGGCTATGACACCTCCACAACTGCCGGCGGTCGCTGACCCCGGTTACCTCACGGCTGCATTGCGCAAGGCCCGCGCGCTGGACGCCGGCGCCGTGCGCGAGGTGACGGTGCTGCATGAGCGCGACACCGTGGTGTCGCATATCACCCGGCTCGGCCTGCGCTATGTCGGGGAGTCCACAGGCTCCCCGCAGACGCTGATCCTGAAGACGCCGCACGCCGATTTTGCCAAAATGCTCGCGCAGGGCGGTCGGCACGAGCTGGCCTTTTACCTGAAGCTCGCGCCGAAGATGCCGCTCGGGTTGGTGCCGCGCTGTTTCGATGGCCGTTCTGACGACGAGAGCGGGGCCTGGCATCTCCTGCTCGAAGACCTCACCGATAGTCATGAACTCGCGACCGTACCGACGCTGCCGCCGTCGCGCGACCAGTCGATGGCCATCGTCACGACGCTGGCGGGCATGCATGCGGTGTGGTGGAATCATCCCGATCTCGGCGAGACCGTCGGCACCTGGGCAAGTCCCGAGGACAGCGCGGCGCGCATCGAGACCTTCGCCGGTCATTACGATCGCTTTGCCGACGAGCTCGGCGATCGCCTCAGCGAGGAGCGGCGTATCCTTTACCGCCGTCTCATCGAGCAGTCGGAGCGACTGTCCGAGCGCTATCATTCGCGCCGCCACGTCACCATCGTTCACGGCGATGCGCATACGTGGAATTTCCTGTTGCCGCGGGCCGGCGTCGCGGACACCGTGCGCATTTTCGATTTCGACCTGTGGGGCATCAATGTTCCCACCAACGACCTCGCCTATATGATGGCGATCCAATGGTACCCGGAGCGCCGCCAGGCGCTCGAGCGGGTGCTGCTCAACCGTTACTACGAGACGCTGCTCGCACGCGGCGTGACCGGCTACACCCGCGGCGCGCTCGACCAGGATTACCGCTGGTCGGTGCTCTGGCACATCACCAAGCCGGTCTGGCAATGGGCCATCAACCTCCCGCCGGGAATCTGGTGGAACAATCTGGAGCGCGTGATGATGGCGGTCGAGGATCTGGGGTGCGAGGAGCTGTTGTGAGTGCGCCTGGTAGCAGGTGAAGGCGGAACGGCGGCGGAGTTTGTTGCAGGCGACAGTGCCTACTCCATCACCGCATGTTCCGGCCCCGCCGCCTGCTTGCGCAGCGTGGCCTTGGTCGAGCCGATCATCAGGGCGAGCGGGATGGTGCAGAGGATGAAGAACATCACCAGCTGGTAGTCGTGCGCGAAGGCAATGATCTGCGCCTGCACGCTGACCATGCGGTCGGCCATGGCGCGGCCGGCGTCGGTTGAGAGGTTGATCAGGCCGCGCACGTCAGGCATCTGCAGCGCGTGGTTGAACGGATTGATGTGCTCCGACAGGATCGCATAGCTCTTGCGCGTGCCCTGCGTCAGCTGGGCGATCACGATGGAGATGCCGACCGAGCTTGCGACGTTGCGCAAGAGCGTCAGCATCGAGGTGCCGTCGGTACGCAGATGATTGGGCAGCGTCAGGAACGACACGGTCGAGAGCGGCACGAACACGAGGCCGAAGCCAAAACCCTGGATCACGCTGACGATGACGATCTCCGGCACCTGGGTCTGGTCGGTCCAGCCGGTCATCTGGAACAGCGAGGCCGCCGTCAGCGTCAGGCCGCAGATGATCAGGGTACGGGCCTCGATGTACCTCATGATGCGGCCGACCATCATCATGGCGAAGAAAGTGCCGAAGCCGCGGCTGGCGAGCAGGCCGCCGGCCGTCATGATGGGATAGCCGATGACGTTCTGTAGGTACGGCGAGGCCAGCGCCATGGTCGAGTACAGCACGAGGCCCATCACCGTCATGAAGATGCAGCCGGTGACGAAGTTGCGGTCCTTGAACAGCGCAAACTGGATGAACGGGCGCGAGGTCGTGAAGGAGTGCGCGAAGAAGTAATAGAAGGCGATGCCGGAGATGACGAACTCGGTCACGATCTCGACCGACTCGAACCAGTCGAGCTGCTCGCCGCGGTCGAGCGCGAGCTGGAGCGCGCCGATCGCGATCGCCAGCGCGCCGAAGCCGAACCAGTCGAACTTGAGGCTAAGGTCCTTCTTGGTCTCATCCATGAAGACCATCAGCCCGAACACGGTGATCGCACCGAACGGCAGATTGACGAAGAACACCCAGTGCCAGGAATAGGTCTCGGTCAGCCAGGCGCCGAGCGACGGGCCCATGATCGGGCCCATCATCACGCCCATGCCCCAGATCGACATCGCCTTGGCGCGCTCCTGGAGCGTGTAATAGTCGAGCATCACCGACTGCGACAGCGGCACCAGCGCTGCGCCGAACACGCCCTGCAGCAGGCGGAACAGCACCATCTGGTTGATGTCCTGCGCCAGCCCGCACAGGACCGAGGCGAAGGTGAAGCCGCCGGCGCAGATGATGAAGATGCGCTTGCGGCCGAAGCGGTTGGAGATCCATCCCACCGGCGCCGTCATGATCGCAGCGGCGACGATGTAGGAGGTCAGCACCCAGTTGATCTGGTCCTGCGAGGCCGACAGCGTGCCCTGCATGTAGGGCAGCGCGACGTTGGCGATGGTGGTGTCCAGCGCCTGCATGATGGTCGCGGTCATGGCGCAGATCGTCACCATGTTCCGGCGCAGGCCGGGGACCATCAGATGGGCATTGGGGCCGGACATGCGCTTGGTCCTTGTCTTACTCTTTGTCCTGACCCGCGGTCGCCGACAGGCCGAGCAGGCCGGCGAGCGAGCGCTGATGGCCGGTATCGATGCTGGCATAGACGCTCATGCCGGCCTTCAGTTTCTTCACGTATTTGTCGTCCTCGTCGAAATAGATCCTGATCGGCACGCGCTGCACCACCTTGACGAAATTGCCGCTGGCGTTCTGCGGCGGCAGGATCGCGAATTGCGCGCCGGTGCCGGGGGACAGCGAGCCGATCTTGCCCTTGAAGGTATGGCTCGGGAACGCGTCGACCTCGAGCGTGACGGGCTGGCCTTCGGTGACGTAGGTGAGATCGCTCTCCTTCGGATTGGCGTCGACCCAGGGATGGGCGATGTCGATGATGGAGAACACCGGCGTGCCGGCCGCGACGAAGCGGCCGAGCTGGATCTGATCCACCTGTGTCGCGATGCCGTCCATAGGCGCCTTGAGCACCGTATGGTCGAGATTGCGCTGCGCGTCCTCGAGCTTGGCCTTGGCCTGGACGTAAGGCGGGAATTCTTCCAGCGGCAGCTTGGGATTGCCGAGCAATTGCATCTTGGCGTTGGAGAGCTGCTGCTTGATGAACTGCGCCTGCGCGCCTGCGGTGACCAGCGCGTTGGAGGCGTTGTCGAGGTCGAGCTGCGAGCCGAAGCTGTTTTTCACCAGCGCCTGCTTGCGCTCGACATCGCGCTTTTTCAGGTCGACGCCCTGCTGGGCGAGATCGAGCATGTCGCCGTAGATCTTGATGTTGGCGATGAGATTGTCATAGGTCGTCTGCGCCTGGGCGAGCTGCGCCTTGGCTTCCTCTACTGCGAGGCGGAACGGCACGGGATCGATCTCGAACAGCTCGTCGCCCTTCTTGACCGACTGGCCCTCCTTGACGACGACCTTCTGGATCTTGCCGGAGATATCAGGCGTCACCAGCACCTTCTGCGCGCCCACATAGGCATCGTCGGTGCCGACATAGCGGCCGCCATTGAGATAGAAGGCGAGGCCGGCGATGACGGCCACGATCGGCAGCACCACCATCAGCAGGAAGCGGCGATAGCGGCGCAGGCCGGCGACGAAGCGGCGGCGCGGATCGGTGCCGGCCTTCTTGGTCGGCTTGCCGCTGTCGATCTTCTGCTCGGGCTGGAATTTGAGAACCTGATCAGCCATAGCGCTGCTCCTTACGTGCTTGTTCCGCGCCAGACGTCTGGATCGCAGTTCGCACGTTTTCCTTGATGGTTTCGAGTTGGGTGAGGAGACGGTGGGCGTCGGACGGGCTGATGCCGTCGAGCGCGTTCGCGGTCAGCTCGGATTTGAGCCCGCTCATCTTGCCCAGCAGCGCACGGCCCGCCTTCTTCAGATAGAGGCGCTTGACGCGGCGGTCGGTGGCGTCGCTGCGGCGCTCGATCCAGTCGTTGTCGCAGAGCTTGTCGATCAGCCGCGTCAGCGTGATCGGCTGCATCTCCAAGAGCTCGGCGAGCTCCGATTGCTTCATGCCCTCGCTGCGCTCGACCTTGGCCAGCACGGCCCATTGCGCGCGGGTGATGCCGAAGCGCGAGGCCTCCTTGTCGGCATAGACGCGCAAGAGGCGGTACAATTCGCCGAGCGTGAACAGGAAATTCTGGTCGACAGACGACCCGCGGGTCATAAGCTTGGTCTCCAATAAGCTTGCAATATAATAAGCAAGCTTATGATTATTTGATGGCGAGTTAACGGGATGCCGTCCTGCCGCAAAAGCATGGCTGACCGCCGCGGCGCCGGTCGCGCTTTGGGTTCCCCGGCCGAAATGCTAGAAAGCGGGCCGAATGACCCTCGCCAAGCCGGCCTTTCCGACGCCCGACCATGATCACGGACGCTGCACCGCGGACGCGCTGGCGCATGCGGAAGCGGTTTGCGAGCAGCGCGCGCAGAAATTCACGCCGATTCGCCGCCAGGTGCTGGGGGCCTTGCTCTCCAGCCATCGCCCACTCGGCGCTTACGAAGTGATCGACGAGCTCGCCAAATCGATGCCGCGGCCGGCGCCGATCACGGTCTACCGTGCGCTCGATTTCCTGATGGCGAACCGCCTCGTGCACCGCATCGAAAGCCGCAACGCCTATCTCGCCTGCGCCGCCCACGACCATGACGCGACCTCGGCGGTGGCGTTCCTGATCTGCGAGCGCTGTGGGCTTGTCGGCGAGATCCCGTCAGGATCTTTCGCCGGGGAACTCAACGCCGCGGCGCGCAGCTCAGGCTTCGCACCAAAACTGTCCGTGGTGGAGATCACAGGCGTCTGCACCCATTGTCAGAAGAAGTCTTAAAGCAACAACGGCGCAAAGCCGGACCTCAGGAAGAAATGTCCGCAACCGAAGCCATCCCGTCCGCCGGCCGCCCGCTCAGTGCCGGCGCCATCGCCCTGATGCTGATGCTGTGCCTGACCTGGGGCTTCAACCAGATCGCGGTGAAGCTCGTCATCCCCGACATCCCGCCGATGTTGCAGGCGACCATCCGCTCGATGGGCGCGCTGCCGGTGCTGTTCATCATCGGCAGCTTGCGCGGGGCAAAGTTCTTCGAGCGCGACGGTACGCTCGCCGCAGGCCTGTTTGCCGGCTTGATGTTCGGCATCGAATTCGTGTTGATCTATGAAGGTCTGCGCTTCACGCCGGCCTCGCGCGCGGTCGTGTTCCTCTACACCGCGCCGTTCTTCGTCGCGCTCGGTTCCTATCAGGTGCTGGGGGAGCGGCTGATGGGCTCGCAATGGCTGGGGCTGGCCTTGAGCTTTGCCGGCGTCGCGCTTGCGATCGGCGTGCCGCAGCCGGATGTCGATGCCAAAGTGCTGCTCGGCGATCTCATGATCGTCGGCGGCGGCGCGCTCTGGGCCGCGACCACGCTGGTCGCCAAGGCGACACGGCTGCGCTTTGCTCCGCCGGAGAAGGCGCTGGGCTACCAGGTCGCGATGTCGATCCCGATCCTGGGGCTCGCCGCCTATCTGTTCGGGGAGACCATCCCTCATACCCCGCGCCCGCTCTCGATCGGGCTGATGGTGTTTCAGACGGTCTGGGTGGTGGGAACGACGTTCACGCTTTGGTTCGCGCTGGTGAAGACCTATTCGGCCAGCAAATTGTCGGCTTTTACCTTCATCACCCCTTTGTTTGGCGTGGTGGCTAGCTATTTCATCATGCACGACACCCTAAGTCTGGCCTTTGGGGCGGCAGCCGTCCTTGTAATTGCTGGACTTTTTCTGGTTAACCGTCCGAGCCGAGAGGCCGCGGCGCCAGCTGATGCATTGCTGAACGTCACCAAAACCTGATATTTGGACCCCATGAACAAGCTCGAAAACACCATCGATTCCGACATCGCCGGCCCCGCGCCGCGGCACAAGACCACCCAGGTGAAGGTGGGCAACGTCGCCGTGGGCGGCGGTGCGCCGATCGTCGTGCAGTCGATGACCAACACCGACACCGCCGACATCGACGGCACCATCGCCCAGGTCGCAGCGCTCGCGCGCGCCGGCTCCGAAATGGTCCGCATCACCGTGGATCGCGAGGAGGCCGCCGCGGCCGTCCCGCACATCCGCGACGGCCTCGCCAAGCGCGGCATCACCACGCCCTTGATCGGCGACTTCCATTATATCGGCCACAAGCTGCTGGCGGCCTATCCGGCCTGCGCCGAGGCGCTGGCGAAATACCGCATCAATCCCGGCAATGTCGGCTTCAAGGACAAGCGCGACACCCAGTTCGCAGACATCATCGAGATCGCGAACAAGAACAGCAAGCCGGTGCGCATCGGCGCCAATTGGGGCTCGCTCGACCAGGAGCTCTTGACCAAGCTGATGGACGAGAACGCCGCCTCCGCCAATCCGCGCGACGTGCGCGCGGTGACGCGCGAGGCGATGGTGCAGTCCGCGCTGCTCTCGGCCGCGCGCGCCGAAGAGCTCGGCATGCCCAAGGACCGCATCGTCCTCTCCGCCAAGGTCTCGGCGGTGCAGGACCTCATCGCGGTCTATCAGGATCTCGCCGCGCGTTCCGACTACGCCATCCATCTCGGCCTGACCGAAGCAGGCATGGGCTCGAAGGGCATCGTGGCCTCGGCCGCCGCGCTCGGCATCCTGTTGCAGCAGGGCATCGGCGACACCATTCGCATCTCGCTGACGCCGGAGCCCGGCGGCGACCGCACCCGCGAGGTGCAGGTCGGCCAGGAGCTGCTGCAGACCATGGGCTTCCGCACCTTCGTGCCGCTGGTGGCCGCGTGCCCCGGCTGCGGCCGCACCACCTCGACCACGTTCCAGGAGCTGGCGCGTTCGATCCAGGATTTCATCCGCGACGAGATGCCGACCTGGAAGACCAAATATCCCGGCGTCGAGGAGCTCAACGTCGCGGTGATGGGCTGCATCGTCAACGGCCCCGGCGAATCCAAGCACGCCAATATCGGCATCTCCCTGCCCGGCACCGGCGAAGCGCCGGCCGCGCCCGTCTTCGTCGACGGCAAGAAGTTCCGCACGCTGCGTGGGCCCACCATCTCCGCCGATTTCAAGGCGCTGGTGATCGACTACATCGACCAGCGCTACGGCCACGGCGCCAAGATGCCGGAGACGGCGGCGGAGTAGGTCTCTTCAAAACATCGGAATCGTAGGGCGGGTTAGCGAAGCGTAACCCGCCTTATTTTTTTGCGCGCGCGAAGTGGCGGGTTACGCTTCGCTAACCCGCCCTACGTTGCTACGATGCTTCCCGATCAAGATGATCGGGAGCAACACCCATGAGCTCACTCGCCGGCAAGCAAGGCCCGCGCTATCGCCACGCGGCTGACGACGGCGCGCCCTACGAAACCATCGCGGTCGAAAAGCTCACTCCCATCATCGGCGCGGAAATCTCCGGCGTCGACATCGGCCAGCTGGTCGAGGGCGATGCGCGCTCTATCAGGCAGATGGACGAGATCCACCGCGCGCTGGCCGAAAACCTCGTGATCTTCTTCCGCGACCAGCACATCACGCCGAAGCAGCACCTCGCCTTCGGCCGCAAGTTCGGCGAGCTGCATTTTCATCCCGCAGCTCCTCACGAGGATGAAGACCCGGCCTTGATGAAGATCTACGCCGACAAGAACTCGCCGCGCGCCAACGGCGAGGGCTGGCACTCCGACGTGTCCTGCGATCTCGAGCCGCCGATGGGCTCGATCCTCTACATCAAGCAGTGCCCGCCGCGCGGCGGCGACACGCTGTTCGCCAACATGTACGCCGCCTATGAGGCGCTGTCGGATCGCATGAAAGCCTATCTCGACGGCCTCACCGCGCTGCACGACGGCGAGCCGATCTATCGCGGCCTTTATGCGAACTATGGCGTCGCCGACCGCCCGTCCTATCCGCAAGCCGAGCATCCGGTGGTGCGCACCCATCCGGTGACGGGCAGGAAGGCGCTCTATGTCAACAGAGGCTTCACCCGCCACATCAACGGCATCCCGCGCGACGAGAGCGACGCGATACTCGCCTATCTCTACCAGCACGCCGAGAACCCGCTGTTCCAGTGCCGCTTCCGCTGGACCGAGAACGCCATCGCGTTCTGGGACAACCGCTGCACCCAGCATCGCGCGATGTGGGACTACTGGCCGCACACGCGCTCGGGCACGCGCGTGACGGTGAAGGGAGAACGGCCGGTGTGACGATATCGTGGCGCATCACCGCCGCTCTTGCCGTTGCGCTGATCCCGCTCCTGGCTTTGCCGGCTGAGCATGGCGAGGCGGCACCGGCGCGAAAGGTCGCGAGCGCGAAGCCCAAGCCTCTGCCCGCTCCGGAAACATGCGATCCGCACAAATTCCGGATCATTCTCGATGTCGGACACACCTCCGAATCGCAGGGCGCCACCAGCGCGCGCAACGATGTCGAATTCGGCTTCAACCTGCAGCTGGCGAAGCTGATCGGCGAGAAATTGAAGTCGGCAAGCTTCGCTGCAACCCGCGTGCTGGTGACCGAAGGCAAGGCGAAAGCCAGCCTGCTCAAGCGCGTCGGAACCGCCAATGCGGCGCATGCGGATTTCCTCCTGTCGATTCATCATGATTCCGTGCCCGACAAGATGCTCGAAGAGTGGGAATTCGACGGCGCCAAGAGCTATTTCAGCGATCGCTTCAGCGGTCATTCGCTGTTCGTGTCGGAGCGCAACCCGCATTTCTCCGCCAGCCTCGCCTTCGCCAAGCTGCTGGGCCGGGAGCTGAAGGACAAAGGCCTGCAATACGCCACCCAATACTCCCTGCCGCTGATGGGGCGCTACCGGCATCCGTTGCTGGACAAGGATGTCGGCGTCTACCGCTATGACGGCCTCGTCGTGCTCTCGCAGACCCGAAGCGCCGCGGTGCTGCTGGAAGCCGGCTCCATCATCAACCGCGACGAGGAGATGGCGATGAACTCGCCGGAGCGGCGGGAGCTGATTGCAGCGGCCGTGACGCGGGCGATGCGGTCGTATTGCGAGAAGCGGTAGCTGGCTCCGTCGTTTCAACAACCGTCATTGCGAGCGCAGCGAAGCAATCCAGAATCTTTCCGCGGAGGCAGCCTGGATTGCTTCGCTGCGCTCGCAATGACGAAAATCGCTACAGCGGCGCGCCGCGATATTCCCGGTTCGCCAGGCTCGCCTCCTCCAGATCCAGATCGCGTTCGATCCTGCGCCGCGTCTCGTCGGTGATCTGCCCGTCGCGCAGGAGATCATGGATGAACTTGCGCTCGACCTCGATCAGCTCGCGGGTCAGCGCGGTGCCGGCGGCCGAGACGTCGTGATGGGCGGGATCGAGCGAGTCAGGCAGCTGGTTGACGCGGATCTCGTGGCGGGCGCGCAAGAGCCGCATCACCTCGTCCGACACCTCTTTTTCCTCGGTCAGCGCATCCAGCGATTTCAGCGCGGCGTCGAGCGCCTGGCGCCGCGCCGAGATCTCGGCCTCGTGCTCGGCGACATGCTCGATGCGGCCGGCTTGCGCGATGCCGAGCCAGCGCACCACCGGCGGCAGCGTCAGGCCGACGCCGATCAGCGTGATGAAGATGACGCCGAAGGCGACGAACAGGATCAAATCGCGATAGGGGAAGGCGTTGCCGTCAGGCAGCGTGAACGGCAGCGCCAGCGCGGCGGCCAGCGACACCGCGCCGCGCACGCCGGTGAAGGCGAGCGCGAACGGCCATTGCCAGGGCGGCGACGGATCGCGCTTGCGCAGCGACTTGCTCAGCATGCGCGGCAGATAGGTCGCGGGATAGAGCCAGGCGAAGCGCGCCAGAACGATGACGAGCATGACCACCGCCGTTGCGATCATGATGTCGTCGAGCGGGAATGCCTTCGACTTCTCATAGAGCGCGCGCATCTGGAAGCCGGTGAGCAGGAACAGCAGGCCCTCGATCAGGTAGATGATGAGGTCCCAGAAGAAGATGCCCTGCAGGCGCGTCGATGCCGAAATCAGCAGCGGTCCGTTCCAGCTGACATAAAGGCCGCAGGCGACGGTGGCGATCACGCCGGAGCCGCCGACATGCTCCGGCAGCCAATAGGAGACATAGGGCGTGATCAGCGACAGCGTCAGCTCGACCTGCGGATCGCAAGACCATTTGCGGAAGCGCAGCGACAGCCAGCCGACGCCGATGCCGAACGCGATCTCGCCGGCGACGATCAGAGCAAATTCGCCCGTTGCCAGCGGCATGGAGAAATGCCCGACCATGATCGCGGCGAGCGCGAAGCGATAGAGGATCAGCGCGGTGGCGTCGTTGGCGAGCCCTTCGCCCTCGAGGATGACCAGCAGCCGACGCGGCATGTTGAGCCGCCGGGCGATCGCGAGCGGCGCCACCACGTCGGGCGGCGCAACGATGGCCCCGAGCAGGAAGCCGATGCTCCAGGGCAGGCCGATCATGTAGTGCGTGGCGGCTGCGACAAGCGCCGCCGTGAAGATCACGGCGCCGACCGCCAGCAGCACGATGGGGCGCAGATTGTTCCTGAACTCGCGCCAGCTCATGGCGACGCTCGCCGAATAGATCAGCGGCGGCAGCACCATCAGCAGCACCAGTTCCGGCGGCAGCTCGACCGGCGGCATCCCCGGCACGAAAGCCAGGCCGACGCCCGAGAGCATCAAGAGGATGGCGGGCGCCAGGTTGAAGCGCCGGGCCACGAGCGCGGTGCCGGCCAGCACCGCGAGCAGGATCAGGAAGGTCTGGAATTTCGCCGCGATCATGACCTGTCTTGGCCCGGAAGCGGCCAAGAGGTCAATGTGGAGAGGTCAATGTGGGGTGGCTTAGGCCGGTCGTTCAGGCACCATAAGCCCGATGCCTGCGAACACCGCTTCGAGCCGGCTTTTCCTCGCCGCGATCGACCCGTGCCACGCGCGCCGTCATTGCGAGCGAAGCGAAGCAATCCAGAATCGATCCGCGGAGAGATTCTGGATTGCTTCGTCGCAAGGGCTCCTCGCCATGACGTGTGGCGGGACCTTCACTCCCTCAGATCGTACCGATACGATTTCGACACGATCTGCCAGCCGTCGGCCAGCTTCATCGCCACCAGATAGTCCGTGAAGAAGCGTGGCGGCAGCTGGCATTTGACCTTGATGAAAGCGGTCTTGTCGTCCGAGCGGTCGATGGTGATGATTAAGTCCTCGCGCGGCTTGCCTTCCGCCTTGGCGGAGGGGCGCTTGCGCACCCAGGCGAGCCAGTCAGGCACGGTCAGGATCTTCAGCTCGCCCTTGTCCACCCAGCGCAGATCGGCTGAGGGGTGGAAGACCTCGCCGAGCTTGTCGGCATCTCCCTCGTAAAGCCCGTCAAAATAGGTTTGCACGACGGCTTCGACGCTCGACCGATTTTGGCTCATGGGTCGTCCCCTTTGAAAGATGGCTTGACGGGAACTTAGTCGTACGGATCAAATTGCGCTATGGCTGTCTTCCGCCATTTGCGCGAGGGCGTCATCATGACGGGCTCGCGACATCAGAACGCTCCGATCCTTGCCGGCGAATGCTATTGCCGCGCGGTCCGCTACGAAGTGGCGGACGCGTTCTCCTATGCGCTGAATTGTCACTGCTCGAACTGCCGCCGCACCACCGGTTCCGCCTTCAAGCCGTTTGCCGGCATCGAATATGGCCAGCTTCGCCTGGTCAGGGGCGAGGACAGCAAGGTTATCTACGGCGACGACATCACCCATGACGCACACTGTGCCCGCTGCGGCTCGCTGCTTTATTCCCGCGTCCGCGAAGGCAAATGGGCCCATGTCGCCATGGGAACCCTGGTCGATACCCCCACGATCCGTCCCACTGCGCATATTTTCGTGGGTTCCAAGGCACCGTGGCACGAGATCACGGACAATCTGCCGCAATATCGGGGGCACGTCGGCGATGGCTAGAGCGTTTTCGAGCGAAATGGATATGGGTTCGCGTCAAGAAAACTCGTTGAAACTACAACCTGGAGCCCCGTTCCGATTCCATCGGAATGGGGCTCTGGCGAAAACGGGCCGAGGCGGCTGGCGGCGAACCGCCAACGCACTGGCGCGACTAACAAAAGAGGCTCCTTAGCCGGTTGCTCGCGCCGTCTTGGTGACCTCGGTCACAAGCGCAGGCGGCGGATCTTGCTAAGGCTGTCCCCGAGGGTGTGAACTGCCCCGAAATTTTGGAAGTGGTCATGCGCAATTTGTTCAGGCTTTGCCCATTGCTCCTCACCGTCGCGCTGCTGTTTGGCGCCGATCCCGCCTTTGCCGGAAAGCGCGTCGCGCTGGTGCTGGCCAACTCGGCCTATCAGAACGCGCCCTCGCTCGCCAATCCCGTCAATGACGGTGCGGTGATGGCGAAGACGCTGAAGGAGGCCGGCTTCGATGTCGTCGATTCCCGCCACGACCTGACCGCGCTCGATACCAGGCGCGTGCTGCGCGACTTCGCCGATGCGACCCGCGATGCCGACATCGCCCTGGTCTACTATGCCGGCCACGGCATCGAGGTCGACGGCTCCAACTATCTGATCCCTGTCGATGCCAAGCTCGAGCGCGACACCGACGTCTATGACGAGGCGCTCTCGCTGGATCGCGTCCTGGTCGCGGTCGAGCCGGCCAAGCAGCTTCGCCTGGTGATCCTCGATGCATGCCGCGACAATCCGTTCGGCAGGACCATGAAGCGCACTTTGGCCTCGCGCGGCATCGGCCGCGGTCTGGCCCAGGTCGAGCCGGCCAGCACCAACACGCTGATCGCCTATTCGGCCAAGGCCGGCTTCACCGCGCAGGATGGCGACGGCGCCAACAGCCCCTTCACCATCGCTTTGTCGAAGCATCTGACCACGCCCGGCCTCGACGTCCGCCGCGCCTTCGGCTTCGTGCGCGACGACGTGCTCAAGGCGACCGGCAACAAGCAGGAGCCGTTCGTCTACGGCTCGCTCGGCGGCGAGGATGTGCCGCTGGTGCCGGTCAAGGCCGCGCCGGCCGCCGCACCCGCGCCCGTGCAAAATCCGCAGGCCGATATGCGCCGCGACTATGAGCTCGCGCTCCAGGTCGGCAACAAGGCGGCATGGGAAGCCTTCCTGGCCCAGCATCCGGACGGCTTCTACGCCAACCTTGCCAAGCTTCAGATCGACAAGATCCAGGCCGAGCAGGTTCATGCCGCCGCCATCGAGAAGGCCAGGCAGGCCGAGGCCGAGCGCGACCGTCTCGCTGCGATCGGCGCGCAGACGGATGCGCAAGTCAAGGCAGCGGCCGAGGCGAAGGCGGCCGAGCAGGCCCAGTTCGCCGCGCAGAAAGCGAAGGAGCAGGCGCAGCAGCAGGCCGCCGCTGCCGAGCAGCAGCGGGTCAATCTCGCGGCGGCGCCGAGCACTGCGCCGGCCGGCACCGCAAGCCCCGCCGGAACCAACGTCGCCGCGCTGACGCCGACGGCAACGCCTGTTGATCTCAACCGCTCGGTGCAGACCGAGCTCGGTCGCGTCGGCTGTTTCTCGGGACAGGCTGACGGCGTCTGGAATACGTCCTCGCAGCGGTCGCTGTCGCAGTTCAATCGCTATGCCGGCACCAAGCTCGACGTGAAGGTGGCGAGCACGGATGCGCTCGACACGGTCAAGTCAAGGCAGTCACGCGTCTGCCCGCTGGTCTGCGATCACGGCTTCAAGGCCGATGGCGACGTCTGCACCAAGATCGTCTGCGACGACGGCTATGTGCTGAATGACGACAATCGATGCGAGAAGCAGCGCGCCGCCAAGCCGGCCAAACCCGGAATTGACAAGCCTGCAACCGCCAAGCCCGCAACCGCAAAGCCCGCAACGGCCACGCGCGACGACAGCGATGACCGTGCCGCACGGCAGCGTCGTCAATCCGGCGGTGCGGCCGCTGGAGCTGCAGGCGTTGCTGCTGCTGGCGCCGGTCGCGCCTCGGGCGGTGGCGGCCAGATTTTCTGCAACGATCTGCTATGCCGTCCTGTCAAGCGCGGTTGTCATCTTGAATATCGCGGCGGTGGCGGCCCTCACAACGATGCCAATTACGAAGTCTGCAACTGAGAGCGTCGCTTGCAATATCGTCCTGGCGAAGCCGGGACAATATTGCGGGGATCATGCCGCGATCGCGCTCGCCGCGATGTTCACCGTCAGCGCCAATAGCGCCGTGTTGTAGATGAACGATACGATGCCGTGTGCGGTGGCGGTGCGGCGGATGGTCCTGTCGGTGATGCCGACATCGGAGACCTGCGCCGTCATGCCGATCACGAACGAGAAATAGACGAAGTCCCAATAGTCGGCGTGGTCTTCGGTGTCGCCGCTCGGAAACTGCAAGCCGCCCGGCGGGTGACGATAATAGTCATTGGCGTAATGCAGCGCGAAGGTCGTGTGCACGGCGGCCCAGGATAGCGCGATGGTGCTGATCGCAATGGTCAGTTCCATGGCGCCGCGGTGCGGCGTCCCGAGCTCATAGACGATCGCGGCAATGCTGGCGAACGCGCCGGTCGCCGTCACCAGCAGGATCACGAAACGGCCGTCGTCCTGCATCGCAGCCGCACGGCGGATGTGCTGGTGGTCGTTGCACAGCATCATCGTATAGACCAGCACGAGATAGACCGCGATCAGCGCATCCCAGCCGAACAGCAGCCGCGTCGCCAGCCGAAACGAACCGGGAATGAGCAGGCAGACGAGGATGCCGGCGGCAAGCGAGATGAAAGTCCGCGGCCGCGCATAGATCAGCCGCATCGGCCGCGACATCTGGCGGAAGCGGGCGAGGACGGGATCTTCTTTGTCAGTGGCCATGATGAGTAATGGCTCTCTCGTTGCCGCAGCGGCGGTCTGCTCCCTCGCCCCGCTTGCGGGGAGAGGCGAAGACGTCAGTTCTTCCGCTCGGCCACGAAGTGCGCGGCGGCTTGCAGTACGGCGGCGCGCTCGCCGAAGATCGAGATGGCGCTGTCGGCGCGGGCCAGCAGGTCGCGCACACGCTGCTTGGCACCGTCGATGCCGAGCTGGGTCACGAAGGTGGTCTTGCCGAGGGCGGCGTCGGCGCCGGCGGGTTTGCCGAGGGCGGCCGCATCGCCTTCGACGTCGAGCAGGTCGTCGGCGATCTGGAAGGCTTCACCGAGCGCGCGGCCGTAATCGTCGAGCGCCTGATACTCTTTCTGCAAGGCCTGGCCGAGGATCGCGCCGGCGATGCAGCCATAGCGCAGCAGCGCACCGGTCTTCATCTGCTGAATGCGGGCAACATCGATCGGCTCATTGCCGCCGAAGCGGCCTTCGCCGGCGAGGTCCAGAATCTGGCCGCCGACCATGCCGCCGATGCCGGCGCAGCGCGCCAGCGCGCGCGTCAGCAGCAGCCGTACATTGGCGTCGCGATGCACCTCGTCGCGGGTGATGATGTCGAAAGCGATGGTCAAAAGGCCGTCGCCGGCGAGGATCGCGGTCGCATCGTCGGTCTGCTTGTGCAGGGTGGGGCGGCCGCGGCGCAGGTCCGAATTGTCCATCGCCGGCAGATCGTCATGGATCAGCGAATAGCAGTGGATGCATTCCAGCGCGGCGCCGACGAGCAGCGCGGCCTCGCGGGGAACACCGAACACGGCCGCACTCTCGACCACCAGGAACGGCCGCAGCCGCTTGCCGCCATTGAGGCTCGAATAGCGCATCGCGTCCATCAGCCGCTTGGGGCGGGCGATCTCATCGGGCAGGATGTCGTCCGACAGCAGACGCCCGAGCAAGGCTTCGGTGTCATCAGCGGTCTTGTCCAGACGTTTGGCGAAATCGGACGGGGACGTGCCGGTCATCAAGAAAGGCTCCAGAACTAAAATTCGGCGGGACAATCCTTTATGCGCCCGCCCCAGTCAATCGTTTGGAAGGCCTAAAAAGTGCTGGAAAAGGCCCGAATTATCACAGACTTAATGCCGCCATCCGTGGCCGCGTTTGATTTCGCGCCGGAAAGGTCGATTTGCGCATCGTCAAAATCCTGCTGGTAGCGCTCGCGATCGTGGCTCTCGCGCCCTATGCGGTCGCCCCGTTCTACCGCACCGGTCACCCGGTTTCGACCCTGATGGCCTGGCGCTCGCTGACGGGCGCGCCGATGCATCGGGAATGGATCGATCTCGCCGAGATGTCGCCTTACCTGCCGCGCTCGGTGGTGGCGGCCGAGGACGCCCATTTCTGCCGGCATCACGGCATCGATTGGGGCGCGCTGCGCGAGGCGATCAACGACGCCGAGGAGGACGGCACCGCGTTCCGCGGCGCCTCCACCATCACCCAGCAGGTGGCGAAAAACCTGTTCCTCTGGCAGGGGCGGGATTTCGTCCGCAAGGCGCTGGAATTTCCGCTGGCGCTCTGGATCGATCTCGTCCTGCCCAAGCAGCGGATTCTGGAAATCTACCTCAACATCGCCGAGCTTGGGCCCCAGGGCCAATTCGGGGCGGAGGCCGGGAGCACCTATGCCTTCGGCAAGTCGGCCGCCAATTTGTCCCCCCGGGAGGCGGCCCTTCTGGCCGCGATCCTCCCGAATCCGGTCAAACGCAGCGCCAGGGTCCCGGGACCGGGGGTGAGGCGGCTGGCCGGGACCTATGTGGCAAGGGCGCAGGCCACTTCGCTTTTGACCTGCTGGCGGGAAAATCGCTGATTTCGGGGCCTTTTCGTACCGTTTTTCCGCGCCAGAACCCTAGCTTTACGGCCAGCCTTCCTCTATAAGCCCGGCCTTGATCGGCATTCAGCTCGCCTCGTATTGCGGGTGCTGAGCCGTCCCTCGCGGACGATGCCCGGATGAACACCAATCCCTAGAGGATATCGAAATGGCCGTTCCGAGACGTAAAACTTCGCCGTCGCGCCGTGGCATGCGCCGCTCGGCAGACGCCATCAAGAAGCCGACCTATGTGGAAGACAAGGACTCAGGCGAGCTCCGTCGTCCGCACCATCTCGACCTCAAGACCGGCATGTACAAGGGCCGTCAGGTCCTGAAGAAGAAAGAGTCCTGAGCTTAAGGACTCTTCTCCAGGCGGGCATTGCGCCCGCCTGATTGCCAACCCATGAGATATGACGGTGACGGCGGCGGAGCGAATGCTTCGCCGCTGCATTGTTCTGTCTGGACATCTTGATCGAGAAGGCGCTTTGCCGATGGTCGGTTTCCCGCTGCTTCTGATTCCGCTCGCGGTCTACAACATCATCGCCTTCCTGATGCCCAGCGTGTCCTTCTCGGACGTGCTGTTCAAGGTGCCGATGATCACGGGCGTGCCCTGGCCGGTCACGCTGTCTGATCTGCTGCTGGCGCTCGGTGTGCTGCTGCTGCTGCTCGAAGTGGTCAAGGGCGCGCGGCCCGGCGCGAAATTCCTGATGGATCATCTGCTGTCGCTGATCATCTTCGGCGCGGCCGCGGCCGAATTCGTGATGTGGCCCAAATTCGGCAACTCGACCTATTTTCTGCTGGTGCTGCTTTCGATGGCCGATTTCCTCGGCGGCATCGCGCAACGCACTCGCCGCCGCATTGCCTATGTCGCCACGGAGACGGTGACAGTGCCGCGCAAGGCCAAGCGCCAGGCCGAGGCGCCGTCGCCGGCGTCAACCTTCGAGCCGAAGCTCGATCCCGTGCCCGCACCGCCGCCCGAGCGGCCCGCACCCTCGGCGCAATCCGTGGCCGAATCCGTCTTGATGGATCATCCCGCGCCAAAGCCGGGCATCGCGCCGTCGCCGGAAATTCCCTCGCCGCATTTGCAGCCAGGCAACGGTACGCCGTCCTCGCCCGAAGAGCCGCGCTGAGCGAGGGAGCACATCGGTCGCCGCTGTGGTGTGCTCCCTCTCCCGCTCGCAAGCGCGAGAGGCGGAGCGAGCGCGAGGCAACTATTTTCCTGAAAGAGGCCTTACGCCACCTGCCGCGTGCGCGAGGTAACGCTGGGAAGCGGGCGCTTGCCGCCATAGGCCATGCGGGCGTCCTCGGACGAGCCGCGGCGCAGCCGGCTGGCCTGGGGCAGGTGCTCGGCATTGGCGATCAGCTGGGTGACGAAGCTCGGATCGGGGCGCGTCAGCGGCACCTTGCGGACCAGCTGTAAAACCGGCGCAAGCGGGACCAGCGCGGTACTCGCTTCCCGCGTCGTTTGTTCGATCTGATCCGCATTCACCATCGCAACACCGCTGATCCTGATGAACTGGCGCGTTTTGGGACGCTGGCGCCGGTGCATGTGATGGTCTCGCAAGGCCTATGCCGGCGGAGCCTATTCCGTTCCGCGCGGTTCGGGAACGTGGTTTCCAAATTGTTTATGAACTTTGCCTAGGGTCGGAGACGATTCTGGCCCTATTCTGTGCCGGCTCAGGACTCCCCGCTGTCCCGAAACGAGGCGCTTTTGACCCCAGCATTGCCGCAAGCCTCCGAAATCCTCGCCGCCCTCGGCGAGGCCCTGTTCGTCTGGGATCTCGCCAGCGACGCGATCGTCTGGGGCGAGCAGGCCGGCGCCGTCTTCCCCGGCATTCCGGCCGAGCGGCTTGCCACCGGCGCCGAGTTCGCCAAGCTGATCGAGCCTGCGCAAGGCTTGCGGAGCGCCGCGCTGGCGCAGACCTCCGCCGTGCACGGCAACGACGGCACGCCCTACCGGGTCGAATATGGCGTGCGCATGAGCGCCTCCGATCCCGTGGTCTGGATCGAGGAGACCGGCCGCTGGTTTGCCGGCGCTGACGGTCGCCCCACGCGCGCGATCGGCTCTATCAGGATCAATAATGAACGACACGCCCGGGACGAGGAATTGACCAGGCTTGCCCGGCTCGATCCGCTGACGGGCGAGCTCAACCGCTCACATCTGATTGCGGCGCTGGCTGAAGCGATCGAGGAGACCACCCGCTTCCGCTCGACCGCGGCGTTCATGCTGGTCGGCATCGATCATCTCGCCCGCGTCAACGATGCCTTCGGCTTCGACGTCGCCGACGCCGTGATCCTCGACGTCGCCAGGCGCATTCGCGCGCGCCTGCGCGGCGGTGACGTGCTCGGCCGCTTCTCGGGCAACAAGTTCGGCCTGATCCTGAAGAACTGCACCGTCGACGACATGAACGTCGCCGCCGAGCGCTTCCTCGCCGGTGTCCGCGACGAGGTGGTGCCGACCAAGTCGGGGCCGGTGTCTGTCACCGTCTCGATCGGCGCCGTCAGCCTGCCGCGCTATGCCCGCAACACCGACGAGGCGATCAATCGCGCCCATGAGACGCTCGACGCCGCCAAGCGTCGCCGCGCCGGTGCGTTCGCGGCCTGGCGCCCGGATGCGACCCGTGATGCGCAGCGCCGCGTCAATATCCGCGTCACCGACGAGATCGTCACCGCGCTGAACGAGCGCCGCATCAGGCTCGCTTACGAGCCGGTGGTGTCGGCCGCCACGCGCGAGGGCGCGTTCCACGAATGCCTGGTGCGGATGGACCAGGGCGACGGCCAGGTGCTGCTCGCACCCGACATCGTGCCGGTCGCCGAACGGCTCGGCCTGATCCGCCTGGTCGATCACCGCGTGCTCGAGCTCGTGGTCGCAGAGCTCGCGGCCGCGCCCGATGTCAGGCTCAGCCTCAACATTTCGCCCGATACCACGATGGATCCGGACTGGTGGGCCGGAATCGAATCGCTGATGCGCGCCCATCCCGGCGTTGCCGAGCGGCTGATCGTGGAGATCACCGAGACGGTCGCGATCCAGGACATCGACGACGTCCGCGCCTTCGTCAGCCGGCTCAAGAATTTCGGCAGCCGCATCGCCATCGACGATTTCGGCGCCGGCTACACCTCGTTCCGAAACCTGCGCAAGCTCGGCGTGGACATCGTCAAGATCGACGGCGCCTTCGTGCAGAACATCATCCGTTCCGCCGACGACCGCGCCTTCGTCCAGACCCTGATCGACCTCGCCCGCCGCCTCGACATCAAGACCGTCGCCGAATGGGTGCAGGACGAGGAGGCCGCCACCATGCTGCGCGACTGGGGCTGCGACTACATCCAGGGCCGCCTGATCGGCCTCGCCTCAGCCGAGCGGCCGTGGTGTCGGCCGCCGAACGACGCGCTGCCGGCCGCGGGGTAGGTCTCGTAGGGTGGGCAAAGGCGCACTTGCGCCGTGCCCACGATCTCCCAATGACGGATAGAAGACGTGGGCACGCTCCGCTTTGCCCACCCTACCACGCGACCTTCCGGGTGGAGAGCTTCGCCAGTACGGCTCAGCCGCATCTCCACGAATTTCTCCTGTGAAATCAACACCCGTTCTACTGTGCATGGGGTTGTTTTCGAAACTCGACGAGACGGGACCGAGTTCACGCCACGCGGCGAACCGCGTTCAGCGTCTCGATGGTCAGGCCGACCTCCGCCGCCGGGCAGGGCTTGCCGAAATAATAGCCCTGCACCGCGGTGCAGCCGCATTCGCGCACGAAGTCGAGCTGCTCGATCGTCTCGACGCCCTCCGCCGTGGTCTCGACGCCGAGCACCGAGCCGAGGCTCGCGATGGTGCGGACGATGGCGACGCTCTCCGGGCTTTCGCCGAGCGTGCCGACGAAGGAGCGGTCGATCTTGATGCGGTCGAACGGGAACTTGCGCAAATAGCTCAGCGAGGAATAGCCGACGCCGAAATCATCCAGGCTGACGCGCACGCCGAGCGCGCGAAGCTGGTGCAGCATCCCGATCGTCGCTTCGCTGTCGTCGAGCAGCGCCGTCTCGGTGACCTCGAGCTCCAGCCGCTGCGGCGGCAGCCCGGCTTCCGCCAGCGCGTTCGTCACCATCGCCACCAGTCCGCGCGAGTGGAATTGCACGGGCGACAGGTTCACCGCGACGATCACCTCAGGCCATGAGGCGGCCGTGGCGCAGGCGGTGCGCAGCACCCATTCGCCGATCGGAACGATCAGCCCGTTCTCCTCGGCGATCGGAATGAACTCGGCCGGCGAGACCAGGCCGCGCGAGGGATGCTTCCAGCGCAGCAGCGCCTCGAAGCCGGTCAGCTCGCTGCTGTCGAGCCGCACCTGGGGCTGGAACACCAGATGGAATTGGTTATCTTCCAGCGCGCCGCGCAGATCGTGCTCGAGCGCGTGGCGGCTGCGCGCCTCTTCTTCCATCCGCGGCTCGAACAACTGATAGGCGCCGCGCCCTTTGGCCTTGGCCTGGTACAGCGCAAGATCGGCGCATTTCATCAGCTCGTCGGCATCGAGCCCGTGGTCGGGCGCGATCGCGATGCCGACGGAGACGCCGACATGGATCGACTGGCTTTCCAGCGGCGGCGGGTGGCCGATGATCTCGACCAGGCGCCGCGCCAGCCGCTCCGCCGATTGCGGCTGCGGTCCGCGCTGGAGCACGGCGAACTCGTCGCCGCCGAGGCGGGCGACGGTGTCGTGCTCGCCGACATTCTCCTTCAGCCGCGCCGCGACCCAGCGCAGCAGCCGGTCCCCGGCAGCGTGGCCGAGCCGGTCGTTGACCGTCTTGAAATTGTCGAGGTCGAAGCACAGCACCGCCATGGACCCGCCGGCGATCGCGACCTGGTTCAGTCCCTCGCCCATCTTCTCGCGGAACAGCGTGCGGTTGGGCAGATCCGTCAGGGAATCGTGCCGCGCCATATGCGCGACGCGGGCCTCGGCCTTGTGGCGCTCGGTGACGTCCTCGTAGGTGACGACCCAGCCGCCATGCTCCATCCGCTTGTGGTTGAGCTTGATGATGCGGCCGTCGCTTAAGTGGCGGTGCAGCGTGTGTTCGCCCTCGCGCAGCCGCTCGACATAGTCGGCATAGAGCTTGGCGGCGGTCGTGTTCGGATGGATGCCGAGATCGCAGCTGTGCTCCATGATCTCGCGCATCGAGACGCCGGGCTTCACGATGTCGGGCGACAGGCCGTACATCTCGATGTAGCGGCGGTTGCAGACGATCACGTGCAGGCTCGCATCGAGCATGCACAGGCCCTGGCTCATGTTGTTCAGCGCGGCGTCGAAGCGGCGGTACTGCTCGCTCAGCTCCTCGACCGCGCGCTCGCGCTCGGTGATGTCCTCATAGGTGGCGACGAAGCCGCCTTCGGGCAGCGCGCAATAGCGCACCGAGATGATCGTGTCGTTGGTCATGCGCCGGCGCATCGGCGAGGAATCGTTGTTCTCGATCCGGGCGCGCGCGGCTTCAAGGATCTGCTGCGGGCTGTATCCGGATGAAAAGGCGCCGTTCGCCATCGATCGTTCGATCAGATCGGACAGGTGCGTACCCGGTTTGCTCTCCTCCGGCGACAGCCGGTAGATCTTCTGATAGGTGGAGTTGCAGATACGCAGGCGCATGTCGCTGTCGTAGAACGCGAGCCCATGCGCCATGTTCTCGAGCGCGGCATCCAGCATGAGGTTCTGCTGCTTCAGGGTCTCCTCGGATTGCAGCCGCTCGTTAACATCCTCATGCAGCGTCACCCAACCGCCGTCGGGCATGAACCGCGATACGGCCTGGATCTTCCGGCCGTCATAGCGCGTCACCAAAACGGATTTGGGGTTCCGGGTCAGGACATCGTTGATCCGGGCATTGCGGAATTCGTCTCCCGGCATGTCCGTTCGGTTGCCGCGGGCGAGCCAAAGGTCGATCGACTCGGTGTGCGTAATACCCGGTTTCAGGATGTTGGGATCGAGGTCGTAGAGGTGCAGGAAACGTTCGTTGCAGACGACGAGGCGGCTATCGGCGTCAAACATGATGAGGCCGTGAGACATGTTCGCGAGCGCGTGCTGGCTGCGCTCGGTCTGAAGCCGTAACTCGGCTTCTAGGCGGGCGAGGCGGCTGACGTCGTCGCAAATCGTCATCCAGCCGCCGCCGCGAAGCGGCTTCAGCTCGAGCGTGATGACAAGGCCGCTTGCGAGCGTCTGCCGGGTCCGGAACGGTTCGCCGGCCGCGATCGACGCGATCCGCGTAGCATAGAGCGCGTCGAGCTCGCTCGCCGGGATATTGCCGCGCGCTGCGCTGTGGGCGAGCACGTCGCGGTAGCACGTTCCGGGCCGGACGATGTCGGGCGACATGTCGAACAGCTCGACGTACCGGCGGTTGACCAGGACGATCCGGTTGTCCGCGTCGTAGACGCAGACGCCCTGTTCCATGCCGTCGAGCGCAAGCTGACTTAGCGACAGCAGGGCCTCCTGGCCTTGCTCGCGGCGCGCACCGAGCTCGTTGTCGCAGGTCGACATCATGGGATCAGCGGATCTCGGTGGCAATGAACTTAACACAACGTAATTCAGCCACCGAGCGTAGCGAAGAGGCGGGAAAATTCCCTTAAGCGCCGTAGTTTACGGAGGGTGTCTACTGATGCTGAGAGTGTTGATCCCAGACCGCACGGCAATTCGCGCTGTCGTAAGCGCGTATCGCGCCTACGGCCCGTACAGCACGAGTTCCGTATCGGTGAGATCGGCCAGTCGCGGGCGATGCGGGCCCTTGAAATATTTGCGGCCGCGCTGCTCGGTATAAATACCGACAAGGCCGGGAATGGGCTCGTTGGAATCGACGAGCACTGAGATCTTGCCGAGCCGCAGCAGCAGTCGGCCGATGCGACCGGCGCAGGTGGCGTATTCGGCGGCGCCGCGGCAGTAGATCAACTGCATCACCGGCGGTGCGATGAAACCGCGGCGGATGCGCACCGGTTGCAGGATGAAGGGGAATGCGCCCTTCGGCGTGCGGCAGACCAGGCTGAGGCAATTGTAGCGCGCGTGCCGTGTCAGGAGCTCGGTCTCGGCTTCGGAAAGCCCCTCGATCGTCTTGGCGTGCTGCGAGATGACCTCGATCTTGCTCCGGCGCGGCGCGCGCGACAGTGCCGGGACCGAGACGAACAGACCGCGGCAATAGGCTCGGAAGCCCTGCGTCTCGACGATCGGCCAGGTCCACGGTGCCGGGCTGATGTTGAGATAGGTCACGTGTTTGTGCCGCTGCGCGATCTTTGTCAGCAGCGGCGCGTAGTTGCGATAGGCTGGTTCGACATACCAGCTCGACAGGTTGCACTGGATGGCGGTCTCCTCGCCGTCCTTGCGCGCGGTATAGATCAGCAGCAGCACGCCGACCGGCTCGCCGTCATTGTCGAGCATGTAGCCGAAGCGCGGATAGCCGTCCGGCACCGGCCGGAAGGCTTGCCGGCGCAGGCCCTGGATCCAGTAGTTGCGCGAGCGGCCGACGAAGCCGCGCGTCAGCAAGTCCGCGATGCCTTCGACGTCGGACTCGGTGATCTCGCGACATCGGACCTTGGTATGGATCACGCTCGTCTTGCCCGTAGAAATAGGAAGCCTCTTGTTTTAGCGCCAACCTTCGCCGTGGGCGTCGGCCGCGATTTGCGGCTGGATACCCAGCATCTCCCGCACCTTGGCGGGCCAGGCGGAAAGATCTGTGCCGTGGGTGTGGAACATGGCGACGGCGAGACGATCCATGCCGAAGGCGACGCAGCCGGTGTGGGCAGGCTCGCCGTTGGCGTCCTGGATGCCCCAGGTCGTGCCGAAATGTTCGCGGTGATAGTTGAAGCTCATGCAGGCGGTCGGCTGCTCCTTCGAGCGCAGCGGGATCAGCAGCTCGAATTTGAGCTGCTGCTGCTTCTGGCTGACCGCCTTCATCTGGCCGACGCGGCCGAAGAAGGGATCGCTGGCATAGTCGACGCGGAAAGAAAGGCCGAGATCGGTCGCGATCTTCTGCGCGCGCACCATCCAGCGCTCGCGGAAATCGGCGACATCATCGGACGTGCCGATGCAGACATATTCGCGCATCCGGAACGATTGCAGCCGGTCGAGATGCTTCGATGGCTCGCGACGGAAGCAATCGGCTGCGACGTCGAAGCGCAGGCCACCCCTGGGCAGGGGTCCGCGGCTCGCCGCGATCGGATAGACCGGATAGCAGGCGGCCGGCGACAGCACGAGGTCGGCGGGCGAGAGCGACGAAGTCCAATCGCCGCCGGCGTCGAAGCGGCTCACCGCGGCGTTGATCTCGCGTTCGGTCCCGTGCAGACCGCAGACGCAGCCAAGCAAGTTCGGAAAGCTCTTGAGGTAGCCGGATTTCTCGAGCTGGGCGCGGCTCATCACCGGCGGAAAGCGCATCACCTCGGTGCCGGCTTCGCGATGGCTGGTGATCAGCGCGGCGAGCTTCTCGACGACGCCCTCATAGAGCGCGGTGCGCGCATAGACGCCGTCCGCGCCCATGCGGTGGAACAGCTTGTCGGCGAGATGATCGAGCGGATCCGCGATGTCAGGCGCGGTCTCGGGCGAATCGGGGAGGACGGCAATGTTCATGGTCCGATGTCCTGTTATCTCAAATTTGTTCTTGTTGAATTAGTCACGAAGGCTCGCCGGCACGCCGCTCATCAGCGTCGAGGTGGCGGCATTGGCCAGGATACGGTCGTTGTTGATCATGATGGGTGACGACAGGACGTCGCGCAGGTGGCGGCCCATGGTAAACACGCCGTCGTTGCGGTAGCCGGCGAGGCCTGCGGTACGCATCGCATGCATCACGGTCTCGACCGCGAGCTCGGAGGCCTGCACCTTCAGCAGCGTGATCGAGGACTGGAAGTCGAGCGAGCCGAGCGCGCGCTCGTCATGCTCGGCGCGGGCAAAAGCATCGAGATTGGCAGCGATCAAAGCACGCAGCTTGGCCAGCGACATCTTTGCGGCGGTGAAGTGCGCGGCAGCCGGCGGCATCTGGCCACCGGAAGAGCGGGCGGCCTTGCGGACGAAAGCCTGCGCGCGCGTCACCGAGGCAGCTGCAATGCCGGCCCAGGTCGATGACCAACACAGATGTGCAAACGGCGTCATGGTCTGGGCGTGGATCTTGTCATAGGCTTCCGGGAAGACGCGATCGGCAGGACAGTCGACCTTGAGCTCGAAGCCGGTCGAGCAGGTGCCGCGCATGCCCAGCGTTTCCCAGCCCTGCGTCTGCTTCAGCGAATAGTCATCCTTGGCGAGTGCCAGCAGCACCTGGTCGGAAGCAGCCGCATCGGTGGCCCGGCGGGCGATGGTGACGAGGCCGTCGGCCTGTGCGCCGTAGGAGATCACGGTGGCGTCGCGCACCAGCGAGACAGTATCGCCGGCGTGATCGACCGCGGCCGCACTGGCGCGAATGTTGCCGCCGTTCTGGCCTTCGGTGGTGGAAGAGGCGAGCAGCCATTGGTCGCGGGCGACCCGGCGCATCATGGTTTCCATCCAGGGGATACCATGGCCATGCCTGATGACGCAGGCGACCTTGGTCTGATGCATCGCGTAGATCATCGCGGTCGAGGCGCAGGCGCGCCCGAGCGTGTAGCAGATGTCGGTGACGTCATGGATTGAGGCGCCGAAGCCGCCGAACTCGACCGGGATCATGACGCCGAGCAGTTTTTGCTCACGCGCGGTATCGAATGCCTTGTGCGGGAAGCTGGCGTCTCGGTCGACGCCGTCGGCCTCGGCCGCAGCCACGCTGGCGGTGCGCGCTGCGCGCTCGATCAGGGAAGGGCCATGCTCGAAAAGGCTCGGCCGCGTTTCGTCGAAAGTCTGGACTGCTTCACGCACGTTCATACTCGTCCGCCTCCGCTTTGTCGTTCGGGATCGCCGGCATCATTCGCGATGTCGCTGAAAGAGATCCTCCGACCATCTTTGCTTGTGAGACGAGGCTACGGATTTAATTCAAATTCGTCGATGAAATACAGGGTAAACGGACCGCAATTCGGAACGAACAGTTAAAGGCCGGTTTTTCGCATCCCCCGGATTTCCGCGATCGCGTTAGGGTTCTGGAAGAAGCCCAAATTCCCGACAATCTGAGTCATCGTTTACTAAGAAACGCGAAGTATTGGTCGCGCCCATTGTGAGATCGACCCGTCGCGCCCATCGTACCGGGCGACGGGTTCGATCGATTGTGGACAGACGGGAAATTTAACCATGCAGGCCTTCGACACCGACATGCGTCACCGCATCATCAAGCTGGTGAAGGGCATCCTCGAGCAGAACTCGCTCAGCGCTGACGTCACGCCGTCGACGAAGCTCGTCGATGCCGGCCTGACCTCGATGGACATGGTCAATTTGATGCTGGGTGTCGAAGCCGAGTTCGACTTCACCATTCCGCAGACGGAGATCACGCCGGAGAATTTCCAGTCGGTCGAGACGCTGGAACGCATGGTCGCGACGCAGCTGAAGTTGGCGGCGGCGGCTTAGCTTCGCCGGGATGACGCTGAACGTGTGGCAAGCGCCTAGGCTTGTCACGCTCCGCCCCCACACCCCCGTTCCAAATTCGCCGCAAAACTGGCATAGCTTAACCATGTCGCACGCGGCGGACAGGGGTGAGTAGGCATGACACAGGCGGTATTGGGCATCATCGGCGGCTCCGGCATCTACGATTTGCCGGGTCTGGAGGGCGCACGCGAAGAGGTGATCAAAAGCCCCTGGGGCGAGCCGTCGGCCCCGGTGCGGCGCGGCACCATCGCGGGCCTGCCGATCGTATTCCTGCCGCGCCACGACAAAGGTCATCGGCTGTCGCCCTCCGACATCAACTACCGCGCCAATATCGACGTGCTGAAGCGCGCCGGTGTCACCGATCTGATCTCGCTTTCGGCCTGCGGTTCCTTCAAGGACGAGATGCCGCCCGGCACCTTCGTTCTGGTCGACCAGTTCGTCGACCGTACCCACAAGCGCGAGAGCTCGTTCTTCGGCAAGGGTTGTGTTGCGCATGTCTCGATGGCGCATCCGGTCTCGCCGCGGCTGCGCATTCATCTCGCCGCAGCGGCCGAGGCCGAGGGTATCGCGATCGCGCGCGGCGGCACTTATGTCTGCATGGAGGGCCCGCAATTCTCCACCTATGCGGAGAGCATGACCTACAAGACGCTGGGCTATTCCGTGATCGGCATGACCAACATGCCCGAGGCCAAGCTCGCGCGTGAGGCGGAGATTTGCTACGCGACCGTGGCGATGGTAACGGATTTCGATTGCTGGCATCCCGATCACGACGCCGTCACCGTGCAGGACATCATCCGCGTGCTGACCTCGAACGCCGACAAGGCAAAGTCACTCGTGGCAAGGCTGGCCAGGGATTTCCCGCGCGAGCATGAGCCGTGCCCGATCGGATCGGACCGGGCGCTCGACACCGCGCTGATCACCGCGCCCGAGGCGCGCGACCCAGAGCTGTTGAAGAAGCTCGATGCGGTGGCCGGACGCATCCTGCGCGGTTGAGACGCAACAAGAACGAAAAGGCAGTACGCCATGAAGGTCGACGGCAAGCATTTCCGCAGCATCTGGCGCGAGCGCGACGGCTGGTCGGTCGGTGCGATCGATCAGCGCCGACTACCTCATGAGTTCGTCGTTGCGCGGTTGACCTCATGCGAGGACGCGGCGGTCGCGATCCGCGACATGCTGGTGCGCGGCGCGCCGCTGATCGGCGCCACCGCCGCCTACGGCATGGCGCTGGCGATGCGCGAGGACGCCTCCGACGCCGGACTGAAGCGCGCCTACGATACGCTGGTCGTGGCGCGGCCGACCGCGATCAATCTGAAATGGGCGCTCGATGAGATGCGCGCGACGCTCGCGCCGATCGATCCGGTCGAACGGGCGGAAGCGGCCTATGCGCGCGCTGACGAGATCGTCGAACAGGATGTCGAGATCAACCGCGGCATCGCCGGCAACGGGCTGAAGCTGATCGAGGCGAGCGTGACCAGGAAGAAGCCGGGCGAGACCGTCAACGTGCTGACCCATTGCAACGCCGGCTGGCTCGCGACTGTCGATTGGGGCACGGCAACCGCACCGATCTATCTCGCGCATGAGCGCGGCATCAAGATCCATGTCTGGGTCGATGAGACCCGTCCGCGCAACCAGGGCGCCTCGCTCACCGCGTGGGAGCTCGGCCATCACGGCGTGCCGCACACCGTGATCCCCGACAACACCGGCGGCCATCTGATGCAGCACGGCATGGTCGATCTCGCCATCGTCGGCACCGATCGCGTCGCCGCCAATGGCGACGTCTGCAACAAGATCGGTACCTATCTGAAGGCGCTCGCAGCGCACGACAACAACGTGCCGTTCTATGTCGCGCTACCGTCGCCGACGATCGATTTCGCAGTGAATGACGGCATCAGGGATATCCCGATCGAGCAGCGCAGCGGAGCCGAGGTTACGGACATGACCGGCCGCACGGCCGATGGCCGGCTCGAGACCGTGCGCATCGTGCCGGAAGGTTCGCCTGTTGCGAATTACGCCTTTGATGTGACCCCAGCGCGCCTCGTGACGGGCCTCATCACCGAGCGCGGCGTGCTGAAACCTGATCGTGCTTCGCTCGCGGCTGCGTTCCCCGAGCGCGTCGCTGCCGCGGCAGAGTAGGCTATATTCAAGCGATGTCTCGCCACACCCGTCATTGCGAGCGCAGCGAAGCAATCCAGAATCCCTCCGCGGAAAGACCTTGGATTGCTTCGCTGCGCTCGCAATGACGAGGATGATAGACTATCCCAGCTTCAACCCCGTCGCCGCCTCGAGCTCCGCGATCGCCTGCGCCCCGCTCGTCACCTTGATCGTGGTCATGCCCATCTCGCGCGCGGGCTTCAAATTGACCCCGAGGTCGTCGAGATAGACGCATTTCCTCGGATCGACCTGCAGCGTTTCGACCATCAACTGGTAGATGCGCGGGTCCGGTTTGCGCAGGCCGATCTTGGCGGATTCGATGACGTGGTCGAACAACACCATCACCTCGGCGACATAGAGCGAGCGCCCGGTCATGCTGCCGATGGCGTTGGCCGGAAGGTTGTTGGTGATGCAGCCGGTCTTGAACGCGGCCTTGATGCGCTTCAGCGCCTTGACCATCTCGGGGCGGAGATCGCCCTGGAGCAGCGGCAGCACGTCGCGGCCGCGCACTTCGGCGCCGAGCGCCAGTGATTCCGCCGCGAACAATTTGTCGAATGTCTCGATGTCGACCTCGGCGCGCTCAAATTTGGCCCAGGCATTTTCCAAATGGTTGGCCGCGTTGGTACGCCTGATAATGTCGACGGGCAGGCCACGCTCGGTCTCGAACCGCGAAAACGCCTCGAACGGCGAGCTCGTCAACACGCCGCCAAAATCAAAGATCACCGCCTCGATCGCCAATGTCCTGCCCTCGTCAATTGCTTTCCAAGAGGGCTAGCATGCGCTATCGGCAGGGACCAGTCCTGCCGATGCCCGAACCTGTTCCATGAAGAAGCTTGCCATATTCGCCATAGCCGCGCTGCTGGTTACGACGCCCGGTCATGCCATCGTCGGCGGCGGCACGCCGCAGACGGAAGGCGTTGCGCGCGCGGTTGTCACCATCGTCGGCTCGCGCGGCAATTTCTGTACCGGCACCTTGATCGCTCCGATGCTTGTGCTCACGGTCGCGCACTGCGTGCAGCCGGGCGCAGACTACAAGATCGTCGAGCGAGGCGCGGACGGTCAGCCGCAACTGCTGAACGCGCGCACCGTCGCGATCCATCCGGCCTTCAACATGCAGGCAATGCTGGCGCATCGCGCCACGGCCGACGTGGCATTGCTGCAACTGGAAATTCCACTCAAGGGAAAATCGACGGTGTCGGTCGGAGCGCCAACTATTCCAGTCCAGGTCGGCAGTCGCTTCACCATCGCCGGGATCGGCGTCACCGTGCGCGGCGACGGCAAGAGTGGCGGCACGATTCGCGTTGCGGGCCTCGTTGTTACCGGCCAGCCCGGCACGTTCCAGATCCGTCTGGTCGATCCGGTAACCAACGGTGTTCGCGACGGAATCGGCGCTTGCACCGGCGATTCCGGTGGTCCCGTGTTTGAGGACAAGCCTGGTGGCGCGGTGCTTGTCGGGGTCATCAGCTGGTCGACAGGGCCGAATAATGCCGCGGGCTGCGGCGGATTGACCGGTGTCACGCCGCTGACGCTCTATCGCGACTGGATCCTGCAGACGGCGCGGAGCTGGGGCGCGGCGTTGTAGTTTGATCGCGACTTGATCTATGTCATTTTGCAAGGGAAGCGCGGTTGGCAACCATGCCCGTCGCGGAGGAAACGCGTCGCCAAGCAATGGCGGCCTGAAAATGACAAGGCATAGAAGCAAAAATGAATGTCGCCGTTCGCAGTCACGCCGCCACTCAACAGGCCTCAGAACATTTCGACGTGCTGATCGTCGGCGCCGGCATCTCCGGCATCGGCAGTGCCTATCACATCGAAAAGCAGCTGCCGGGCACCAGCTACGTCATCCTGGAGACGCAGGCGACGTTCGGCGGTACCTGGACCACGCATCGTTATCCCGGCATTCGCTCGGACAGCGATCTCCATACCTTCGGCTACAGCTTCAAGCCTTGGGTCGGGCCGCCGATCGCCACCGCCGAGGAGATCCTCGCCTATATGAAAGAGGTGATCGACGACAACGATATCGCTCGCCACATTCGCTACAAGCACAAGATCATGTCGGCGAGCTGGTCGAGCGAGCGGAATCTCTGGACCATCGAGGCGGTGACGACGGATACCGACGAGGCAAGGACCTTCACCGCAAACTTCCTCTGGATGTGTCAGGGTTACTATCGCCATTCCGAAGGCTACACGCCGGAATGGAAGGGCATGGACCGCTTCAAGGGGCGCATCGTCCATCCGCAGACCTGGCCTGACGACATCGACCTCAAGGACAAGAGGGTCGTGGTGATCGGCTCGGGGGCGACTGCTGCGACGTTGGTGCCGAACATCGCGGACGACTGCGCGCATGTCACCATGCTGCAGCGCTCGCCAACCTATTTCCGCCTCGGGCGCAACGCCATCGAGATCGCCGAGGAATTGCGCCGGCTTCAGGTCGATGAAGCCTGGATCCACGAGATTGTCCGGCGCAAGATCCTGTTCGAGCAAGACGCATTCACGAAGCTCTGTCTGGCCAAGCCCGAGCAGGTGAAGAAGGAGCTGATCGGCCAGATCAGCGCGGTGCTCGGTCCTGATTACGACGTCGAGACGCATTTCACGCCGAGCTACCGGCCGTGGCGGCAGCGCATCGCTTTCGTGCCCGATGCCGATTTGTTCAAGGGCATCGCCAGCGGCAAGGCTTCGGTCGTCACCGACGAGATCGAATGCTTCGTCGAGAACGGTATCCAGCTCAAGTCCGGCAAGTTGCTGGAGGCCGATGTCATCGTCACCGCGACCGGTTTCAATCTTTCGGCGCTCGGCGACATCGCCTTCGAGATCGACGGCAAGCCGCTCGCTTTCGGCGACACCGTCACCTATCGTGGCATGATGTTCACGGGCGTGCCGAACATGGTCTGGGTGTTCGGCTATTTCCGCGCGAGCTGGACCTTGCGCGTCGATCTGGTCGCCGATTTTGTTTGCCGCCTGCTCGGTCACATGAAGGCGAAGGGGGCGAAGAAGGTCGAGGTCAAATTGCGGCCCGAAGATCACAACATGCCGATCCTGCCCTGGATCGATCCGGAAAACTTCAATCCCGGCTACATCATGCGCAACATGAACCTGCTGCCCAAGCGTGGCGACAAGCCGGAATGGCAGCACAGCCAGGATTACTGGACCGAGAAGGACGAAATCCCGAAGACGGATCTGGATGACAAGGCGTTTGTGTATGGGTGAGGGGGGCTTGATGTGTCTGGCGAGAGCGTCCGCTCCGCACTCCACCCTCGTCCCGGCGAAGGCCGGGACCCATAACCCCAGGGAATAGTTTTGCGAAGGCTCGTTGTCCGGTACGACTAGCTTTCAAAAGCCGAGCGATCACGCGGTATGGGTCCCGGCCTTCGCCGGGACGACACCGGTTGTTAGGCGCTAGCGTTCCAACTCAGTCCTGATAGGCTTACGAATTCCTCCTTGTCGCATTCGCCGCGATTGCTGCCGCCGCCGTCCGGTTCTCCACGCCGAGTTTCGCGTAGATCTGCTCCAGATGCTTGTCGACCGTGCGCGGGCTGAGGCCCAAAATCTGCGCGATGTCGCGGTTGGTCTTGCCCTTGCTGAGCCAGGCCAGTACCTCGCCCTCGCGTGTGGTGAGGCCGAGCTCGCTGGTGAATTCCGGCGGCAGCGCGGTACCGGCCTCTTTCGACAACCGCAGCAGAAACTCGTTCGGCGCGGTTTCGCCCATGTAGTAGAAGCGGAGCTGCGGATTGTCGGGCAGCGAAGCGGTCTGCGACTTCGCACTGCCCTTGCCTTTCGCCTGCTCCAGCCATTGCAGCAGCGACGGCGGCAGGACGAAGTCGTCCGTCTGCATGCCATGGTGATCGGCGAGAAGCTTCTGGGCCTGCGGCGTTGCCCAGAGGATGTGGCCCTGACGGTTGACTGCGAACAGGAAGCGGCCGGAGACGTCGAGCGCGGCGCGCGCGCTCTGCGTCAGCCGCGCATTGCCGAGATGGACGCGGATGCGCGCCAGCATCTCCTCGATCACGATCGGTTTTGTGACGTAGTCGACCCCGCCGGCTTCCAGTCCGCGCACAATATGCTCGGTTTCGGCGAGGCCGGTCATGAAGATCACGGGCACATTGGCAAGGTCCGTGTCGCGCTTGAGTCGCCGGCAGGTCTCGAATCCATCCATGCCCGGCATCACGGCATCGAGCAGCACGATGTCGGGCGTGATCTGGTCGACGATGCGCATCGCGCTGGCGCCGTCGAGCGCGACCATCACTGTCATCCCGGCGCCGTCGAGCGCGTCGGTCAGCAGCCTCAGCGTCTCCGGCGAGTCGTCGACAACGAGCGCGACGTCGCGCTTTTTCGGCTCAATGCTCATAAGCATGCAGGTTTTTCAATGTTCTCATGTATTGGTCGAGGTCGAAGCGATCGACCAGCGATCGCATTTCCGCGACGAAGTCGGCATGTTCAGGGTGTTCGCTGCCGATCTCGTCCAGCTTGAGCTGGATGGCTTTGACGTAGCCGATCTGGCCGAGCCCGATCAGCGCCTCGATGTGTCTGACCGGGGGGCGCGAGCCGCTCTCCGGCCGCCACAACGGCACGGCCGTCTCGTCGGAGCCGTACTGCCATTCGATCTTGAGCAGCTGTCGAATGGTTTCCAGCAATCGGGGAATGTCGATCGGCTTCATCAGATAGCCGTCGTGGAACGGCTGTGCCAGCGGCGCGCCGTGCGCCTCCAGCGCGCTCGCCGACACCATCAGGATACGGGCCTGGTGATGACCGTCGGCGCGCAGCTGTTCCGCGACGGTCCAGCCGTCCATGGCCGGCATCGAGATGTCGAGCAGGAACAGATCAGGCCGGCAATGTTTCGCCAGCGCAAGGCAGCCGGGACCGTCGCCGGCGCTCAGCAGGATGAAGCCGAGCGGCGTCAGCACCTCGCGCAGGAGATCGCGATGAACAGGGTCGTCGTCAGTGATGAGGATGGTCTTGCGCGCGCCGTGATAGCCCGAGATTGGCGCCTCCACCGGCGCGGTGCGCCTGGGATTGGTGACCTCCGACAGCAGCATCTTCACCTTGAAGGTGCTGCCGCGGCCGACGGTGCTGGTGACCTTGATGTCGCCGCCCATCACGCCGGCGAGCAACCGGCTGATGGTGAGCCCCAGCCCTGTGCCCGTCTGCGGCTGCGAGACTCCGAGCGCGCCGCGCTCGAACGGTGCAAAGATGCGTTCAAGATCGTCGCTCTGGATGCCGGGCCCGGTGTCGATCACCTCGAACTCGGCAACCGGGCTGCGGTAATGGACCACGAACTGCACGCTGCCGGTCTGGGTGAACTTGATGGCGTTGGAGAGGAGGTTGATCAGCACCTGGCGCAGCCGCTTCTCGTCGGCATAGACCACTGTCGGCAGTGTAGCCGGACGCCGGAACACGAAGTCGATGCCCTTGGCGCCGGCCTGGAGGCGAAACATGCCGACGAGCTGATCGAGGAATTCGCTCAGGCGGACTTCGTCGCGGGAGAGATAGAGCCTGCCAGCCTCGATCTTGGAAATATCCAGAATGCCATCGATCAGGCCGGAGAGGTGGTCAGCGCTGCGACGGACGACGCGGACCTGATCGCGCGGCTTTGTATTGAGCGACGCATCCTGCTCCAGCAGCTGCGCATAGCCGCTGATCGCGTTCAGCGGCGAGCGCAGCTCGTGGCTCAGCCCCACCACGTAGCGGCTCTTGGCGAGGTTGGCGGATTCGGCGACCTCCTTGGCGCGCTGCAGCTCGGCGTCTGTGCGCTTGTGCGCGTCGATTTCCTGGATCAGCAGCGCGGTCTGCCGCCGCGTCTCGGCCTCCGCGGCGCGGCGGCTCTGCTGCGCCAGCACGAACAGCCAGGCGACCACGCCGATGATGATGCTGAGCGAGAAGAACACCTTCCACAGCACGTTGGAGACCAGCGCGTTCTCGCCATGCACGCTGGCCGAGGTCTGCAGATAGATCAGCCCGAGCACCAGCGCGACGAGGCCTGCGGAGACGACGAAGACACCGATATAGTGCCCGAATTGCGAGTTGATGCGCTGATAGATCGGCTGCGGCAGGATCTTGCCGAGCGCCTCGGAGAACTGCACCTGCGCGCGCCCATGCGGCTTGCAGAGATCGTGGCAGCGCGCATCGAGCGAACAGCATAGCGAGCAGATCGGGCCGGCATAGGCGGGGCAGGAGGTGGTATCCTCCGGCTCAAAGCTGTGCTCGCAGATACAGCACTGGATCGCCTCGATATTGGCCCAGCTCCGCTTCGGCTTGCGGGCGATGTAGAATTTTCCGTCCGTGAGCCAGGCGATGATCGGCGCGGTGACGAAAGCCACCGTCAGCGCAACGAAGGCCGCGAGTGCCTTCATGGTCGGGCCGAACAGGCCGTAGAACGCCGCGATGGAAACGATGATCGCGAGAGTCATCGCGCCGACGCCGACCGGATTGATGTCGTAGAGATGCGCCCGCTTGAACTCCATCTGCGGCGGACGGAGGCCGAGCGGCTTGTTGATGACGAGGTCGGACACCAGCGCGCCGACCCAGGCGATCGCGACGTTGGAATAGAGCGCGAGCGTCTGCTCCAGCGCCTTGTAGACGCCGATCTCCATCAACAGCAGCGCGACAATCACGTTGAACACCAGCCACACCACGCGTCCGGGGTGGCTGTGCGTCAGGCGCGAGAAGAAGTTCGACCAGGCGATCGAGCCGGCATAGGCGTTGGTGACGTTGATCTTGATCTGCGACAACACCACGAAGAAGCCGGTCAGCGCCAGTGAAAGATCCGGATCCGACAGCACGTAGCGAAACGCCACCAGATACATGTGCGCGGGCTCGGCGGCTTCCTCGGGCGGCACGCCGTGGCTGAGCGCAAAAAAGGCGAGGAACGACCCCGCCAGCAGCTTCAGCGCACCGAGCACGATCCAGCCCGGCCCCGCGCTCATCAGCGCGATCCACCACGACGCCTTGGAGGTGCGACGGTCGCGCGGCAGAAATCGCAGGAAGTCGACCTGCTCGCCGATCTGCGCCACCAGCGAGAATACGACGGAGGATGCGACGCCGAACAGCAACAGATCGAAATGGCCGCCGAGATCGCCGTGCTCGCCGGCGAATTTGTGCCATTCCGTGAAAGAGTGCGGGTTGGCCCACGCGATCGCGGCAAAGGGCAGGATGTGCAGCACGACCCAGAGCGGCTGCGTCCAGAGCTGGAAGCGGCTGATCAGCGTGATGCCGTAGGTCACCAGCGGAATGATCGCGATCGCGCTGATGAGGTAGCCGATCGGGCGGGGAATCCCGAGGCACATCTCCAGCGCGGTTGCCAGGATCACCGCTTCAATCGCAAAAAAGATGAAAGTGAAGGAGGCGTAGATCAGCGATGTGACGGTCGAGCCGATATAGCCGAAGCCGGCGCCGCGGGTGAGGAGGTCAATGTCGATGCCGCATTTGGCGGCATAGTAGGCAATCGGAACCCCGCAGCAGAAGATGATGGCGGAGACGACGAGAATTGCGGATGCAGCGTTGGTCACGCCGTAGTTGAGGGTGATGGTGCCGCCGATCGCCTCCAGCACCAGGAAGGAGATCGCGCCGATCGCGGTGTTGGCGACGCGGGCGGCGGACCAGCGTCGCGCGCTCTTGGCGGTGAAGCGCAGCGCGTAGTCTTCCAGCGTCTGGTTGGCGACCCATTGGTTGTACTGGCGCCTGACGCGGTCTATTCGCTGCCGCCCTGCCACGCTTTACCCCACTCCCGATGCGGACCCGGAGCCCTCGCAAATCCCGTACCAAAAGCCTACGTCGGTATTTTGCGGTGCAGTATACGCGATCTTGCGTATGCTTGCGGTGCACAAATTCGAGCCATCCTCACGACACCAATCGCGTGTCCTCGAACAAACAGTGGGGTGCTCATGTCAGACGAAACCAACAAGGGCTTGTTGTCGCCGCTTCGGCGCAAACTATTGATGGGAATGGCGGCCGTCCCTGCCATCACGATGCTGCCGCGGACGTCGTTTGCGCAGACCCCGGCGACCTCGGCGGTCAACACCACCGGTCTCGCGGTCACCGACACCGAGGTGACGGTTGGCATCCTGCATTCGGCGACTGGCACCATGGCGATCTCCGAGACCGGTTCGATTGAGGCCGAAAAACTCGCCATCGAGCAGATCAACGCCGCCGGCGGCGTGCTCGGACGCAAGATCAAGTTCATCCAGGAAGACGGCGCCAGCGACTGGCCGACCTTCGCCGAGAAGGCGAAGAAGCTGCTCGTGAACGATAAGGTTGCGGCGATCATGGGTTGCTGGACCTCGGCCTCGCGCAAGGCGGTGCTGCCGGTCGTCGAGCAGTACAACGGCATGCTCTACTACCCGACCTTCTATGAAGGCCTCGAGCAGTCCAAGAACGTGATCTACACCGGCCAGGAAGCGACCCAGCAGATCCTCGCCGGCCTCAACTGGATCGCCAAGGAAAAGGGCGCGAAAACCTTCTTTTTCATCGGCTCCGACTACATCTGGCCGCGCACCTCCAACAAGATCGCGCGCAAGCACGTCGAGAACGTGCTGAAGGGCAAGGTCGTCGGCGAGGAGTACTACCCGCTCGGCAACACCCAGTTCAACTCGGTCATCAACAAGATCAAGCTGACCAAGCCCGACGTGATCTTCACCGACGTCGTCGGCGGCTCCAATGTCGCCTTCTACAAGCAGCTCAAGGCTGCCGGCATCGATCTCGCCAAGCAGCCGCTGCTCACCATCTCGGTCACCGAGGACGAAATCGACGGCATCGGCGGCGAGAACATCGCGGGCGCCTATGCCTGCATGAAGTACTTCCAGTCGCTCGACAATCCCAACAACAAGGCCTTCGTGCCGGCGTTCAAGAAGATGTGGGGCGAAAAGACCGTGATCGGAGACGTCACCCAGGCTGCCTATCTCGGCCCGTGGCTGTGGAAGTTGACGGTCGAGAAGGCCGGCTCCTTCGACGTCGACAAGATCGCTGCGGCTTCGCCCGGCGTCGAGTTCAAGGGCGCGCCGGAAGGTTATGTCCGCATCCACGAGAATCATCACCTCTGGTCGAAGACCCGCGTGGGCCGCGCCAAGCTCGATGGCCAGTTCGAGCTGATCTACGAGACCGCCGATCTCGTCGAGCCGGATCCGTTCCCGAAGGGTTACCAATAAGTCGCGGCCTCTCCCGCAACCCCCTCAAGCTCAAGCCTCTCCCTGGCGTGGATTGCAAGTCCATGCCCAAGACCCCGCGTCGCGCATTTGCGCGCGACGCGGGACCCTATTCCCTGACGGAGGACATTGATGTTCGGCGACTACTCGCTTGGTGACCTTGGCTCCATCTTCGTCATGCAGGGCTTTGCAGGACTGATCCTGTTCTCGGTCTACGTGCTGATGGCGCTCGGGCTTGCGATCATCTTCGGCCAGATGGGCGTCATCAACATGGCCCATGGCGAGTTCATGATCCTCGGGGCCTACGTCACCTGGATGACCTCCAATCTGTTCCAGGCCTACATGCCTGGTCTGTTCGGCGGCTACTTCTTCCTCGCCATGATCCTCGCCTTCCTCGCCTCAGGCGCGCTGGGAATGCTGGTAGAATGGGTGCTGATACGTCACCTCTACAAGCGTCCGCTCGACACGCTGCTGGCGACCTGGGGGCTCAGCCTGATGTTGCAGCAGGCCTATCGCTCCGTTTTCGGCGCGCGCGAGGTCGGCGTCGAGCTGCCGCAATGGATGCTCGGCTCTCTGCAAGTGACCAGCAGCATCGAAGTCCCCATCAACGGTGTCTTCGTCATGTGCCTGACGGTGCTGATCACCATCGTGGTCGCCTATGTCATGTTCAAATCGCGCTGGGGCCGCCAGGTCCGCGCGGTGGTGCAGAACCGCATCATGGCTGGCGCCGTCGGCATCAACACCGAGAAGGTCGACCGCTACACCTTCGGCCTCGGCTGCGGCATCGCGGGCGTCGCCGGTAGCGCCTTCACCATGATCGGGTCGACCGGGCCGACCTCGGGGCAGCTCTACATCGTCGACACATTCCTTGTCGTCGTGTTCGGCGGCGCCGCCAGCCTGCTCGGCACCATCGCCTCGGCCTTCTCGATCTCGCAGACGCAATCGACCCTCGAGTTCTTCATGTCGGGCTCGATGGCCAAGGTGCTGACGCTACTCGCCGTTGTCGGAATCCTGATGCTGCGGCCGCAGGGGCTGTTCGCCCTCAAGGTCCGCAAGTGAGAATGTGAGGCTGATGCAATGACCGACAACAGGTTCTTCAATCGATCAGAGTTGATCGGAATTCTGGTGCTCGCGGTGTTCCTGGTCGCGGTGTTGCCGCTCACGCTCGATGTCTTCAGGCTCAACCTGGTCGCAAAGTACCTGACCTACGCCTTCGTTGCGCTGGGCCTTGTCATCTGCTGGGGCTATGGCGGCATCTTGAGCCTCGGCCAGGGCGTGTTCTTCGGGCTCGGCGGCTACTGCATGGCGATGTTCCTCAAGCTCGAAGCCTCGAGTGTCGAGAACACCAAGATCCAGTCGACGCCGGGTATCCCTGATTTCATGGACTGGAATCAGCTGACCGCGCTGCCGTTCTTCTGGAAGCCGTTCCACAGCCTCACCTTCACCGTCGCGGCCATTGTCCTGGTGCCCGGCATCTTCGCATTGATCATCGGCACCGCGATGTTCAAGCGCCGCGTCGGCGGCACCTACTTCGCCATCATCACCCAGGCGGTTGCGGCCATCCTCACCATCCTGATCGTGGGCCAGCAGGGCTACACCGGCGGCATCAACGGCATGACCGATTTGCGCACCCTGAAAGGATGGGACATCCGGCCCGATCACGCCAAGATCGCGCTGTACTTCTTCGAGGTCGGCTGCCTGTTCGTCTGCATCTTGATCGCGCAGTTCGTCCGGCACTCCAAGCTCGGGCGCATTCTGGTCGCGATGCGCGAAAAGGAGGACCGGGTCAGGTTCTCCGGCTACAGCGTCGCCAATTTCAAGATCTTCGCCTTCTGCATCGCCGCTGTGTTCGCCGCTGTCGGCGGCGCCATGTTCGCGCTCAATGTCGGCTTCATGTCGCCGTCCTTCGTCGGCATCGTGCCCTCGATCGAAATGGTGATCTACACCGCGGTCGGCGGCCGGCTGTCGATCCTGGGTGCGATCTACGGCACGCTGCTGGTGAACTTCGCCAAGACCAGCCTGTCGGAAACCTTCCCCGAATTGTGGCTGTTCGGTCTCGGCGGTCTGTTCATTGCCGTGGTGCTCGCATTCCCGAACGGTCTTGCCGGGATCTGGGGCGACTACGTGCAGCCACGCATCGAGCGCTTGATCGCTTCGCGCAAACCCAAGCCCGAAGGCTGGACCGACGGCTCGGTCGCCGACGGCGCCCCGGCAGAGTGAGGAGATCATCATGCTCATAGGACACCAGCCCAAGGAATTCCTTCTGGCGGTTGAAGCTCTCACCGTGTCGTTCGACGGCTTCAAGGCAGTCAACGATCTCTCCTTCTATGTCGACGAAAACGAGATCCGCGTCATCATCGGCCCGAACGGGGCCGGCAAGACCACCGTGCTCGACCTGATCTGCGGCAAGACCAAAGCGACCTCAGGCTCGATCCAGTTCCGCGGCAAGGAGCTGACGCGGATGAAGGAGAACGAGATCGTCAAGGCCGGTGTCGGGCGCAAATTCCAGAACCCGTCGATCTACGACGATCTCACCGTGTTCGAGAATCTGGAGATCTCCTATCCGCGTGGACGCTCGGTGTTCGGCGCGCTGACCTTCACCCGCGATGCCGCCGTGCGCGATCGCGTCCACGAGGTCGCCGAGATGATCTTCCTGAAGGACAAGCTGAACATGAGCGCCGACCTGCTCAGCCACGGTCAGAAGCAATGGCTCGAGATCGGCATGCTGCTGATTCAGGATCCGGACCTCTTGATGCTGGACGAGCCCGTCGCCGGCATGAGCGTGTCCGAGCGTGGCAAGACCGCCGAGCTGCTCAACCGCATCATCAAGAACCGTTCGGTTCTGGTGATCGAACACGACATGAAGTTCGTCGAGGACATCGCGCACAAGGTCACCGTGCTGCACCAGGGCCAGATCCTCTCCGAGGGGACCATGGAGAAAGTGCAGAACGATCCCAAGGTCATCGAAGTGTATTTGGGGCACTGACGATGATGAAGTTGGTCGAGTCTGTTGCGGCAATGACGGTTCACCTCTCCCGTAGGGAGAGGTTGAATTGCGCAGCAATTCGGGTGAGGGGTTCCGCTCTCTCGAGGGACCTGCACCCCCTCACCCGCGCCTTCGAAGCGACCTCTCCCCGGTGGGGAGAGATGAAGGAACACCGAGCCTAGGAGCACGACGATGCTGGCAATTTCCGATCTTCACGTCGCCTACGGCCAGAGCGAGGTGCTGCACGGCCTCAACGTCAAGGTCGCGCCCAACGAGATCGTTGCGATCATGGGCCGCAACGGCATGGGCAAGACCACGCTGATGAAATCGCTGATGGGCATCCTGCCGGCCAGAAGCGGCTCGGTGACCATGGACGGCGCGGAACTCGGCGGTCTGCCGAGTTATGAGCGCGTCGCCAAGGGCCTCGCCTACGTGCCGCAGGGCCGCATGATCTTCTCCACCATGACGGTGAAGGAAAACATCGAGACCGGCCTCGTCGTCTCCGGCGGATCGGAAGTGCCAGGCGACATCTATGAGCTGTTTCCGGTGCTGCTGGAGATGAAGGGCCGCCGCGGCGGCAATCTCTCCGGCGGTCAGCAACAGCAGCTCGCGATTGCGCGGGCGCTCGCGACCAAGCCGAAGGTGCTGCTGCTCGACGAGCCGACCGAAGGCATCCAGCCGTCGATCATCAAGGACATGGCGCGGACGCTGAAACGCATCCGCGACGAAAAGGGGCTGTCGATCGTCGTCTCCGAGCAGGTCCTGAGCTTCGCGCTCGATATCGCCGACCGCGTGCTGGTGATCGAGAACGGCGAGATCGTGCGTGACGACCCGCGCGATGCCGTCGATGCCGCGCAGGTCTCGAAATATCTGTCCGTCTAACCAACCGTAGTAAAGGGGAGCATCTCGATGCCAGAGACACTGATCAAGGTCGATCTCACCAAGTCGGCTTACGAAAATGACATGGTGCATAATCGCTGGCACCCAGACATCCCGATCGTGGCCTGGGTCAATCCCGGCGACGATTTCATCATCGAGACCTATGACTGGACCGGCGGCTTCATCAAGAACAACGATTCCGCCGACGACGTGCGCGACATCGACCTGTCGATTGTGCACTTCCTGTCCGGTCCGATCGGCGTCAAGGGCGCCGAACCCGGCGACCTCCTGGTTGTTGACCTGCTCGACGTCGGCCCGATGAAGGAGAGTCTCTGGGGCTTCAACGGCTTCTTCTCCAAGCAGAATGGCGGCGGCTTCCTGACCGACCATTTCCCGCTGGCGCAAAAGTCGATCTGGGACATCAAGGGCCTCTACACCTCATCGCGCCACGTGCCCGGCGTGAATTTCGCAGGGCTCATCCACCCCGGCCTGATCGGCTGCCTGCCCGATCCGAAGATGCTTGAGACCTGGAACAAGCGCGAGGCCGATCTGATCTCGACCAACCCGACTCGCGTGCCTGGTCTCGCCAACCCGCCATTCGCGGCGACCGCCCATGGCGGCCGTGCCAAGGGCGACGTCAAGGCCAAGATCGGCGCCGAGGGTGCGCGCACCGTGCCGCCGCGCGAGCATGGCGGCAATTGCGACATCAAGGATCTCTCGCGCGGCTCGAAGATCTACTTCCCGGTCTACGTGCCCGGTGCCGGTCTTTCGATGGGCGACCTGCATTTCAGCCAGGGTGATGGCGAGATCACCTTCTGCGGTGCGATCGAGATGGCCGGCTGGCTGCATTTGAAGGTCGAAGTGATCAAGGACGGCATGTCGAAATACGGCATCAAGAACCCGATCTTCAAGCCGTCGCCGATCACGCCGAACTACAAGGACTATCTGATCTTCGAAGGCATCTCGGTCGACGAGGCCGGCAAGCAGCATTATCTCGATGTCCACATCGCCTATCGCCAGGCCTGTCTCAACGCCATCGAGTATCTGAAGAAGTTCGGCTACTCCGGCGCCCAGGCCTATTCGATCCTCGGCACCGCGCCGTGCCAGGGCCACATCTCCGGCGTGGTCGACGTGCCCAACGCCTGCGCCACCCTGTGGCTGCCGACCGAGATCTTCGACTTCGACGTGATGCCTTCGGCGGCGGGCCCGATCAAGCACATCACCGGCGATATCAAGATGCCGATCTCGCCGGACAAATGATCGTGCGTTCTATCCCCGTCATCCTGAGGTGCTCGCCTTGCAAGGCAAGGCGAGCCCCGAAGGACGACGGCTCGGCTGCATCTCGGCCGTACATCCTTCGAGGCTCTAGATCAGGCGCAACGCGCCCCATCCAGAGCGCCTCAGGATGGCGGATCAAAGAACACGAAGGACAACACGATGCCGGTCTACGAATATCTCTGTGACGACTGCGGACCTTTCAAGGACCTCCGCCCGATGGCGGAGTGCGACGATCCGCAAAACTGCCCGCATTGCGAGGCATCGGCGCCGCGCGTGATCCTGACCGCGCCGAATTTCTTCTGCATGCCGGCGGACAAGCGCAAGGCCTACGCCGTCAACGAGCGCAGCTCGCATGCGCCACAAACGCTCGCGCAATACAAGGCCTCGCATGGCCCCGGTTGCGGCTGCTGCTCGTCGGGCAGGACCGTGAAGGACAAGAGCTCCACGGACAAGAAGCCGGCGCGGCTGGTGACCAAGACCAAGAGCGGCGCCAAGGGCTTTCCCACCGCGCGGCCATGGATGATCAGCCACTAACGCCACGCCAACATCAATCAAATAAAGTACAGGAGCGCTCAACATGCTTCACGGCGATATTTCCAGCAGCAACGACACCGTCGGCGTCGCAGTGGTCAACTACAAGATGCCCCGCCTGCACACCAAGGCCGAGGTGCTCGACAACGCCCGCAAGATCGCCGACATGATCGTCGGCATGAAGGTCGGCCTGCCCGGTATGGATCTCGTGATCTTTCCTGAGTATTCCACCCAAGGCATCATGTACGACTCCAAGGAGATGTACGAGACGGCGTCCATGGTGCCGGGCGAGGAAACCGCGATCTTCGCCGAGGCTTGCCGCAGGGCGAAAGTGTGGGGCGTGTTCTCGCTGACCGGCGAGCGCCACGAGGAGCATCCGCATAAGGCGCCCTACAACACGCTGATCCTGATGAACGACAAGGGCGAGATCGTGCAGAAATATCGCAAGATCATGCCGTGGGTGCCGATCGAAGGCTGGTATCCCGGCAATTGCACCTATGTCTCCGAAGGCCCGAAAGGCCTCAAGGTCAGCCTGATCATTTGCGACGACGGTAATTATCCGGAGATCTGGCGCGACTGCGCCATGAAGGGCGCCGAGCTGATCGTGCGCTGCCAGGGCTACATGTACCCGGCCAAGGAGCAGCAGGTCATGATCTCCAAGGCGATGGCCTGGGCCAACAATGTCTATGTCGCGGTCGCCAACGCCGCCGGCTTCGACGGCGTGTATTCGTATTTCGGCCATTCCGCGATCATCGGCTTCGATGGCCGTACGCTCGGCGAGTGTGGCGAGGAGGATTACGGCATCCAATACGCCCAGCTCTCGAAACACCTGATCCGCGATGCGCGCCGCAACGGCCAGTCGCAGAACCATCTCTACAAGCTGGTCCATCGCGGCTACACCGGCATGATCAATTCCGGCGACAGCCCGCGCGGCGTCGCGGCCTGCCCGTATGATTTCTACAAGAACTGGATCAAGGACCCCGAGGGTACGCGCGACATGGTCGAGGCCATGACGCGCGCCACGCCGGGCACCGCCGAATGCCCAATCGACGGCATCCCGAACGAGGCCGCGCCGAGCAACTATTAGGGGTAGACCTATCGCTTCGGCTGCGCCGGTTTGCGTGGCGGGCGCGGGGCCGCAGCGGGCGCAGGCAGCCCGCTCATCTTGTTGGCGGCTTCGCTGACGTCGAGCAGCGAGCGACGGGTCTCCTCGAGGAAGCTTGCCGATTTCTTCTTCATGGTGTCGGCGAGCTCGTGCAGCCCCTTCACCTTTTCGAATAGCTCGTCGGCCTTGCCGTCGACGAAACCCGGCACCGCACCCTCGATTTTCGAGACCGCCCTGTCGAAGCCGGCAAACGCAGTGTCGACCTTGAGCATCACGGCGTCGATCTCCTCGCCCTTGGCGCCGAGATCGGCTGTGTAGTTTTCGAACGTGCGCAGGCCGTCCTTGATCGCAGGTGCGTTGCTGACGATGGTGCGGTCGACGCTGTGCAGCGTGTCGACGATGGATTCAGCGTCGCTGAGATCGGCGGTCAGCACGGGGATGCCGTCCGAGTCCAGCGGCACCGGTGGCGCCGACGGGGCGCCGCCGATCAGCGAGACCGCGGCAACGCCGGTGAGGCCCTGGAACTCGATGCCGGCCACCGTGTCCTTGCGGATCGGCGCGGTGTTGTCGAGCGACACCAGCGCCACGACCTTGCGCGGACTTTCCAGCTTGATCGACAGGATCTGGCCGGCGGGCACGCCGTCGAAATTGACCGGACCGCCGCGGCGCAGGCCGCTCGCGGAGCCGCCTTCGAAAACGACGCGCAGTTGGCTGCGGCTCTGGCTGGCGCGCCATTTCTGCACGCCGAGCAGGCCGCCGAACGCGACGGCGATCGCCGTCAGCGTCGCCGTTCCGATCACAAGATTGCTCGCGCGTGCCATTAGGGTAGCGATTTTACGACCAAAGCGGGGAAGTTGGAAGGAGCCGCAATGGTACGTAGGGCGGGTTAGCGAAGCGTAACCCGCCGTCTGCTACCGACATGCGTGCAAATTGGCGGATTACGCTGGCGCTAATCCGCCCTACGCGAATTCAATGCCCAGCTGCGCGTTTGGCGGCGGCATTGTTCAGCACGATCAGCGCGTCGACCGCGACCCCGGTTCTGGCATTGATCAGGAACGGATTGACGTCGATCGAGGCAATCCGGTCGCCGGCATCCGCAATCAGATTGGACAGGCCGACCAGCGCCTTGACGGCCGAGGCCTCGTGCAGCGCCGGCTTGCCGCGATAGCCGCGCATCTTGACGCCGGCCTTGGTCCGGCCGATCAAAAGCCGCGCCTCGGCCTGGTCGAGCGGTGCGCCTGATAGCGCCACGTCCTTCATCAGCTCGATATCGATGCCGCCGGTGCCGAACAGCACGACGGGGCCCATCTCGGCATCCAGCGAGGCGCCGACGACGAGCTCGAGATCGGCCTTGACCTGCTGTGCGATCAGGATGCCGTCGAGTTTCGGCCTGCCCTTTAGCTTGTTCACCCGCGCGGTGATGTCAGCGAACGCCTGCTTCACCTCGGCCGCGCTGTTGAGGTTCAGCACCACGCCGCCGATGTCGGATTTGTGCAGGATCTCGGCGCTGACGACCTTTGCCACGACCGGAAAGCCGATCTGCCTGGCGATGTCCGCGGCTTCTGCGGCGGTCTGCGCGATTCCCTCCTTCGAGACCGGGATGCCATAGGCCTTCAGCAGCTTCTTCGACGCGACTTCGTCGAGCGCGGCGCCGTGCGCCGACTTCAGCGTCTTCTCCAGCAAGGCGCGTGCCGCCGGCTTCGAGCTCGAGACGATGTCGGGCACTTCCTTGCGCAGTTTCGCATAGGCGAGCAGTGATTTGATCGCGGTCACCGCGCGGTCCATGCCCTGCATCACCGTCAGATGCGGCAGCGACTTGCGCAAGTCCTTGGTGAACTCGGTGAAGCCGATCGACATCGCGCTGATATAGATCACGGGCTTTCCGGCCCGGCCTGCCATCTCGTTGACGATGCGCAAGTTCCGCTCGCGTTGCTCGTGCGGCGCCTTTGGAAACTCGGCGTCGACGATGACGATGTCGATATCGGGATCGTCGATCATCAGCTTGATCGACTTCATGTAGACGGAGGGATCAACCACCGCGGCAAAGCCGGCGTCGAGCGGATTGCCCACGATCGAGCCCGGTCCGAGCATCTTGCTGAGCTCGCGGCTGACATGCGGGCTGAGCGGCGCGAAATTCAGGCCTTGTGCAAAGAAGGCATCGATCAGCATGCCGCGCTTGCCGCCTGACAGCGTCACCGCCGCGAGCCGGTCGCCCTTGGGCACGGTGGCATGGACGAAGCATTCGGTGGTCTCGATCAGCTCGTCGAGCCCGGCGACGCGGATCACGCCTTCGCGCGTTGCAATCGCATCGAATGTCTCGATCGAGCCCGCGAGCGCGCCGGTGTGTGCCATCGCCGCGGCGCGGCCGCCCTCCGATGACCCGAGCTTGAGCGCGATGACCGGCTTGCTGGCGGCGCGCGCGGCCTTGCAGGCATCGCGAAACGCTCTGGTATTGCGCACGCCCTCGAGATAGACCACGATCACCTTGATAGTCGGATCCTCGGCGAAATAGCGCATCAGGTCCGGTGTCTCGAGCCCGGTCTCGTTCCCCGTTGTCACCATGTAGCCGACACCGACGCCGCGATCTTCCAGCGCCTGCCTGATTGCCATGACGATGGCGCCCGACTGCCCGGCGATCGCCACCGCGCCCTGTTCCATGGTGACCGTTCGGTCGTCGATATTGGTGAAGAGCTTTTCGCCGGCGCTCAAATTGCCGAGGCAGTTCGGACCGGTGACGGCGAGCCCCGTCTCGCGCACCGCTTGTTGCAGCTCGGCGGCGAGCCTCTGGCTCTCCTCATCCTGCAATTCGCTGAAACCCGAGGTGACGATGGTCGCGGACCGCGCGCCGGCAGCGGCGGCGTCGCGGATCACCTGCACGGCAAAGCGTGCGGGCACCAGCACGAGAACATGGTCGGGCTTTTCCGGGAGGCTCGCAAAGTCCTTGTAGCACGTGACGCCCCAGATGCTCTCGCGCTTGGCGTTGACAGGGTAGAGCCCGCCCTCGAAGCCGTATTTGACCAGATTGTTCCAGATGCGCTCGGCGTAATTGCCCGGCTTATCGGTCGCACCCACCAGCACGATGTTGTGTGGATGCAGCATGGCGTGGATGCGCTTGACGATGTCGGCGGCATCGGGGGGTGGCGACCATGGACGGCCAGGAACCGACGCGACTGAGACCTGAGCTTCCATGGCGTGACCTCACCTGTTGTTCTTCTTGGCGGCGCGTCAGCTGATCGTAGGGTGAGTTGACAGGAGTGGCAACCGGCAGCGCTGCATGCCGCGTGGCGGAATGCGCGGCGGATCGCACCTAACCGCGCCGTTCTCAGTAGCGCAGCAGGCCCAATCTGTAGCTGTAGTGATAGGCCAGCTGCCGCAGCAGATAGGGCGCAATGGCGCGCCTTATCTGCATCTGCGTCGGATCGAATCCGAGGACGCGACGCCGCAGGATGCCCATCTCCTTGACACCGATTGCGTAGGTTGCCGTCGTCTTCTGTGCGTCATGGATCCGGAAGCAGGAAAGAAACCGCGGCAGGCGTACGAACTTGAATCCGGCGGCCTGTGCCCGCAGGATGAAATCCCAGTCCATCGCGAAATGGAAACTTTCGTCGATTGGACCGATCTTGTCCCACACGCGCTTGCGCCAGAACATCGTCTCCTGCGGAATGTAGTCGGCATATTGTAGCGTCTTGTCATCGTGGCGAGGCAGCACCGCGCGTCCAACCTCAAGCCCATCACGATTGATGAAGATGCGGTTGCCGTAGACAATGTCGACATCGGGATGCGACATGAAATAGTCGACGACATGAGCGAGCGTCCCAGGCAGCAGCATGTCGTCGCTGTTGAGATAGGCCATGATCTCGCATTCGACGCCGGCAAAACCGAGATTGATGGCGTTGGATTGGCCGTTGTCCGGCTCGCTTCTCCAGCTGATGCTGTTGCCGCGGCTCTTCAGGAGATCGACCGTGCCGTCGATCGAGGCGCCGTCCTGCACGTGATAATAGAGATTCGGGTAAGCCTGGCCGACGATGCTGTCGATCGTGGCGCCGATATAATCCGCATGGTTGTAGCTTGGCGTGACCATCGCGATCCGCGGTGCGTTCGCAGGGATCGCAGGCGGGGACTTGAACGCGTTGAGGTTGAGCAGGCGCGGCAGATGTTGCTCGAAGGTCCACATTGGCGGACGCCGCCATAGACCGCGGAACGAGGCCCGTCTCTGACCGGCCGCAACGAGATTCAGGTTCCGCTCCAACAGCGCGACGCGGTTTTCCAGCTGTTCCAATCGGTATTCGAGACCCTGCCTGAAGTCTTCGTCCATCTACCCCGTGTTCCCCCCCGGCTCCGCCACAAAGATCCGCAGGCCTTCTTATAGGTCTACTGACGGCAGCGCCAGTTCAGCGGCTGACGACGTCGCTGTTGCGGACGTCAGCCCTGCGAGCCCGAGATCAATCCCAAACTCCGCAATTGCGAACGGCTATTCACGATCATCCACCAAGGTCGCACGCAGCAGGTAGCGCTCCGGGCCGGAGGTGAGAGCGTCGAACGGCCAGCAAGTCGCAAGGACAAGCTCTGAACCTTGAGTTTCGGGATCGATGTGAGACGCGTCGAAATAGACGATCGTCGAGGAATCCACCCGATAACGAAAACGGTTACCGTCACTGCGTGTGACGTCGATCACATCACCGATGACGACGTTTCGCAGGAAGCGGAAATGTGTATCGCGATGTGCCGCATAGACGGCAACCCCGCGCTCGCCGGCGTCAACCGTGCGGTGGACGTGGCCGGGCCCAAAGGCGAGCGCCTGGCCGCTCGTGCCTTCCAGCGCGATCGCGCTGGCGCCGATCCGCTTGACCTCGATCCGCGCCACCGGCCAGGTGTCGGCCCAGGACCATGGCTTGACCGGCTGGCCGGTCGCAATGCTCCGTTCGAACGCATGCTCCAGCAGCACCTGGGCGAGCCACGCCTTGGCGTGGATGTAGGCGCCGTCACCGAACAGGATTGATCCGGCCAGCGCCAGGGCCAGCGCCAGGACGAGCGCCAAGTCCAGAGGCGAGATGAGGCGGGGCATGGCGTATCTCTTGTTCGTCATTCCAAGAAAAAGGCGCGCGCGGCCGTTGGTTTCGGGACGGGCAGCCGCGCGCGCCGAGCAAGAGGAGTTCGGGGGGCTCCTCTCTCAAGCGGCGTCAGTGAGCAAGGTCTGACGCCGCTTGAACACGAGCAGGATCAGGGCGAGCACGATCAGGATCAGGCCTGCGATCATCTTCAGTTCTGCAGAGGTCGCAGTTTTGGGCAGGCGGATCGTATCCGAGGTGACAGGTGCTGGCCGTCTTGCCGCGGGCTGGCCCGCATCGGCGCGGCGCTCGCGCAGATGTGCCGGGGTCTGCTGCGGCCGTTCACCGAACACCTTCGTGAAATCCCAGCCCGCCGGCAGGTTGATCGGAAGCTCGCTGAGCTTGAGCGGCGTGCCTTCGGGACGGCTCGGCGTCTTGTCGACGGCGACGAGACTGGTCAGCCGCGTGACGATCTGGTGGTCGAGTGCCAGCGCAAGGACCGTCTTGTCCGTGTCCTCCGGCGTCATCTCGCGGAGCGTTCGCGCCACTTCCGCATCGCCGATCTTGCGCCTGGCCCAAAGCTTCGACAGGCCCTTGCCCTCAGCGGCATTTTTCAAGGACAGCGTCACCGACCACGGACGATCGCCGACATGACCCTTGAGCTCCAGCGAGCCCGCGAGCTTGTCGAGCTTCGCTGCAAGCACCAAGGGCTCGTCGCGATAGACGTCCGGGAGGATTGCCGGCGTGACGTCGGCCTTGGCATCGGAAAACTTCGCGGTGAGACCGGTCACGGCAGGGTTCTCCAGCTTGGCAAACAGGCCGCGCATACGCTCCTCGACCTGATCGACGGACCCGATATGGGTGAAGGTCCCGCGGCCGAGCTCGGAAGCACGCGTCATCAGATAGGTGTTGGGCGCGGAGCCGATGCCGACCATGAAGATGCGCGAGCGGCCACGCATCGCCGTGATGGTCTCGAACAATTGCTGCTCGTTGCCGATCGCGCCGTCCGTCAGGAACACGATTTGGCGAACCATGCTGGTGTCGGCGATCCTGTCGGTCAGCGCGGCGCGCATCGCCGGCACCATCTCGGTGCCGCCGCGCGCCTGCAAGGCGCTGACGAAGGAGGTCGCTTCACCGACATGCGCGGCATCGGCCGCAACCGAGGCCGGAAACAGCACGTCCATGGTGTCGTCGAAGCGGATCACGTTGAAGCGATCGCTCGGCTGCAGGCGGCCGAGCGCATAAAGCAGACTTGCCTTGGCCTGCTCGATCGAGGTCCCGCCCATCGAACCGGAATTGTCGATCACGAACACCACTTCACGCGGCAGCGGCTTGTGGACCGTCTGCTCGGCGGCCGGCGGCTTGACGAAAGCCAGGAGGTAGTCGGCATCGCCGACACGCTCACGGAACAGCCCGACTGACGGTGCTTTTTCAGCGACCGGCTTCCAGGTCAGCTCGAAGTCGCGGTCGGCGGGGACAGTGCCGTCCGCGAGCGTCACGACGCGCGTCGCGTCATCAGGACTTTCGATGTTGACGTTGTGGAAGTGACTCTTCACCTCGCCGAGCGCGAAGCCGGCTTTCAGGTGCACCGTGATGCTGGTCGGATTGACCGGTGCATTCCCGGCGGGATCGAGCACGGGTGACGAGATGCGCTCACGATCGGGCGCCGGCTCTGAGCGGGTCGCGCCCCAGCCGGAGCCGTCATTGCGGAAATCGACGCTCTGCACGATCGGCGCCGGATGATAGCGGGGCCCGACCACGAGCGGAATGCGCAGCGAATATTCGTTGCCGGATTGATGCACGGGCTCCTGATATTCGATCTGCACCAGCACGGTTTCGCCGGGACCGATATTGGCCACCGAATTGGTGAAGATGTTGGGCCTCTGCTGCTCGGTGAGCGCGGCCTTCTGCCCGGTGCGGCGCGCTTCCTCGTAGATCACGCGGGCCTGCTGGCGTTCCCTGATATCGCCGACAATGACGCGGTCACCGACCACCATCTTCAGCGTGTCGACGGCGCCGTCGGCACCCAGCGGATAGACATAGGTCGCCTCGGCCCAGTCCCTGGTCGGGTTGCGGAAGGCCTGGGTGACGCGCGTGCGCAGCGTCGGGCCTGAGACCGTGATGTCGACGTCGATCCCGAGCCGGATGGCTTCGGTCGTGGCGCCATTCTCCTTCAGGAGCAGGGTGCCGGATTTGGCATCGCCGGGCTGGAGCAGGCTGGCCTGCTCCGTCGTCGCCGACCAGGAGGTCTCGAAGCTCACCAGCAGGGCCACGAAACTGACCAGGAGCACGGCGATGCTTTGCGCCAGAAGGAACAGCCCGACCTTGATCAGCCTGCCGAGCCACGGATTTTCGTCAGGGTGTTCGTCGCTTTCGACCGTGTCGTAATAGTCCATTTGGCCTGCTCCCGAAGCATGTTCGATGCCGCCGAGCATCCGTCGGGAGGGCCTGATTTCGCGAGCAGAATGATCGGTAATGTTCCGCCACGGCCGGTCGGAGCCATCAGCCGTTTGGCGGCGATGTCCGGTTTTGTGCTGACTTGTCCGCCCTGCTAGACTGGACGCCGTGGAGCGGGGTTAACGATGCAGACGCAAGACAAGCTCTCCGACAAGCAGCTTTCGGACGAGCAAAGCCGCGAGGTCGCGGAGATGATCCGCGAGGAAATCGCCAGGCGCCGGATCTCGCGGCAGGCACTGGCCGAGCAGGCCAAGCTCAGCCTGTCGACCCTGGAAAAGGCGCTTGGCGGCCGGCGCCCGTTCACGCTGGCGACCACGGTCCGGCTGGAGCAGGCCCTGGGCGTGTCGCTGCGAAAGAGCACCGCCACGCCGGCGCCCGCGGGGAGCAGCGACGTCGCACCCGACGGCCTCGGCTCCTATTCGCATCGTGCGGTGACCTGGATCGAGGGTGTCTACCTCACCCTGCGGCCATCCTTTGGCGACAGGGATGCGATCTTCGCCTATCGCACCGAAATCGCCTGGGAGCCGAAAGTGTCCTCGCTGGTCTTCCGCGAGGGCGAGCGAACCGATGCCGCCTATGAGCACACCGGCGAAGTTGCGGTGCCGCATCAATCCGGCTTCATCTATCTCGTCATCAACAAGCACGGGCAGCATCGCGTCATCACTGTGTCGCGGCCGACCGTAACAGGTGCGATGTACGGCATCATTTCGACGCTGCGTGCCGGCGCCGGCTCCCAGCTGATGCCGGTCGCGGCGCCAATCGCCTATGTTCCGATTAACAACGTCAAGGAGCCGGCGCTCGGACGGATCATGCCTGACCACGCCAACCATGCGCTGTATCTGAGCCACCTGCGCCGCACGGTGGAGGAGTCATTCGCGCTGTTATTGTCGGTATAGGACGTGGCCGTAACATCGGACGTCGCGTGCCCACTGTTCTCGGTCATCATCCCGCTCGAATTTCACCGCGGGCAGTGGGAGCAGTCCTGGCTCGGCTGGACGTCACAGACGGCGGACAGGTCTCTCTACGAGATCATTCTGGTCATTCCACCTGACTTCACGGCGCATGCGGAGCTGAACGCGCTTGCCGCAGGCCAGGCCCGGCTCGAATTCGCGGATTCCGTGCACGATATCGGGCTTTGCGCGGCCGGCGCCGCCAGGGCTCGCGGCCGCTATTTGTTCTTCACGGAATCGCATTGCTGGCCCGAGCCCGACGTGATCGCGCTCTGCATCCGCGCAATCGAAGATCATCCCGACTGGGCCGGATTTTCCTGCCGCTCGGTCCCGATCTGCCACAACCGCCTGTCCGCGGCGGAGGCCGCGATGTACCAGGCCGACATCGAGTTCGGCATGAAGCAGCATCCCTGGCGCAAGGTGCTCGACCAGTGCTTCGTAACGCGGCGCGACGTCTATCGGGAGTGCGGGGGCCTGCGCGAAGAGCTCGGTCATTTCGCCGAATGGGTGCTCGCCGCCGCTTACCATGCGCGAGGCTACGCCATCGGCTATCTCGAGCAAGCGCGCTTCCACCACTATTATATCGGCCGGATCGGTGAGCTGAAGACGTTCACGCTCGATTTCGTCCAGGGCGAGAGCCGATTTCTCAGCGGGGATCGGCGCGATCCGGGCAGCGAGCTGATCGAAATTCCCTTTGAATGGAAAGACCGGGACGATTTGGATCGTCCGCTTGCGTTCAATGCATTGAACGCGCTGCTGCGTTACAGCCTGCCGCGTCTCGGTCGGAAATGGCCCGACGAGGAACTGCGTGCACTGTGGCGCTGGAGCGGGCCGGCGCTGTTCGGTGATCTCCGTGCGCGCGTCACGGCTTTCCTTGCCACCGCTCATGCGCGCCTGGTGCTGTCAGCGCTGGCTCCATTCGGCTCGCGCGATGCCATTGCGCGGTGGATGAAGCTCTACATCGCATCGCTGATCCACCTTCAGCGGCTCGCATCTATCCGTCGTGTTCGCGGTCACACCAGATCGGCGAAGAAGCTGCTTGGCGATCAGGTCCTCGCGCAGCTCGGCTTTCACGAGCCGGAATCGGCTGCCGGCCATGCTTTTCGCTGGAGCGAGCCGCAGGCAGCCGTTCGGATCAAGGGCGCGCCGGGACGCAGCACGATCTGCATCCGCAGTCCCGCCCTGCGTGAGCCGCTCGACCAGATCGGTGCGCAATTCTATCTCGACGGCGCAGCTCTCGATCGCGCCGCGATCGAGGTCGGCGTGGACCGTTACATGTTGAGCCTCGACCTGCCGCAATCAGGCATCGCCATCCTGGCCTGGGCCTGCCCCGAGTTCAGAGGTATCGGCGATGCGCGTCGTCTCGGCCTGCCTGTCGTTGGCATCGAGGTTAAACAGCCTTGAACCCCACATCTTCAGCTGCTCGATCGGCGCGGAATCGCGAGGAGCGCCTTGATCAGGCCTTGGCGACTTTCTTGTCGACCTCCGAAGCCACCGAGAATTCCTTGCGCAGGGTCGGCTTGTGGATCTTGCCGGTGGCGTTGCGCGGCAGGGCATCGACGAAGCGGACCTGGCGCGGGCATTTGAAGCGCGCCAGGTTGGCCGCGCAATGCGCGAAGACATCGGCCTCTGTCAGCTGTTGGCCTTGCTTCACTGCAACGATCGCAAGGCCCACCTCGCCCCATTGCGCGTCAGGAATGCCGATCACCGCGGCTTCCGCGACCGCCGCGATCTGATGCAGAACGTTCTCGACCTCGGCCGGATAGACGTTCTCGCCGCCGGAGATGTACATGTCCTTCCAGCGATCGACGATGTAGTAGAAACCTTCCTCGTCGACGCGCGTGGCATCGCCGGTGTGCAGCCAGCCGTCGGTGAACGACGTCTTGTTGGCCTCGGGCCTGTTCCAGTAGCCCGGCGTGATGTTCGGTCCCTTGACCCAGAGCTCACCGAGCTCGCCGACATCGGCATCGCTGCCGTCGGGGCGCACGATGCGCACTTCCGTGTGCAGCACTGGCTTGCCGGCGGAGCCGGCCTTGCGCGCCGCGTCCTCGCGGTCCAGCACCAGCACGGCCGGTGAGGTCTCGGTCATGCCGTAGCCCTGCTGGAGCGCCACGCCGCGCGCCTCCCATGCCTTCAGCAGCGGCATCGGTATCGGTGAGCCGCCGACACCACAAACGATCAGCCTGGAGAGATCGGTCGTCGCGAAGGCCGGATGCTGCGCCATGAACTGGTAGATCGCTGGCACGCCGAAGAACGCGTTGATGCCGTGTGCGGGATCGTTGATCAGGCCGAGCGCCTCGGTGGGATCGAAGGCGCGCATGATGATCACGGTGCCGCCGGCATGCAGCACGGGATTGGTGTAGCAATTCAGTCCGCCGGTGTGGAACATCGGCAGCACGGTAAGAGCCACCGAGGATGGTCCGATACAGGCGGGGCCCCCGAGATTGACGCAATTCCAGAACGTCATGCCATGCGTGATGGTCGCGCCCTTGGGGTGACCAGTGGTGCCCGACGTGTACATGATGGTCGAGACATCATCGAGCGTGACCTCCTCGGTGCGGTCGAGCGGCTTGGCCGCGGCGATGCCGGCTTCATAGGCTCCGCCGGAGCCGAGCGGCACGCTGGTCGCGACGTTGCAGAGCTTTGCGACGGCGAGCGCTGTCTCGGCCAGTTCGGTGTCGTAGATCATCACGTCAGGCGCGCAATCGCCGGTGATGAACTGAAGCTCGGGAACGGTGAGGCGGATGTTCAGCGGCACGAGGACGGCGCCGAGCCGTCCGCAGGCGAACTGCACGTCCAGCATATCGGTGGTGTTCGGCGCCAGCACGGCGACACGGTCGCCGCGCGAGACCTTCAGCGAGTGACGCAAGAACGAAGCCAGGCGCGAGATGCGGGCGTTGAACTCCGAATAGCTGAAGCGGCGCCCGCTTGCGAGATCGATGGCCGCGACCTTGGAAGGCGCGCGGCGGGCGTGATGAGCGATCCAATCGTAATAACGAACGGCCAACACTCCCTCCCTCGGCGGTCCTGTGTCGTCTGGATTCTTATTGCTGTGCACCATGCCCGGCATGGCCCTGGGAGGCCAGCCGGAGTTTGTGCAGCAGTCTTTTTTGATTTGGAGTTGGCCTGCGACGGGTGAAAATCGTCTTGCGTTGAGTTGCTAGCTCACGGCTTGCCGCCAAGCGGCTCGGCGAATCCAGCCACTCCGCGCAAGTGGGCCGCCGGTGTTCCAGCCATGGTGGAACGGCAGGAGTCGTCGAAAGCAATATCGCAATGAAGAGCCCATTCTATACCGCCGAGCACGACGCCTTTCGCGAAATGATGCGCCGCTTCGTCGACAGGGAGATCGCCCCGTTCGCCCATGAATGGGACGAGGCCGGCGAATTCCCGCGCGCGCTCTATCGCAAGGCAGCTGAGATCGGGCTGTTGGGGCTCGGATTTCCCGAGGAATATGGCGGGATCGCCGCCGACCAGTTCATGAAGATCGTGGCGAGCCAGGAGCTGGCGCGCGCCGGCGCCGGCGGCGTCAGCGCCAGCCTGATGAGCCACACCATCGGCTCGCCGCCGATCGCCCGCGCGGCGCGGCCAGAGATCAAGGCACGCGTGCTGCCGCAGGTGCTGTCGGGCGAGAAGATCTCCGCGCTCGCGATCACCGAGCCGGGCGGCGGCTCAGATGTCGCGAACCTCCGCACCAGGGCGCGGCGCGACGGCGACCACTACGTCGTGAGCGGCGAAAAGACCTTCATCACCTCGGGCGTCCGCGCCGATTATCTGACCGTTGCGGTGCGTACCGGCGGCGAGGGCGCCGGCGGCGTCAGCCTGCTCCTGATCGAGGGCGATACGCCGGGCCTGTCCCGCACCAGGCTGAAGAAAATGGGCTGGTGGGCCTCCGACACTGCGACGCTGCATTTCGATGATTGCCGCGTGCCGGCGGAAAACCTGATCGGCGAGGAGGGGCACGGCTTCAAGATCATCATGCAGAATTTCAACAGCGAGCGGATGGGCATGGCGGCGAGTTGCACCGCCTTCGCGCGGGTCTGCCTCGATGAAGCCATCGTTTACGCCAAGGAGCGCAAGACCTTTGGCAAGCCACTTGCCCAGCACCAGGTCATCAGGCACAAGATCGTCGACATGGCGCAGAAGGTCGCAGCCTCGCAAGCAATGCTCGAGATGTTGGCCTGGCGATTGGAGCAAGGCGAGAGCCCGGTCGCTGAAATCTGCATGATGAAGAACCAGGCGACGCAGACCATGGCGTTCTGCGCCTCGGAAGCCGTACAGATCTTCGGCGGCGCCGGCTTCATGCGCGGCATCAAGGCCGAGCGCATCTACCGCGAAGTCAAGGTCAACGCCATCGGCGGCGGCACCGAGGAGATCATGAAGGATCTGGCGTCAAGGCAGATGGGATTGTGATGGACACCGTCATTCCGGGGCGACGCGAAGCGTCGAGTCCGGAATCGATCGGGCGCCAATCTCCGCAGAGGAATAGATTCCGGGATCGCGCTTCGCGCGCCCCGGAATGACAGGGGAAGAAGTAGAGGAAACGCCTGATGATCACGCTCTATCACTGCGAGGCCGCGCGCTCGTTCCGTCCGCTCTGGATGCTGGAGGAGATGGGGCTGCCTTATGAATTGAAGATGCTGCCGTTCCCGCCGCGCGTCTTCGCCAAGGATTATCTCGCGCTGAATCCGCTCGGCACCATTCCGTATCTGATCGACGGCCAGACCAGGATGACGGAATCCTCCGGCATCTGCCATTATCTCGGCATCAAATACGGCCCGACGCCGCTGATGGTCGGCCCGGAGGATCCCGCCTATGGCGCCTTCCTGAACTGGATGTATTTCAGCGACGCCACGTTAACCTTCCCGCAGACGCTGGTGCTTCGCTACACTCAGCTCGAGCCGGAAGAGCGCCGCAATCCGCAGGTCGCCACCGACTATGCCAAGTGGTTTTTGGGACGGCTGCGCGCGGTCGAGGCGGCGACCGCCAAGACGGAGGCCTTGTGCGCGGGTCGCTTCACAACCGCTGATATTGTCATCGGTTACGCGCTCCGCCTTGCCGACAACATCGGCCTTGCCAAGGATTTCGGCCCGAATGTCGCGGCCTATTGGGCACGCCTGCAGCAGCGCGACGGTTTCAAGCGCGCGGTTGCTGCGGAGCAGAAGGCCGGCGCCGAACAGAATGTTGCGCCAAGGGTGAGGGCGTAAGGGAAGCTGTCATTCCGGGACGGTGCGAAGCATCGAACCCGGAATCTCGGGGTTCCGGGTTCGGTCCTCGAGGACCGCCCCGGAACGACGGGCCTTGTGTCGATGACAGCGCTATCCCGCCGTGACAGCGCCCAGATTTCCGCTAAGGTGACTCTGTTCCGCAGCGGCCTAAGAGCCGCGCGAGGAGGATACCCCAAATGGAAGACATGGGTCGCGAATCCGACCATTTGATGCTGATCACGCCGGAGCGGGTCTTCTATGCCGGCCTGCTCGGCCGGCCCCGCAAGCGAACCCCCGGCTGCTGCCACGTCTATGTCGCGGTAAAGGGCAGCCTGTATATGACCATCGACGACGTGCTCGCCACCGGCGAGCTGTTCGTCACCCTGCCGAACCAGCGGCACTCCATTGCCAGCGACTACCGTACTGCGATCAGCGTGACGCTGGAGCCGGAAAGCGTGCCGGATGGCGTGCTGGAAGATCTGGCGCAGCGGCTGATGGGATCCGACCGCGCGGCCTATGCCCGAAAGATCCTCGCCGCCTACGCGCTGCTGCGCCAGCGCCGCTACGGCGACATCACCACCGCCGAATTCGACGAGATGTGTTTTGGCGAAGCGTTGCCGCGCCGCGTGCTCGACCCCAGGGTGGTGCGTGCAGTCGCCCGCATCGGGCGCTTCTCGGGTGAGCCGGTGACAGCGGATACGTGCGCGGCGGAAGCAGGTCTGTCCGCCTCGCGCTTCCTGCATCTGTTCAAGGAAGAGACCGGCATCTCGTTCCGCTCCTTCCGCGCCTGGAAGCGCGCGCGGCATCTGCTGCACTTCGCCAACCAGAACCTCAACCTCGCCCATCTCGCGCAGGACATCGGCTATCCCGACTCAACGCATTTCAGCCACTCGATCCGCCGCTTCTATGGCTTGAAGCCGCGCGCGATCTTCGTCGGTTCGCGGGATCTTGCGATTTATCGCAGCACCGAGACGGTGAGGGAGCTCGCGGAGGCGGGCTGATCACTTCGTAGGGTGGATTAGCCGAAGGCGTAATCCACCATTTATGCATCCGCGGAGATAGACCTTGGTGGGTGACGCCTTCGGCCACCCTACGGCACCTCCTTGCTTTTCCAGCTTCTCCGCGCAAGAAGCCGGATGCCCAGCATCAGATGATCGCAGGCGTTGAATTCCCAGCGTTGCGAGACATCAGTGATATGAGCGACAAGGCCGTCATCACCTGCGCCCTGAACGGCGTGCTCACCGATCCCAGGCAGCACAACGTGCCGGTGACGCCAGAGCAGATGGCGCGCGAGGCCAGGGCTGCGTTCGATGCCGGCGCGTCCATCATGCACATCCATCTGCGCCAGCAGGCGCCGAACAAGGGGCATCTGCCGTCCTGGGACGTCAGCGTCAGCAGGGAGATCCAGCAGGCGATCCGCGAAGCCTGCCCCGGCGTCATCATCAACCACACCTCGGGCGTCTCAGGGCCGAACTATTCGGGCGCACTCGACTGCATCCGCGAGACCAGGCCGGAGATCGCCGCCTGCAATGCAGGCTCGCTGAATTATCTGAAGGTGAAGGCCGACAACAGCTGGGCCTGGCCGCCCATGATGTTCGACAACGCGGTCGAGAAAGTGAAGGATTATCTCGACGTCATGAATGCGGTCGGCACCATCCCCGAGTTCGAATGTTTCGACGTCGGCATCGTCCGCTGCGTCGGCATGTATCACCAGGTTGGCATGTACAAGGGTCCGCTCGAATATAACTTTGTGATGGGCGTCGCGTCAGGAATGCCATCGGATCCGGAACTGCTGCCGATCCTGCTCAAGCTGAAGCGCCCAGAGGCGCATTGGCAGGTCACGGCCATCGGCCGCGAAGAGATCTGGCCACTGCACCAGCGTTGCGCCGACCTCGGAGGCCACTTGCGCACCGGATTGGAGGATACGTTCTATCTCGCCGACGGCAGGAAGGTGACCTCGAACGGTCAGCTGATCGAAGCCATCGCGGCCTGCGCCCGCCGCGCCGGCCGCGACATCGCGTCACCGGCCGAGGCGCGGAAGATCTTTGGGACGAATCGCTGAAGGTAGCCTCAGCCGTCATTGCGAGCGAAGCGAAGCAATCCAGAGTGCATGCGCGGAAACAGACTGGATTGCTTCGTCGCTTCGCTCCTCGCAATGACGGTAGGATAGAATCATGTCCACCATCGAAAACACCATCTCCCCCGGCAGCGCCGCCTACCATGCCAACCGCGACGGCATGCTCGCGCTGATCGACCGCATGCGCGCGCTGGAAGAGCGCACGCGTGCCGCGTCGGCCGCAGCAAAGGACCGCTTCCACAAGCGTGGCCAGCTCTTGCCGCGCGAGCGCGTCGCCTTGGTGCTCGATCCCGGCGCGCCCTTCATCGAGCTGTCGACGCTCGCCGGCTACATGTTCGACGTGCCGGATGCTGCGAAGAGCGTGCCCGGCGGCGGCGTCATCGCCGGCATCGGCTTCGTCTCGGGCATCCGCTGCATGGTCAGCGCCAGCGATTCCGGCATCGATGCCGGTGCGCTTCAGCCCTTCGGCCTCGACAAGATGCTGCGCGTGCAGGAGCTCGCGCTGGAGAACAAACTGCCTTACGTCCAGCTCGTCGAAAGCGCCGGCGCAAATCTCCTGCGCTACCGGGTCGAGGACTTTGTCCGCGGCGGCAACATCTTTCGCAATCTCGCGCGGCTCTCGGCAGCGGGCCTTCCGGTCGTCACCGTGACGCATGGCTCGTCCACCGCTGGCGGTGCCTATCAGACCGGCCTGTCCGATTACATCGTCATGGTCCGCGGCCGCACCCGCGCCTTTCTCGCCGGGCCGCCGCTGCTGAAGGCCGCGACCGGCGAGATCGCGACGGAAGAAGAGCTTGGCGGTGCCGAGATGCACACGCAGGTTTCTGGTCTTGGCGACTATCTCGCCGAGGACGACCGCGATGGCTTGCGCATCGCCCGCGAGATCATGGCGGCGTTGCAATGGGAGCGGCCGGGCAGGGCGGCTCAAGAGTTCAAGCCGCCGCGCTACGAGCAGGACGAACTGCTCGGCATCATGCCGATGGACCACAAGCGCCCGGTCGACATGAAGCAGGTGATCGCCCGCATCATCGACGATTCCGACTTCACCGAGATGGCGCCGAATTACGGCCCGGCCACCGTCTGCGGCCATGCCCGCATCGAGGGCCAGGCGATCGGCATCATCACCAACAACGGCCCGCTCGATCCTGCCGGCGCCAACAAGGCGACGCATTTCATCCAGGCCTGCTGCCAGACCCGCACGCCGATCCTCTATCTCAACAACACCACCGGCTACATGGTTGGCAAGGCCTATGAAGAGGCCGGCATGATCAAGCACGGCTCCAAGATGATCCAGGCGGTAACCTCGGCGACCGTGCCGCAGATCACCATCTATTGCGGCGCCTCGTTCGGCGCCGGCAATTACGGCATGTGCGGGCGCGGCTTCCATCCGCGCTTCTGCTTCTCCTGGCCCAACGCCAAGACCGCGGTGATGGGCGGCGAGCAGGCCGCCGAGACCATGGCGATCGTGACCGAGGCGGCCGCCGCGCGCCGCGGCAAGCCGGTCGAGAAAGAAAAGCTCGATGCCATGAAGGCACAGATCGTTGGCGTGTTCGACGGCCAGATGGACGTGTTCGCAACCAGCGCCCGTGTGCTCGACGACGGCGTGATCGATCCGCGCGATACCCGCGCGGTCCTTTCCGAGGTGCTCGCGATCTGCCGCGAGGGCGATGCCCGCACGCCCCAGCGCATGCAATTCTCGGTGGCCCGCCCATGAGGAACGGATCAGTGCAGCACCGGCCGTTCGTCAAGGTCTTGATCGCGAACCGTGGCGAGATCGCACTGCGCATCATGCGCAGCGCGCGGCAGCTTGGCCTCGGCGTCGTTGCGGTCTATTCGGATGCAGATCGCGATGCGCCGCATGTGAGGCAGGCCGATCAAGCCGTGCGGATCGGCGAGGCCTTGCCGGCGCAATCCTATCTCAACATCCCCGCGATCATTGCCGCGGCCAGGGCCAGTGGCGCGGATGCCGTGCATCCCGGCTACGGCTTCCTCGCCGAGAACGAGGCGTTTGCGAGAGGCTGCAAGGATGCCGGTCTCGTCTTCATCGGCCCGTCGCCGCAGGCGATCGAGGCGATGGGCAACAAGGCCGGTGCCAAGGAGATCATGAAAAAGGCCGGCGTGCCCGTCGTGCCCGGCTATCAGGGCGCTGAGCAGGGTGACGACGTGATGCTCGCGGCGGCCAAGAACATCGGCTTCCCCGTGATGATCAAGGCGGTCGCGGGCGGTGGCGGGCGTGGCATGCGGCTCGTCACCGACGCCGCATCGTTCCCCGATGCGCTGCGCAGTGCGCGGTCGGAAGCGAAAGCGGCGTTTGGCGATCCGACCGTCATCCTCGAACGCGCCATTCAGAATCCCCGCCACATCGAGATCCAGGTGTTCGGCGACATCAACGGCAACGCCATCCATCTCGGCGAGCGCGACTGCTCGGTGCAGCGCCGGCATCAGAAGCTCATCGAGGAGGCGCCGTCGCCTGCGGTGACACCCGAGCTGCGTGCGAAAATGGGCGAGGTGGCGGTCGCGGCGGTGAAGGCACTGCGCTATGAGGGCGCCGGAACGCTGGAATTCCTGCTCGACGCCAGCGGCGAATTCTATTTCATGGAGATGAACACGCGCCTCCAGGTCGAGCATCCCGTCACGGAAGCGGTCACCGGTCTCGATCTGGTCGAGCTGCAATTGCGCGTCGCACGTGGCGAGGCGTTGCCGGTGAAGCAGCAGGACATCAAATTCTCCGGCCACGCCATCGAGGTGCGGCTCTGCTCGGAAGATGCCGCCCAGGATTTCATGCCGCAATCCGGCCGCATCGCGCGCTGGCAGGTGCCTGATGGCATCCGCGTCGAGCACGCGCTGCAATCGGGCACGGAAATCCCGCCATTCTACGATTCCATGATCGCCAAGGTGATCAGCCACGGCGCCACGCGCGAGGAGGCGAGGCGGCGGCTGATCGTCGGGCTGGAGCAACTCACGGCGCTTGGCGTGACCACCAACCAGGCGTTCCTGATGTCGTGCCTGCGTCATCCCGGCTTTGCCAGGGGCGAGGCGACGACGGCCTTCATCGGTGCGCATCGCGACGAGCTGCTGGCGTCGTCGGGGAATGCTGCATTCAACACGGCACTGGCGGGCCTGCTGCTCTATGTCACCAATCCGCGCGCGAAGGCATGGCGACGCGGCCGCAGCCTGTCAGCGACGTTTCCTCTGCCCGCAAAGATCGAGACCGCCGGTCACGCGCATGAGCTCGAGGTCACCCGCGAGCGCGATGGCAGCTACATCGTTGTCTCCAATGGTCGCCAGGACAAGTTCGAGATCGAGCAGCTCGATGCCGACACAATCCGCTTCCGTCACGATGGTGTGACGGACAGCGCAAGATTCCTGCGCGAGGGCGACCGGTTGCACCTCCAGCGCCGCGGCATCCCGGTTGCGGTCACCGATCTCACCCTCGCGGCCCCCAGGGCTGCGGCAACCAATGGCGGCGATGGCAAAGTCCGCGCCGCGATGAACGGCCGCGTCGTTGCCGTCCTGGTCAAGCCGGGTGACCGCGTCACATCAGGCCAGCCGGTGCTGACGCTGGAAGCGATGAAGATGGAGCACGTCCACAAGGCCGGCATCGATGGTGTTGTCGCGGCCATCGACGTGGTCGAGGGCGAGCAGGTGACGACAGGCAGGATCATCGCGGAGATCGGTAGCGCGGCGAATCCAGTCTCGTAGGGTGGGCAAAGGCGCAAAGCGCCGTGCCCACATCTTTCTACGATTGCGGGATCGTGGGCACGCTCGGCTTTGCCCACCCTACGGCACCGAAGCTGGCTTTCCCGTACCTTCGTTCAACAAGCACGCCACCTGGTGCGCGTCGCCTGCATCCATCAGCACCGGCCGCTCCGTCCTGCATCGCTCCATCGCAAACCGGCAGCGGGTGTGAAACGCGCAGCCGGGCGGCGGATTGACCGGGCTCGGCACGTCGCCGTCGACCAGCGGCGCGAGCTTCTTGGCCAGCGGATTGGCAATCGGCACCGAGGCGAGCAGCGCCTGCGTGTAGGGATGGCGCGGATTGCTGAACAGCTCATCCTTGTCGGCGATCTCGACGATGCGGCCGAGATACATCACCGCCACGCGGTGGCTGATATGGGCGACCACGGCGAGGTCGTGGGCGATGAAGAGATAGGAAAAGCCGTGCCGCTTCTGCAGATCGATCAGCAGATTGATCACCTGTGCCTGGATCGAGACGTCGAGCGCGGACACCGGTTCGTCGCAGACGATCAGGCGCGGCTCCAGCGCGAGCGCGCGCGCGATGCAGATGCGCTGGCGCTGGCCGCCGGAGAATTGATGCGGGAAATTGCGCATCTGGTCGGGGCGGAGGCCGACCTGTTCGAACAGTTTGGCGACCCGCGTCTCCAGCTCTTTGCCGGTTGCGAGACCATGGACCGCGATCGGCTCGCCGACAATATCCCCGGCGGTCATGCGCGGATTGAGCGAGGCGAACGGGTCCTGGAATACGATCTGCATGGCGCGGCGATGCGGTCGCAGCGCCGACTTGGACAGATGCGTGATGTCCTCACCGTCGAGGCGGATCCGGCCTGAAGTCGGCTCGACCAGCCGCAGCACGCTGCGCGCCACCGTCGACTTGCCGCAGCCGGACTCGCCGACAAGGCCGAGCGTCTCGCCGGCTCCAACGGAGAACGAGACGCCGTCGACCGAATGCACGGTGCCGACCTGCCGGCGCAGCACGCCGGCACGCACCGGATAATATTTCTTGAGGTCGGTGACCTCGAGCAGAACCTTGCTCATGCCACCTCCGCCACGTCAGCCGCGCGCCAGCAGGCGGCAAGATGGCCGCCGCCCCAATCGATCAGCGGCGGATATTCGGCTTCGCAGCGCTTGATCGCGAGCTTGCATCGTGGGGCGAAAGCGCAGCCCGCGGGAAGCCGCACCAGCGAGGGGACGGTCCCCGGAATTTCGTTCAGCCGTTCCTGCGCGGCGACGCCGGGCGCAGGCACGGCGGGAATCGAGGCCATCAGCCCGCGCGTGTAGGGATGCTTTGGCGCAGCGAACAGCGCCTCGACACTGGCTTCCTCGACCTTCCGTCCCGCGTACATCACGATCACGCGCTGCGCGGTCTGGGCGACGACGCCGAGATCGTGCGTGATCAGCACGAGGCCGGTCCCTAGCTCCTTCTGCAGATCGAGGATCAGCGCCAGGATCTGCGCCTGGATGGTGACATCGAGCGCGGTAGTCGGCTCGTCCGCGATCAGCAGCGCCGGCCGGCACGCCAGCGCCATTGCGATCATCGCGCGCTGGCGCATGCCGCCAGAGAGTTGATGCGGATATTCGCGCGCGCGCCGCGCCGGCTCCGGGATGCGCACCAGCCGCAGCATCTCGACGGCGATGTCGCGGGCCTGTTTCGATGACAGATTCCGATGCAGCCGCACCGCCTCGACGATCTGGTCGCCGATCCTGATAACAGGATTGAGCGATGTCATCGGCTCCTGGAAGATCATGGAGATGCGATTGCCCCTGACCTTGCGCATCTCGGCCTCGCTCAGGGCCAGGAGATCGGTGGCTTCCAGTGAGACGGAGCCACCAACGATCCGCCCGGGCGGATCGGGCACGAGCCGCATCAAGGACAGTGCGGTAACGCTCTTGCCGCAGCCGGATTCGCCGACGATCGCCAGCGTCTCGCCGCGCTTCACGGTGAACGAGAGATCGTCGACGGCCTTGAACAGGCCGGAATTGGTGAAGAACACCGTCTTCAGGTTCTTCACCTCGAGCACGAGATCGGAGGAATCAGCCATCAGCCGCGCTGCCGGGGATCGAGGATGTCGCGCAGGGCGTCACCAAAAAGATTGGCGCCGAACACGGCGAGGCTGATGGCGATGCCCGGGAAGATCACCAGCCACGGTGCGGTGCGGACATATTCGGCGGCGGATTCGGAGAGCATGCGGCCCCATGACGGGTACGGCTCGGGGATACCGAGGCCGAGGAAAGAGAGCGAAGCCTCGGTCAAAATGGTTGAGCCGAGCTGCGCGGTCGCCAGCACGATCAGCGGCGCCAGCGTGTTCGGCAGCACGTGGCGCAGCGCGATCCGTATCTCGCTCATGCCGATCGATTTCGCCGCCTCGACGAACGGCTGCTCGCGCAGCGCCAGCGTGTTGGCGCGGGTGACGCGCGACACGGTCGGGATCAGCGGAATGGCGATCGCGAGAATGACGTTCGGCAGCGACGGGCCGAGCGCGGCCGTCATGATCAGGGCCAGCACCAAAAGCGGCAGCGCCTGCAGGATGTCGGAGACGCGCTGGAACATGAGATCGACCGAGCCCGAGAGATAGCCTGATGTCAGCCCGACGATCACGCCGATGGTGCCGCCGAGCGCGGTCGAGCCGATGCCGACCGCGAGCGAGATCCGTGCGCCGTGGATGATGCGGCTGAACACGTCGCGGCCAAAGGAATCCGTGCCCATCCAGTGTGCCCAGCTCGGGCGCGCCAGCGCATGCGCGGCATCGACGCTTAAGGGGTCATAGCGCGCGATGAAATCGGCGAAGATCGCAGTCAGCACGAACACCGTCATGATGGTCAGCCCGGCCGCGCCCAGCACATGCCGCTGCGCCAAAAACAGCACGCGCCGCCAGCCGCCGGTCGCATGCGCGCCCGCCCGCCTCAGTTCGACCTCAAAGTCGATTGCAGCCAAGCTGATCTCCTAATCCGTGTACCGGATGCGCGGGTCGAACACCGCGTAGAGCATGTCGACGGTGAAATTCGCGAACACCACCACGACCGCGATGAACATCACGAGGTTCTGCACGATCGGATAATCGCGCCAGCGGATCGCCTCGACCAGGAAGCGGGCGACGCCGGGGATGTTGAACACGGTCTCGGTGACGATGAGGCCGCCGATCAGGAACGCCGCCTCGATGCCGATCACGGTGATCACGGGCAGGATCGCGTTCTTCAGCGCATGGTGATAGTTCACGGCCGCGTCAGATGCGCCCTTGGCACGGGCGGTGCGGATATAATCCTGCCGCAGCACTTCCAGCATGGACGATCGCGTGATGCGCATGGTCAGCGCTGAACTGCGGAAGCCGACCACCATCGCCGGGATGCAATAGGTTGCGAAGGCCTCGGCAAAACTCTGCGGATTGGGATTGAAGATCGGCATCTGCCCGAACATGGCGACGGACGCGGTCAGAACCAGCAGACCGAGCCAGAACGAGGGCAGCGACAATCCGCTCAGGCTCAGCACGCGCAGCGCGTAGTCGATCCGCGAGCCCTGCTTCACCGCGCTGATGACGCCGAGCGGAATGCCGATCGACGCCGAAAACAGCAGCGCGAGCCCGGCGAGCCGCGCGGTGATCGGGATTCGCGGCAGGATTTCCTGCAGCGCCGGCTTCTCCGAGACGTAGGAGTAGCCGAGATCGCCGCGCAGCAAGCCGCCGATCCAGTGCAGATATTGCACCACCAGCGGCTGGTCGATGCCGAGCTGCTTCTCGAGATCGACCTTGTCGGCGGGATCGACGTAGCCGGCCGCGGCGAACAGGATGTCGACGATGTTGCCGGGCACGATACGCAGCAGGAAGAAGATGACGACCGAGATCCCGAACAGGGTCACGAGCATCAGGAACAGGCGCCGCACCAGATAGGCAAACATTCGCGCCCTCCGCCGAAACTGCTAATCTTCAGCCTGCCGCTTTATTTGTCGAGCCACACATCCTCATAGCGAAATCCGTTATAGGAGCTGTTCGACATGATCGTGATCCCCTTGACATAAGGCTGCCAGCAGGTGCCGGCCCGCGCATGGAAGATGATCGGACGGGCGACGTCCTCCTGCAGCTTCTGGTCGATGTCCCAGACCAGTTGCTTGCGCTTGCCAATATCGATCTCCTGCGACTGCAGGTCGAACAGCTTCTCGATCTCCTTGTTGCAGTAATTGGTGTAGTTCCGCTCCGAACCGCAGGAATAGTTCTCGTAGAAGGATTGGTCGGGATCGTCGACGGAATTGCCGGTCAAATTGAGGCCGAGCATGTAGTCCTTGCGCGCAACCTTCGGGAACCAGTTCGCGGTCTCCACCACATCGAGTTCACCGTCGATATAGATGCTCTTGAGCTGGTCGATCAGGATCACCGCGGGATCGCGATATTCCGCCAGATTGCGCGTCGAAACCTTCACAGCCAGATGCTTGTCGGGGCCGTAACCCGCCTTCTGCATCAGCTTCTTCGCTTCTTCGCGGTTCGCGTTCACATCCGGACCGTAACCCGGAATGGTCTGGAGCTTGTCCTTGGGCATGCCCCAGATGCCTTGCGGCGGCGGCAGCATGGTGCCGCCGATGTCGGCCTGACCTGCGAACAGGATATCGACGAACGCCTTCCGATCGAGTGCCAGCGACATCGCGCGGCGGATATCGATGTTGTCGAACGGGGCCGAGGTCGAATTGACAATGATATTGGTCGAGACGTTGGTCGGTTCGACGACGCAGACCGCGTTCGGCGCCTGCGACTTGATGTCCTTCAGCAACGGGATGGTGATATGCGTCGGGAACGTCATGTGGAACTTGCCGGCGACGAAGGCGAGGATCGCGGTCGAGCGGTTCGGGATGATGGTGTATTCGATGCCGTCGAGATAGGGCAGGTCCTTCTTCCAATAGTCCGGATTCCGCGTCAGCTTGATCGATTCATTGGCCTTGAACTCGACGAATTTGTAGGGGCCGGTCCCGATCGGGTGGGTGCGCATGTCCGCCGGCGAGACGTGGCAGGGATAGATCGGCGTATAGCCGGAGGCGAGCATCGCCAGCAGCGAGGGCTGCGGCCGCTTCAGGTTGAAGGAGACCTCGAAGTCGCCGTTTGGTGTGACGTCGTCGACCTCGCTGTACCAGGCCTTGCGCGGATTCTGCCGCAGCTTCTGCTGCGACTTGCCCATGAGGAGGTCGAATGTGCATTTGACGTCGGCCGACGTGAACGGCTTGCCGTCATGCCATTTGACGCCCTGGCGCAGCTTGAACGTCAGTCTCTTGTTGTCACTGCCCCAGGACCAGCTCTCGGCCAGCTCAGGCCTGAGTGTATCAGGACTGTTTTGCGCGATATGCTGATCATAGATGACGAGATTGTTGAACACCCCCATGAAGGGCACGTTGACCGAATAGGTCGCGCCCTCGAGGATCGACGCATTCGCCGGGCTGTCGCGGTGATACATCCGCAGGATTCCGCCCTGCTTGGGCTCGCCGGCGAAAGTCGTGGTCGAAAACGCCAACAAAGACAACGCCGCCGCCGCGGCGAGTGCCCGCACGCTCCGCATCCTCGGTCCTCCCTGGACACCAGTCTCTTGGGCCGTTTACGGCCTGTTTGACCGGACGATAGCCGACGGGTGCAAGGTGAGGCAACGGGCTAAAGCGCTTGAGGGCCTTGGTAATTTGGATGACGTAACGCCGCAGGCATTCACATTTTCATAATGGGAAAGTGCAGGTGCGAAGGGTTCCGGAGCTGACGTCGTGCAATCCTTAACCAACAAACTCGATCGTCGTCCCTGCCCCCGTGCGGAATTGCGCACTAGGCCGGGACGACACCGAGTTTTTTGCGTTAGCCGGGCAGGCAACGCAGTAGCAGCAAGCTTTCACACAATCCTTGACGTCTTGTTGCCCCAATACCGGTCCCGCAGCAGCCGTTTGTACAGTTTTCCCGTCGGCAGCCGCGGCAATTCCTTCTCGAAATCCACCGAGCGCGGCACCTTCTGCCGCGACAGCGATTTTGCGCAGAAGGCGATCAGCTCCTCCGCAAGCGCCTCGCCAGGCATTACGCCCGGCATCGGCTGCACGACGGCCTTCACATCCTCGCCGAGATCGGCATTGGGCACGCCGAACACGGCGGCATCCGCAACCTTGGGATGGGTGATCAGCAAATTCTCGCATTCCTGCGGATAGATGTTCACGCCGCCGGAGATGATCATGAAGGTGGCGCGATCGGTGAGATAGAGGAAGCGGTCCTCGTCGACATAGCCGACATCGCCGACCGTGCTCATGCTGCCGTCGGCCGAGCGCGCCTCCTTCGTCTTCTCGGGGTCGTTGAAATATTCAAACGGCGACGCCGTCTTGAACCAGACTTGGCCCGGCGTGCCGGTCGGGCACTCCCGCATATTCTCGTCGAGAATGTGGAGGTCGCCCAGCAGCACCTTGCCGACGGTGCCGCGATGCGCCAGCCATTCCTCGCTGTTGCAGGCGGTGAAGCCGAGGCCTTCGGTCGCGCCATAATATTCGTGGATGATCGGGCCCCACCATTTGATGATGTCATCCTTGACCAGCGCCGGGCAGGGTGCCGCGGCGTGGATCGCGATCTCCAGCGAAGAAAGGTCGTAGCGCTTGCGCACCTCTTCCGGCAGCTTCAACATCCGTGAGAACATCGTCGGCACCAGCTGGGTGTGGGTGATGCCCCATTGCTGGACGAGTTGAAGGTAACGCTCGGGATCGAATGTCTCCATGATGATCACGGTGCCGCCCATCCGGATGGTGAGATTGACGGCAGCCTGCGGTGCGGAATGGTAGAGCGGCGCCGGCGACAGATAGACCATGCCCTCGCGATAGTGCCAAAGCCTTGTCAGGAAATCGAACAGCGGCAGATTGTGTTTTGGCGGCTCTTCCGGCAACGGCCGCAAGATGCCTTTCGGCCGCCCCGTCGTGCCGGATGAATAGAGCATGGCCGTGCCGAGCCATTCATCCGCGATCGGCGTCTTCGGCAGGTCGGCGGTGACGTCGGCAAGGCCCACAATGCGATCGCTCTCCCCCGGGCCGTCGGCGACGATGCAGAGCTTGACATCGGGGCAGGCCTGGATCGCCTCGCGCGCGATGCCGAGCTTTGCCACCGACGTGATCAGGATCTTGGACTGGCTGTTGACGAGGAGATAGGCGAGCTCCCCCGGCGTCAGGAACGAGTTGATGCAGGTATAGTACAGTCCGGACCGCTCGCCCGCGCCGCAGGCTTCGAGATATCGGGAGTTGTTCTCCATGAAGATCGAGTAGTGATCGAGCCGTTTCAATCCGTGCTTGCGAAACAGATGCGCCAGCCGATTGCTTCGCGCGTCCAGCTCGCGATAGGTGACGGCCTCGCCGGTCGCCGCCATGATGAAGGCGGGCTGCAGCGGGCGCAGGCGGGCATGCAGACCAGGGTACATCAGTCCTCCTGCCTTAATATCATGCAGCGAGATCCAGGATTTCGCGTATCTGCGGCGGGCTCTCGATCTTGCGCGGATTATGCGGAATCCAGTTCGTGCGCATCGCCTGCTCGGCGATGGAGTCGAAATGCTCGGGCGAGACACTCACCTCAGCGAGGCTGCGCGGCATGCCCAGCGAGCGGATGAAGGCGTCGAGCACGTCGGCGGCGTTGTGACCGGGAAAGCCCATCGCGGCGGCGACGATCATCTGGCGCTCGGCATTGGCGCTCGCGTTCCAGCGCATCACCGCCGGCAGCATGATGCAGGAGGTGTGGCCATGCGGCACGCCGAAGGCGGCGCCCAGCACGTAGCCGATGCCGTGGCTCGCGCCCATCGGCACGCCGGCCGCGAGCGCGCCCATCGACAGCCAGGTGCCGATCTGCGCGTCCATCCGCGCGTCGAGATCTCTGGGGTCGGCCTTCACCCGCGGCAACGCGTCGGCGAGCATGGCGAGGCCCTTCACCGATTGCGCGTCGGCGTAAGGGTGGGTCTCGTGCGAGCAGATCGCCTCGACGCAATGGTCGATGGCGCGGATGCCGGTGGAGAGAAACAGCCATTCCGGCGTGTGCACGGTGATCGCAGGGTCGAGAATGGTCGCGCGCGGCACGGTGAGCGGATGCCGCAGCATCTGCTTCACATGCGTGCTGCTGTCGGTCACGCCGGCGAGCGACGAGAACTCGCCGCCGGCAATCGTGGTCGGCACGCTGATCTGGCGCACGGTCGGCGCGCTCATCTCGGGCGCGACGCCCTTGCGCACACGGATGCGGTCGATGCCTGCGATATCGTCGATCCCATTGGCAAGGCAGAGCTGCACCGCCTTGGCGCCGTCGGTGATCGAGCCGCCGCCGACAGTGACGATGAGATCTGCGCCGGCCTCGCGTGCCGCATTGGTGGCCGCGATCACCGCCTCGCGCGGCGTGTGCGCGGGCATCGCATCGAACAGCCCGACACAGCGCGAGCCCAGCGCCTGCACGATCCTCGCGATCTCATCGGTCTGGCGGTTGAGCGTCCCTGACACCATCAGGAAGGCGCGGCGTGTTCCCAGCCGGTCCATCTGCGCGACGACGGCCTCGGCCGCCGGATGGCCGAACACGACCTCCTCGATCGCGCCGTAAACGACACGTCCCTGGTGCACGCCTGTCCTCCCCGGACAATTCGTTTTGATTTGTTGGGGGTAGTCTAGCCAAGCCGGCCGCCTCCGTCATGTGCGAAGACGCTGATCTCTCGTCTCCCTCGCCCCGCGAGCGGGGGAGAGGCGAAGGCAATGTCAACCCGTCATCAGGCTAGGACATCCGGCGGAGCATTGCGGGTGACGTAGTCTTGAAGATTTCATCATCGCCACCCATCTTGTGGCGCCCGCGGGTAGAGGACTACGCTGCATTTTCCGCGGCTTTCATGCGAGGACCAGGGATGAGTGGATCGGACGGAAGCGAGCAATTTGTCAAAACGCACGATTTCGTTCGGCCCAAGCTTTATGACAAGCCTTATGACAAGCCTCATGCCAAGCCCTACGCCATAGCCGGCCTTCTCGTCGCCGCCTTCGCACTCAGTGGCTGTGGCCAGCCCACCTCGCAAGCGGCTGCGCCGCCGCCTCCGGCGGTGACCGTCGCCCAGCCGGTCAAGCGCACCGTCACTGATTGGGATGAGTTCACCGGCCGCTTCGAGGCGGTCGAGGAGGTGCAGGTGCGTCCGCGTGTCGGCGGCTTCGTCAACTCGGTCGAATTCCAGGACGGTGCCATCGTGCACCAGGGTGATCTGCTTTACGTCATCGACCCCCGGCCGTTCGAGGCAGTGGCGGCGCAGGCCGACGGCCAGCTCTCCGACGCCCGCGCCAAGGTGGAGCTGGCCAAGCGCGAGCTTGATCGTGGCCTGAACCTGGTCCAGACCAGCGCGGTCTCCGAGCAGGTCGTCGACCAGCGGCGCCAGGCCTTGCAGGCCGCGCACGCGGCGGAAACCCAGGCCGAAGGCGCACTGCAAGCCGCCCGGCTCAACATCGAGTTCACCCATGTCACAGCGCCGCTGACCGGCCGCGTCAGCCGGCACCTCGTCAGCCCCGGCAACCTTGTGCAGGGCAGCGACACCGGCACCTCGACGCTGCTGACCTCGATCGTCTCGCTCGATCCGATCTACATCTATTTCGACATGGATGAGACGACCTTCATCAAATACAGCAAGCTGTGGTTTGAAGGGAAACGTCCGAGTTCGCGCGATACTGCGAACCCCGTGCAGGTGACGCTCGCAGGCGAGACCAAGCCGTCGCATGACGGCGCCATCAACTTCCTCGACAACCGCCTCGATGTCTCCACGGGGACGCTGCGCAGCCGCGCGGTGGTCAAGAACACCGACCTCTCGATTCTGCCCGGCCAGTTCGGCCGCGTTCGCCTGATCGGCAGCGCGCCGTACGAGGCGCTGCTGATTCCGGATGCAGCAGTCGCGACCGACCAGTCGCGCAAGATCGTGTTCGTGGTGAAGCCCGACGATACTGTGGAAGCGCGCCCGGTGGTGCTCGGGCCCCTCGATGACGGCCTGCGCGTGATCCGCGAAGGGTTGAAGGCCGAGGACCGCGTCATCGTCAATGGCATCCAGCGCGCCCGTGTTGGCGCCAAGGTCACCCCGCAGACCGCTCAAGCGCCGGCCGGTGGCAAGGCTGGTGACAAGTCATGAATCTTGGCCGTCTGTCCATCAACCAGCCCATCCTCGCGATGGTGCTGTCGATCGTGCTCCTGATCGTCGGTACGCTCGCTTATTTTACGCTACCAATCTCCGAATATCCGCAAGTGGTGCCGCCGACCGTCGTCGTCACCACGCAATATCCCGGCGCCTCGGCGCAGACCGTGTCCGACACCGTCGCTGCTCCGATCGAGCAGCAGATCAACGGCGTCGAGGACATGCTGTATCTCTACAGCCAGGCGACCTCGAACGGCCAGCTCACCATCACCGTCACGTTCAAGCTCGGCACCGATCTGGACAAGGCCCAGGTGCTGGTGCAGAACCGCGTCGCGATCGCGCAGCCGCAGCTGCCGGACGAGGTGCAGCGCAACGGCGTCGTCACCCGCAAGAACTCGCCCGACATCCTGATGGTCGTGTTCATGCTGTCGCCCGACGACACGTTCGACCAGCTCTATATCTCCAACTACGCACTGCTCCAGGTCCGCGACCAGCTGCTCCGTATCGACGGCGTCGGCGACATCCAGATCTTTGGCGCGCGCGACTATTCGATGCGGCTGTGGCTCGATCCTGATCGCATCGCCAATCTCGGCCTGACCTCGGCCGAGGTGCTGGCCGCGATCCGCGCCCAGAACGTTCAGATCGCGGGCGGCCAGATCGCCGAGCCGCCGATCGCCGACCGCGCCTTCCAGCCGAACCTGGTATTCACCGGGCGTCTGAAAGACCAGAAGCAGTTCGAGGACATCCTGATCAAGGCCGGCTCCGACGGCCGCACGGTGCGCCTGCGCGACGTCGCCCGCATCGAGCTCGGTGCTTTGGCCTATTCGACCAACAGCTTCCTGCTGCGCAAATCCGCGGTCGCCATGCTGGTGACGCAGCGGCCGGGCTCGAATGCGCTCGCGACGGCCAAGAACATCTCCGACACCATGGCGAGGCTCAAGCAGAGCTTTCCGAAGGGCCTCGACTTCAACATCGGCTACAACCCGACCGAGTTCATCGCGCAGTCGGTCCACGAGCTGATCAAGACCATCTACGAGGCCATGCTGCTCGTGGTCGTCGTCGTGCTGGTGTTTTTGCAGGGGTGGCGGCCGGCGATCATCCCGATCATCGCGATTCCGGTGTCGCTGGTCGGCACTTTCGCGGTGATGGCGGCGCTTGGCTTCTCCATCAACAATCTCACGCTGTTCGGGCTCGTGCTCGCCGTCGGCATCGTGGTCGACGATGCCATCGTCGTGGTCGAGAATGTCGAGCGGCATCTCGAGCACGGCCTCAGCCGGCGCGACGCGGCGCTGAAGACGATGGAGGAGGTCGGCGGCGCGCTGGTCTCGATTGCGCTCGTGCTCTGCGCAGTGTTCGTGCCGACGGCGTTCCTGGGCGGCATCTCCGGGCAGTTCTTCCAGCAATTCGCGGTGACCATCGCGGTTGCGACCGCGATCTCCTGCTTCTGCTCGCTGACGCTGTCGCCCGCACTGGCCTCGCAGATCCTCACCCCGCATGAGGAGAAGCGGCCGCCCGCCGCCTGGAATCTGCTTGCGCGGGGTTGGAACGCCTTCACCGGCGCCTTCAATCGTGTGTTCGATCGGCTTTCGCATGGCTATGCCGGCCTCGCCAATTTCGTGATCCGGCACGCGGTGGTGATGCTGCTGATTTATGTCGTGCTGATTGGCAGCGCAGGCTGGTTGATCGGGACGACGTCGCAGGGCTTCATCCCGGCCCAGGACCGCGGCTACGTCATCATCTCGGTGCAATTGCCGGGGGCGGCCTCGCTGGCGCGCACCACCGAGATCGTGCGGGAGATCGAGCGGATCTCGCTGGACACGCCAGGCATCATCCGTGTTGCGGCCTTTGCCGGCTTCTCGGGCGCGACACGAACCCAGGCCGGCAATGCGGCGGCGCTCTTCCCTGTGTTCGATGAGCCCGAGGTGCGGCTGAAGAAGGGCCTGACGGCGAATGCGATCACGGCCGAGCTGCGCAAGCGCCTCGCCGCGATCCAGGGTGCCTTCATCATCGTGATTCCGCCACCGGCCGTGCCCGGCATCGGCACCGGCGGCGGCTTCGCCATCCGCATCCAGGACCGGCAGGGCCGTGGACCGCAGCTGCTGGCGTCAGCGACCGACGAGCTTGTCGCCGCCGCGCGCAAATCGCCCGCGCTGCTTGCCCCCTCGGTGTTCTCGCCGTTCTCGGCCAATACGCCGCAGCTGTTCGTCGACATCGACCGCACCAAGGCGCAGAAGCTTGGCGTGCCGATCTCGAACATCAACGACACGATCCAGACCTATTTCGGGTCGACCTATGTCAACGACTTCAACCTGTTCGGTCGCACCTATCATGTCACCGCGCAGGCTGATTTCCCGTTCCGCAAGGAGCCTGCTGATCTTGCGCGGCTGCGCACGCGCAACGCCTCCGGCGACATGGTGATGCTCGGCAGCGTGGTCGACTTCAGGGACGTCTCGGGTCCGGATCGCGTGGCGCGCTACAATCTCTACGCGGCGTCCGAATTGCAGGGCGAGCCGGCGCCGGGGACGAGCTCGACCACCGCGCTCAACGCCATCAAGAAGCTCGCCGACGACACCTTGCCGAGCGGCTTCACCTTCGAATGGACCGACCTGTCCTATCAGCAGATCACCGGCGGCAATGCCGGCCTCTACGTGTTCCCGATCTGCGTGCTGTTCGTCTATCTCGTGCTCGCCGCGCAATATGGCAGCTGGACGCTGCCGTTCGCGGTGATCCTGATCGTGCCGATGTGCCTGCTCGCTGCCACCATCGGCGTGCGCATCATGGGCCAGGACGTCAACATCCTGACCCAGATCGGCTTCGTCGTGCTGGTGGGGCTCGCGGCCAAAAACGCGATCCTCATCGTCGAGTTCGCGCGCGACATCGAGAAGGAAGGCAAGCCGCGGCTGGAGGCCGTGATCGAGGCCTGCCGCCTGCGCCTGCGGCCGATCCTGATGACGTCCTTCGCCTTCATCCTCGGCGTGCTGCCGCTGGTGATCTCGTCCGGTTCAGGTTCCGAGATGCGCCAGGCCGTCGGCGTCGCCGTGTTCTTCGGCATGATCGGCGTCACGCTGTTCGGCCTGCTGTTCACGCCGATCTTCTATGTGGTGGTGCGGAACCTGGCCGAGGGGCGGAACGAGAAGGGCGTGGTCTCGTCATCTTGACCATCAGCCTATCCGCAATCTCGATGTCGTCCCGGCCTAGTGCGCTATTGCGCAAGGGGGCCGCGACGACACCGACTGTTGGGCGTGCAGAAGCCATACTAACGACCAACACGAACCCCATGGGCACGCCCGTTGTTCTTCACTACACTCCGCGCGATTTCATAACAGAACACTGCTGGGAGATAACGAATGAAATCAGGACTTTTGGCCGCTGTCGCAATTTCGGCTTTGTTGCTGGCCGCGCCGGCCCTCGCGCAGGGCGTCAAGATCGGCATTCTCAACGATCAATCCGGCGTCTACGCCGACTACGGCGGCAAATGGTCGGTCGAGGCGGCCAAGATGGCGATCGAGGATTTTGGCGGCGAGGTGCTCGGGCAGAAGATCGAGCTTGTCACGGCCGATCACCAGAACAAGCCTGACCTCGCCACCTCGATCGCACGGCGCTGGTACGACGTCGAGAACGTCGACATGATCACGGAGCTGACCACCTCCTCGGTCGCGCTCGCGATCCACGAGCTCTCCAAGGAAAAGAAGAAGATCGACATCGTGGTGGGCGCGGCGACATCGCGCCTTACCGGCGATGCCTGTCAGCCCTACGGCTTCCACTGGGCATTCGATACGCGCGCGCTCGCCGTCGGCACCGGCGGCGCGCTGGTGAAGGCAGGCGGCGACAGCTGGTTCTTCCTCACCGCCGATTACGCCTTCGGCTATGCGCTGGAGAAGGACACCAGCGAGATCGTCACCGCCAATGGCGGCAAGGTGCTGGGCTCGGTCCGCGTGCCCCTGAACTCGTCAGACTTCTCCTCCTTCCTGCTGCAGGCGCAGAGCTCGAAGGCCAAGATCGTCGGACTCGCCAATGCCGGCCTCGATACGACCAACTCGATCAAGCAGGCTGCGGAGTTCGGCATCGTCTCTGGTGGCCAGAAGCTCGCTGGTTTGCTGATGGTACTCTCGGACGTTCATGGTCTCGGGCTTCAGGTTGCGCAGGGCCTCGTGCTCACCGAAGGCTATTACTGGGATCTCAACGACAAGACGCGCGACCTCGGCGAACGCTTCTTCAAGCGCACCGGGCGGATGCCCAACATGATCCAGGCCGGGACTTATTCGGCTACGCTGAGCTACCTGAAGGCAGTCAAGGCGGCCGGCAGCAAGGACACCGAGGCCGTCGCCAGGAAGCTCAAGGAGCTGCCGGTCGACGACGCTTTCGCCAAGGGCAAGGTGCTCGAGAACGGCCGCATGGTCCACGACATGTATCTGTTCGAGGTCAAGAAGCCCTCGGAGTCGAAGAAGCCCTGGGACTATTACAAGCAGCTCGCCGTCGTCCCCGGCGACCAGGCGTTCTTCACCGCCAAGGACAGCGGCTGCCCGCTGACGAAGTGACGCGCGGCGTCATTCCGGGGCGATGCGAAGCATCGAACCTGGAATCTCGAGATTCCGGGTTCGGCGCTGGCGCGCCGCCCCGGAATGACACTTACGATCATCCCTCACACCAACCTCATCATCACCGCCCCGAGCGCTCCCACCCACAGCGCGATGGCTGCCACGCCCTGGATCGCAAACCCCGGGCCGCGCTTGGCGGCGGCCTGCGAATAGCCGGTGAAATAGGCGATGCGGCCGATGATCCAGATCGCGCCGATCGCGGCCGCAATGGGATCGCTGATATAGATCGCGAACAGCCATAGCGACGGCAGGAAGATCGGCATCCATTCCAGCGTGTTCATCTGGATACGAAAGGCGCGCTCGAAGTCCGGATGGCCCGAAATCGCCGGCACCTTCACGCCGGTCCTGGTCCGCGACCGCGAGACATTGATGCAGGTGAAGAAATAGAAGGCCAGCGACAGCAGCGTGACGAGGGCGGTGAGACGGTACATTGCGGGATCCCCCTAAACAGACCGCGCTTCAATAACCGGTCAGCTCGAGATAGCCAACGCCATCATGCGTGCCGGTAAAGCTGATCGGTCCTTCCCAATAAGAGAAGCCGGTGCCCATCCACGCCTTCGGATTGAGCGGCTTGCAGGAAATCGAGAACGAGCGCGACGGGATTGCGATCTGCCATTCCACCGGCAGCTTGCGGCCCGCCACGTCCGCATTTGCCTTTGGCGTCATCCGGATATCGCCTGCCGCGATCATCTGCGTCTCGCCGGTGGCGCTGATCCAGTTGCCGAACGGATGATCCTTGCCGTCCTTCTGGCGCAGCCGGTACAGCATCAGCTTGGCGCCGGAGGACAGATGCAGCGACAGCCAATCCCAGCCGGTCTGATCGGTGTCGAGCGGCTGGCTGCTCCATTCGCGGTCCATCCAGGCCTGGCCCGAGACCTCGACCGGGATGTCGTCGATGATGAGCGTGCCGCGCGCGCGGTAGAACGGCTGGCTGTAATAGTACGACGCCTGCCCGCGCTCCGACTTGCGGCTGTAACCGGCCTCGCCCTGCAACACGACCGGGCGATCGGCCTCCAGCGTCAGCGCGTAGCTGAAATCGTTGCCCGATGCCTTCAGCGTCACCGGTGACAGCGTGCGATCGTCGGTGCGCTCAACGCCCTTCATCTCCCAATCGTCGATCCACGCCGCGAACGGCTTTGCCGCGACGCCCGCCTGTCCGATGCCGCCGCGCGCAAACGCCTCGCTGAACCGATGGGTGTCGGCGCGCGTCACGGCGGCATGCGCCATCCAGATCTGCTGATTGGCCCAGCCTTCTGCTTGCGGCCCCGGCTTTGCGGCCTGGCGGAACAGCGTCCATTGCAGCCCGCAGGCCGCGCCGCTGCTGTCGACGAGGTTCGCCGTCAGATACCACCACTCGATGCGAAAATCCGGATGCGGCCCGTGATCTCCGGGGAAGGTGAACAGCTTTCCAGGCGTGACCTTCGCAAAGCCGTCGGCGCTCTCGCCCAATCCGGCATAGCCTTGCGCCTTGGCGCGATGCGCGAGAGCGAGCGTGGCGATGCCGCCGGCGAAAGCTCGCCGAGAAATCCGATCACCGCTCATTGGCAAACACCTTGACGAGGCTCGACGGCTGCATCCGCGCCAGCCGCAACACCGGCAGCAGCGCGGCCAGCAGCGAGGCGACCAGCGACACCGCGACCAGCTCGACCAGTTGCAACGGAAACACATGGAACGGCAGCCGCCAGCCGAACGCCTTCACGTTCACGATCGCAATCAGGCACCACGCCACCAAAAGCCCAAGCGGCACCGCGAGCAGCGAGGTGAACAGCGCCACCGCCAGCGTCTTGGTTAGCTCGATGGCAGCGAGGCGCGGCCGCGTGATGCCGATCGCCCAGAGCGGCGCGAGCTGCGGCAGCCGCGAGTTCGCCAGCGTCAAGAGGCTGGTCAGGAGCGCAATGCCGGCGACCCCTAGCGTGAAGGCATTGAGTGCCGACGTCACCGCAAAGGTGCGGTTGAAGATGCGGATCGATTCCGCCTTCACCGTCGCCTGGTCGGCCACCGCGCGGTCATCGAGCGCGAATTGCTTCTGCAAGGCCGCGATCAGGCCGGGAATGTTGTCCCGTGAAACGATCAGCCCGATCCGCGTCTGCGGCGTTTGCGGAAACTGCCGGATCAGCGCGGCGACGTTGACCGCGAGCTGGCCCTTGGGATTGCCGTAATCGGCATAGATGCCGACGATGTCGAGCTCCCAGGCCCCGCCCGGCGCCGGCACCTCGATGACATCGCCGACGCGGATATTGAGGCGGCGGCTGAGCTGCTCGCTGATGAAGGCGGCATTGCCGGGCACGAGCTGCGTCCAGGCGCGCGGCGCGGTCTCCAGCAGCGGCCAGCGCTCGCGGTAGAGCGGGTGATCGGGCAGGCCGAGCAACTCCACCGGCTGGCCCTGAACCTGCGTCTCCGCGCGCCCGCCGGACAGGACCGCCTGCACCTCGCTGCGGTCCTTCAGCCAATTGCGGATCGCCGCGCCTTGCGAATTGTCGGCGGCGCTGATGTAGACATCGGCCGCGAGCCGTCCGTCGAGCCAGCCGACAAAGGTGCGGCTGAACGTTTCCACCATGGTCGAGACGCCGACATTGACTGATAGCGCGAGCAGCAGCGCCATCAACGCCAGCGATAGTCCCGAGAGCTGCTGCCGGCTGTCCGCCCAGAACCACATCGCCAGCGGCCGGCGCGCGAGACGCTGGCCGGTAAGCAGGAGGATCTCGAGGAAGGCCGGCAGGATCAGCGCCGCGCCGAGCATCAGCGCGGCGAGCAGGCCAAACCCCGCGATCAGCGATTGTCCGTAGAAGAGCAGCAGCGACGCGACCGCGAACACGGCGCAGGCAGCAAGGCTCTGCAGGATCAGCCACCGGCGCTGCCGCTGCTGCCAGGCCCGCGGCTGCGCCGTCGCCAGCACCGGCATCCTGATCGCCTTGATCAGGCTGGTCGCGGCCGCCACGATCGCACCCAGAACGCTGATGCCGACACCTGCGAGCCACCACTCGGGCCGCAAGCTGAGCTGCCCCGGAATCTGCGCGCCATAGAGCCCGCGCAGCGACGCCGCGACATCGGGCAGCAGCGCCGCCGCGATGACATAGCCGCAGACCAGCCCGATCAAGCCGGCGACCAGCGCCAGCGCCACCAGCTCGACCACCAGCACGGTATTGACCAGCCGCGCCGAGGCGCCGCAGGCACGCAAGGTGCGCAGCATCGGCAGGCGCTGCTCGAAGGCGAGGCCAACGGCCGAGTTGACGATGAAGAGGCCGACGAAGAACGACAGCAGGCCGAAAGCGGTGAGGTTGAGATGGAAACTGTCGGTGAGCCGCTCCAGCTCGGTCTCCGCGGTGGGCTCTATCAACTGCAACTGATCGCCGACGATGCTTTGCAGCGCCGCCGGCTTGCCCCTGGCCTTGCCGATCAGCAGCCGCGAGACCTGGTTCGGCTTGTTGAGAAGCCGTTGCGCCACGCCGATGTCGACCACCAGCACATCAGGCACCAGCTGCGGCTGCACATGCAGCGGCGGCAGTCTTGCGCCGCTGCTGATCGACGGCGCCGCGCCTTCGCCTTCGTGCAAATCGGCCAGCGTCTCCCGCGCCACCAGCGTCTGCCCGGGCGCGGCCACGAAAGTGCCGAGATCAGCCGCCCCAAGCCGCGGCGCATTGCCGACGTCAACCGGCAGCGTCACCGGCTCGATGCCGAGCAGCCGGATCGAGCGCCCATTGATCTGAACCCGGCCTTCCAGCACCGGCGAGACCGGCCAGCCGGCGCGGCGAAGCTTGATGAAAAGCTCCTGCGGGAACGTCGCCGTATCAGGCGCGACCAATGTCGCCGTGCGCACGCCGCCAAAGGTCGCCGCCGCGCGGTCATAGGCGCTGCGGGCCTGCTGGTTGATCGCCTGCACGCCGCTCCACAGCGCGGTCGCCGCGATCAGCCCGATCAGCAGCGTGGCGAATTGCATCCTGTGCCGGCGCCAATGGCTCAGCAGCACCGCCAGCACCCACAGCGCGCGCTTCATGCGATCCGCCCCGCATGGAGTACGATGTGACGGTCGAGCGTGCCGGCCAGATGCAGACTGTGCGTCACCATCAGGAAGCCGCAGCCGGTGCGCGCGACGAGATCGCGCGTCAGCGCCAGCACCTCGTCGGCGGTGGCTTCATCCAGATTGCCGGTCGGCTCGTCGGCAAGCAGCAGCGACGGTCTTGTCGCCAGCGCCCTGCCGATTGCGACCCGCTGCTGCTGGCCGCCTGACAATTGCTCGGGATAACGTTTGAGCAGGCCGCCGAGGCCGAGCCGCTCGACCAGCTCTCTGGTCCAGGCCGCTTCATGCCGACCGGCGATGCGCGCCTGGAAGGCGAGGTTGTCGGCGACCGACAGGCTCGGGATCAGGTTGAATTGCTGAAACACCAGGCCAATCCGGTCGCGGCGCAACTCGGCGCGGCCGGCGTCCGCAAGCCTGGTGACCTCGGTGTCCTCGAGCCGGATCGTGCCGCCATCGGCGGCATCCAGCCCTGCGATCAGATGCAGCAGCGTGCTCTTGCCGCTGCCGGATTCGCCTGTCAGCGCGACGCGCTCGCCGCCGGCGAGGTCCAGGTCGACGCCGCGCAGCACATGCACGGGCTCGTCGGCCGAGGTGAAGGTTTTGGAGAGGTTGCGGATGCTGAGCAAGATCTGTGCACCGGACGGAATTAACTCCACGCTGCGTAGCACACTTGGCGCCACACTTGGCACCTCACTTGGCACTACACTTGGCGCGGAAATGCCGGGGTTGCGTTGCCGTTCAAGCCGTTGTTAGCTCTCAAGACGGCCAAATCAAACGTGCCGACGATAAAGACATACGGGGAGAATGATGAGCGCTCAGGCAACGCCGTCCGCGGCAGCCAAGACGGTAGGGACGTCCAAGGGAGCATCCAAGGGAGCATCCAAGGGAGCATCCAAGGCAACGCCGAAGGGCGCCTGGACCATCGTTTTTCTCCTCTTTCTCTTGATGGTGGTGAACTTCGCGGACAAGATCGTCGTCGGCCTCGCCGGCGTGCCGATCGTGACCGACATGAAGCTCGAGCCCGCGCAGTTCGGCCTGCTCGGCTCCGCGTTCTTCTTCCTGTTCTCGATCTCGGCCATCGTGGTCGGCTTCCTCGTCAACAAGGTGCCGACGCGCTGGGTGCTGCTGACGCTCGCCGTGATCTGGGCGCTGGCACAGTTTCCGATGGTCGGCGCCGTCAGCTTCACGACGCTGTTGATCTGCCGCATCGTGCTCGGCGCGGGCGAAGGTCCCGCGGCTTCTGTCGCGATGCACGCGATCTACAAATGGTTCCCGGACGAGAAGCGCGCGTTGCCGACCGCGGTGCTGACGCAAGGCTCGGCCTTCGGCGTCATCCTGGCCGTGCCGGCGCTGAACTGGATCATCGTCAATCACTCCTGGCACTATGCCTTCGGGGCGCTCGGCGTGATCGGCCTGATCTGGGTCTGCGCCTGGCTGGCGCTGGGCAAGGAAGGCCCGCTCGAGGACACGCAGACGCTTGCCGTCAGTGAACCGAAAATTCCCTACATCCGGCTTCTGACCTCGCGCACCTTCCTCGGCTGCGTGATCGCGACCTTCGGCGCCTATTGGGCGCTGTCGCTCGGACTGACGTGGTTCACGTCCTTCATCGTCAAGGGACTTGGCTTCTCGCAGAGCGACGCCGGCTGGATCTCGATCCTGCCCTGGGTGTTTGGCGCCACCATCGTGATTCTGACCGGCTGGATCTCGCAGGTGATGATGGTGCGCGGCTACACCACGCGCGTCTCGCGTGGCGTGCTGGGCTCGGTGCCGCTGATCATCGGCGGCCTGATCCTGGCATCGATGCCGCATGTCGCGGGCTCGGGTCTGCAGATCGCGCTGCTCGTGGTCGGCGCGGGCCTCTGCGGCGCGATCTATGTCGTCTGCCCGCCGATGCTCGGCGAGTTCACCCCGGCTTCGCAGCGCGGCGCCATCCTCGCGATCTACGGCGCACTCTACACGCTCTCGGGCGTCATCGCGCCCTACGTAATGGGCAAGGTGATCGAGCGCGCTGGCAGCACGATCGACGGCTACCTGACCGGATTTACCATCAACGCGGTGATCATGATCGGCTCCGGTGTGGTCGGCCTGCTGCTGCTCTGGCCGAACACGGAAAAGGCGAGGCTGACGCGTGGTGCCGCGGCGCAGCCGGCGCCGCTGAAACGGGCGATCTCGCCGACGTAGGGGTGCGCTGGATAGACGCTGCCGGCAACACCCACACCTGTCGTCCCGGACAAGCGCGCCCCAAGCGCGCGCAGAACCGGGATCCATAATCACAGGGAGTGCTTAGGGGCGAAGCTGGTAACTCCGCGTCTTCGAAAAACGATTGCTGCGGCGTATGGGTCCTGGCCCCCCGCGCGCAATTGCGCGCTGGGCCGGGACGACAGTTGAGCGCAGCTACGCCCTGGCTTGCGCCTTCCGTTCCGTAAACGGCGACAGCACCACCGTCGCCAGCATGAAGATCACCGACGCCCCGAACACCCAGTGTGGCGCGCTCTGATCCATGATCCAGCCGAACAGCAGCGGTGAGACGATGCCGCCGAGATTGAAGCCGGTGGAGACGATGCCGAAGGCTCGTCCCGCGGCACCGGGAGGCGCGGCATTGCGCACCAGCATGTCCCGCGACGGTGCGATCACGCCGGAGAGGAAGCCCGCCGTCGCCATTGTGGCGGTGAGGGCCCAGCCCGGCAGCGTCACCAGCGCGATCAGCAGCACGATGGCGGCATTCGCGGCAAAGCAGGCGGCGGCGACATAGCCGTGGCGCTCGGTGTGGTCGGCGAGGAAGCCGCCCGCGAGCACGCCCGCGGCGCTGGAGCCGAGAAACGCCGTCAGCGCGACATTGGCGACGGAATAGCTTGCGCCGTAGCCGCTCATCAGCGCCACCACGCCGAAATTGTTGATGCCGGCCACCGACAGGCTCAGCAGCATGAACAGCGCGGTCAGCGTCATCAGCGCCGGCGTAATGACCGCCTGCTTCGGCGCATCGGCGTTTTCCGGCTTCGCCTTGTGCGCACCGGCATCGGGAATGCTCATCGCCACCAGCAGCAGCGCCACCAGCACGCCGATCGCGCCGGAAGCCAGCAGCGCGCCGACGCCGCCGGACAGCGTGATCAGAGCGGCGACAATCGCCGGCGCGACGGCGCCACCAAAATAGCCGGCAAAGGTGTGGACCGAGAACGCGCGGCCCATCCGCGCCTCGTCCATGTGCTCGGCGAGGATGGCGTAGTCGGCGGGATGATAGACGCTGTTGGCGAGCCCGAGCAGCACGGCGCAGGCGATCAGCGCGGCGTAGCTCAGGTGCAGGCCGAGCATGATGAGCGCGAGGCCGCCGAGTGTCAGTCCTGCGAGCAGGATCTTGCGCGCGCCAAAATGGTCGACGAGATAGCCGGTCGGTGCTTGCGTCAGGCCGGAGACCACGGCCGACACGGTCAGCGCGAAGCCGAGCTCGACATAACCGACGCCGAGCTGGTTCTTCAGGAATGGAAACAGCATCGGCAGGACCAGCAGATGGAAATGGCTGACCCAATGCGCGATCGAAATCCCGGTCAGCGTGCGCAGCGCGCTGTCCGCCTTGCTCTGTTGCGGTGCGGCGAGAACGTCGACCATTGCAGTTCCGTTTTGCGTCCGAAGGGAGGCGCAAAGTATCGGCGAGGCGGGTTATTTGTCCATGAACGCAGGCGCATGGCAGCTAGTGCGGGCGGGGGCGAAGGACCCCGAAATGCCTCCACATCGTCGTCCTGGCGAAAGCCAGGACCCATACCGCGTGATCTCTCGATTGTGCTCGATGGCAATACCGAGGCGGGCGTCTTCGCCAAACTGCTCTCTGGGGTAATGGGTCCTGGCTTTCGCCAGGACGACGGAAAGCCTCACAGCGGCTCGTCATCATTCCCATAGCGATCGCGCTTTGGCGTGGCGATGTCGCCGTCTTCGTAATCGTCGTCGGTGTCGCGTGGCGGCTGTGGCTTTTTGGCCGTCGCGGCCGCTGTCTTCGTCTTTGCCGATTCAACTTTGGGCGGTTCGCTCGGTTTGGCTGAATTGGCCATGGCGGGTCCGGGATGGTGAAGCGTCATCCGCTTCTAGCCGAAGAATCTATCCGGTTACTGACCTATCTCAAGGTGGCTGACGCTGTCGTCAGGCGTGCACCACCGGCCCGCCCGCCTTTTTCCAGGCATCAATGCCGCCGGCGATATGGGCTGTGTTTGAGAGGCCGGCCGCCTTGGCCGCCGCAACCGCCATCGCCGAGCGCTCGCCGAAGGCGCAGAAGAACACGACGCGGCGGCCGGTCGCGGCTGCAACCTCGCGCAGCATGCCGCCGGGCTTGAGGCTTTCCTCGATACCAGGATAGGGCGTGTGCAGCGCGCCTTCGAGCATGCCGTGCTTGATCCGCTCGTTGGTCTCGCGCAGATCGACCAAGAGGATGTCGGGCCGGTGCAGGATGCGGATCGCCTCGACGGCACTGAGCGCACGGCCCTCTTTCTCCAGCTCTTCCTGATGCAGGCCGACGTGCATGTTGGCGGGCACCGCCACGTCCATCATCTTCGGATTGGGCAGCTTCAGATTGGCCATCAGCTCGATATATTCGTCGACCGATCGCACCTGGAGCCTGGGATTGTAGCGCCTCTCCTCGCCGATGGTGGAGACGGTGTCGCCCTTGTAGTCATGGGCAGGAAACACCATCGTCTCGTCGGGCAGCTTGAGCAGACGGTTGAATATCGAATCATATTGCGCCCGCGACGAGCCGTTCTGGAAATCGGTGCGGCCGGTGCCGCGGATCAAAAGCGTGTCGCCGGTGAAGACACGGTCGCCCATCAGATAGGAATAGGAATCGTCGGTGTGGCCGGGCGTGTACATCACGTCGAGCGACAGACCCTCGATGGTCACCTTGTCGCCGTCGGCAACCCGCATCGCCACCACGTCGGCCTTGGTCTGGTCGCCCATCACGGTCATGCAATGGGTGCGGTCGCGCAGCTCGCCGAGGCCGGTGACATGGTCGGCGTGCAGATGGGTGTCGACCGCCTTGACCAGCTTGAGATCGAGCTCGCGCAGCAGCTGGCAGTAGCGATCGACCTTCTCCAGCACAGGATCGAGGATCAGCGCCTCGCCGCCGAGGCGGCTGGCGAGGAGATAGCTGTAGGTTCCCGAAACGCTGTCGAAGAGCTGGCGAAAGATCATGGCAGGATCCGTCGTGGAGTGACTTCGAGGGATTCTACTACGTCTGGGGGCAGGAGGAGAAGTAATGTACTGTTGAAACAAGAAAATTTAGAAGATTCTTATTGCGGCGCGATGGTCGCCTCAACGTCCGCCGTCATCGCCCGCGAACGCGGGCGATCCGGTATTCCGTGACAGCAGTGATAGAGTCGATGGGCCGCGGCGTACTGGATTCCCCGCCTCCGCGGGGAATTGGCGCGGCGACGTGCCGAGGCGGCCTGCGGCCATCCCTACCCTGCAATGCCCGGGTTGCCTTCGACGCCCTTCAGCGTGACACCTCCGCCGAGCCGCTCCTGAAACATCCGGCCCGAGCGCAGATATTTGGCCACCACGTCCCACACCGCGGCGCCCTGCTGGCCGTTGACCGAGGCCCAGCCCGCAACCTTGTAGCGATGGCTGGCGCTGATCGCCCTGCCATTATCGAGCTTCAACTCGGAGATGCGGCTGCCGATCGTGTTGGTCGGGCTGCAGGTGTAGCTGAGCCCGCCGGCGCGCACCATGTCGCCACCCTGCTGATGATAGGGATCGGCGTTGAAGAGATTGTCGCAGATGTCTTCCAGCACGTCCTTGATCTCGGCGCCCGTCATCTCCTGCACATAGGTTTCGGGATAGGTGATCGCGGTCTCCGCGAGCACGTCTTCCATGGTGATAGGCTGGCCGGACAACGCGGTGGTGCCCCAGCGGAAGCCCGGCGACAGCGCGATCTCGGCATCGAGCTCGGTGCGCAGGGCAGTGCAGATCAGCTCGTCGACGGAGCCGGCGAAATTGTCGCGGCGATAGAGCAGCCGGTCCGGCGTTGCGATCTTCTCCGACCAGTCGGTAACGTGAGGCGCGCGCAGCTTGCCGATCAGCTCGGCCATGGCCGGATCGGGCTTCAATAGCTCGGAATAAACCGGCAGCAGATGATATCTGACGTCGCTGACCTTGCCCTTGTCGAGCGCGAGATCGAGCACGGCAAGAAACTTTCCGTTGGAGCCGGCATTGGTGACGAGCGTCGTGCCGCTGGCGTTCTTCACCGGGATTGGCTGCGGCACCGCGTCATGGGTGTGTCCGCCGAGAATGACATCGATGCCGGTGACGCGGCTTGCGAGCTTGAGGTCGACATCCATGCCGTTGTGCGAGAGCAGGATCACCGCATCGACCTTGTCGGCGCCGCGCAAGGCATCGACATGCTTCTGCAGCTCTTCCTCGCGGATGCCAAAGGTCCAGTCCGGCGTGAACCGCTTGGGATGCGCGATCGGCACATAAGGAAAGGCCTGTCCGATGACGGCGACGCGATAGCCGCCGAGCTCCTTGATGATGGACGGCTTGAACACGCGCCCTGTCGCCTTGTCGAAGGCCGGGGCGTCGTTGAACGCGGCTTCCTCGGTCAGGAAAACGTTCTGCGCCAGAAACTCGCCCTTGAAGTGCTCGAGATTGTCGCGCAGCGCCTGCTCGCCATAGGTGAACTCCCAATGCCCGGTCATCGCCTCGATGCCGAGCAGATTGGCGACCTCGACCATGTCGCGGCCCTGCATGATGTTGGCGAGGCCCGTGCCCTGCCAGAGATCGCCGCCGTCGACCAGCATGGCGCGCTTGTCGCCGACATCGTTGCGCAAGCGGTCGACCAGCGTCTTCAGATGAGCAAAGCCGCCGAGCTTGCCGAACCGGCCGGCAGACTTCTCGAACTCGACGGAGGTGAAGGCATAGGCATCCGCGCTGTCGGGCCGGATTCCGAAATGCTCCAGGAACGCGCGGCCGACCAGATGCGGCGGTCGCCCGGCCATCTCGCCAATGCCGATATTGACGCTGGGCTCGCGGAAAAAGACCGGATTGAGCTGCGCATGCGTGTCGGTGGTGTGCAGGATCCGCGCATTGCCGAAGCGCTCGATGTCGTAAATGCTGGCGGCTTCAGCGCCACGCGCAAGCCGCGGCAGGCTGAGCGATACGGCAGCGATTGCCGAGCTCTTCAGGAATTCACGGCGGCGGATCGCCATCACACATTCTCCGAGCCGGTTCTCGGCAGTTCCGCGAGCATGATCCGGACCCGAAGGGCCGCGCCAGCGAAAAGTGTGTCGCGGTTTTCCAACAAGATCATGCTCAAACAATAGTCAGGTTAGCGGATTTGCATCGCTTTCCAGGCTTCCTTTTCCGAGGTTGCCTGGAAGATTGACGCTTTCGCCAGCGCCTCAGCCTCCTTGGCTGCAGCCAAGGCGCCGTCGAAATCGCCGCTGTCGCCCGCCTTCTTGGCGGCGGCCAGCGTCGCGACGGTCGTGGTCCATTGGTTGCGCATGCCGGCAGCCTCCTTGGACGCAGCCTCCGCGGCAGCATAGGCGGCCTTGTAGTCTGCTTCGCTTGCCGCGTGCGCGGACGGCGCGAGGCTCAACGCCAGCAACATGGCGAGGGGAAGTGTCCGCTTCGTGGCCGGGCTCATGGTCGTGCCCCTGGACCTGATATCGGCAGGCCGTTGGCGACGTAGGAGAGGAAATATTCGACGTCGCGATATTCATCCGCCTGTGGCTCGAGCGGAACCGCGCGGGTCTGGCTGTTGCAGGTGATGAAGCGGCGGCTGGTCGTGCCCATGCCGCCCCATTCGGAGCGGTAGATCGGCAGGGCATTCAGGATGCCGAGCGCCGGCGCCAGAACCTCGGCGCGAATGCGTTCGCCTGGGCTCTGCACGTGGCAGCTCGCGCAGGAGAAGTTCAGCTGGCCGCGGCGCGTGTAGAAATAGCGCTTGCCGTTCTCGAACGCCTCCAGCGCGCGCGGATCATCGGGGATCTTGATGTCCATCGGCTTGCCGCGCGAGGTGAAGGCCATGTACGCCGTCAGCGAGGCCATCTCGTCCTTGACGTAGGAGTAGGGTTGCTCGCCATTGGCCTCGCGGCAGCGGTTGAGCGCCAGCTCCAGCGTAACGACCTTTCCTTCCCCGGTGTCGAAATAAGGATAGTTCTGGCGGATGCCGATGCCGCCGTTCGGGAAGCAGTCGGCATAGGTCTTGCCGTTCTTGAACGGCGTTGCAAACATCTCCTTGCCGGCGTCGAGCGCGAACTCGTAAGGTGGGAATTCCTCCTTCTCCCGCCACTGCCGCTTCATGTCCTCGTTCATGGAATAAGGACCGTTGGAGAAATCCTCGTGCTTCACATCGGGAAACTTCTGGAAGAAGTAGTTCTGGAACGCCCTGGCGTCGGCGACAGGGTCGACCTTGTCGGCTGCGATCACGCGCACAGAGGTGAGCGCCAACGCGACGAGCGCGGCGCTCAACGAGGACAGCAGGAGGGCGGCGCCTGCCTTCATCACGCGATCTTCGCGGTGATCTGGTCCGAGCCGCCCTTGTTGTCGGTCCAGGAGATCGTGAGGTCATCGCCCTTCTTGGCGCCCTTGAAGCTGAACTTCACATAGGGATCCTTGGAGATCGCGGTGCCCCAATTGGCGACGAAGACGTCCTTGCCGTTACAAGCGAACTTCAGTTCCTGGATGTAGTGCGCCGGGATCGTTTCACCCTTGGAATCCCTCACGAGGCCGGTGTCCATGGGGTGCTGGATCAGCGTCTGCACCTCGGTGACATCGCCATTGGATGTTGCGCGGACGCGAATGCTGGATGCCATCTCCGATCTCCCTTAGCCGCCGCAGCCGCCGACGGTGACCTTCACTTCCTTGGTCGCGCTGTAGAGCTTGCCGTCGGCTTCCACGATCGCGGTCACGTTGCTGGTCTTCGCCATCTTCAGGCGGTTGGCGACAGCGGGGATCGTGCCGTCAGGGAATTTGTAGCTTGCCGCCAGCGCGTTCGGATTCTCGGCGACGAAGAACGAGATCGAGGTGACCTTGTCCAGCGTCGTCGTCACCGCCATCGGCACCACGCCGCCGTTCTCGGCGATCTCGGGCGCGTCGAGCTTGACCTTGTCGGATGGCTCGGCGGTCTTGCCGTAGAGCGCCTTGATCGCCTCCGCCTCGTTCTTCAGCTTGAACGCCTCTTCCGGATATTTGTCGTTGGCCGCGGCGTGCGCGGGAACAAACGGCAGATTGCCAAGGCCGATCAGCGCGACCGTAACAGCGCCCTGCAGGATCAGGCGCCGCGTCGGAAGAGGGCCGGTACGAACAGTCATGTCGAGTCTCCTTGGCCGGCCGTTACAGCGTCTGCAGGAAATCAACGATCGCGTTGATCTCCTGCTCCGTCAGGATGCGGTTGCGGCCGAACGGCGGCATCATGGTCTGCGGATTGCGTTTGGTCTCGTCGAACAGGATCGCGACCAGCTCGTTGCGATCAGGGTATTTTGCCTTGAGATCCCTCAGCTCGGGGCCGATCGTGCCGGGCAGATCGCCGCCCTTGATGACATGGCAGGTCAGGCAATTGCCCTTGCCGCGGTCAAAGGCAAGCTTCCGGCCCTCTGATATCGCGGACTGCGCCCACGCCGGGGGCGCGCCGAGGCCTGTGAGGACGGCCAGCGCGAGAAGCAGGGCGGGCTTGCGGGGAAAAGCGGTCAAAGCATCGTTCCGAGGCTTATCATGTCTGCAAAAGATAGTGTTCAAAAGCACAAAGGACATGCCCTGACAATCAAGACTATGCAGGCCGCAAAATGCCGTTAATATCTTCCGCATTGCAACTGATGAGATAGATCGTTCATCAAGCCGGCCTTATCAGGCAAATTGTTCGGGGCGTTTTGCCGTTGCTCGCGTTTTCGACCGCATTCTCATTTTCCGGGGACATGAATTGGCTGAATATGTCGTTGAATTTGGCAGGGACGGCGGGCGGGTTGAGCCCGATGGCCGTCTCGATGCACCGGCCTTCCATCGCAATCACGAGCCGCTCTGGGCGGCGCTCGAAAAGCGCCTCGCCGGACGGTCCGGCGACGTCGTCGAGGTCGGCAGTGGAACCGGCCAGCACGTGGTCCATTTCGCCCGCCACACGCCTGATCTGGTCTGGTGGCCGAGCGACCTCAACCAGCGCCACGTGAAGAGCATCGAGGCCTGGCGCGTGCATTCGGGCCTGACAAACGTCCGCAGCCCCCTGCGCATCGATCTGTCCGATCCCGATTGGTGTCCGGAAATGCGAAGCGGGCAGGGGCCGCACGATCTCGCCGCGGTGTTCTGCGCCAATGTCATTCACATTGCGCCCTGGACCGTGGCCGAGGGCCTGTTCGCCGGCGCCGGCCGTTATCTACGCGCCGACGGCGAGCTGTTCCTCTACGGCCCGTTCAAGCGCGACGGCAAGCACACCGCGCTCAGCAACGCCGTGTTCGACACCTCCTTGCGCGAAGGCAATCCCGAATGGGGCGTCCGCGACGTCGCCGACGTCGAGGCCCTCGGGAAGGCTGCTGGCCTTCGTCTCATCGATACGATCGAAATGCCGGCGAACAATCTGACCCTGGTGTTCGGGCGGGGATAAAGCGAGGCCGTTAGGCCTCGCCATCCCTCCATCCGATCTTCTCCTTCAGGAACTGAAACCCCAGCACCTGGAAGCCGGCGCGCTCCTTGTTGTCCTTGCCGTAGCCGTGGCCGCCGGCGGCGGGCTCGTAGTACCAGGCTTCATAGCCCATCGCCTGGAGCTTGGCCGCCATCTTGCGCGCGTGGCCGGGATGGACGCGGTCGTCGCGCCGCGTCGTGGCGATCAGGATCGGCGGATAGGGCTGGCCGGGTCTTGCGTTGTGATAGGCCGAGTAGGTCTTCAGCCATTCCCACTCCTCGGACTTGTCGGGGTCGCCATATTCCGCGATCCAGCTCGCGCCGGCCAGCAGCTTGGTGTAGCGGCGCATGTCGATCAGGGGGATGGTGCAGAACAGCGCCCCGAACCGCTCGGGGTAGCGCACCAGCATGTTGGTGATGAGGATGCCGCCGTTCGATCCGCCCTGGGCCGCGATGCGCTTCGGCTGCGTCACGCCGCGGCGGACGAGATCGGCGGCCACGGCCGCGAAATCATCATGCGACAGCCGCTTGCCGGCGTGGCGGCCGGCATCGTGCCAGCGCGTGCCGAACTCGCCGCCGCCGCGCAGATTCGCCTGCACCGTGGTGCCGCCGCGCTCCAGCCACAGCTTGCCGAGCGATGAATTGTATTCTGGCTTCACCGCGAGGCCGAAGCCGCCATAGGCGCTCATATAAACCGGCGCATCGCCGCTTTCGCCAGCCGGGCCGGTCTGCACATAGGGAATGCGCTCGCCGTCGACAGAGATCGCCTCGTGCTGGGTCACGACGAGCCCGTCCGCGTTGAAAATCTTCGGGGCCTGTTTCAGGACCTCTGGACTTTCGACGCCGCGCTCGATCAGCATCAGCGCCGGCGGCGTCAGCGGGTCCTGCACATTGGCGAGCAGATCGCCGTTGCTTTGGGATTCGTGGCGGTCGGGACTCCAGACATCGACGACGCCGATATCGGGCAATCCTTGCAGCCGCTGTTTGCTCCAGCCCGATGTCGATGGCGTGCAGATCTCGAACACCGGCCGTAGCTCGTCGAGGATCGAGAGCACGAGCTTGCCGCCGCTCCAGAAGAAACCCTGCAACGCTCGCCGCGGACCCGGCTCGAACAGCACGGCGAAGTCGCGACTGCCGGCCAGGAACGCGGAGAGCGAAATGCCGAGCATCGCGTCGGCCTGATAGCTGCGTCCCGCGACCGTCCAGGCCTCGCGCGGCTTGACTGACAGCCAGTCGGCATGGGTCTGCATCCAGATGTTGCTGGGCAGGTCGAGTTTTGTGATCGCGCCCGATGTGGTGCCAATCGAGCTGCGGAAGTTGAAGAAGTCGGACTGGTCGATGAACCAGATGCGTTGGGGCGAGACGGTGTCGTCGACATAGCTGTACACCCGCATGTGGTCGGGGGTGGTCTCGAACACGACCGGCGCCTGCTCGACGCTGGTCCCGCGCCGCCACAGCCGCACGGTCCTTGCATAGCCCGATGAGGTCGCCATACCCTCGCCAAGCGCGCTCGACAGCAGCAGCGTGTCGGCATCGACCCAATCGACGCCGCTCTTGGCCTCCGGCAGGACGAAACCGTCGGCGACGAACTGCTTCGTCGTGATATCGAACTCACGCAAGGTGACGGCATCGCTGCCGCCGCGCGACAGGCTCAGGATGACGCGCGTGCTTCCGGCTCGCGTGGATGCTCCGCCGAAAAGCCAGTCCGCGCCTTCGGTCGCGGCAAGCCGATCGATATCGAGCAAGGTCTCCCAGGCCGGTTCGGCCTTGCGAAACTCCGCCAGCGTGGTGCGCCGCCACAGGCCGCGCGGGTTCGCGGCGTCCTTCCAGAGATTGTAGAGAAAGCCGTCGCGGCGGCTGACATAAGGGATGTTGTCCGATCGGTCGTAGATCGCGGCAAGGATGGCGGTGTCGCGTTCGAACGCCGCGCCGCCGAATTGCTGCAGCGTCGCCCGGTTCTGCCGCTCGACGAATTCGAGCGCGCGGGCGCCTTCGATCTCCTCCAGCCAGAGCCAGGGATCGTCGTCGGGAGCTTGAAGCGTGGGCCTGTCATTGGCGGACATGAACGAAACTCCCAAAAATCGCGGCGGATAGGATTTGATCGAGAGCAAGCCGTCAAGAGCGCGGGCCGGATATCATCGGTCCGATTGCGTCAGAGGCATGGCCTGCGCCCGCTTGCGCCGGTTGCCCGGCCCTTTCGACCCCTCCATAGTGCCCGGGAATCAACGAGTTTTTTCGGCGGAATGCCAATGCTGGACGTGACCACTGCCAACGAGATCGCCGACGATGCCCGCGTGCGTGCCAATGTGGTGCGCCTTGCCGCGGCGCAGGCGCTGACCGGCGCCAATTCGGCCGTGATCTTCGCCACTGGTGCGATCGTTGGCGCCACGCTCGCTCCCGACATGTCGTTCGCGACGGTGCCGATCTCGATGTATGTGGTGGGACTTGCCGCCGGCACGCTACCGACAGGCGCGATCTCGCGCCGGTTCGGCCGCCGCCCAGCCTTCATCATCGGCACCGGCCTCGGCACGCTCACCGGTCTCACCGGCTCGTTCGCGATCCTGCACGGCTCGTTCGCGCTGTTTTGTCTCGCAACCTTTCTCGGCGGCCTCTACGGCTCGGTGGCGCAATCCTATCGCTTTGCCGCGGCCGACGGCGCCAGCGCGGCCTATCGGCCCAAGGCTGTGTCGTGGGTGATGGCAGGCGGCGTGTTCGCCGGCGTGCTCGGTCCGCAACTGGTGCAATGGACCATGGAGGTCTGGTCGCCCTATCTGTTCGCCTTCAGCTTCCTGGTCCAGGCCGCGGTCGCATTGATCGCGATGGGCATCGTCGCCGGCGTCGATATGCCGAAGCCCGCGCCGGCCGATCTGCATGGCGGACGGCCGCTGCTCGCCATCGTGAGCCAGCCGCGCTTCATCGCCGCCGCGCTGTGCGGCGTCATCGCCTATCCCATGATGAATCTGGTCATGACCTCGGCGCCGCTCGCCATGAAGATGTGCGGCTTGAGCGTGTCTGATTCCAATTTCGGCATCCAATGGCACATCGTCGCCATGTACGGGCCGAGCTTCTTCACCGGCGCGCTGATTGGCCGCTTCGGCGCACCCAGGATGGTTGCTGCCGGCCTGCTGCTGGAAGCCGGCGCCGCCATTATCGGGCTATCAGGCATCACCGCGATGCATTTCTGGGCCACGCTGTTCGTGCTCGGCGTCGGCTGGAATTTCGCCTTCATCGGCGCGTCCGCCCTGGTGCTGGAAACGCACCGCCCGCAGGAGCGCAACAAGGTGCAGGCCTTCAACGATTTCCTGGTGTTCGGCATGATGGCGGTCGGCTCGTTCTCCTCGGGCCAGCTGCTCGCAAATTTCGGCTGGTCCGCGGTGAACATGGTGGTGTTCCCGCCTGTTGCACTCGGCCTCGTCGCGCTCTCGCTGGCGTCCTGGGCCCGCCGCCGCAAGGCGCGGCTCGAAGCGGCCATGGGCGAGTTCCCGGACGCGATCTAACGCATGATCCCGAAAAGTGCACAGCGGTTTTCGGAAAAGATCATGCGCAATAAGTGGCAGGAGCTTGTCAGCAGTCTCGATACTTCGATCGCGGTCGAAGTGATTTCCGGAGACGATTTACTAGATGATGCGTCGTGTCCGGGCTTGTCCCGGCCATCCACGTCTTTCAAGTTCTGCCGTCATTCCGGGGCACCCGAAGGGTGAACCCCGGAATCCTGAGATTCCGGGTTCGATGCTTCGCATCGCCCCGGAATGACGGCGAGGAGCAAAGAAATGCTCGACAATCCCCAGCACACAGCTCCCGACGATGAATCATCCCTCCGCTACGAAGGCTGGCGCATCGTCGCGGTCTGCTTCCTGCTCGCGACCTTCGGCTGGGGCCTCGGCTTCTACGGCCAGAGCGTCTATGTCGCCGAGCTGCAGCGCGCGCGGGGCTGGCCGGCCTCGCTGATCTCGTCAGGCACGACGTTCTTCTATCTGTTCAGTGCGTTGCTGGTCGTTTTTGTCGGCGAAGCCGTCCGAAAATATGGTCCGCGCCCCTCTCTGATTGCTGGCACGCTGGCGATGGCGGCAGCTGGCGTGGCGATCGGCGCGGTGCGCGAGCCCTGGCAGCTTTGGCTTGCCGATGCCGTGCTCGCCTTCGGCTGGGCCGGCACGAGTCTGGCCATGATCACCAACACGATCAGCCTCTGGTTCGACCACAAGCGCGGCATGGCGATCAGCCTCGCGTTGAACGGCGCCAGTTTTGGCGGCATCGTCGGCGTGCCGCTGCTGGTGGTGATGATCAGCCATATCGGGTTTGCGAACGCCATGTTCGCGACATCGGGCGCCATGCTGGTGCTGCTGGTGCCGCTCATCCTGCTGGTCGTCGGTCGGCCGCCGGATCTCCACGGCTGGCGGGCGGCAGCAGAGACAAAATCATCGACGGAGATCCGCAAGCATGCGCTGCGCGATGTCGGCTTCCTCACGGTGACCATTGCCTTCTCGCTGGTGCTGTTCGCGCAAGTCGGCTTCATCGTGCACCTGATCTCGTTTCTCGATCCCGTGATCGGACGCGAGCGCGCCGCCGTGGCGGTCGCGGTGCTGACCGCGATGGCGGTGGTCGGCCGTGTCCTGTTCTCGATGGTGATCGACCGGCTCAACCAGCGCCTTGCCTCGGCGCTGTCGTTCCTGAGCCAGGCGGCGGCGCTGTGCGTCGTGATCGTCATGCACAACGACTATGTGCTGATCGCGGCCTGCGCGGTGTTCGGCTTCTCGGTCGGCAATCTCATCACGCTGCCGTCCCTGATCGTGCAGCAGGAGTTCGATAGCGCCGCGTTCGGCGTGCTCATCAGCCTCAACACCGCGATCAACCAGGTGACCTATGCCTTCGGTCCCGGCGTCGTCGGCTTCTTGCGCGATTGGTCCGGCGGCTATTCGCTGCCGTTCTATCTCTGCATCGCGCTGGAAGTGATGGCGGCGGCGCTGATCATGGTGCGGGGTGCTCCGCGGGCGAAGTCCGCGTAGCGACGCGACGCTGCCTCCACAAACTCCGTCATTGCGAGCGCAGCGAAGCAATCCAGACTGTCTCCGCGGAAAGATTCTGGATTGCTTCGTCGCAAGGGCTCCTCGCAATGACGGGGAGAGAGCGGGGGCTCACACCTCCCGCTGCCTCAACAACCCCTCCACATCCAGCCGCTTGGTAAACATCGCGAGCTTGCCATCCGGCCCGAACGGCCATTGCTCCCGCGGCTTGTCCCAATACAGCTCCACGCCGTTCTGGTCAGGATCGCGCAAATACAGCGCCTCGCTCACGCCATGGTCGCTGGCGCCATCCAGCGCAATGCCTGCTGTCAGCACCCGATGCAGCGCATCCGCCAGCGCCGGGCGCGTCGGATAGAGGATCGCGGTGTGAAACAGCCCGGTGGTGCCCGGCGGCGGCGGCGAGCCGCCCTTGCTTTCCCAGGTGTTGAGCCCGATGTGGTGATGATAGCCGCCGGCCGAGATGAAGGCCGCACCCGAGCCCATGCGCTGCATCAACTCGAAGCCGAGCACGCCGCAATAGAAGCCGAGCGCACGATCGAGATCGGCAACCTTGAGATGGACGTGGCCGATGCGCGTGCCGGCGGGGACGGGTGATGTTTGCGACATGTGGCTGCTCCGTGTCTAAACCTCACTTAAGCCGGGGTTCGGCACACCGCCACTGGCTGATCCCGAAACCCAGCGTTTCCAGATGCGAGACTCAAGTCAGCTCCGGCACCTCACCCTCCGGCAGCCCGAACTCGAACGTGTTCAGCGTCATCGACACCATCGTGTAATAGCCGCACAGCCCGATAACCTCGACGACGCCGCGTTCGCTGAGCAGCTTCACGGCCTCGTCATAGAGGCCCTTCTCGACACCGTGGCCCTCATGCAGCGACTTCGCGAGATCGTAGATCATCCTTCCCTTGGGGTCGTCGAACTCGGGCGTGCGGCGATCGCGGATCGCGTCGATGATGTCCACCTTCATGCCGCCGGCAAGCGCAAGGCGCTTATGCGCATACCATTCGTAATGCGCGGTCCAGTGCCGCGCCGTCACCAGGATCGCGATCTCCGAAAGTTTTGCCGGGAAGACGGTATCGTAGCGCAGCACCTCGCCGAGCCGCGTGGCGTGACGGGCCATGTCCGGGCTGTTCAGCCAGGCCATCATCGGCGCCGGCGGCTTGCCGCGTTTGCCGGCGATCGACTCGTCATAGGTCTGGCGCTGGCTCTCGTTCATTTCGCCAGGCGAAAGAAGCTTTAGGCGCATTCTCGTTTCCTCTTTGTTTTCAAGCACCGTCGCGCCCATGACTATAGCCGACAACGCCTTGCGGAAGTGGTTGAATTCCGCGAGGGCTTGGCCCAGAGTCGCGCCCAACAAGGGTTGCATCGATGGAAACGACCAATGACTGACGCCAAAACCAGCGAAACTGAAAGCGCCGATCTCGACAAATTCCGCAGCGAGACGCGCGCCTGGCTCGAGGCCAATTGCCCGCCGGAAATGCGCAAGCCCGCAACCTCCGACGCCGACGTGTTCTGGGGCGGACGCAACGCAAAATTCTCCTCCGAGCCGCAGCGCGTCTGGTTCGAGCGCATGCGCGACAAGGGCTGGACCGTGCCGGATTGGCCCAGGGAATATGGCGGTGGGGGCTTGAGTGCTGCCGAGCACAAGGTGCTGCGCTCCGAGATGGCCCGGATCGGCGCGCGCCCGCCGCTGTCGAGCTTCGGCATCTGGATGCTCGGACCGGCGCTGCTGAAATACGGCAACGAGGCGCAGAAGAAAGAGCATCTGCCGAAGATCGCCGCGGGCCTGATCCGCTGGTGCCAGGGCTATTCCGAGCCGAACGCCGGCTCCGACCTTGCCTCGCTGCAGACCCGCGCCGAGAGCGATGGCGACGACTTCATCATCAACGGCCAGAAGATCTGGACGTCCTACGCGAACTACGCGGACTGGATCTTCTGCCTCGTGCGCACCGATCCCGCGGCGAAGAAGCACGACGGCATCAGCTTCATCCTGTTCGACATGGCCTCGAAGGGCGTCACCACCAAGCCGATCCTGCTGATCTCGGGCTATTCACCGTTCTGCGAGACCTTCTTCGACAATGTCCGCGTGCCGAAATCGCATGTGGTGGGCCAGATCAACCGCGGCTGGGACGTCGCCAAATATCTGCTGCAGCACGAGCGCGCGATGATCTCGGGGATGGGCGAGCGCGGCGTCGGCCGTCCGCTCGGCCAGATCGCGGCCGATTCCGTCGGCACCGATGCGCTGGGGCGGCTCGACGATGCGATGCTGCGCGGCCAGATCGCAACCTTCGACGTCGACGAAGCCGCGCTCGCCGCCTGCGCCGAGCGCGCGGTCGATCTCGCCAAGGCCGGCCAGGCGCATCCGGCGTTCTCGTCGGCGATGAAATATTACGGCACCGAGCTCAACAAGCGCCGCTACGAGATCCTGATGTCGGCCGGCGGCATCGACGCGCTGGAATGGGAGAGCGAACGCTCCAAGCATGGCGCCCGCCCGCGCGCCTGGCTGCGCACCAAGGCCAACTCGATCGAGGGCGGCACGTCCGAGGTCATGCTCGGCATCGTCGCCAAGCGCATCCTGGATCTGCCGGGGGCCTAACCGTCGTTCCGGGGCGGTCCGCAGGACCGAACCCGGAACCTCGAGATTCCGGGTTCACGCTTGGCGTGCCCCGGAATGACAGCAAAAACATGCATTCCACGCGATACCAGAGACTTAAGCACATGGCCCTCGTCCTCACCGAAGAACAATCAATGCTCCGCGACTCCGCGCGCGGGCTGATCAGCGGCAAGGCGCCGGTGTCGCATCTGCGGCAGCTGCGCGACAGCAAGGATCCCACCGGCTTCTCCAAGGAGCTCTGGCAATCCTTCGCCGAGATGGGCTTTGCCGGCCTGCTGGTGCCGGAAGAGTTCGGCGGCAGCGGCCTCGGCTTCATGGAGGCCGGCGTGGTCATGGAGGAAATCGGCCGCACCTTGATGCCGTCGCCTTTCCTCGCCACGTCCGTGGTCGCAGCATCTGCGCTGAACCGTGGCGGCAATGCCGCGCAGAAGGCGGAGTTCTTGCCCAGGATTTCCAACGGCTCGCTGCTGGCGACGCTCGCAATCGACGAAGGCGCAAAGCACCGCCCGCTCCACACCGCCTTGCAGGCCGTGCGCGCCGGCAACGGCTTTAAATTGTCCGGCGCCAAGGCGCTGGTGGTCGACGGCCACGTTGCCGATCTCTTCATCGTCGCCGCGCGCACTGCGGGCTCCGCCGGTGAGCGCGACGGCCTGACGCTGTTCCTGGTCAATCCCAAAGCCAAGGGCGTGTCGATCGAGCGCACCATCATGGTCGACGCACACAACGCGGCGCGGATCGAGCTCACCAATGTCGACGTCAACGCCGACAGCGTGCTCGGCGAGATCGACCAGGCGGCTGGCCTGCTCGACGGCGTGCTCGATATCGGCCGCGGCACGGTCGCCGCCGAAATGGTGGGCCTCAGCGACGAGGTCTTTGGCCGCACCGTCGAGTATCTCAAGAGCCGAAAACAGTTCGGCAAGCTGATCGGCGAATTCCAGGCGCTGCAGCACCGCGCCGCCGAGCTCTATGTCGACATCGAGATCACCCGCGCCGCCACCATGAAGGCGCTGCAGGCCCTGGACGCCGATGTGACGAAGGCTGCATCAAGCGTTGCGGTCGCCAAGGCCCGCGCCGGCACCACCGCGACCCGCGCGGTGCAGGAGGGCGTGCAGATGCACGGCGGCATGGGCATGACCGACCAGTTCGACATCGGCTTCTTCATGAAGCGCGCACGTGTGTGCGAGGAATTGTTCGGGGATGCGAACTACCACACCGAGCAGCTGGCGCGCGCGCGGGGGTATTGATCCCGTAGCCCGGATGGAGCGTAGCGAAATGCGGGTTCTGTCCACGCGGCGAGACCACCCCGGATTGCGCTGCGCTCCATCCGGGCTACCGCTCTCCTAGGGTGGGTTAGCGCTGCAGAAGCGCAAAGCGCATCTGCGGCGCGTAACCCACCAACTTTGTTCGGCGAACGCGGAAGCATGGTGGGTTACGCCCTGCAATTGCGCCTCGCGCAATTGCAGGGCTAACCCACCCTACGAGGTGCGCCGGAGAGCCCTCACCGCATCGGCGGCGCATACTGCACGCCGCCGGCATTCCACAGCTGGTTCATGCCGCGCGGGATCTTCAGCTGCGACTTCTCGCCGATGTTGCGCTCGTACATTTCGCCGTAATTGCCGACATGGCGGATGATGCGCACGGCCCAGTCCTTGGTCAGGCCAAGCTGCTCGCCATAATTGCCTTCGGTGCCGACGAGGCGCATCACCTCGGGCTTCTTCGACGTCAGCGCTTCGTCGATGTTCTGCGAGGTGACGCCGAGCTCCTCGGCGTTGATCATCGCGTAGAGCGTCCACTTCACGATCATCATCCAGTCGTCGTCGCGCTGGCGCACGACGGGGGCGAGCGGCTCCTTGGAGATCATGTCGGGCAGGATCATGTGATCGCCGGGCTTGGACAGGTTCAGCCGGAGCGCATAGAGCTGGGAGACGTCGGCGGTGAGCGTGTCGCACTTGCCGGTATCGTAGGCCTTCACCACGTCTTCCAGCTTGTCGAACTTCACCAGCTCATACTTCATGTTGTTGGCTTTGAAGTAGTCGGCGAGGTTGAGCAGCGTGGTGGTGCCGGATTGCACGCAGACCTTGCTGTCGGCGAGGTCGAGCGAGGTCTCCTTGTTGCGGGAGCGCGGCACCATGAAGCCCTCGCCGTCGTAATAGGCGACGGCCGGGAAATACAGATCATATTCGAGCTCGCGCGACATGCTCCAGGTCGAGTTGCGCGAGAGGATGTCGACCTTGCGGCTCTGCAATTCCTTGAAGCGCTCGCTGGCGTCGAGCGGGATGAACTTGGCCTTGCTCGGATCGTCGAAGATCGCCGCCGCGACGGCACGGCAGAAATCGACGTCAAAACCGGTCCAGTTGCCCTTGTCGTCGGGAATCGAGAAGCCCGGCAGGCCCTTGTTGACGCCGCACAGCACCTCGCCGCGGCGCACGGTGCGCTTCAGGGTGCGGGTGTCGTAGAATTCGTAGGTGATGGCCAAGGCGGCGACCAGCACGGCGACCGCGAGCCCGATCATCAGGCCGCCTCGAAATGTGCGCATCATGTTGCTCTCTCGAAAAAATCGGGACAAGGAAATTTGGAAGAGGCGGGAAGCATGATCCCAAGGAAATTCCAAGGAAATTCCAAGGGATCATGCTCGAAGGACGAGCTTAAAGTTCGGGCTTCTGCCGGATGACCACCTTGGTCCCGACAGGAACGCGATCATAGAGATCGGCGACGTCGTTGTTGACCAGGCGGAAGCAGCCCGAGGACACCTTGGTGCCGATCGTGTCAGGCCGGTTGGTGCCGTGGATGCGGTAGACCGTGGTGCCCAGATACATGGCGCGGGCCCCGAGCGGATTGCCGGGGCCGCCGGCCATGAAGCGCGGCAGATAGGGCTGGCGCTGGATCATCTCCGGCGGCGGCGTCCAGTCCGGCCACTCCTTCTTGTTGGTGATCTGCACCAGGCCCTGCCACTGGAAGCCGTCACGACCGACGCCGATGCCGTAGCGGATCGCGCGCCCGCCGGGCTGGATCAGATAAAGGTGCCGCTCGGCGGTCGAGATGATGATGGTGCCCGGCGCTTCGGTGGTGCGATAGTACACGACCTGCTTCTGCCATTCCGGATCGAGCTCGTAGCTGTCGTCGGCGATCAGGCCGGGCTCGTCGCCGCGATCAGGCTGCTGGGCGAACGCCTGCGGCGCGGACAGGATCAGGCCCATCGCAGCCAGCAATGTCCCGGTCAGGCGACGAAAATCCGTCATTTCAAGCTCTCCCCGCTGCCACAGCGCAAATCGTCAGGTTGCATCTGAACTCAGGGGCAGCTTCGTGGCAAGTTCAAGGCGCGCCCGATTCGTATGTCACGAGAATGCTTTGGTTTTTTGACGTAGATCAACACCATGAACAGGGTGGGTTGGCGCGAAAAGCAGTGGTGAGGCCGCTAAATCCGATTAGCCTCCTCCCCGATCCCGAGCCGCCGCACGATCTCGGCGCCCACGGCGCGGGCCTCGTTGCGCGAGCCGATGCGGGGGCTGCGAAAGCGTCGCCCGGAGTGCAGGCGGATCACCACGATGCAGTGCTCATCCTCGGACCGGCCGCGGCGTTCGACCGTGATCGCCTTGATGTCGTGCCCTTCGATATGGTCCGCGCGCGGCTCGCCGCTGCCCCCGAGGCGTTCGACGCGGATGTCGCCCTCGCGGACAATCCAGAAGGCGCCCGTGACGAGATTGGCAAATCTGGTGACCGCGAACGCCGCGACCACGCCAAGCGGCAGCAGCATGAAGTCGATCCAATTGGGCGGCAAACCCCGCCAGAGCTTGTAGGCGTAGGGCGCGGCACTCACCGCGACGGCGATCACGGCCGCGATTCGGATGTCTCTTTGGGAAAACGGCTCGACAGGTTCGCCAAGCCGCATTTCGGGATTGCTGGCATCGAGCGGGTTGAGGGGCGCCTCGACATCGGGGACGTCGAACTGCGCCGCAATCCGCGCCACGGTGTCATGAACATGGGTGACGTCGGACAGCGGCGGGGAGGTCAGGCGCTCGCCCGAGGCCAGCGTGAAGGCCAGTTGAAATCGGGCCTTGGCGGTCTTGCTGCCGGGAACCTGGAGCCCAGTGATCTCGTCTTTCGCGACGACCCTGGTCTGGAGCTTCCCGAACGGACGTTGCCGTCCGATCAGGATCTCGTCAGGGGTGATGATCCACACCACCGCCGGCGTCAGCATGACGACACCGACAAACGCGGTGCCCGCCAGCAGCGCGACCACGGAGATGATCACCTCAAAGGCGTCATGGGTGAACAGGCCCGGCGTGAAGCACAGCGCAACAGCCGCCGCCGAGCCGGCCACGACCAGCCGCTGCGCGATCGAGGAGCCTTCGCGAAGGCGGATGTCGTTGCTGGTGGTCGCGTCGTTCATTGCGGCGGCTGATTGCGTCGCGCGCGAAACTCCACGGACGGGTCCGTGGAGTCAAGCAGCAACGCAACAGCATGATCCGGAAAAGTGCGACGCGGTTTTCCCTCGTGACATCAGCGGAACACGTTTGCGCGGAGATCATGCTCAAACAACAACCTGAAGCGCGATGATCTTCATCGCGCTTCAGCCGCCGCAGATCGGCCTAGCTGCTGGCGTTCAGCAGCTTTGCCACGGTGCGGTCGATCTCGTCGTAGCGGCCTTCGCCTTCATGCTGGAACACGATCTTGCCGCTCTGGTCGATGATGTATTGCGCCGGCCAATATTGGTTGCTGTAGGCGTTCCAGGTCTTGGAGTCATTGTCCTGCGCCACCGGATAGGTGATGCCGTGACGCTTCAGCGCCGCCTGCAGGTTGGATGCCGAGCGCTCGAACGGGAATTCCGGCGTATGCACGCCGACCACGACGAGACCCTGGTCCTTGTACTTGGCATAGAGCTCGGTGACGTGCGGCAGCGTGTTGACGCAGTTGACGCAGCCATAGGTCCAGAAGTCGACCAGAACGACCTTGCCGCGGAGATCGGCGACATGAAGCGGCTTGGAGTTGAACCAGTTGCTGATGCCGGTGAAATCGGGCGCGCTCACCGCCTGGCTTGCAGCCGCGACCTCGACCGGCGCCGCTTGTATGGCCTCGTCGCAAATGCCGGGGATGACAGCGCCGGTCACGGTGAAGCCGATCAGGGCGGCGGAGACGGCGAGCAGCTTGAAAGTCATGGTCATGTTCTCCGTTTGAGAGGTGAGGGATCACAGGCCGATCTGGCCGGTGGGATAGATCGAGGTGAGCCACGCCACGATCAGCGTGTCGTATTGGAAGTAGGCGGCGAGCGCGAAGGCGATCACGACCACGCCAAAGCCCTGCTGCATCAGCGGCGAGATGCGCGACAGGCTGCGCACGCGCGTGGTCGCGGCCTGTCCGCCATAGGCGATCGCCAGCATCGGGATCGCAGCGCCGATCGCATAGGCAACCAGCAGCGTGCCGGCCCAGGCCAGATTCCTTGACGTCGCAACCAGCGTCAGGATCGAGCCGAGCACCGGGCCGGCGCAGGGCGTCCAGACCAGCCCGAGCGTGGTGCCGAGCAGGAGCCCGCCGAGCGCGCCCTCGCGCGGCCCGCCGCCGGCGGCGCCGAGATTGAGCCAGCCATTGAGCCGGATCGACAGAAATTCGAACGGCGCCGGCCACAGCATCAAGAGGCCAAATCCGAGCAGCAGGATCGCCGCCGCCTCGCGCAGCAGATTCGGATCGAAATCGAACAGTCTTGTCAGCGCACCGAGCAGCAGCGCGACCGCGGAGAACGAGACGACGAAGCCAAGCGCGATCATCGCGGGCCGCGCCCGGGAGGAATGCCCGATCGAGGCGCCAAGCAGGATCGGCAGCATCGGCAGCGTGCAGGGAGCTGCGATGGTGAGGATGCCGGCGAGGACAGCGAACAGAAGCTCAAGCATGGGGCACTCGTGAAGGAGGTCACGAGGGCAGTTCGCGATGCAGATGCCGGTCGTTACGCGCCGTCACGCGGTCGTGACGGGGCAGCCCTCCCCACCCCAAATATAAAACGACCCGGAGGGGGGCATCCCGTCCGGGTCGTTTTAGGTCGTTTTCGGTCTTGGGAGGGTTTAACGAAACCGTATGGGAGCTTTATAGGGACGAAGTTTTTCCGCCTGATGTTGTGCTTTGTTTCATTTGTTTCGTCGGCGGTAACGCTTTCGTGTCCTGGGACGGGGCCGCAAATCCGCCCCTATCCCATTGAAATCGCTTGGCTTAGGCCGCGAAACGGTCGACGCCGCAAGTCTTAAGCAAATCGGCCAGTTGCTTGCGGGCGTAGAACATCCGCGTCTTCACCGTGCTCTGCGGGATGCCGATGATCTGTCCGACCTCCTCCACCGACTTCTCATGGTAGTAGACGAGGTTGATGATCTCGCGATGCGCCGGCGACAGCTTCTGGACGCAGGCGCGCAGGATGGCGCTGGTGTCGCTGCGGTCGAGCGAGGTCTCGGGCGTGTCGCAATCGTCGGGGATCTGGCGCACGTCCTCCTGGTCGATGTCCTCGAAGCGGCGCTGGCGCATCGCGGTCAGCGCCTTGAAGCGGGCGATCGAGAGCAGCCAGGTCGAGACCTGCGAGCGGCCCTGGAATTGGCCGGCGGTCCGCCAGACGTCCAGGAACACCTGGCTGACCAGATCTTCGGCCGTGGTCGCGTCACGCACCATGCGCAGGATGAAGCGGTACACCCGCACGTTGTGACGGCAATAGAGGATGTGCATGGACGTCCGGTTGCCGTCGGCAATGCTTTCGAGAAGCATGTCGTCCGAGGTCGCCTGGGCAGCGATGATGCTTTGGCTGGCTTGGGCGTTGATGGCGATGACGTTCGGCATTGACTTGGCTCCCCGGTGCGCCGCAACCGAGCGGCGTTTCCTTGAGCCAAAGTGTTAATCAGCCATCGTTTCGGGACGTCTGCACGAAAAGGGAAAAATGGTTTCGTGCGCCGCCAAATTGTTTCGTCGTTCAAATCGCGACGAAACATCAGGACCAAAAAAGTGTGGAATTTCAAGGCTTGGAAAATACGGCGCTGCGGAATTGGACTGGGAGGAACGAATTTCCGGGGCTTGCGTTTCGTCGCGCCGCACCCATTGCCGTCGACACGACGCAGGTCCGGCTCCAAACACAGTGCCGTAGGTTGGGCAAAGGCGCCCTTCGCGCCGTGCCCACGTTCATTCCGAGATTCGAGAGAGATGGTGGGCACGGCGCGTTGCGCCTTTGCCCACCCTACAGCCTAGGCCTTCTCGCCCTGCGGCGAGAACAAATAGCCGCCGCCGCGGATGGTGCGGATCACGGCGGGCTTGGTCGGGTCGGGCTCGATCTTGCGGCGGATGCGCATGATGCGCAGGTCCACGGCGCGGTCGAAGGCTTCGGCATCGCGCGCGTTGGCAAGCTCCAGCAGCCGCTCGCGCGACAGCACGCGCTTCGGATTGGCCGCGAACACTTTCAAAAGCCCGAACTCGGACGCGGTCAGCGGATGCTCATTGCCCTCGTCGTCCCGCAGCGCCTGGGCTTCGAGGTCGAGCCATTTTGTCCCAAAGCGTACCAGCTGATCCTTGTCGGATTTCGCCGGCGCCGCATCGCTGCCGGCTGACTTCGCCGGCGTGCTCCGCCGCAGCACCGAGCGGATCCGCGCCATCAGCTCGCGCAGCTCGCAGGGCTTTGCCACGTAATCGTCGGCGCCGAGCTCGAGGCCGACGACGCGGTCGATCGGGCTCGCGGTCGCCGTGAGCATGATGACGGGCACGTTGCTGCGGCTCTTGAGGTCGCGAATGATCGAGAGGCCGTCCTCCTCGGGCATGTTGAGGTCGAGCACGACGAGGTCGGGCATGCTGCCGTCGATCGCGGCGCGCAAGCTCTTGCCGCCGTCGCACAGCGTCACGGTGAAGCCGTGCATCTTGAGGTAATCGCCGACCATCTCGCGGGCCGGGGCCTCGTCGTCGACGATCATGATGTGCGGGCTTTGTGTCATGTCACGCTCGAATCACGGCATCTCGGTCGCGGGTAGGGTGATGGTGAAGGTCGAGCCCTTGCCCGGGCCGTCGCTGTCGGCGGTTACCTCGCCGCCATGCATGTCGATAATACGCTTGACGATGGACAACCCAAGCCCCGTCGAGCTCTCACCCGCCGTCGGTTTTGCGGAGAGCCGCTGGAACCGGCCGAACAGGCGGCCGAGGTCCTCCGGCGACAGGCCGGCGCCCTCGTCGCTGACGCGAATGATGGTGTCGTTGCCCTCATGGCTGACCGCGACGGTGATCCTGCCCGCAAACGGCGAGTATTTGATGGCGTTGCTAATGAGGTTGTCGATCGCCTCGCGGATGCGGTCGGTGTCGCACATGGTGACGATGTTGGTGGGCGCGCTGACGCTGATCGACTGTTGCTTGTTGACGGCGAGGGGCTGGTTGGCCTCGGCGACCTCCTTCACCAGCGCGGCGACGTCGACCGGCTCGCGGCGGATGGTGATGTCGAAGGCATCGGCCATCGCATCCGAGATCAGATGGTCGACCATCGTGGTCAGGCGCTTGGTGGCGTCTCTGATATGGTCGACCTGGGAGACCACGCCTGATGCCGAGGCGCCGGTCGAGATCAGCTCCTTCAGCATCTCGGTGCGGCCGAGGATGACGCCGAGCGGGTTCTTCAGATCGTGCGCGACGGTGCCCAGGATCTCGTTCTTGAAGCCGTTGGCGCGCTGCAGCCGCAGCCATTGCGCCGACAGCCGGCGGTTGGCCTGCATCAAGGCGCGGGTGCGCTGGGCGACGCGGTCCTCCAGCTGGGTGTTGGCGTCCTGGAGCTGCTGATAGAGGATGACGTTGTCGAACGCGATCGAGAGCCGGCTCGAGAAGATCTCGACCAGCGAGCGGTCGGTCTCGGACAGATCGCGCTCGGACTGCAGCAGCACCACGACCTCGCGGCCGCTTCCGGTGCGCAAATAGATCACGCTGCGATGGTCGGCGAATTCGTTCTTGCGGCGCTGGAACGCGTCCTCCACCAGCTGGCGCAAATCAGGATCGAGCGCCTTCGACGAGGTCGTGCCGATGAAGCGGCTGTAGCAGCCGCTGCCGGCCAGCACCGAGAGTTCGGCATCGACGCCGCCATTGTCGCGCAGCACCAATATGCCGGCGCAGTCGACATTGAGCAGCGAGGCGAGCTGGGTCAGCACGCCCTCGGCGAGCCGCTGCATCGACTTGAAGTCGTACAGGGTCGAGGCCGCATCGATGATGATCTCGAGACCGCGCCGCGTCTGCACCATGCGCTCGAGCTGCTGGTAGGAGCGCAGCGCCGCGGTCAGCGAGGTGAACAGCTTGTCGGCGGTGAGCTCGGTCTTGGCCTTGTAGTCGTTGATGTCGTACTGCACGATCACGCGCCGCTCCGGCGCCTGGCCCGGCTGTCCGGTGCGCAGGATGATGCGCACGGTCTCGTTCTTGAGCACGTTGCGAATGTATTCGACCAGCTCGAGGCCGGCGACGTCGGTCTCCATGATGACGTCGAGCAGCACCGCGGCGATGTCGCTGTGCGCGGCCATCAGCTTGCGGCCTTCCGCCGCGGAATGGGCGGAGAGGATCTCCAGTCCCTGGCCGTTCAGGCTGTAGTCCGAGAGCGCAAAACGGGTGCCGTCATGCACGGCCGGATCGTCGTCGATGACGGCGATCTTCCATTTCCGGACGTCCGTGTCCTCCGACGCGGTACCGGTATCGTCGATCAGGTGGAGGACATCGTCCTGTTCGGCCATTGAGAGGTCCCGTCACTTTCTGCGCTTTGCGCCCCGCCCTTGGCGATGCGCGGCATGATAATCCGAAAAGTAGTGCCTTGTCCCAGCTTGGATTCCAGCATCATCCGCCCGCCGAGCTGCTGGGTGACAAGGTTATAGACGATATGCAAGCCCAGGCCCGTGCCACCTTCGTTGCGCCTTGTGGTAAAGAATGGGTCAAAGGCCTGGCGCTGCACGTCCGGGGTCATGCCGGCCCCGTCATCGGCGAAGATGATCTCGATATCCTCGGTGCCGCGCGGCCGGGCCGAGATCGCGATGGTGCCGGCGCGGCCGTCGGCAAAGGCGTGGTTGGCGGCGTTGAGGAACAGGTTGGTCAGGATCTGGCCATAGGAGCCCGGATACCCGTCGAGCAAGAGCCCCTCGGGCACGTCGACCTGCAGCGTGATCGGCGAGCGCTTCAGCACGGGCCGCAGGCTCGCGATGATCTGGTCGGTGGCTTCGCTGAGCGAGAACTGCCGCCGCTCGGCATGGGAGCGGTCGACCGCGACCTGCTTGAACGACTGGATCAGCTCGCCGGCGCGGGCGAGGTTGGCGACCAGCTGCTGGGATGCATCGCGCGAGGACTGCACGAATTCCTCCAGCTGCGAGCGGCGCAGGCCGCCGTCGCCCTTCAGCTGGGCCTCGAAAATCTCGGTGCGCCTCGCAAAGCTCGAGGCCACCGTCAGGCTGATGCCGATCGGGTTGTTGACCTCGTGCGCGACGCCGGCGACGAGGCCGCCGAGGGCTGCGAGCCGTTCGGCGTCGATCAAGTTCTGCTGCGCGGCGTTGAGCTCGAGCAGCGCGCTTTCGGCCTTTTCCTTGGACGCGCGCAGCTCGTCCTCGGTCTGGCGCTTGGCGATCGCGTTCTCGCGGAACACCTCCACCGCGCGCGCCATGGCGCCGACCTCGTCGCGGGCCCTGGTGCCCTGCACCTCGCGGCCGAGATCGCCGAGCGTGATCGCGCGCATCGCGGTCATGATCTGCTGCAGCGGCAGCCGGATCGACAGCGCGATCAGCACGCCGGCGGAGAGGATGATGCCGAGGAAGATCACCGCGATGGAGAGCACGCGACGTGAAATGTCCGCCAGCGTGCGGTCGAACGTCTCCTGCGCCTTCTGCTCGCGCTGGCGCATCTTGGTCGAGAGATTGTCGATGGCGCCGATCGCCTCGGCCTGGCTGGCGTCGATGGTGTTGCGCAAGAGCTCGTTGCGGTTGGTCAATTGCTCCGAGAGTTTTGCAAAGCCCTCGCGCAGCGCGATGGTGCGGGTCGCGAGCTTTTGCAGCGCCATCTTCTGCAAATCATTCTCGGCGAGATCGATCATGACGGGAATCGTCTTCTCGATCGTCTCGGTGTGGCGGCGCGCGTCGTCGGCGGCCGCGACCGACTGCGACAGATAGTAGGAATTGGCCGCGACCAGCATCGCGGTGAAGGCCTCGCGCGACTTGCCGAGCGAGGGCCAGATCAGCGCGTCGCGATGGCCGGTGGCGCCCTCGATGATGGAGTACAGGCCCGCCATGTCCTTGGCGGGGCCCTGCACCTTTTCCTCATAGGTCCTGGCGATGGTCGCCTGCACGCTGCGCAGCTCGCCGAAGCCGTTGAGGAAGCGGTCGGTGGTGCGCTCCAGCTCCTCGACCGAGCCTGACAGCATCGGGTCCTTGGCGGCGCGGTCGGTCAGCGTGCCCTGCACGGCCTCGCGCAGCAGCAGGATCTCGGCGAACAGGTCGGGGCTCGGCTGGTTGATGTAGCGATGGATCAGGTTCTGCAGCCGCCCGGTCTCGCTCTCGAGCAGGGCCAGGATCCGGTCGGATTCCCGCACCTGCCGCACGTCGTCCCAGGCCGAGCTCAGCACCTGCGCGCCGTTCCAGATCATCGCCACCAGCACGATCACCACGGCGGAGTTCAGCGCCGCGATCGACAGGATGCGCCAGCGGATCGGCACTGCCCGCAGCACGCCGACGAGGCGCGCGCGCAGCCGCCCGATCGGGCCGGGCGGCCGCTCTGCACTCTCGCTGGTGCCGGGCGCGATCAAACAGCGTCACTCCACCTTGCGAATGCGTTCGATCAGCGCCGCCGCGGCGGGATCCTGCGCGGCCTTGGCGTAGATCGGCGCCATCGCATCCTCGAACGGCTTGCGGTCGATGGTCTTGATCACGGTGATGCCGGCGGCGTCCGCCTTGCGCTGCGACTGCTCCTCGAGGTCGCGCCATTTCTCGCGCATGTACAGGCTCGAACGGGCGGCGGCTTCCCTGAAGATGGTCTGGTCCTCAGCCGACAGGCTCTGCCAGGCCTTGAGCGAGATCACCAGCACCTCCGGGCTCATCGTGTGCTCGGTGAGGGTGTAGTAGGCGGCATGCTTGTAATGGTCTGTGGTCACGAAGGAGGGCCAGTTGTTTTCGGCGCCGTCGATCAGATGGGTCGAGAGCCCCGTGAGCACCTGCCCGTAGGGCAGCTCGACCGGCTCGGCGCCGAGCGCGCGGATCATCTGGCTCATCAACTCCGATTGCTGCACCCGGATCCGCAATCCCTTGAGGTCGGCAAGGCTCCTGACCGGACGGACGTTGTTGTAGATCGAGCGGGCCCCGGAATCGTAGAAGGCGAGCCCGACAAAGCCGTAGGGCTCGAAGCTGCCGAGGATCTCCTTGCCGATCGGCCCGTCCAGCACCTTCTGCATGTGCTCGATGGACCGGAACAGGAACGGCATGGCCAGCACGTTCATCGCCGGGACGAAATTGCCGATCAGGGCCACATTGGTCCGGTTGAGGTCGATCGCGCCGGCGCGGGTCTGCGCGATCGTCTCCTTCTCCTCGCCGAGCTGGCGGGAGTGAAACACCTTGATCTGGTGCCGGCCGCCGGTGCGCTCAGAGATCAGCGCGCCCATGTAGCGCAGCGCCTGGACGGTCGGATAGTCCTCGGTCTGGGTGTCGGCGGCGCGGAATTCACGCGCAACGGCGCTCGTCGCGCAAATGGCGAGCAGCAGCGCGACGAAAATCACCCCGGCCCGTGAGCGTTCGGCACGGTTTAACACTGGCACACTCAACCCCTCGGTGATGGAGTCTATGGCGGGACCAAAAGGTTCAACGCAATCTAGCAGATGGTAAAGGGAAGGCCATCCCGGCCGCCGGGGCCGATTGTGCGCCGCCGCACGTCGTCATTCCCGGTTGAAACCGCTTCTCGCGCGCCTTAAGCAGGGTGTGGCCGCCTTTTGCCGCGTCATACGGGAAGAGCCATCGTGACTTCAGCATTGCGCCTTTTGCAGGTCGCCGCCGCCGCCCTGGCCCTCGCCTTGAGCTGCGAGGCGCGTGCCACGACCGACATCGCGTTGTGGCACGCCATGTCGGGCGAGCTCGGCAGGCAGCTCGAGAAGCTCACCTCCGACTTCAACGCCTCGCAGTCGGATTACCGCGTCGTGCCTGCGTACAAGGGCAATTACACCGAGACGGTGACGGCCGCGATCTTCGCCTTCCGCTCGCGCAGCCAGCCTGCGATCGTCCAGGTCAACGAGGTCGCCACCGCGACCATGACCGCCGCCAAGGGCGCGATCTATCCGGTCTACAGCATGATGCGCGACATGGGCGAGCCGTTCTCGCTGAACGACTACCTTCCGGCGGTCTCCGGCTATTACACCGATGCGTCAGGCAATCTGCTGTCCTTCCCGTTCAACTCGTCGACGCCGATCCTCTACTACAACAAGACCATGTTTCGCGACGCCGGCCTCGACCCGGAGGCGCCGCCAAAGACCTGGCCCGAGCTTGGTCAGGCGGCCAGGCGCCTGCGCGACCGCGGCGCCGTGTGCGGCTTCACCACGTCGTGGCCGTCCTGGATCCACATCGAGAATTTTTCGGCGTTTCACAATCTGCCGGTGGCCACGCGCGCGAACGGCTTTGCTGGTCTTGATGCGGAATTGACCATCAACAATCCGGCCGTGATCAAGCACGTCGCCCAGCTCGCCGAATGGCAGAAGACAAAACTGTTCGACTATAGCGGCCGCGGGCAGGCTGCCGAGCCGCGTTTCCAGAACGGCGAATGCGGCATCTTCATCGGCTCGTCGGCGACGCGCGCCGACATCAAGGCCTTCTCGAAATTCGAGATCGGCTACGGCATGATGCCGTATTGGCCCGATGTTGCGGGTGCGCCGCAGAATTCCATCATCGGCGGCGCCACGCTGTGGGTGCTGCGCGACCGGCCGCGCCAGGAATACAAGGGCGTGGCGCGGTTCTTCGCCTATCTGTCGCAGCCCGGCGTGCAGGCCGCCTGGCACCAGAACACCGGCTATTTGCCGATCACCCGCGCCGCCTATGAGCTGACGCGCGCGCAGGGCTTCTATGAGCGCAATCCGGGCTCGGCGATCTCGTTCGAGCAGATCACCCTGCATCCGCCGACGGAAAATTCCAAGGGCATCAGGCTCGGCTCCTTCAACCTGATCCGCGGCACCATCGAGGAAGAGCTCGAGCAGGCCTTTGCCGGCCGGAAGAGCGCGCAAGCCGCGCTCGATGCCGCCGTCGAGCGCGGCAACAAGCTGCTGCGCCAGTTCGAGCGTGCGAGCCCGGAGCAGTAATGGATCTTGCGAACAGCACTCGCAAGCCATTGCCGGCCTTCGCGGACGCGCAGTCCTTCCGCACCTTTCGCTCCGATCCGCAGCAATGGCTGCCGATCGCGCTCGACATCGCGCGGAGCCACGGCGTCGACACCGGCGCGCCTCACGTGTTCTCGACCGGCACCAATCTCGTGATCGGCTTCGGCCACGCGTTGATCCTGAAAATCTTCCCGCCGCTGCTGCGCGCGCAATTCATCTCCGAGCGCGGCTCGCTGATGCAGCTTGCGGGCCGCCTCCATCTGCCGATCCCCGAGATTGTCGCGGAAGGAAGCCGCGACGGCTGGCCCTATCTGATCATCACACGGCTATCAGGCACGCTCGGCTCGGAGGTCTGGCCGCACCTGCCGGAAGCGCAGAAAGAGCGCGTGCTGCGCCAGATCGGCGAGGCCATCGCCGCCGTGCAGCGTGCGCCGCTTGGGCCGCTCGCTGAGCTCGAGCCACGCTGGGATGCGTTCATGCGCGCGCAGATGCGTGCCTGCCGCAGCAGGCACGAACACCTCGGCCTTGCGCCGAAATTCCTCGCCGGTCTCGACGATCTCCTGCGCGATGCGGCGACGCTGATCCCGATGGGCGCGCCGCCGGTGATTCTGATCGGCGAATACATTCCGGAAAACTTCCTGCTCGCTTGCCACGACGATCAATGGGCGCTCGCCGGCCTGTTCGATTTCGGCGACGTGCGCGCCGGCTTTCGCGATTACGACCTGCTCGGCCCCAGCGCCTTCATGGCGGCGGGCCGGCCGGGCCGGGTGCGCAGCCTGCTCGAAGGCTTCGGTTACGCAAAGCCCGATTTCGCGCTCAAGCGCCGCCTGATGGCCTTGATGCTGCTGCACCACGCCAGCGACCTCAACAGCCACATCTGCATCGAGGGTTGGCAGGAGCAGGTGGACGATCTGGTCGAGCTGCAGGAGCTGATCTGGCCGGAGTGACTGCGCTCGCTCTACGCCTCGCCTGTCGTTCCGGGGCGCCGCAAGGCGGCGAGCCCGGAATCCATTTTTCCGCGCGTGCTGCGGCCCGATGGATTCCGGGCTCGATGCTGCGCATCGCCAGGGAATGACGGGCTTTGCCTGTTAAGCGTGCCGACCTCAAGCTTAGCCTATTAAATGAGCAAATGTTTTTCTTTGCATGCAATTCCTGGCGCTCAAGCTTCGAAGCCCGGCTCGCCAGAATCGATAATATGTAAGTGATACCAATAATTTACATTTGATTTAACCTCCCGCTAACCCTTGGCACGAACCTTGCGAATCCGGTTCCAACCAGAAACTCCTGCGTTGGAGCATTCGCCATGAAGCGCCGCGATTTCCTCAAATCCGTTTCCGGATTGGCCGCTGGCGCGGCGCTTCCGGCCGTGCCGCAGGTCATCTCATCGGCCTATGCCGATGCCCGCTCCGAGACACTGCTGATCGTCTCGGAAGGCGGTCCCAACAATCTCGACATTCACGGCGTCGGCACCAACGTGCCCGGCTACGAAGTGTCGTGGAATTGCTACGACCGGCTGATCAGCCATGAGATGAAAGCCGGCCCCGGCGGGGTGCCCTATTACGACCGCGACAAGTTCAAGGGCGAGCTCGCCGAAGAGTTCAAGATCGACGACATGTCGGTCACCTTCAAGCTGAAGAAGAACGCCAAATTCCATGACGGCACGCCGGTGACGGCGAAAGACGTGAAATGGTCGCTCGACCGCGCCGTCAGCGTCGGTGGCTTCCCGACCTTCCAGATGAGCGCGGGCTCGCTCACCAAGCCCGAGCAGTTCGTCGTGATCGACGACTACACCGTGCGGGTCGACTTCCTGAAGAAGGACAGGCTGACCGTTCCCGATCTCGCCGTCATCGTGCCCTGCATCGTCAACTCCGAGCTGGTGAAGAAGAACGCCAGCGAGAAGGACCCCTGGGGGCTCGAGTTCACCAAGCAGCAGACCGCGGGCTCCGGCGCCTACAAGGTGACGAAATGGACCGCCGGCACCGAAGTGATCATGGAGCGCAACGAGGATTGGGTCGGCGGTCCGCTGCCGAAGATCAAGCGCGTGATCTGGCGCATGGTGCCGCAGGCCGGCAACCGCCGCGCGCTCCTGGAGCGCGGTGACGCCGACATCTCCTATGAGCTGCCGTTCAAGGATTTCCAGGAGATGAAGGCGAACGGCAAGCTCAACGTGGTGTCACTGCCGTTCTCCAACGGCATCCAGTATATCGGAATGAACGTCACCAAGCCGCCGTTCGATAACGTCAAGGTGCGGCAGGCCATCGCCTATGCGCTGCCGTATCAGAAGATCATGGACGCCGTGCTGTTCGGCCTCGGCAATCCCATGTTCGGCGCGCCCGCGGACAAGGCCACCGAGGTCGCATGGCCGCAGCCGCACAAGTACAATACCGACATGGAGAAGGCGAAGGCGCTGCTGGCTGAAGCCGGCTATGCCAACGGTTTCGAGACCACGATCTCGTTCGATCTCAACTTCGCCGGCGTCAACGAGCCGCTCTGCGTGCTGGTGCAGGAGAGCCTCGCCCAGCTCGGCATCAAGACCACCATCAACAAGGTGCCCGGCGCCAACTGGCGCACCGAATTGAACAAGAAGGAGATGCCGCTCTTCACCAACGTGTTCTCGGGCTGGCTCGATTACCCCGAATACTTCTTCTACTGGTGCTATCACGGCAACAATTCCGTCTTCAACACCATGAGCTACAAGTCGGCGGAGATGGACAAGCTGATCGACGGCGCGCGCACGTCGGCTGCGACCGGGGACAAGGCGGCCTACGACACCGACGTGAAGGGCTTTGTCGATCTGGCCTTCACCGACGTCCCGCGCATCCCGCTGTACCAGCCCTTCGTCAACGTCGCGATGCAGAAGAACATCAGCGGCTACCAATACTGGTTCCACCGCAGATTGGATTATCGCGCGCTGGCGAAGGGGTGAGAGAGGCGAATAGGGAGTGGCGAGTAGCGAATAGGGAGCAGCGACAATGACCGGCAGTTGCGAGAATCCATTCGCCATTCGCCATTCGCGATTCGCCAGCGCGGAGCGCCAGCCATGCTCACCATGATCGGCAAGCGCCTGATGTTTGCGATTCCCTCGCTTATCGGCGTCGTCATCGTCACGTTCCTGCTGACGCGCGCGCTGCCCGGTGATCCCGCCGCGTATTTCGCCGGCCCCGCCGCCACCAAGGAAGCCGTCGAGCAGATCCGCAAGAAGCTCGGGCTCGACAGGCCGCTGATCGAGCAGTTCCTCCGCTACACCAACGATCTCGCCCATGGCGATTTCGGCAATTCGCTGACGACAGGCCAGCCGGTCGCGACCGAGATCCGCAACCGCCTGCCGGCCTCGGCCGAGCTGACATTGCTCGGCCTGATCGTCTCCATTGTCATCGCCATCCCGCTCGGCGTGCTGGCGGCAACGCGGCCGGGCTCCTGGATCGACCATCTCTGTCGCATCACGACGACAGCAGGCGTTTCGCTCCCCGTGTTCTTCACCGGCCTCGTGCTGGTGTACGTCTTCTACTTCCAGCTCGGCTGGTCGCCCGCGCCGCTCGGCCGTCTCGACGTGTTCTACAGCGCGCCGCCGACGGTCACCGGCTTCTATCTGATCGACACCCTGATCGCGCGCGACTTCGAGGCGTGGCGCTCGGCGCTGAGCCAGCTCGTCCTGCCCGCGACGACGCTCGCGATCTTCTCGCTGGCGCCGATCGCGCGCATGACGCGCGCCTCGATGCTGGCGGTGCTCGCGTCGGAGTTTGTCCGCACTGCGCGCGCCAGCGGCCTGTCGCCGACGACCGTGATCGTCACTTACGCCTTCCGCAACGCCATGCTGCCCGTCATCACCACGCTCAGCATGGTGTTCTCGTTCCTGCTGGGCGCCAACGTGCTGGTGGAAAAAGTCTTCGCCTGGCCCGGCATCGGCTCCTATGCGGTGGAAGCTTTGATCTCGTCGGACTTCGCGCCGGTGCAGGGTTTTGTCCTCACCATGGCGGTGATGTACGTGCTGCTCAATCTCGTGATCGACATCTTGTACGGCGTGATCGATCCGCGCGTCAGGTTGGAGGGCTAACGGATGCTCCGGAAACTTATGCCTCAACCTCGTCATTGCGAGGAGCGAAGCGACGAAGCAATCCAGGCCGTTGCCGGGGCGGACGGTCTGGATTGCTTCGCTTCGCTCGCAATGACGACGGGCAGCCAATCTTCGAACAACATAACGCGCAAAGGGAGCAGTGAACCATGAGCTCCGTTGCGCCTGCTGTTGAACCGGTCGGCCCCGCGCGCACCTCCGGCCTTACCGCCATCCTCGAACAGACCCGCTACGTGCTGAGCGAGAACAAAGTCACGGGCTTTGCTTTCGCGCTGCTGATCCTGATCCTCGCCGCCGCGATCTTCGGCCCCTATGTGGTGCCGTATGATCCGCTGGCTTCCGACACCGCTGCGGCCTTGAAACCGCCTTCAGTCGCGCACTGGTTCGGCACCGACCAGCTCGGCCGCGACATCTTCAGCCGCGTCGTGGTGGCGACGCGGCTCGATACCTTCATCGCGGTCGCCTCCGTCGTGCTGGTGTTTTTGATGGGCGGCCTCGCCGGCATCGCCGCCGGCTATTTCGGCGGCTGGACCGACCGCATTGTCGGCCGCATCGCCGACACCATCATGGCCTTTCCGCTGTTCGTGCTGGCGATGGGCATCGTCGCGGCGCTCGGCAACACCGTGCAGAACATCATTCTCGCCACCGCCATCGTGAACTTCCCGCTCTATGCCCGCGTCGCGCGCGCCGAAGCCAATGTCCGGCGCAATGCCGGCTTCGTGCAGGCGGCGCGTCTGTCCGGCAATGGCGAATTCCGCATCCTGCTGGTGCACATCCTGCCCAACATCATGCCGATCATGATCGTGCAGATGTCGCTGACCATGGGCTACGCCATTCTGAATGCCGCGGGCCTCTCCTTCATCGGCCTCGGCGTCCGCCCGCCGACGGCGGAATGGGGCATCATGGTCGCCGAGGGGGCGGGCTTCATGGTGTCGGGCGAATGGTGGATCGCGCTGTTCCCCGGCCTCGCTTTGATGATCGCCGTGTTCTGCTTCAACCTCCTCGGCGACGGCCTGCGCGACATCGTCGACCCCCAGCGGAGGACGTGATGGTCTGGCAGAAATTCTTCAATGATTTCAGCGGAGCTTCTACTGTGCATGGGGTTGTTTTCGCGCGTCGGAGCGACCGGAGGCGCTCGTGACCGCTCAGCCGCTGCTCGACGTCCAGGACCTCACCGTCGAATTCACCACCCGGCGCGGCATCGTGAAGGCCGTGCAGCATGTCAACATCTCCGTCGCCAAGGGCGAGACGCTCGCCATCGTCGGCGAATCAGGCTCCGGCAAGTCGGTGACGTCCTATGCGGTGATGCGCATCCTCGACCGCGCCGGCAAGATCGCCGAGGGCTCGGTGATGTTCTCCGGCATCGACGTCAAGGCCGCGAGCGAAGACCAGATGCGCGACCTGCGCGGCCGCGAAGTCTCGATGATCTTCCAGAATCCGCGCGCGGCGCTGAACCCGATCAGGAAAGTCGGCGACCAGATCGAGGACGTGCTGCGCACCCATGTGCAGCAGGCCCAGGTTACAGATGGCGGCGAGAAGGCGATCGAGGCGCTGGAGCAGGTCAAGATCGCCCGCCCGCGCGAGCGCTATCATGCCTATCCGTTCGAGCTTTCAGGCGGCATGTGCCAGCGCGTCGTCATCGCGCTCGCGCTCGCCTGCAACCCGCAGCTCCTGATCGCCGACGAGCCGACCACGGGCCTCGACGTCACCACGCAGAAGGCGGTGATGGACCTGATCGTCGAGCTGACCAAACGCAAGGCGATGTCGACCATCCTGATCACCCACGACCTGGGCCTCGCCGCCGCCTATTGCGACCGCGTCGTGGTGATGGAGAAGGGCCGCGTGGTCGAGACCGCGAAAGCCGCCGACATCTTCGCGAGCCCGCAGCACCCCTACACCAAGAAGCTGATGCGCGCGACGCCGCGGCTCGGCGTGTCACTGCGGGATCTGTTGCCGGAGGAAGAGGGCGCGACTGTCATGGCCGGGCTTGACCCGGCCATCCATCACGCTTCGCAGGATTCATCGCAATCGATGGACCCCCGGGTCAAGCCCGGAGGTGACGAGACTCCCAAGCCGCTCCTTCTCATCGAAAAGCTCGTGAAAGAATATCCGCGCCAGGGCGCCACCGCCACGCTCGGAAAACTGTTCGGCCGCAAGCCGCCGGTCGAGCTGGACGTGTTCCGCGCCGTCGATGGCATCAGCTTCGCGATCGGCCATGGCGAGAGCGTTGGCCTCGTCGGCGAATCCGGCTGCGGCAAATCGACCACCTCGATGATGGTGATGCGCCTGCTCGACCACACCTCCGGCCTGATCCAGTTCGACGGCGAGGACATCGGCGCCATCGCGCCAGCAGCCTTTGCCCGGCTGCCGCAGCGCAGCCGCATCCAGATGGTGTTCCAGGATCCGACCGACAGCCTCAACCCGCGCTTCACCGCCGCGCGCGCCATCGCCGATCCGATCATGCAATTGGGCGATATCAAGGGCCGTGACGCACTCCGCGCCCGCTGCGAGGAGCTGGCCACCATGGTCGGCCTGCCGCACAATCTGCTGGACCGCTTCCCGCACCAGCTCTCAGGCGGCCAGAAGGCCCGCGTCGGCATCGCCCGCGCCATCGCGCTGCATCCGAAGCTGGTGATCCTGGACGAGCCGACCGCGGCGCTCGACGTCTCGGTGCAGGCGGTCGTCCTGAACCTGCTCCAGGACCTCAAGGCACGGCTAGGTATGAGCTATCTGTTTGTCTCGCATGATTTGAATGTAGTGCGCTTGTTGTGCGATCGTGTCATTGTGATGCGGACGGGACGGATCGTCGAGGAAGGCTCTTCCGAAAAGGTCCTGAGCGATCCGCAGGACGACTACACCAAGGAGCTGCTGACGGCGATCCCGCATCCGCCCGTTGCAGGTCCACTAAGATTGCACTGAGCTTGAGAGAGTGATGGCCGAGCCGCTGGACGACTATATCGACGCCGTATCGAAAGCGCTGGCGCTGCCGGTCGAGGAGGCCTGGCGGCCCGCGATCCGCGCCAATCTCGAGGTCTCGCTGCGGCTTGGCCGGCTGGTCGACGATTTCGCGCTGCCGGACGAGACCGAGCCAGCGCCGATCTTCACGGCCTGATGCTGCCATGACCACCAAGCCAGAGATGAGTGCTGCGGACATCGCAAAGGCGGTGGCCGGCGGCCAATTGTCCGCGCTCGATGCGACTGAAGCCGCGCTCGCACGTATCAAGCAGCACGACGCCATCCTCAACGCCTTCACCGACGTCACCGCTGATCGTGCGCGCGCGAGAGCGAAAGCCATCGATGCCGACATCGCCGCCGGCAAGACCGTCGGCCCGCTCGCCGGCGTGCCGTTCGCGGTCAAGAACCTGTTCGACGTCGCCGGGCTTCCAACCCGCGCCGGCTCGAAGATCAACCGCGACCTCGCACCCGCCAAGCGCGACGCGACGCTGATCGAGCGGATGGAGGCCGCCGGCGCCGTCCTCGTCGGCGCGCTCAACATGGGCGAATACGCCTACGACTTTACGGGCGAGAACGTCCACGACGGTCCCTCGCGCAATCCGCACGACACCACGCGGATGAGCGGCGGCTCCTCCGGCGGTTCGGGCAGCGCCGTCGGCGGCGCGCTGGTGCCGCTTGCGCTCGGCTCGGACACCAATGGTTCGATCCGCGTGCCGTCGTCATTCTGCGGCATCTTCGGCTTGAAGCCGACCTATGGCCGGCTGTCCCGCGCGCGCTCGTTCCCGTTCGTCGCGAGCCTGGATCATCTCGGCCCGTTCGCACGCTCCGTCACCGACCTCGCGCTCGCCTACGACGCAATGCAGGGCCCGGATCCCGATGACGGCGCTTGCACGACGCGCGGATTGGAGCCGACGCTGCCGCTGCTCGCCAATCCGGCCTCGGATCTGCGCATCGCGATCGCCGGCGGCCACTTCCAGAAGAATGTGTTCCCGGAAGCGGTCGAAGCCGTCGGCCGCGTCGCCAAGGCACTGGGCGCGACGAAAGTCATTGACGTGCCCGAAGCCTCGCGCGCCCGCGCGGCGGCTTACGTGATCACCACCACCGAAGGTGCCTCGCTGCATCTCGATCGCCTGCGCAGGCGTCCGAACGATTTCGATCCCGCCGTGCGTGACCGGTTGATCGCCGGCGCGATGGTGCCGGCGGCGCTGGTCGACCGCGCCCAAAAATTCCGCCGCTGGTATCGCGCGCAGCTCGCCGAGCTATTCAAGTCCGTCGACGTGCTGCTGGCGCCGGCAACGCCCTGCACGGCGCCAAAGCTCGGCCAGGTCAACTTCAATCTCGACGGTGTCGAGCTGCCAGTGCGCGCCAATATCGGCATTCACACCCAGCCGATCTCGTTCATCGGTCTGCCCGTGGTTGCGGTGCCCGTGCCGCTCGAGCCGCTGCCGATCGGAGTGCAGATCATCGCGGCGCCCTGGCGCGAGGACGTCGCGCTACGCGTCGCATATGCATTGGAACAGATGGGCGTGGTCGCCGCGCCAGCCCCAAGGGGGCTTTAAGAGGATTTTGAGATGGAGATCGATCTTCCCGATGTGATTGCCGAAGTCAAAGCCGCGTTTGAGCGTTATGAGCAAGCCCTCGTCAGCAACGACGTCGCCGTGCTCGGCGAGCTGTTCCGCAACGATCCCCGTACGCTGCGCTACGGCATCGGCGAGAATCTCTACGGCTATGAGGCGATCGCCGGTTTCCGCGCCGGCCGCTCGCCTGTTGGCCTCAACCGCCGCAGGGCGAAGACTGTCATCTCCAGCTATGGCCGCGACACGGCGGTGGCGTCCACCCTGTTCTATCGCGACACGGCTCCCGGCAAGGTCGGCCGGCAGATGCAGACCTGGATTCGCTTCCCGGAGGGCTGGCGCGTCGTCGCTGCCCATGTCAGCATCATCGACGAGTCGAAAGAGACCTGACCGTATGACGCTTGACGATTTTCCGCCCGGGACACTGCCGGCCGAACCGGTGGTGCCCCGCGTCGACCGTGCCGCACCGTCGGTGCAAAAGGTCACGCGCGCGGAGGAGCTGCGTCTCCAGCTTGCCGACGAGATCGTGCGGGGAACTCTGGCCCCTGGCACGCCACTGGACGAGACCGACATCGCACGGCGCTTCAGTGTCTCGCGCACACCGGTGCGCGAAGCGCTGCGTCAATTGGTCACGAGCGGCCTGGTCGAGGCGCGTCCCCATCGCGGCGCGGTGGTCGCTCAGCCCTCGATCGAGCGTCTCAAGAGCATGTTCGAGGCGATGGCGGAGCTGGAAGCATTGTGTGCCGGACTTGCGGCGGAGCGCATGTCGGCCGCCGAGCGTCACGGCCTGGAGGCGATCCACGAAGAACTGCGCGTGCTGAGTTACGCCGGTAACCCCGATCGCTTCCATGAGGTCAACGAGCGCTTCCACAACGCGATCTATGCGGGATCGCAGAACGGCTACATCGCCGAGATCACGCTGGCGACGCGCGTGCGGGTGCAGCCGTTCCGTCGCGCCCAGTTCCGCAATCTCGGCCGTCTCGCCAAGTCGCAAGCCGAGCACGACCGCGTCGTCGTCGCCATCATGCGCGGTGACAAGCAGGGCGCCGCCGCCGCGATGCGCGCCCATATCGAGCTGGTGCGCGGGGAGTATGAGATTTATGCGGTGTCGGTGTAGGGCGGCGCAATCGCTGCCGTAGGGTGGGCAAAGGCGCGAAGCGCCGTGCGCACGTTCTTTCCGATTGATGGTCATGGTGGGCACGCTTCGCTTTGCCCACCCTACGAGACCTACGCCGTGGCGGCTTCCGCCATGAACTTCCGCCAGCCGCCATACGCCGTGATATCGCGCGCCTCGCCTAGCACTTCCGGTTCGACGAGAAATCCCTTCACGCTTCTGCCGTCGGCCAGCCGCACCGTCCCGATCGCCATCGGCGCCGGAATCGCATTCACGAACTTGCCGAACGCCGACGGCGACAACGTCCAGATTTCGAGCTCGATCGATGCGCCCTTGCCGGCCGCGACGCGCAACATGCCGGGCTTCGGCGGCGTGGTCGCAAGCGCATAGAGCTCGTAGTCCGGTGCGGTGCTGGTCACCTCGATCAGCTTCGCATTTAGCGCCTTCAACTCCCCGTTCAGCGCCATGCCGGAGAGATGTGCGCCGACGACGGCAATCGGAATCTCGTCGCTGCTGTTTGTGGGAAGGGTCGCAAGCGGCGCCTGCGCCACGCCCTTCGCGCCAACGGTCAGCTTTGTATCCGCATGGAAGATGCGGCCGATGCTTGCGAGCATCCCATCGCGTCCTGCCGGCGCCAGCAGCGTGATGCCGAACGGAACGCCGTCCGCGCGCATCGATGCCGGCACGGCGAGACCGCAGAGATCGAGCAGGTTGACGAAATTGGTGTAGGTGCCGAGCCGACTGTTGAGCTCGATCGGATTGGCCAGCACCTGGGCGGTCGTGTAGGCGGTCGGCGCCGTCGGCAGCACCAGCGCGTCGATGTTGGCGAACGTGCGCTCGGCGATCTTGCGCAGCCCCTGGAGGCGATAAAGCGCGGAGAACGTCTCGGCCGCCGTCAGCCGCGCCCCGGCCGCGGTGATCTCGCGGGTCACGGGATGAATTGAATCGGGCGCAGAGGCCAGCAGATTCTTGATCACGAGATAGCGTTCGGCGACCCACGGCCCCTCATAGAGCAGTCGCGCCGTCTCGTAGAACGGCTCGAGGTCGAACTCGACCAGGGTCGCACCGAGCGCGGTCCAGCGCTTCAGCGCATCCGCGTAAGCGGCTTCCGATTTCTTGTCGCCAAAGAAGATCAGCTGCCCGTTGCGCGGGACACCGAGGCGCAGCTTTGTCGGGAAGGGGGTGATCGGCTCTAACGGCCGGTCGCGCGAGAACGGATCGGCCTGGTCGGGGCCGGCCATCACCGAGAGCGCGAGCGCGGCATCGTCGACCGTCAGCGCAAACACCGAGATACAGTCGAGCGTGCGGCAAGCCGGCACCAGGCCCGCGGTCGAGATCATGCCGAGGCTCGGCTTCAGCCCGACGATGTTGTTGAGCATCGCCGGCACGCGGCCGCTGCCGGCGGTGTCGGTGCCGAGCGACAGCGGCACCAGCCCGGCGCCGACGGCCGTCGCCGAGCCCGAGCTCGAGCCGCCGGGAATGAGATCCTCGCGGATGGAATTCTTGGGAATGCCGTAGGGCGAGCGCACGCCGACGAGGCCGGTTGCGAACTGGTCGAGATTGGTCTTGCCGATGATGATCGCGCCGGCGGCGCGCAGCCGCTCCACCGCGGTGGAGTCATGCGTCGGCATGTAGGAGAAGGCCGGACACGCCGCCGTGGTCGGAAATCCCAGCGCGTCGATATTGTCCTTCACAGCGACGGGAATGCCATAGAGCGGCAAGCCGGCGGCATCCGCGCGCGCCGCCAGCTTGTCGGCCTCGGCAACCACGTCCTTCTCGTCGCGCAGGCTGATGAAGACGGCGGGATCGTTGTGCTCGCGGATGCGCTGATAGGTCCGGGCCACGGTTTGCGCCGGCGTGAGCGTGCCCGCGCGATGTGCGGCCACAATCGCGCCGATCGTTTCAGGCTGCTCAGCCCCCAGTTCTACCCCCATGGCGTCAAAACTCCGGCAACATGTCTTCACCCGGAATGAAGCAAGCGATGTGCCATTGTGTACAGAATCCGGGCAGGCTGGATGTGTCGGATACTATCGCCAGATCAGTGGGTTGTGGGATGTTTTGCCGATCGATGGGGGCGCGGTCCCGACGCCCCGGAACGGGCATCTGCCCAAATCATGAGCAGTGTTGTTGACGACAACAATTGCCGTGCGAAACATTATGGTCAAAGCGTCCGGAACCAGGCCGCAACCGATCCCGGATACGGGCGAGGAGGAAAATCATGACATCAGCCCTTCGCGGCGACGCTTCGAGCCTGTTCGCAACGCCCAAGACCGTCGCCGAGCATCGCGGCGACGGCAGCATCGTGCTGCGCTCGCAGGATGCCTTGCGCGACAGCGCGCGCTGCATCGGCGACTGGCTGGAGCAGTGGGCGCGGCAAGCGCCAGACAGAATCTTCCTCGCCGAGCGTGATGGCGCCGATACGCCCTGGGCCACCATGACTTACGCGGGTGCCCTGCGGCGGGTGCGTGCGGCAGCGTCGTGGATTCTGGCGCAGGGGTTCAGCGCGGAGCGCCCAATTGTCATTCTCTCCGACAATAGCGTTGACCATGCGCTGTTCGCGCTTGCCGCGCAGCATGTCGGCGTGCCCTCGGCGGCGATCTCGCCGGCCTATTCATTGATGTCGAAGGATTTCGACAAGCTGAAAAGCATGATCGCGCTGCTCGAGCCCGGCGCGATCTATGTTTCCGGAACCAAGCCGTTCGCGGCGGCGCTCGCTGCGATCAAGCCACTGCACACCGCGCAGATCATCAGTGGCAATGCTGGCGACGCTGATGCGCTTGCCTTCCGTGTCGTCACGACAACGCCCGAGTCTGCCGATGTCGCAAAGGCCTTTGCCGCGGTGACGCCCGATACGATCGCAAAATTCCTGTTCACCTCGGGCTCGACAGGCGCGCCGAAGGCCGTCATCAACACCCAGCGCATGCTGACCTCGAGCCAGCAGGCCAAGGCGCAGACCTGGACCTTCCTTGAGCGCGGAGGCGACCTCGTTATTCTCGACTGGCTGCCCTGGAGTCACACGTTCGGCGCCAACCACAATTTCAATCTCGTGCTGCGCAATGGTGGCTCGCTCTATATCGACGGCGGCAAGCCCGTGCCCGGCCTTTTTTCAATGTCGCTCGCCAATCTGAAAAGCGTGATGCCGACGGTCTATTTCAACGTGCCGCGCGGCTTCGACATGCTGATCGCGGCGCTACGTGGCGACGAGGAGCTGCGCCGGCGTTTCTTCGGCGAGGTGAAGTTCGCCTTCTATGCCGGTGCTGCGTTGCCGCAGAATCTCTGGGAGGCGCTCGCGCAGCTCTCCGTTGAGACCGTTGGCCGTGCGCTGCCGATGGTCTCCGCCTGGGGCTCGACGGAGACCTCGCCGTTGGCGACCGATTGTCATTTCCTCGCGGAGCGCTCCGGCAATATCGGCGTGCCGATTCCCGGCACGGAGCTCAAGCTCGTCAAATCAGGCGACAAGCTGGAGGTACGGGTGCGCGGTCCCAACGTCACGCCTGGCTATTGGAAAGCGCCGGAGCTGACGAAGCAGGCATTTGACGAAGAGGGCTTCTATCTCATCGGCGATGCCGTGAAGTTTGCGGACCCTGAGCGTCCCGAGCGCGGCCTGTTCTTCGACGGCCGCGTCGCGGAGGATTTCAAGCTCAACTCCGGCACCTGGGTCAGCGTCGGCACGTTGCGCCTTGCCGGCATCGCCGCGCTGGCGCCGCTGGCACAGGACATCGTGGTGTCAGGCGATGGCGGCGACGAGGTCCGCTTCCTCTTATTTCCGAATATCGCCGCGTGCCGGGCGCATGCTGGCCTGCCCGACACTGCTGATGTGAGCGACGTGCTGGCGCATGACAAGGTCCGGTCTGCGATCGCGCAGGGCCTGGCCGAACTGAGGCAGCAGAGCGCCAATTCGTCCGGACACGCGACGCGCGCGCTGCTGCTTGCCGAGCCGGCCTCGGTCGATGGCGGTGAGATCACCGACAAGGGTTACATCAATCAGCGTGCCGTGCTGACGCGGCGCGCAGACGCCGTGGCGCGGCTGAACGACGATGCGTCGGCGGAGTGGATCGGCTGCGAGCTCACCGGCTAGAGTCGCTGGCGTGCCCGGACGCCAGGCCCAAATATGCCAGCCGTCCTGTCGCAACAGGCTGCACGAATATTTTGTTGCCTTAGCAACTAATTTGTGCGAACCATTCCGAACCAGGAATGACGGCGGGCGAACCGTCGCGTTTGATCTCGGAGGGAACAATGCGCGGCAGCAATGATGTCGTCGGCAAGCGTAGGCGCATGCCAGGAGATGACGCCGGATCGCGCCCGGTGCGCGAGCTGTCAGGTCTCCGTGCTGCCGGTCACGGCGCCGAGATTCTCGTGCAGGCGGCGCAGCAGGTCGATCAGCACCTCGCGTTCGTCCTTGCTAAGGCAGGACAACAGCCGCCGCTCACGCTCGAATGCCGCCACGATCACCTTGTCATGGGTCACGCGCCCCTTCGCTGTCAGCGCGATCGAGTGGGTTCGGCCATCGTCCGGATCAGTGCGGATCGAGACCAATCCCCGCTTCTCCAGGCTCGCCAGCGTTCGGCTCACCGGGCCCTTGTCGAAACCGATGACGTGGCAGATGCGCGAGGCCGGAATTCCGGGTTCGATCGCCAGCAGCGACATGATCCGCCATTCCGTGACGTTGACGCCGAACTCCCGCTGGTAGAGCGCGGTCGCGCTGTTCGAGAGCTTGTTGGCGATGAAGGTGATGAAGGCCGGGACGTAACGGTCGAGATCGAGCGTCGGTCCCGCATCTCTGGGCGAGGGCTTGTGGCGGGCTTTGGTCGAAGACGGTGGCATATCGGCCTTGTGACTTGCGGGGGGCCCGCAGACCTAATGGCAAGCGCCGCCCTTTCACAAGATCAAAATGAGGGAGGCGTTCAATGAGCACATCCGGCTCCGCCGTATCGGGCGTCCCGCATCTCGACGTCGATCCCTTCGCGATGAACTTTTTCGCCGATCCCTATCCGACGCACGAGGTGCTGAGGGAGGCGGGGCCGGTGGTCTATCTCGACAAATGGAATGCCTATGGCGTCGCGCGCTATGCCGAAGTCCATGCTGTTCTGAACGATCCCGCGACCTTCTGCTCCAGCCGCGGCGTCGGCCTGTCGGATTTCAAGAAGGAGACGCCGTGGCGGCCGCCGAGCTTGATCCTGGAGGCCGATCCGCCCGCGCACACCCGCACCCGCGCCGTGCTGTCGAAAGTGCTGTCGCCGACCGCAATGAAGCAGGTGCGCGACCGCTTTGCCGCGGCGGCGGAGGAGCGCGTCGATGTCCTGCTGGAGAAGCGCAGCTTCGACGCGATCGCCGATCTTGCGGAAGCCTATCCGCTCTCGATCTTCCCCGATGCGCTCGGCCTGAAGCCCGAAGGCCGCGAGCACCTCATCCCCTATGCGAGCGTCGTGTTCAACGCCTTCGGCCCGCCGAACCGGTTGCGCCAGGAGGCGATCGAACGATCGGCGCCGCATCAGGCCTATGTTGCCGAGCAGTGCCAGCGCGAGAACCTGGCACCCGGCGGCTTTGGGGCCTGCATTCACGCACAGGTCGACGAGGGAGCTATCACCCCCACCGAAGCGCCGCTGCTGGTCCGCTCGCTGCTGTCGGCCGGACTCGACACGACCGTCAACGGCATCGGCGCCGCCGTCTATTGTCTCGCGCGCTTCCCCGAGCAATGGCAGCGCCTGCGCGAGGATCTTTCGCTGGCGCGCGGCGCCTTCGAGGAGGCGGTGCGTTTCGAGAGCCCGGTGCAGACCTTCTTCCGCACCACCACCCGTGAGGTCGAACTCTCAGGTGCGAGAATCGGCGAAGGCGAGAAGGTGCTGATGTTCCTCGCCGCTGCAAATCGCGATCCCCGCCGCTGGGACGACCCCGACAGCTATGACATCACCCGCCGCACCTCCGGCCATGTCGGCTTCGGCTCGGGCATCCACATGTGCGTCGGCCAGCTCGTGGCGCGCCTCGAGGGCGAGGTGATGCTCACGGCGCTGGCGCGGCGCATCGCGAAAATCGAGATTACCGGCGAGCCGAAGCGCCGCTTCAACAACACGCTGCGCGGGCTCGACAGCCTGCCCGTTGCCATCACCCCGGCCTGACAAGGAGCCTCGATGCCCACGATCAGCTTTGTCCATCCCGACGGCAAGTCCGACCGCGTCGAGACCTCGGACGGCGAGAGCGCTATGCAGGTGGCCACCCGCCACGGCTTCGACGGCATCCTCGCCGAATGCGGCGGCAACGCGATGTGCGCGACCTGTCACGTCTATGTCGACGAGAACTGGATCGCCCGCCTGCCCGCGATGGCCGAGGACGAGGACGCGCTGCTCGACGGCACCGCGGCCGCGCGGCTCCCGAACAGCCGGCTGTCCTGCCAGATCAGGATCACACCAGACCTCGACGGACTCGTGCTGAAGCTGCCGGAGCGGCAGGTCTGACGTTTCAAGCGCGGCGGCAACGACCAACGCGGCACATCAGGGGAGGGAACGATGAAGCGACTGAAGTGGACACTCGCTCTGGTGGCGAGCCTGGTCAGTGGCGCGGCCAGCGCCGAGATCTCGGAGAATGTCGTACGCGTCGGCGTGCTCAACGACATCTCCGGCATCTTCCAGGACACCAACGGCATGGGTTCCGTCGAGGCCGCGCGTATGGCGGCCGAGGATTTCAACGGCGGCGGCAAAGGCATCAAGGTCGAGATCGTCTATGCCGATCACCAGAACAAAGCTGATGTCGGCAATGCCATCGCGCGCAAATGGCTCGATGTCGAGGGCGTCGACGCGATCGTTGACGTGCCGAATTCGGCCGTCGGCCTCTCCATCAACACGCTGCTGCGCGACAGCCGCATGACCTTCCTGGCGTCATCGACGGCGAGCTCCGATCTGACCGGCAAGGCGTGCTCGCCCAATACCATCCAATGGGTCAACGATGCCTGGGCGACCGGCAATACCACCGCTGCGGCGATGATGTCGCGCGGCGGCAAGGACTGGTATTTCCTCACGGTCGATTACGCGCTCGGCAAGGGCATCGAGGCGGAGGCGCAGAAGTACATCGAGGGACACGGCGGCAAGGTGCTGGGCTCCTCCAAGCATCCGCTCGGCACCTCCGATTTCGCCTCCTTCCTGCTGCAGGCGCAAAGCTCGAAAGCGCAGGTGATCGGGCTCGCCAATGCAGGCGGCGACACGATCAACGCGGTGAAGCAGGCCGCCGAATTCGGCATCCAGCAGAGCGGCCAGAAGCTCGTCGCCTTCCTGCTCTTCATCAACGACGTTCACGGCATGGGCATCAAGGTGGCGCAGGGCCTCCAGCTCATGGAAGCGTTCTACTGGGACATGAACGACGACACCCGCGCGTTCGCCAAACGCTTTGCCGCCCGGCCCGGCATGAACGGCAAGATGCCGAGCGGCAACCAGGCCGGGGTCTATGCCTCCACACTCGCCTACCTCAACGCGGTCGCCGCCACCGGCAGCGATAGTGCCAAGGATGTCGTGCCCGAGATGAAGAAGTTCAGGGGCAAGGACAAGTTGTTCGGCGACACCACGATTCGCCAGGACGGCCGCGTCGTGCATCCGATGTATCTGTTCGAGGTGAAGAAGCCGGAAGAGTCGAAATATCCGTACGACTATTACAAGCTGGTCTCGACGATTGCCGCCGACCAGGCGTTCCGCCCGTTGGCGGAAGGCGGATGCGAACTGGCCAGGTAAACGGTGTTGTGCCTCCAACGCGGTGCGGCGGCACTTGCCAAAATAAGAAATGGAGGTAATGATTATAGTATATAACTAAATAGGGAGGTCCGCCATGAGGACTGGCTTGATATCAGCCGCTGCGCTGGTCGTGCTTCTGGGATCGACCGCGCTGGCACGCGCCGACGGCGAGCCCTGCTCGTCGGTCACCACCGCTTCGCTCGGTCTCTCAAGCGTCGAGATAACCGGGTCCAAAACGCAGGACGCGGCTAACGGTCTCCCCAAGCATTGCATCTTGACGGGGCTTGCCAACCGGCGGACCGGAGCCGACGGGAAGTCCTATGCCATCGGGTTCGAATTGCGATTGCCGGCCGAGTGGAACGGCCGCTTCCTGCATCAGGTCAATGGCGGTAACGACGGCGTCGTCGTGCCCGCTCTCGGCAGCCTGCCCGAGGGCTTAGCCTCCGGTGGCACAGTGCCATTGGCGCGCGGCTTTGCCGTGCTGTCGTCGGACAGTGGCCATTCCGGCTCGGACCCCGCGAACAAGTCGCTGGGCCTGACTGCCGGCGCGGCGTTCGGCCTCGATCCGCAGGCGCGGCGCGACTATGGCTATGCCGCCGACATGACGCTGTCGCCGGTTGCAAAGCAGATCATCGCCCTGCATTACGGGCGCAAGCCGGAACGCTCCTATATGGCGGGATGCTCGAACGGCGGGCGTCACGCCATGGTCGCGGCGTCGCGCATGCCGGAAAATTACGACGGTTTCCTCGTCGGCAATCCTGGCTTCGACCTGCCGCGCGCTGCGATCCAGCACGCCTGGGACGTGCAGGCCTTCCTGAAAGTTGATCCCGATCTGCGCAAGTCCATCACCAAGGAGGATGCCCAGCTCGTTTCGTCCCGCATCACCGAGGCCTGCGACGCGCTCGATGGCGTCAAGGACGGTCTGACCGCCAACCTCGCCGCCTGTCAGAAGGCGTTCGATCTCAAGAGCCTGGTCTGCGCGCCGGGGCAGAATAGCGCCTGTTTGTCCGAAGCCAAGGTCGACGCCCTGAAGATGAGCCTCGCCGGGCCGAAGAATTCGAAAGGTGAGGCGCTCTATTCCGACTGGCCCCTCGACGGCGGCATCGGCACCGGCAATTGGCGCACCTGGAAGGTCGAGAGCCCCATCGCGCCCTGGAACAATTACCCGATCATCGCCACCATGGGCGCAGCGTCGCTGAACTACATCTTCTCGACACCGCCGGTCGTGGTCGAGGGCAGCAACGAGAAGCTGGTCGAGGCACTGAAGGCCTATGATTTCGACAAGGACGCGCCGAAGATTTTCACCAAGGACGCGACCTTCACCGAGTCGGCCATGGACTTCATGACGCCGCCTGACATCGATGATCCCAAACTCGCCGCGCTCCAGAAGTCCGGCGGCAAGATGCTGATCTATCACGGTCAGGCCGATCCGGTGTTCTCGGTGAACGACAGCATCCGCTGGTACGACCGGCTGAACAAGAACCTGCAGGGGCGCGCTGACGGCGTCGCGCGCCTGTTCACGATTCCCGGTGAAACGCATTGCGGCGGCGGCGTTACCCTCGACAAGTTCGATGCATTGTCCGCGCTGATCGATTGGGTCGAGAAGGGCAAGGCACCCGAGCGCGTCATTGCGTCCGCCAATCCCGCCAACAAGGAAGTCCCCGCGTCCTGGAGCCCGGGCCGGACGCGGCCGCTGTGCCCGTATCCGAGCTACGCCGCGTATTCCGGGCAGGGCGACAGCGAGGACGCCGCGAATTTCGTTTGCAAGGCGCCGTAGCCCGTCGCGCGTCGGGAGGCGCTTGCCCGAACCCAGCGCGGCGCGCAGCGCTGCGCTGCAGAGCCGTGCCCACGGTTCCGGGTCCCGGCTCTGCGTCGCGTCATTTCATGCCGCGCCGGGTCCGGGACACGAGAAGCTTGCCTACACGACCTTGCTGCTGCCCTGCGTGATCAGCCGCGCCGCGCGCTGGTCTCGCGCGTAGATCCACAGCCAGCTCAGCGCGACGCTGAGGCGGTGGCGGAGGCCGATCAGGAAATAGATGTGGGCGATGCCCCAGATCCACCACGCGATGGTGCCGCGCAATTTGACCTTGCCGAAGTCGATCACCGCGAGGCGCTTGCCGATCTGTGCAAGGCTGCCGGCGTGCTTGTAGCGGAACGGGCCGGTCGGCGCGCCCTGCAGCCGCGCCTTGATGGTCGCGGCGACATGCTTGCCCTGCTGCTTCGCCGCCGGTGCGATGCCCGGCACGGGCTTGCCGTTCCAGGCGTTGATGTTGACGGTGTCGCCGATCGCGAAGATTTCGGGATGGCCGGGAATGGTGAGGTCGCCGGCGACCTGCACGCGTCCGGCGCGATCGCTTGGCGCGCCCAGCCATTCGGCGGCGGGCGATGCGCGCACGCCGGCGGCCCAGATTCGCGTCTTGGCCTCCAGCAGCTTGCCGCCGAAGACCACACCATCGCGGTTGATCTCGGTGACGGCCTGTCCGAGCACAACCTCGACTCCGATCTTTTCCAGCGAGGCCTGCGCGTAAGCCGAGAGATCGTCGGGAAAGCCCGCCAGCACGCGCGGGCCCGCTTCGATCAGCACAACGCGCGCCTTGTGGGTATCGATGTTGCGGAAATCCGCCGGCAGGGTGTGATGCGCCATCTCGGCGATGGTGCCGGCGAGCTCGACGCCGGTCGGGCCGGCGCCGACGATGACAAAGGTCAGCCGCGCCGCGCGCTTCGTGGGATCAGTCTCCCGCTCGGCGCGCTCGAACGCCACCAGGATGTGACGGCGCAGCGTGGTCGCGTCTTCCAGCGTCTTCAGTCCCGGCGCCCATGTCTCCCACTCGTCATGGCCGAAATAGGCGTGACGCGCGCCGGTGGCGAGCACCAGCGTGTCGTAGGGCACCTCGCTGCCATCGTCGATCAGCACGCATCTGCGCGCGGTATCGACGCCGCTCACCGTCGCGAACAGCGTCGTCACCTCGCGCCGGTCGCGCATGAGATGACGGATCGGCCAGGCGATCTCGCTGGTCGCAAGCGAGGCGGTTGCGACCTGGTAAAGCAGCGGCTGAAACAGATGATGGTTGCGGCGATCGATCAGCGTGATCTCCACCGGCGCGCCGGCAAGCCGGTAGGCCGTCTCCAGCCCGCCGAAGCCGGCGCCGACGATGACGACGCGATGGGGATTTGCGGCCATGATGCACCCTCGAATCTTGCCTCTTCACGCTCTTATTTAAGTGCGGATTGGGTGCCGTGGTCCAATAGCCGTCATCAATGATAGAATAGGCTTGGCGTATCGATATTCCCCGCGAAAAAGCGCCGCAGGCTCGGGCAAAGTAAGTAGAATTATATTTCTTGCCATCTCCATTTAGGGCGAAATATGGTGCAGGGGCGGCGGCTGAGCCATTGGCGGCGCGACAGATTTTGCGTTCAATAGAGACAGGCTCCGGGGCGGCGATCACCCCGTCTTCCGGGGATCAATAATAAGGAGGGGAGTGGTTATGAGGACGGCATTCTGGCTGGCGGGCGCAGCGGCGCTGGTGCTGGCAAATCCGGCATTCGCCGGCGACACCATCAAGATCGGTTTCGTCTCGACCTTCAGCGGCCCGACCGCCGTGATCGGTAACGACATGCGCAACTCGTTCGAGCTCGCGCTCGATCATCTCGGGCGCAAGATGGGCGGCAAGCCGGTCGAGGTGATCTATGAGGACGATGGCCAGAAGCCCGATGTCGGCAAGCAGAAGACCGAAAAGCTGGTTCAGTCCGACAAGGTCGATTTCCTGGTCGGCTACATCTGGTCGAACGTGCTGCTCGCCTCGCTCAAGACCGCGGTGGATTCGCAGACCTTTCTGATCTCGGCCAATGCGGGTCCCTCGCAGCTCGCGGGCGAGCTGTGTAGCCCTTACGTGTTCTCGACCTCCTGGCAGAACGACCAGACGCCGGCCGCCATGGGCCTTTACATGAATGCGAACGGGGTCAAGAGCGTGTTTCTGATCGGCCCGAACTACGCCGCCGGCAAGGATATGCTCGCCGGCCTGAAGAGCACGTTCAAGGGCGAGATCAAGGGCGAGGAATACACGGTCTGGCCGAGCCAGCTCGACTTCTCTGCGGAGCTGGCGAAAGCCCGTGCCTCCGGCGCCGAATCGATCTTCGTGTTCTATCCCGGTGCGGCCGGCGCGCAGTTCCTCAATCAATACGCCCAGGCCGGCATGAAGAGCACCATGCCGCTCTACACCGCCTTCACCGTCGACGAGACAACGCTGCCGTTGCAGAAGGAGAACGCGTTCGGTGTGCCCGGCGCGCAGGAATGGGTGAACGATCTGCCGAACGAGCAGAACAAGAAGTTCGTTGCCGACTACCGCGCGAAATATCCGAATGCCCGGCCGAGCTATTACGGCGCGCAGGCCTATGACGCGGCGCAGCTCATCAACAGCGCGGTGGTCGCCGTCGGTGGTGACACGACCAAGAAGGACGCCATGAAGGCCGAGATGGAGAAGGCCAACTTCAAGTCGCTGCGCGGTTCATTCAAATATGGCAACAACCACATCCCGATCCAGAACTTCTATCTGCAGGACGTGGTGAAGGGCGCCGGTGGCGAGCTCACGCTGAAGACCGTCGCCACCATCGTCACCAACGATCAGGACCGCTTCCACGACAAGTGCCCGATGAAGTGACGTCTCTCCCCTCTCCCCGCACTTGTCTCGCCGAAGCTTTTGGCGAAGGCGGATGCGGGGAGACGACTCTCTCCGCCGTCATTGCGAGCGCAGCGAAGCAATCCAGAGTCTTTCCGAGGAGGGATTCTGGATTGCTTCGCTGCGCTCGCAATGACGCGTGGATAGAGCCTACACCCTCGGCATGCTCGCAGGCCGCACCTCGCGCGCCTGCGCGGCGAGCCTGATGCCGGCATTGGGCGCACCAAAGCCCTGATAGCTCCTGCGCTCCACGATCTCGAAGAAGAAGCGCTCGTCGAAAATGTGGGTGTAGACCTGGAAGAATTCGCCGTTGCCCTCGCGGTCGTAGAGGATGTGGTTGGCGCGGAGCTTGGCCATGACTTCGGGGTCGAGGTCGTATTTGGCTTCGATGTCGTCGTAGTAATTGTCAGGGATATCCAGGAAGCCGGCGCCGCGTGCGCGCATCGCCGCGACGGTGGCGAAGATATCCTCGCACGCAAAGGCGACGTGCTGCACGCCCGAGCCGAAAAACTCCGAGATGAAGCGGGCCGGCAGCGTGCGGTTGGCGGAGGAGCCGTTGACGACGAAGCGCAGGCTCTGGTCGCCATTGATGAGGGCCTGGCTCTGCACGAGGCCTCTGGGGTCGGCGATCTCCATCTGCGGCAGCCGCTTGAGGTCGAGAATGCCGGTGTAGAACAGCAGCCAGGACAGCATCTCATCATAGGGCATCGACTGCGCGATGTGGTCGACCGCGATCAGCGCATCGGCGCTTGCGTTGCTCGCGACGGGCTCGAAATCCGTGTCCCAGTTCTTGCCGGCCTGGTCGAGGAAATAGAGCAGGCTGCCGCCGACGCCGTGGATCGCGGGGATCTCCAGCTCGCCCGGCCCGACCGGCTGGTAGAAGGTGCGCGCCTTCAGCGTTTCGGCCCGCTGCATGGCAAGGCCGGCATTGTCGACGTCGAGCGCGATGGCGCAGACGCCGGGGCCGTGCGTGACATAGTGCGAATGCGCAAAGCCGTCGGTCTCGGAATTGATCACGAGCTCGACCTTGCCTTGCGACCAGCGCTCCACCGCTTTGCTGCGATGCTTGCCGGTCTTGCGGAAGCCGAGCTGCGAAAACAATCGCGCGAGCTCGCCGGCCTTGGTTTCGTTGACGGCGAATTCGATGAAGCCGGTGCCGCTGCTCTTGGGCTTCGGCGCCAGGGGCTCGCCGACGAGCTTTGGCCAGTCCGGTGCGAGCTGGTCCTGCAGCAGGATCAGCGAGCGCAGGCCGTCGACCGCGGTCTGTGCCGCGGAGCCGGCGCGGAACTGGTCGTTGAAGATCTCCAGCGACCAAGGCCCGGAGTAACCGGTTGCGGCGATCGCCTGCATGAATTCGCCGACCGGCAAATCCCCCTGGCCAGGGAAGGAGCGGAAGTGCCGGCTCCATGACAGGATGTCGAGCTCGAGCTTCGGCGCGTCGGCGAGCTGGACCAGAAAGATCTTGTCGCCGGGGATCGAGGCCATGGCGCGAACCGGGAAGCCCGGTGCCAGCGCGTGAAAAGAGTCGAGGATGACGCCGATCGCGGGATGATCGGCACGCCGCACGATCTCCCACGCATCGCGATAGTCGTTGACGTGCCGGCCCCAGGCCAGCGCCTCATAGCCGACGCGCAGGCCCCGCTTGGCAGCGCGGTCGCCGAGTTCGCGAAAATCGTCGGCCGCGCGGTCGATGCCGCCGAGCGAGTGAGGGGACACGTTGGAGCAAACCAGCAGGAGATCGGTGCCGAGCTCCTGCATCAGGTCGAACTTGCGCTCGGCGCGGGCAAAGTTGCGCGCGCGCTGCGGCTCCGGCATACCCTCGAAATCACGGAACGGCTGGTAGGCGCAGATCTCGAGATTGAGGTCCTTGCAGAGCTTTGCGATGTCGCGCGGCTTCGAACCGAACGACAACAGGTCGTTCTCAAAAATCTCGACCGCCTCGTAGCCTGCCGATGCGATGGCACGCAGCTTTTCGTCGAGGGCGCCCGAGAGGGAAACGGTGGCGATCGAGCGTTTGTTCATGCTGTAGTTTCCTCCATGGCGCCCCCGAGAAAGAGCTGGCCGATGCGTGGGTCGTTCAGGATGCGCTGCGCCTTGTCGACCATGCGGGTCTGGCCGAGCTCGAGCACGACGCCGATATCAGAAATTTCCAGCGCCGAGCGCGCGTTCTGCTCGATCATCAGGATGGTGACGCCGCGGTCGCGCAAATTCTTCAGGATATCGAAGGTCTGCTGCACCATCAGCGGCGACAGCCCGATCGAGGGCTCGTCGATCAGTACCAGCTTCGGCTCGAGCAGCAGCGAGCGAGCGATTTCGAGCTGTTTCTGCTCGCCGCCGGACAAGGTCGAGGCCTGCTGGGCCGATTTGCGGCGCAGCGCCGGAAACAGGTCGAGGGCGGCCTCGATCCGCGTCGGCAGATCGATGCCCTTGCCGGCGGCGACGCCGCCGAGCTCGATATTGTGGCGGACCGAGAGCTCGGGAAAGATATTGCGGCCCTGCGGTACGTAGCAGATGCCGGCATTGAGCAGCGCGCGCTGATTCAAGTTTGTGACGTCGCGGCCTGCGAAGCTGATCTTGCCTTCGCGGAGCTTCAGGAGACCGAAGATCGCCTTGAACACGGTGGACTTGCCGGCGCCGTTGGGGCCGATGATCGTGGTGATGGTCGCGGACGGCACCGAGAATGTGGTGCCATTCAAGATTGTCATCTTGCCGTAGCCGCCGACGAGGTTGTGAACCGAGAGGATCGGGTCGCTCATGGTCAGTGTCCCAAATAGGCTTCGATCACGGCCGGGTTCTTCCGGACCTCGTCCGGACGTCCCATCGCCAGCACCTTGCCTTCCGCCATCACTATCACGCGCGAGCACAACGACATCACGAATTCCATGTTGTGCTCGATCACGACGAACGTGGCGTTCTTGTCGCGGTTGATGGCGACCAGCCGCTCTTTCAGATCGGCCAGCATCGACGGGTTGACACCGCCGGCGGGCTCATCGAGCAGCACCAGGCGCGGGCCGCCCATGAACGCCATGGCGGCATCGAGCAGTTTCTGCTGGCCGTAGGAGAGGCCGCCGGCAGGCTCAGCCGCGAGATGATCGAGCTTGAAGAAGCCGATCATCTGGTTGGCGGCATCCGTCAGCCCGGCATCGGAGCGGCCGACGAGGCGCGAGGCCATGTTACCCTGATGCTCCTGACCCGCCAGGATCAGGTTCTCGCGCACCGAGAGTTTTGGAAAGACCTGCAAGAGCTGGAAGGTGCGGCTCACGCCGAGCTTGTTGAGCTCGGAGGGGCGGAGGCCCGTGACCACCTTGCCGTCGAGCTTGACCTCGCCCCCCGACGGCGTGAGCTGGCCGAGGATGCAGTTGAACAAGGTCGACTTGCCGCAGCCGTTCGGGCCGATCAGGCCGAGGATCTCGCCTTCGCGGACATCGAAGCTGACGCCGTCGACCGCGTGGATGCCGCCAAAGCTTTTCTTGATATTGGTGACTTCGAGCACCGCACTCATTGCGCCGTCTCCAGGCGGGATTTGGCGACGGCGCGCAGCGTGGACGCCGCCTTGGTGCGCCGCGCGGCCATGTAGCGGTCGAGGATTCCCAGGATGCCGGTCGGCGACCAGATCAGCAGCCCCATCACAGCCAGCGCGTAGAGCATCAGATAATAGCCCTCGGTGAAGCGCAGCCACTCCGGCAGCAGCACCGCGATCATCGCCCCCAGGAACGGACCGAAATAGAAGCCGGCGCCGCCGACGATCACCATCATCAAGAGGTCGAGCGAGAGCGACAGGTTGAACGGAACAGGATCGATATATTGCGTCAGCGGCGCATAGAGCGCGCCGGCGACGCCGCCGAGCGCCGAGCCGATCGCGAACGCCATCAGCGTGTAGCGGCGGGTGTCGATGCCGAGTGACTGGGCCCGCAATGGATTCTCGCGCAGTGCCATGAAGGCGCGGCCCCAGGGCGAACGGATCAGCCACCACACCGCCAGCGAGACGATCGCAAGCGAGCCGAGGCAGACATAATAGAACGGCAGTGGCTTGTTGGTCGCGATGCCGAAGAGGTGTGGTCGCGGAATGTTGGAGATGCCGTAGATGCCGCCGGTGAGCCAGCTCTCGTTGCGAAACACCAGGAAGACCAGGGTCGAGAAGGCGAGGGTGACGAAGGCAAGGTAATGGTGCTGCACGCGCAGCGCCGGATAGCCGAGCACCCAGCCGACCGCGAAGCTCAAGACGATCGCGACTGCAATCGCGGCCGGCAGCGGCCAGCCATGCGTGGTCATGATCGCGGCGGCATAGGCGCCGATACCGACGAAGGCGCCCTGCGCCAGCGAGACCTGGCCAGCATAGCCCAGCGTGAGGTTGAGGCCCATGGCGGCGATCGTCATCACCGCCCATTGGCTGAGGATGAACAGGCCGTAGCGGTTGAAGTTCATGGGGATGATGATCAGGCCGGCAATGACGACGAGGCCGAGCGCGATCTTCAGGGGCTTTGCAAAACCGCTCATACCGTGCGCTCCTCGGCGCGGCCGAGCAGTCCTTGCGGCCTGAACAGGATGACGGCGATCAGGAAGATCATTGGCACGGCGGCGCGGTACTGCGTCGAGACATAGGCGGCCGCGAGATTGTCGAGCACGCCGATCAGGAGGCCGCCGATGATCGCGCCGCGCACCTGGTTGAAGCCGCCGACGATCGCCGCGATGAAGGCGGCTTGGCCGAGCACTTCACCGCTGGAAAATTTCGCCAGATAGATCGGCGTGATCAGCAGCGAGGCCAGCGCGACCAGGAAGGCGTTGATCAGGAAGGTCAGCAGGATCATGCGCTCGACCGGCACGCCGATGATGCGCGCGACGGTCGGATTCTGCGCTGCGGCCTGCATCTGATGGCCAAGCGACGTGCGGTTGAGCAGCGTGGTCAGGCAGAGCACCGCCAGAATGGCGACGACCAGCACGCCGAGGCTTTGCAGCGACACGGCATGGCCGAGGACGGAGATATCGCCGGTCGGCACGATTGACGGAAACGGCGAGGCCTCGGCGCTGAAGAACTGCTTCACGGCTTCCTTGATGCCAATGGCGAGCGCCATGGTCGCGATTGCCAGCGGCAGCACGCCATGGCGCATCATCGGGTCGACCAGCAGCATCTTGAAGGCGAGGCCCAGCAGGATCATCGAAAGCAGGATGCCGAGGATGCTCGCGAGCCAGAACGGCGCGCCGACATGCATTGCCGCCAGCATCAGGAATGCCGGCAGCATCACGAACTCGCCTTGCGCGAAATTGATGGTCTGCGAGGTCTGCCACAGCAGCGTGAAGCCAACCGCAACCAGCGCATAGATCGCGCCAGTGGCGAGGCCCGCGACCAGGAGATCGAACAGGTTGGACATCTTCCTCTCTCGTGCCGCTCGCTCGCCCCGCTCTATCGTCTCCCTCTCCCCGCAAGAGCGGGGCGAGGGAGAAGAGAGGCGAAGATCACTTCAGCTTCGGCAGCACCTGCTTCACCACCTGCTTGCCTTCAACCACCTCGACCAGGAAGCTCTGCCGATCGATGTCGCCATTCTGGTCGAAGCTGACGTCCATCAGAATGCCCGGCTCCTCGGAGGCCTTGATCGTCAAGCCGTGCAGCGTATCGGCGAAGGCCTTGGGATCGACCTTGCCCATCTTCTCGGTGGTGGCTTTCACCATGTAGACGGCGAGGTAGCCCTTCAGTCCGTTGTGATCAGGCACATAGTTGTACTTCTTCGAGAAGCGATCGCGGAAACCCTTGATCAGGTCGACCGGCGCATCCGTGGTGAGGCCGACATGGCCGCGCGCGCCGTTGGCGGCGTCCCCGGCGAGCTCGATCACCTTCTGGCCGATCAGCGTTGTCTCGCCCATCAACGGCGCGGCCACGCTCTGGCGCTTCAGCTCCTTCAGGATACGCGCGCTCTCTTCTTCGTTGAGGTAGACGAAGACGGCGTCGGGACTGGCGGCCTTGATCTTGCCGACGTCGGCGGCGAAATCGGCTTGGCCCGCTTCAGTGGAGAGATCGGCGACCACCTTTGAGCCGAGACGCTCCAGCTCCTTGATCGCGACGTCACGTCCGCCGCGGCCGAAATCATTGTTGACCCAGACCACTGCGACCGACTTCGCCTTCATGTCGTCGTGGATGTACTTTGCGACCTTCGGCATCGAGGATTGCTGGCCGAACGAGGTGCGGAACAGGAACTTGTTGCCCGCTTGCGTCAACTCGGCGGCTTCGCCGCCCATGATCTGGGTGATGCCGGCTTCGGCGGCGAGCGGGGCGGTGACCTTCACCGAGCCGGAATAGCCGGGGCCGAGCAGCACATAGGGCTCTGCGTCGAGCGCCTTCTGCACCTGCGCGCGCGCCACGCCGGGGTTGGACTGCGAGTCGGCATGGGTGACTTCGAGCTTGCGGCCGAGAATGCCGCCTTTGGCATTAATCTCCTCCACCGCGAGGTCGATGCCGTTTTTCCAGTTGGTGCCGACGGTTGCGCCGCCACCCGACAACTCGGCGACGTCGGCGAGCTTGATCGTCTGCGCCAAGGCGCCCGTGCTCGTGATGGCAGTGAGCAGCGCGCCCACCAATAGCGTTGATTTCATCGTCCTCTCCTCCCGTATCATCTTTGCAAGCGGGCCTTGTGTCCGGCCGCTTCGCCTCAAGCTGCCTGATAGGCGGCGCTGCGCGCGGCCATCACGGCGTCAAAAGCCTCTCCCATGACTTCGGTCGATGGGGCAAGGCCCGTGAACAATTCGAACGCGTCGGCAGCCTGGTAGATCGCAAGCTCCCGCCCGGTCATGATCCGCGCCCCCTTGTCTCGCGCTGCGGCAAGCAGCGGCGTGATCAGCGGCGAATAGACAGCGTCGGCGACCCACAGGTTTTCGCGCAGCAGCGCCGGGGGGACCGGTGTGTCCCGGTTCGGCAGCATGCCGACCGGTGTGCCGTTGACGAGGCCGGTTGCGCCATCAAGCGCGTCCTCGACGCTTCGAGCGACCCGTGCGCCACCGTGACTGGCCAGCAGCGCGGCAAGCCTCTCGGCCCGCGACGGCTCGCTGTCGAAGATGCGCAGGTCAGTGACCTTTAGGCTCGCCAGCGCAAACGCGATGGCCTTGCCGACGCCGCCGGTGCCGATCACGGCCACTGCATTTCCGGAAGGCGACAGCAGCGGCTTGACCGCGCGTGCAAAGCCTGTGGTGTCGGTGTTGTGGCCGATCAGCCTGTTATTCTTGACCACGATGGTGTTGACCGCGGCCATCGTGGCTGCCGTCGATGCCAGCTCGTCGAGCAGCGGCACCACGGCTTCCTTGTAGGGGAAGGTGACGTTGACGCCGGCAAAGCCGAGCCGCCGCACGCCCTCGAGCATCATGCTCAGCCCGGTCGCATCCGCGCCGGCGACCTCGATGAGCTGGTAGTGGCCCCGCAGGCCCAGCGCCTCGGCGGCGCGCTCATGCATGGCGGGGGAGGCGGAATGAGCGATCGGCGCACCGATCAAGCCGGTCAGGAGTTTTTTGGAGGCAACGGAGCCGCGGCTGGACATGATTCAGTATCGTCTCTCGATGGTCCTTGATCGTCCCTCGATTGTTCCTTGATCGTTTCTTGATCATTTCTTGGGGCGCGCGTCGATGTCAGGCCATTAGCCGGGAAAACTGCGCAATTCCAAAAGGGACGATAGTCAATCCCCTGCCTAGCACAATTACCCTTTCGTCCCGCAAACCTAACATAATGTTAGTTCTTCCGCACGCGCCCGAGCGCGGCCTTGCCGTTGCTGCGTGCTGGCTCGACTGCGCGCATCTCGGCGCGCAGTGATTCGATGAAATATTCGACATGGAGCGACAGCGGCGCGCCGCGCTTCACGGCGATATAGGTGTCGAATTGCGTCGGCTCGGCGATCTTGATGAGCTCGACGCCGGGATAGCCGCCATGAGCAACCGTGAACTGGTCGATGATGGCGATGCCGAGCCCCGCCTTCACCAGCGCGCAGACCGTGGTGCCGAAGCGCGCACGGATAGTGATGTTATAGTCGAGCCGGTGGCGCGCAAAGATCTCGGCCATGATCCGGCCATAGGGATCGTTGGGATCGATGCCGATCAGCGGATAGCGGGTGATCTCGGCGGCCGACACCTGCTTGCGGCGGGCGAGCTCGTGGCCGGGCGGCACGACGCAATAGAGCTCGCCCGAGGCGAGCGGCAGGAAGTCGAGCCCGGAATGCTCCAATCGGTAGCTCATCGCCACGCATTCGCCGCGGCCGAGCAGCAGATAGTCGATGGCTTCTTCGATCTTGAGGATGTTGATGTCGATGCCGAGATCCGGATACCGGCGCCGGACGCGCTCGATGGCGCGCGGCACCATCACCTGCGAGATGCTCGGCACCGAGCCGATCCGCAGTTCCGACAAGCCGCCGCGGCCGATCTTGGAGATGATCTCGGAGAGGTCGTCGACCTTCTTGTAGACACCGTTGATCTGCTCGAAAATGTTCTCGGCTTCCGGCGTCGGGAAATAGCGGCCGTTCTGACGCTGGAAGAAGCGGATCCCGAGCGAGCGCTCGGTGTATTTGACCAGCCGGCTGATCCCCGGCGCGGACACGTTCAGCAGCTTTGCCGCGCCGCCAATGGTGCCCGTCACCATCACGGCACGGATCACTTCAACCTGGCGCAGCGTCATCATGGTCTTGGCATCCGAAAGACGATCGTGGCGGCGATCATCTCACGAGAGCCATGGCGTCATCCAGCGGCAAGTGTCCGACGGTGTGGATTGAGGAAGCCGCTTGTGTCCCGGTCGCGCTGCAACGCGTCTAGCGTTACGGCGCAGAGCCGGGACCCGGAAAGCCGGAGAGGGCATCGCGAATGGATGGGCCCCGGCTCTGCAGCGCATCGTCGAAGAGACGCTGCGCCGCGTCCGGGCACGGGCCTCGACCAGGTTCATCAACCTTCTCCATAGGGGAAAAAAGGGAAAGCAATTTCCCGGCTAGATTGTTCTGGCTCAAATCAACGCGCTCAAATCGAAGGGCGTCGTCGCGCAATCCGTTGCCGCCGAGGTCGTTTGCTGCGGCTTCGTCCTAGCTGGCCGGTTGCTCCGGCGACACGCTGCCGGCGCGTTCCGTGCGTTCGCTTTGCAGCACGGCTCGCGCGAACTCGATGATCTTCTGCTTGTTCGCCGTGTCGCGCACGGCGAAAAACACGCGGTTCAATTCGAGGCCGAGCACGCTGTTGAGGGCGATGTTCTCGTCTTCCATCGTGGCTTTCCCGCTCTAGGCACCTTAGGTGTAACTATACGTCACTTCCTCCACAAGTAGATTAAATCTTCGATGGCAAGGCCACACCGGGGAATTACGGACGCGGGCGAATTGAGGCCGCCCCCAAAGACGTGTTATACGGAGACGCGAGGGCAGGGAACGCATCGATGTCCGCCGTTGACTATGGCCGCGAGGCGCTGGACTTCATCGAAGGGCTGGGAGCCTATGGCAGGGTTCCGGATGCCATGAATGCGCTGGAAACGGCGTTCGGTCGCTTCGGCTTCGAGACCATTATCGTGACCGGATTGCCGAATCCCGATCAGCGGTTCGCGCAGATGGTGCTCGCCAAGCGCTGGCCCGCAGGCTGGTTCAGTCTTTACACACAACACAATTACGACCGCGTCGATCCCGTGGTGCGCCTGTGCCGGCAATCGCTCAACCCGTTCGAGTGGTCGGAAGCGCCGTATGATGCCGAACTCGAACCGAACGCGGCAGAGGTGATGAACCGCGCTACCGATTTCCGGATGTCGCGCGGCTTCATCGTGCCCATCCACGGGCTCACCGGCTATGAGGCCGCGGTGTCGCTCGGCGGCGTTCATCTCGATCTGAATTCGCGCAGCAAGCCGGCTCTGCATCTGATGGCGATGTACGGCTTCGACCACATTCGCCGTCTGCTCGATCCTGTGCCGAGTCGATCGGCGCGCCTGACCCCGCGTGAGCGCGAGGTGATCGCCTGGGCGTCGCAGGGCAAGTCGGCGTGGGAGATCGGTGAGATTCTCAACATCACGCAGCGCACCGCCGAGGAGCATCTTGCAACCGCTGCACGCAAGCTGGGGGCCGTCAACCGTACGCACGCGGTTGCGCTCGCCATTCGCCACAAAATCATCAATCCCTAAACGACGTACTGGGAAATTTCCCAATATCGACTCTGCGCCTTTTCGCGGAGGCTACCTCCATTGAGGCTGGATGGGGGTTTTCATGATTCACGCAATTTCCGCGATCAATCGCCACCTCTACGAAGACGTACTCGAGCAGCATTTCCGGCTGCGCCACGACATATTCGTCGAGGAACGACACTGGGAGACGCTGCGCAGGCCTGATGGCCGCGAGATCGATTCCTATGACAACGAGGACACCGTCTATTTGCTCGCGCTGGAGGGGCGCCGCGTCGTCGGCGGCCATCGGCTCTATCCGACCACCAAGCCTTCAATGATGAGCGAGGTGTTTCCGCATCTGGCGGCCGTGCGCGGTTGGCCCGAGGATCCGCTGGTCTGGGAATGGTCGCGCTATTTCGTCGTTCGCGATCGCCGCGATGGCGCGCTCAATCTGCAACTGATGGCGGCGGTGCAGGAGTTCTGTCTCGATCAGGGAATCGCGCGTGTCAGCGCGATCATGGAGACCTGGTGGCTGCCGCGTTTCCACGAGGCCGGCTTCGTCGTAACGACGCTCGGCCTGCCCGCGCTGGTGGAGAATGCCTGGACCATGGCGGCGACCATCGAGATGCGCGAGGAGACGCTCGATGCCCTGCATGATCGCATCGGCATGGCCTCGGTCGTCCGTCACGACGGACCGCGTCTCGACTGCATCGCCCATGCCAACATTTGCGGCCGCACCGCCGCGCAACGAAAGAGCGCCTGAGATGTCGAACATGATGCGAGAGAGCCAAACCATGGCGCAAACCAAGGACGAGAATCTCAGCTACATGTCCGACATGGCGCTCGAACTCGCGCACATGGCTGAAGATTCGGGGTTGGCGACGCTGGCCTATTTGTTCCGGATGGCGGCGCTGGAAGCCTCGACGGCCAATAGCGAACTGAACGTGCCGGACGATCTCCCCAGCCAGGTCACGTCGCACTAGAGCATGATCCGGACCCGAAGGGCCGCGTTAGCGCAAAATGTGAAGCGGTATTCCCTCGCGACATCAGCGGAACGGGTTTGCGCGGAGATCATGCTCAAACAAAGAGCTAAAGCGCGATGACGATTCAACCCAATCTCATCGCCCTTTAGACGTCCCCCCTCGTTCCGACCTCCTCTCAGGCCCTCTCCACGGAAACCAGGGGGGAGGGTTATCGTTTGGGTGCGGCAGGCTGCCCTATCCTGCGCGGCAGCCTTATTGCCGGGCCGATTGGGGTCGCATGCACCGGCATGCAACAAAGTGCATGTCCGGCGCGGAATCGCTCTTGCCTCGGAACGATACTGCCATTACCCCTTTTTTCGGCCTTGTAGAGGGAGGGGGAGCTCTTTCACTGATGGCGACTGTGTTCGAACATCGGCGCGCGTCTGCATGCGCCTGAAAGAGTGTTGATGCTGCTCGTCGTCGAACAGTTCCTGAACGGATTGCAGTTCGGCCTGCTGCTCTTCCTGCTCGCCGCCGGCCTGACGCTGGTGTTCGGGATCATGGATCTCGTCAACCTCGCGCACGGCTCGCTCTACATGATGGGCGCCTATTTCGCCGCGACTTTCGCGGCCTGGACCGGCAGCTTCCTGCTTGGCGCGCTGCTGGCGCTCGGGGCCACGCTGGTGCTCGGCATTGTGCTCGAAGTGAGCGCGCTGCGGCATCTCTACGGGCGCGACCATCTCGACCATGTGCTCGCGACCTTCGGCCTGATCCTGTTCTTCAACGAGGCCGTGCGCTTGATCTGGGGACCGGCCGGCCTGGCGTTACCACTGCCGGCCTGGCTCACCGTGCCGGTGCCGATCCTGCCCGGCATTCACTATCCGGCTTACCGCCTCGCCATCATCATTGTCGCGCTGCTGGTGGCGCTGCTGCTCTATCTCGGCGTGATGCGCACCCGCATCGGCATGCTGATACGCGCCGGCGCCTCCAACCGCGAGATGATCGGCGCGCTCGGCATCAACATCAAGTTGCTCTACACGCTGGTGTTCGGTCTCGGCGCCGCGCTCGCCGGCCTCGCCGGCCTGATGCAGGCGCCGATCCTCACCGTGCAGATCGGCATGGGCGAGAACATCCTGATCCTCGCCTTCGTCATCATCGTGATCGGCGGCATCGGCTCGATCCGCGGCGCGTTCCTCGCTGCGATCTTCGTCGGCATGATCGACACGCTCGGCCGTGCCTTCTTGCCCAATCTGCTGCGGCAGGTGTTGAGCGGCGCCGCCGCCTCGACCGCCGCGCCTGCGCTGTCCTCCATGCTGATCTATCTCCTGATGGCGATCGTGCTGGTGGTGCGGCCGGAGGGGCTGTTTCCAGCCCACCGTCGATGAAGGGTTTGAGCGTGAGCAAGGCCGTCACGGCCCTGATGCTGGCAGGCCTCGTGCTGCTGCCACTCTATTCGTACCTGTCCGGCAACATCTTCATCCTGACGCTGTTCACGCGCATCGTCATCCTGGCGCTGGCGGCCGCGAGCCTCAACCTGATCATGGGCTTTGGCGGCATGATGAGCTTCGGTCACGCCGCCTATCTCGGCATCGGCGGCTATGCCGTCGGCATGCTTGCCCAGGAAGGTGTTGGAAGCGGCTTCATCCAGTTTCCGGTCGCGCTAGCGGCCTCCGCGATCTACGCCCTGGTGATCGGTGCGCTCTCGCTTCGCACCCGCGGCGTCTATTTCATCATGATCACGCTGGCCTTCGCGCAGATGGCCTATTACGTCGCCTCGGGGCTGGCGCGCTACGGCGGCGACGATGGCCTCACCGTCTACAAGCGCAGCGATTTCTCCGGCCTGATCAACCTGTCGAACCGCACGCAGTTCTATTACCTCTGTCTCGCCTGCCTGTTCGGCGTGATCTTCCTGATCTGGCGCATCGTCAATTCACGCTTCGGTCTCGTCGTGCAGGGCCTGCGCTCCAACGAACAGCGCATGCAGGCGATCGGCTTTCCGGCCAAACGTTACCAGCTGGTCTGCTTCGTCATATCGGGGACGATGTGCGGCCTCGCCGGCGCGCTGCTCGCCAACAACACCGATTTCGTCAGCCCGGCCGTGATGTACTGGACCCGGTCCGGCGATCTCATGGTGATGGTGATCCTTGGCGGCATGGGCACGCTGTTCGGCCCCATCATGGGCGCGGTGGTCTATCTGCTGCTGGAAGAGTTCCTGTCGCAGATCACCGAATATTGGGCGCTGATCATGGGCCCGCTGCTGCTATTGATCGTGCTGTTCGGCCGCGGCGGCATCATGGGCCTGCTCGGGAGGATCGGCCGTGGCTGAACCGCTGCTCCGCGTCGAAAAGCTGGTGCGCCGCTTCGGCGGCATCGTTGCGACCGATCACGTCTCGCTCGATGTCGCGGCGGGCGAGCTGCACGCCATCATCGGCCCGAACGGTGCCGGCAAGACCACGCTGATCAGCCAGCTCACCGGGCATCTCGCACCGCATGCCGGCAGCGTTTCGCTTGCGGGTCGCGACATCACCTATCTGCCGGCCTATCGTCGCTGCGCGCTGGGACTCGCACGCTCGTTCCAGATCACCTCGCTGCTGCTCGACTTCACCGCTGCCGACAATGTCGCGCTCGCCGCGCAGGCGCATGCCGGCACCTCGTTCCGTTTCTTCGCCAATGCGCGGAAGGAGAAAGCCCTGCGCGATGCCGCGCATGCCGCGCTCGACCGCGTTGGCCTCGCCCACCGCGCCGATGTCCTGGTGTCGAAGCTCAGCCATGGCGAGCGGCGCCAGATCGAGCTTGCGGTTGCGCTCGCCAGCAAGCCGAAATTGCTGCTGCTCGACGAGCCCATGGCCGGACTTGGCGTCACCGAATCCCAGGGCATGGTGAGGCTGCTCCAGGAGCTGCGCAAAGAAGTCTCGATCGTGCTGGTCGAGCACGACATGCCGGCGGTGTTCGCGCTCGCCGACCGCATTTCGGTGCTGGTCTATGGCCGCGTCATCGCCTCCGGCGATCCCGACGCGATCCGCGCCAATGAAGACGTCAAGCGCGCCTATCTCGGTGAGGCGCATGTGGTGACGCGCCATGGCTGAAGAAACGATGGCTGACACACTTCTTGACGTCGACGGCATCGAGACCTGTTACGGCCTCAGCCAGGTGCTGTTCGGCCTGTCGCTCTCGATCAAGTCAGGCGAGATGGTCTCGCTGATGGGCCGCAACGGCATGGGCAAGACCACCACCATTCGCTCCATCATGGGCCTGACGCCGGCGCGATCAGGCGCGATCCGCTTTGCGGGCACTGACGTGCGGACTCAGCCGTCCTATCGGATCGCCAAGCTCGGCGTCGGGCTGGTCCCCGAGGGACGCCAGATCTTCCCGAACCTTACCGTCCGCGAAAATCTGGTCGCGGCCGCGGCTGATCGCTTTGGCAGTGCCAACCCCTGGACGCTCGCCGCGATCTACGTCCTGTTCCCGCGCCTTGCCGAGCGCGCCAGCAATATGGGCAACCAGCTCTCCGGCGGTGAGCAGCAGATGCTGGCCATCGGCCGTGCGCTGATGACCAACCCAAAGCTCCTGATCCTGGACGAAGCGACCGAAGGACTCGCGCCCCTGATCCGTGACGAGATCTGGAATTGCCTGTCGATGCTGAAGAGCCGGGGCCAGTCGATCCTGGTCGTCGACAAGAACGTCGACCACCTCGCCCGCATCTGCGACCGCCATTACATCATCGAACGCGGCAAGACGGTGTGGAGCGGCACGTCGGACCAGCTGATGGCCGAGCCGGATTTGCAGCACAAGTATTTGGGAATTTGAGGTGAGGGGCGCGACGCTGGAGCGCCTCCTTCGGCCTCGTCCTGGCGGAAGCCAGGACCCATACCGCGTGATCTATCAATCGCCCGCGGTATCAGTCTCGAACGACCAGTCTTCGTCAAAGCTCGTCTTGGGGTAATGCGTCCTGGCTTTCGCCAGCACGACATTGGCTCTTACCAATAAATCCCATGCCGGTGCAACTCGCGGATCACGCGCGCTTCAGTGGACGGCTCTCGGTGCTTCGGCTTGGTTTCGGCAATCGGCCGTGAAGCCGTGGCGGCTGGCGTGGTCGCGGTTTGCGAGGGTGCGGCTGGCGGCGGGGGAGCCGGTGTCGTCGTCGCCGTCTGTACATTCGTCGCCGTCGGAGCCTGTGTGGCCTGCGGCGGAGCGGTCGTTGCCGGCTGTTCGGTCACCGGGCTCGCATTGGTCGCAGCCAGGCTCAGGCTCCGCGAACCGCCGGCATAAGCCTGGCTCGCCAACAGCGACAGTGTCGCAATCAGGACCAGCTTGCGCATGGAAATCCCCTTCATTTGGTCAATCCCTCTGACCTGGTTTCAGCGCCGTCAGCGGGCCAGGCGGTGCGTGCCGATCTCGATCAGGGTGGTCCGGCAGGACAGGCGATAGATCAGACTGATCAATTGACTCAACATGATCGAACTCCATTGTTGATCATGGGAGGCGAGGATAGACCTCGCACTTTTCCAGGGGTTTTCGCGGCGCCTGGAAAACGGCTTCGTTGGCGCGCGGAGTGATGTCGTCGGAACGACCGGGATGAAGTCGCCTCACAGAGCCGTGAGGCGATTCTGCCTCAAAACATCTCGAAATATTCGCGGTGCTCCCAGTCGGTCACCTCGGCCAGGAAGCGGTCGATCTCGGCGTTCTTGATGTGGGTGTAATAGTCGACGAACTCGGCGCCGAGCTTCTCGCGGAAGAAGGGGTCGTCCTTCAGCGCCGAGACCGCATCGCGCAAGGACTTCGGCAGCAGCGGCGCCTTGGTCTCGTAGGGCGTGTCGGCGGACGGACCGGGATCGAGCTTGCGGTCGACCCCGTCGAGGCCTGCGAGGATCTGCGCGGCCATGTAGAGATAGGGATTGGCGGCGGGCTCGCCGACGCGGTTTTCCAGCCGCGTGGCGGCATCGCCAGGGCCGCCGAGCACGCGGATCATCACCCCGCGATTGTCGCGACCCCAGATCGCGCGGTCCGGCGCCAGCGAATAAGAGCGATAGCGCTTGTAGCCGTTGATCGTCGGCGTCGTGAACACGGTCGCGGCGCGGGCGTGATCGAGCAGCCCGCCGAGATAGTAGCGGCCGAACTCGCTGAGCGTCTGGCCGGCTTCCTTGGCCATGAACAGATTGTCGCCGCTCGCGCGCGAGACGATCGATTGATGCAGGTGCCAGCCGCTGGCGAACAGGTTCGGCAGTTTTGGCCGGCACATGAAGGTGGCGTGATAACCATGGCGGCGCGCGATCTGCTTCACGGCAGAGCGAAACAGCACCATGTTGTCGGCGGGTTCGAGCCCCTTCCTGGGTGCGAAGGTGAACTCGCACTGGCTCGGCCCGAATTCGACCTCGACGGAGCGCAAGGGCAGTCCGAGCGCGACGATGTCGCGTCGTAAAATCTCCAGTACCGGCTCCATCTGATCGAAACGCTGCTCGGTGAGGTACTGATAGCCGTGGGAGAGCAGGCTGACGGACGGCGGCGTACCCGGCTGGCCCGCGTCTTCCGCACGCATATGCGGATCATCGAGCTTGAAGATGTGGAATTCGACCTCGAGGCCCGCGACGAAATCGTGGCCGCCTCTGCCGAGCTCGTCGAGCACCCGCTTGTAGAGCCCGCGGGTTGCGAACGGTACCGGACGGCCGTCGTTGAAATAGAGGTCGCAGAGAACCCAGCCGGTGGTCGGAGCCCACGGCAAGACGCGAAACGTGGTGGGATCGGCGACCATCAGCACGTCGGCCGCTCCTTCCATCTCCTTCATGCCGAAGCCGCCGCCTGACGTGAACACCGGAAACACCGTGCGGTGGGACGTGTCCTTGGCGAGCATTGTGGTGGTGATCGAACAGCCGCTTTCCAGCGACACGATCGCTTCAGTGGCGATGATGGTCTTGCCGCGCAAGATGCCGTGCTGGTCCGGGAAGGCGAGGCGGATGACTTCGAGGTTCCTCTCCTCGACGATGCGACGCATCCGCGCCGCGGCGTCCTTCTGCTCATCCGACCACAGCGCGTGACGCGCGATGAAAGTCACTTGGCCACTCCTCCGCTCGTGAGGCGCGAAGCATGCGCCACATTCTCCGTCATTGCGAGCGCAGCGAAGCAATCCAGAAATGCACCCGCGGTGACAGGCTGGATTGCTTCGCTGCGCTCGCAACGACGAGGATAGGCCGTCACTTTTATTCCGCCGCCGTCAGCCGCTGCACATTGTCCGCGATCTCCTTCGGCACCGGCGCGGCCCACGGCGCGCCGCGGCGGCGCTTGACGTCGATCTCCATCCAATAGGTCTCCCAGCCCCGCGTCGGGCCGATGCCGTCCATGGTCGCCGGGCCCTGGATGCTGCGCGCATTGGCCTCCTCCAGAAACAGCATTGGCTTCTCGCCGCCCGCAACCTTCTCGATCTCCTGCCGCAGCAGGCGGCGGTACTGCACGATCGCCTTGTCGCTCGAGCCGAGATGCTCCTTGGTGCGGTCCTGGATCGCACCCATCGACTCCACGGCCCATTGGTCGTGGACGTTGATGTCGCTGCCCATGCCGGTATAGGTCGCGGTCTGCTGCTCGTGCGGATCGAAACCGTAGTCGTTGCTGCGGTTCTTGCGCGAGACGTAGTCGGGCAGCTCGTAGAGCTCGAGACGCTGCTCGCGCATCTTCTGCTTGTCGATCGGGTTCGCATAGCTGGTGAAGATCGCGTACCAATAGCAGTTCTCGTCATCGACAGGCACGTGCCACTGCGTGATCGTCATCTCCGTGCTCATGGGAATGACGAAGCCGTGCGGAAAGAGCTGGTTGGTGACGCGCACATGGGTGCGCTCCTCGTCGATCTCGCGCAACGCGATCAGCCGCAATCCGTATTCGGTGTGCTCGACATTGATGATCGGGCGGTCGTATTCGCGCAGGATCTTTGTCATCGGCAGGTCGCTTCCCGCAGAAGCGCCGCGGAACTGCTTGCCGTAGGCCGTGGACGTGTCCTCGTCCTCGAAGAAGCGATGCAGATAGGAGGCGTGCGCGGGATCGATGCCGACCTCCAGCGCCTGCAGCCAGTTGCAGGCCATGTGGCCCTTGAATGCGAAGGTGTGCGTGCCGGGCGCGACGAAGCAGTCGATCTCCGGAAAAGCCGGCGGGGTGCCTTCGCCGAGATAGGCCCAGAGGATGCCGCTCTTCTCCACCACGGGATAGGAGCGCTGGCGGATGTTCTGGCAGAGCTTTGAATCTTTCGGCTCCGCTGGCGTCTCGATGCACTGGCCTGATGCGTCGAACAGCCAGCCATGGAAGGCGCAGCGCAGGCCGCCATGCTCGAGTCGTCCGAAGGCGAGGTCGGCGCCGCGATGGGCGCAGTGGCGATCGATCAGGCCGTAGCGTCCGGTCTCGTCGCGAAACAGCACCAGGTTCTCGCCGAGCAGTCGCACGGGGCGGATCGGCCGCGCACCGTCGAGCTCATCGACCAGCGCCGCCGGCTGCCAGTAGCTCCGCATCACCTTGCCGCAAGGGTCCTTCGGACCGGTGCGGGTGATCAGGTCGTTCTGCTCCTGGCTCATCATGGCGGTCGCGTCCTTTTTCCGGAGGTGCGTTGTGTTCGCCTATTGAACGAATGGGCGAATTATGACATGCCTTGGATTGGCAGCAAGCACTATTTTGCAGATGAGCCCCAACCGATGCCCAAGCTGAAGCGGAGCGAGACTGACGAGCGTCCGACGGATTTCGTCGAAGCCCTCGATCGCGGCCTGCGCCTGCTGCAATGTTTCGGCGCCAATGCGGGTCCGATGACTCTGAGTGATCTCGCCCGTGCCGCCGAGCTGCCGCGCGCCACCGCGCGGCGCATGCTGTTCACGCTCCAGCGCGGCGGCTTTGTCAGCGGCGACGGAAAGCTGTTCTCGCTGACGCCGCATGTGTTGACCCTGGCGGCGTCGTACTTGCGCTCCAACCAGCTGGTCGCGGTGCTGCAACCGGTGCTCGACCGCGTCGCGACCGCGGCCAACGAAATCTCCTCGCTCGCGGTGCTCGATGGCGATGACGTCGTGTTCATCGCGCGCAGCAGCCCGGCGCGGATGTTTTCGGGTGGGCTGGAAATCGGCTACCGCCTGCCGGCGTTCTGCACCTCGGTCGGCCGCGCCATGCTCGGCCAGCGCGACGATGCAGATCTGCTGGTGCGCCTCAAGGCGATGAAGCGCGAAGCGCTGACGCCGCAGACACAGACCGATCCCAAGGCGCTGCTCGCACGCATCGTCGCGGATCGAACCCAAGGCTATTCGCTGGTCGACCGCGAGGCCGAACCACATTTCCGCTCGATCTCGGTGCCGGTGCGCCGCTACGACGACGTCATCGTCGCCGCCATCAACATGGGCGCCCATGTCGACCGTGTGCCGGTGCAGGAACTGATCGACCGCTTCCTGCCGCTGCTGCGCGAGGGCGCGGAGTCGGTGCGCACGCAATTGCTATAGTTGACGCCAATCCCACCGCCCCCGGCATCCGTGCTATAATGCGCTCCATCCAAGACCAGGGAGCACGCCATGCAACACACCATGGTTCCCAGTGATCGCGTGCAGCACGTCGCCGTCTATGGTTGTGACGGCACCAAGCTCGGCACCATCGAGCGGTTGATGCTCGACAAGGTGAGCGGAACGGTCGCCTATGCCGTGATCAAGACCGGCGGCCTGCTCGGCACGCATCACCATTATCCCTTGCAGTGGAGCGCACTGAAATATGATCCGGGCCGTCAGGCCTTCCAGGTCGATCTGACGCTGGAGCAATTGAGCAGCGGCCCCTGCGAGTTTGATGGCGAGGAGTTCGATTGGGGCGACCGCTCGCGGCCCTACCAGCATCCGAACTACTGGTCGATCTAAGTCGTGCTAGTCTTCGTAGCCCGGATGGAGCGCAGCGAAATTCGGGATCTCACGGCAGGCGAGACTTCCCCGATTGCGCTGCGCTCCATCCGGCTACGGGGTCGCTAGCTGTTGCGCATCCAGTCGGCCAGGCCTGATATCGCTTTGTCGAGGTCCTGCCGCGCGGCGCTGTCCGTCACCGTCTCCTCCATCGCGCCGCGCATGCACAGCAGCCACGCATCGCGTTCGGCATCGCCGATGGCAAAGCCGAGATGGCGCTGTCTCAGCCGCGGATGGCCTTTCTCGGGGGTGTAGAGCTTCGGGCCGCCGGTCCATTCGGTGAGATAGCGCTTCAGCACGTCCCGGATCGGGCCGAGATCGCTCGCATGCATGGCGCGGATGGTCTTCGCCTGCGCCAGCGTGTCCATGCGGTCGTAGAAGCGGTCGACGAGGGCGTTGATCGTGGCACTGCCGCCGATCCGCTCGAACATCGTGGTGGTGACGTCGGTGGAGGTCATTTCTACAGCGCCACGCTCCGCAGCCCGAAGCTGCGGGCTTCGTTCTGCAGCACCGGCCGTACCGCATCGATCAGCCGCGCAGCAGCGGCATCGACGGAAAGGCCTGCGGTATCGACCACCGCCGTCGCGCGCGCATAGAGCGGCTCGCGGCTGAGCAGGATGTTGCGCAGCTCGGCCATGGCGGAGCGATCGTCCGCCATCGGGCGCAGATCGCCCTGGCGGCGTACGCGCGCCATGTGCTCTTCGGGCTCGGCCTTCAGCCAGATGGTGTAGAACGAGGTCAGGATCTGGTCGAAGGTCAAAGGCTCGGAGACGATGCCGCCGCCGGTCGCCAGCACCATCAGCTCGTTGCGCGCGAGCAACTGCTGCAACGCCGCCTGCTCCATGCGTCTAAAACCTTCCTGGCCATAGAGCGCGATGATCTCGGCAACCGAGAGGCCGTTCTGCTGCTCGACCTCCTTGTTGAGCTCGACAAAGCTCCAGCCGATCTTCTTCGCCAGCATGCGTCCGAGCGTCGATTTCCCGGCGCCGCGCAGGCCAATCAGCGCGATACCGCAAAACGGCGCGCGGCGCGGCGCTGACGCACTGCCTCCCGCGAGCAGATCCTTGGCTTGCGCAATCTGGCCAGGGGTCGCCTTGCGCAAGAGGTCGCGAAACATCTGCCAGTCCGGCGTCGGATCGGCACTGGGAAGCAGATCTTCGAGATGCGCGCCCATCGCGTCGGAGACGCGGCGGAGCAGCACGATCGAGACATTGCCCTTGCCGCTCTCGAGCTGCGCGATGTAGCGCTCCGAAATTCCTGATACCTTGGCGAGCACTTTTCGCGACATGCCGCGCAGCGCGCGCATCGTGCGCACGCGCTGGCCGAGCTGTTCGAGAAAGCGGGATTCGGCGTCGGGACTGTCGGTCATGAGCCTTCTTTACAGGTGTCCTGCGGCGCGTTTTAATGAAACATAGTGCCAGATAGCATTGACAGCAAGCCGGCGCAGTGTCTTTCTATGAATTATAATTCAAAATTCGGGGGAGGCGACCGTGAGCGAGGGATCCTACAACGCGGTGACCTGGCTACTCGACCGTAACGTCGAGGAAGGCAGGGGCAACAAGCTCGCCTTCGACGATACCGTTTCGCAGCTCACCTACGGCGAGCTCCAGCAGCAGACCCGCCGCGCCGCCAACATGCTGCGCCGGCTCGGCGTCCGCCGCGAGGAGCGCGTGGCGATGATCATGCTGGATACGGTCGATTTCCCGATCGTGTTCCTGGGCGCGATCCGCGCCGGCATCGTGCCGGTGCCGCTGAATACGCTGCTGACCGCGGATCAATATGCCTACATCCTCGCCGATTGCCGAGCCCGCGTGCTGGTCGTCTCGGAGGCGCTCTATCCCGTCATCAAGGACGTGGTCGGCCGCATGCCTGATCTCGAGCATGTCGTCGTCTCCGGCGCCAAGCAGAACGGCCACATGCAACTTGCGGAAGAGATCGCAGGGGAGAGCGATCAGTTCACCACCGTTGCGACGCATCCGGACGAGCCCGCGTTCTGGCTCTATTCGTCCGGCTCGACCGGCATGCCCAAGGGCGTGCGCCACATCCACTCAAATTTGCAGGCGACGGCGGATACCTACGCCAAGCAGGTGCTCGGCATCCGCGAGAGCGACGTCTGCCTGTCCGCGGCAAAACTGTTTTTCGCCTATGGCCTCGGCAATGCGCTGACCTTCCCGATGTCGGTCGGCGCAAGCGTGATCCTCAACAGCGAGCGTCCGACGCCGGCGCGCATGTTCGACTTGATGAAGCGCTACAACCCTTCGATCTTCTACGGCGTGCCGACGCTGTTTGCCGCGATGTTGAACGACGAGGCGATGAAGAGCGAGCGGGGCGGCAAGTCCTTGCGCATCTGCACCTCCGCCGGCGAGGCGCTGCCGGAATCCGTCGGCAACAGCTGGAAGTCTCGTTTCGGCGTCGACATTCTCGACGGTGTCGGCTCGACCGAGCTCTTGCACATCTTCCTCTCGAACGCGCCCGGCGACATCAAGTACGGCTCTTCAGGCAAGCCGGTGCCGGGTTACGCAGTGCGGCTGGTCAACGAGGCCGGCCAGGATGTCGCCGACGGCGAAGTCGGCGAACTCCTGGTCGATGCGCCCTCGGCCGGCGAGGGCTACTGGAACCAGCGCCACAAGAGCCGGCGCACATTTGAAGGCCCGTGGACACGTACCGGCGACAAATATGTTCGCGAGGCCGAGGGCCGCTACACCTTCTGCGGTCGCGCCGACGACATGTTCAAGGTCTCCGGCATCTGGGTCTCGCCTTTCGAGGTCGAGAGCGCCCTGATCACGCATCCGGCCGTGCTGGAGGCCGCCGTCGTGCCCGAGGCCGATCCGGAAGGCCTGTTGAAGCCGAAGGCCTTCGTCGTGCTGCGCCCGGGTGCGAAGACGAGCGACTTGCAGGAGATGCTGAAGGAGCACGTCAAGCAGAAGATCGGCCCGTGGAAATATCCGCGCTGGATCGACGTGGTGGACTCGCTGCCGAAGACCGCGACGGGAAAGATCCAGCGATTCAAGCTGCGGGAAGGGGCGAATTGATTGGCTCCGTCATTCCGGGGCGCGCGAAGCGCGAACCCGGAATCCCGAGCCACAGGCTACAATCCCGGGATTCCGGATCAACTCGCTCTGCGAGTGGTCCGGAATGACGGAATGAATGGAAACGACAGCATGACCAACCTCACACCCACCGGCTTCCTCAGCATCGGCAGCGCCAGCCTCGAATACGTCTGGCTGGCGCCGAAGGCCTCCGACGCGCCCACCATCGTCATGCTGCACGAAGGGCTCGGCTCCGTCGGCCTTTGGGGTGACTTCCCCCAGAAGCTTCAGCAAGCCACCGGCGCTGGCATCTTCGCCTATTCGCGCGCGGGCTATGGCCAGTCGTCTCCGGTCGCGCTGCCACGTCCGCTCGACTACATGCAGCGCGAGGCGCTGGACGTGCTGCCGAAGCTGCTCGACATGATCGGCTTCAGGCGCGGCCTCCTGCTCGGCCATTCCGATGGTGCCTCCATCGCCACCATCTATGCCGGTTCACATCAGGACCATCGCCTGCAAGGCATCGCACTGATCGCGCCGCACTTCATCGTCGAGGACATCTCGATCAAATCCATCGCCGCGATCAAGACGACGTATGAGACCACGGACCTCAGGTCGAAGCTCGCGCGCTGGCACAAGGACGTCGACAACGCCTTCTACGGCTGGAACGGTGCCTGGCTCGATCCGAAATTCCGCGACTGGGACATCTCGGAATATCTGGCCTACATCCGCGTGCCGGTCATGGTGGTGCAAGGCGCCGATGACCAATACGGGACGCTGCGCCAGGTCGAGATCGCCCAGGAGGAGTGTTACTGCCCGGTCGACCTGAAAATCATTCCGGGTGCCGGGCATTCGCCGCATCGTGAAGCGCCGGGGGTGACGCTGGAGGCGATCGAGCAATTCGCAAAGGCCGCCCTGCGCGATGATCGCGGGCTTCAAGCGGCATGATCCCCGGGGGGCTTTGCGAATTGTCGTCAGGATGAAGCAAAGTGCATATATGGCCCAGATTCGGGCTGGACGTATGAAGGAAGATGCACTATTGTGCATCTAACGCTAAAACCACGACGAGCTCAAGGGTGGCCCATGGCCGGGGAAGAACGGCGCCTCGCAGGCGGCGCGACATTCATCGATTTCCAGACCGAACCGTCCCGCTACAAGCATTGGAAGCTGGCGGTCGAGGGTGACGTGGCGACGCTCACCATGGATGTCGACGAGAACGGCGGCCTGTTCGAGGGCTATTTGCTCAAGCTCAATTCCTACGATCTCGGCGTCGACATCGAGCTCGCCGACGCCGTGCAGCGGCTGCGCTTCGAGCATCCCGAGGTGAAGGTCGTGGTGATGCGCTCGGCCAAGAACCGCGTGTTCTGCGCCGGCGCCAACATTCGCATGCTCGCGGGCTCGACCCATGCCCACAAGGTGAACTTCTGCAAGTTCACCAACGAAACCCGCAACGGCATGGAAGATTCCTCCGAGAATTCCGGCCAGCGCTTCATCACCGTGGTGAACGGCTCGGCCGCCGGCGGCGGCTATGAGCTGGCGCTCGCGACCGACCACATCATCCTCGCCGACGACGGCGCCTCCGCCGTGGCGCTGCCCGAAGTGCCGCTGCTCGCGGTGCTGCCGGGCACCGGCGGCCTCACCCGCGTCGTCGACAAGCGCAAGGTGCGCCGCGACCACGCCGATTTCTTCTGCACCATCGAGGAAGGCGTGAAGGGCAAGCGCGCCGTGCAATGGCGCCTCGTCGACGAGATCGCGCCAAACTCCAAGCTCGAGGCCAGGATCGCCGAGCGTGCCAAGGAGTTTGCGGCGGCCTCGAAGCGCGCCGGCAGCGGCAAGGGCATCGTGCTGACGCCGCTCAATCGCGTGATCGACGAGACCAGCATTCGATATGGCTTTGTCACGGTCGACATCGACCGCGCCGCGCGCATCGCCACCATCTCGATCAAGGCGCCGGAGGCCGCGCCGCCTGCCGACATCGACGGCATGATGGCGCAGGGCGCCTCGTTCTGGCCTTTGCAAGTCGCGCGCGAACTCGACGATGCCATCCTGCATTTGCGCATCAACGAGCTCGAGACCGCGATGCTCGTGTTCAAGAGCCACGGCGACCGTGCCCATGTGCTCGCGTCCGACGCCTTCCTCGAAGCCAACAAGGCGCACTGGCTGGTCAACGAGATCAGGCACTACTGGAAGCGCGTGCTCAAGCGCGTCGACGTCACCTCGCGCACGCTGGTGACGCTGGTCGAGCCGGGGTCCTGCTTTGCCGGCACGCTCGCCGAGCTCGTCTTCGCCGCCGACCGCTCCTACATGCTGATCGGCACGCGCCAGGGCGACAATCAGCCGCCGCCGTCGATCGAATTGTCGGCGATGAATTTCGGTCCCTATCCGATGAGCCACGGCCTGACGCGGCTGGAGTCGCGCTTCCAGGCTGATCCGGCTGACGTCGAGCGCGCCGAAGCCACGCTCGGCACTGCGCTTGACGCCGAGCAGGCCGAAGAGCTCGGTCTCGTCACCTTCGCGCTCGACGACATCGACTGGGACGACGAGGTCCGCGTGTTCCTGGAGGAGCGCGCCAGCTTCTCGCCCGACAGCCTCACCGGCATGGAAGCCAGCCTGCGCTTCGTCGGTCCCGAGACCATGGAATCAAAGATATTCGCCCGCCTCACCGCCTGGCAGAACTGGATCTTCCAGCGCCCCAACGCCGTCGGCGAGGAAGGCGCGCTGCGCCGCTACGGCAGCGGCCAGAAGCCGAAATTCGATATGACGCGGGTTTAAGGAGAGCACGGCCATGAACATGAACATCATGAACGTCGACTACTCGACCAAGATTCCGAACAACGTCAATCTCGCCGAAGACCGCCAGGTGCTGAAGGCGCTGGAAGGCTGGCATCCCGGCTACATGGATTGGTGGAGCGACATGGGGCCGGAAGGCTTCCAGGAATCGCTGGTCTATTTGCGCACCGCCTATTCGGTCGATCCGCGCGGCTGGGCCAAGTTCGATTACGTCCGCATGCCCGAATATCGCTGGGGCATTCTCCTTGCTCCCCAGGAAGAAAATCGCGTCGTCCCGTTCGGCGAGCATTATGGTGAGCCGGCCTGGCAGGAAGTCCCGGGCGAGCATCGCGCCATGCTGCGCCGCCTGATCGTGATCCAGGGCGACACCGAGCCGGCCTCGGTCGAGCAGCAGCGCCATCTCGGCAAGACCGCGCCCTCGCTCTACGACATGCGCAATCTGTTCCAGGTCAACGTCGAGGAAGGCCGCCATCTCTGGGCGATGGTCTATCTGCTGCAGAAATATTTTGGCCGCGACGGACGCGAAGAAGCTGACGATTTGCTCCGCCGGCGTTCCGGCGATGCCGATGCGCCGCGCATGCTGGGTGCCTTCAACGAGGCGACGCCGGACTGGCTGTCCTTCTTCATGTTCACCTATTTCACCGACCGCGACGGCAAGATGCAGCTGCATTCGCTGGCGCAATCGGGCTTCGATCCCTTGTCGCGCACCTGCCGCTTCATGCTCACGGAGGAAGCGCACCACATGTTCGTCGGCGAGACCGGCATCACCCGCGTCGTGCAGCGCACCTGCGATGCGATGAAGGCGGCCGGCATCACCGACCCGACCGACATCGCGAAGGTCCGCGCGCTGGGCGTCATTGATCTTCCGACCATCCAGAAGAAGCTGAACCTGCACTACACGCTGTCGCTCGACCTGTTCGGTTCGGAAGTCTCGACCAACGCGGCCAACGCCTTCAACGCCGGCATCAAGGGCCGCTACCACGAGACCCAGATCGACGACGATCATCAGCTGAAGAATTCGACCTATCCGGTGCTGAAGCTCATCAACGGCGAGATCAAGCTGGTCGACGAGCCGGCGTTGACCGCGCTCAACATGCGCCTGCGCGACGATTACAGCCAGGATTGCGTCAAGGGCATGCTGCGCTGGAACAAGGTGATCTCGACCGCCGGCTACGATTTCAGGCTGACGCTGCCGAACGTCGCCTTCCACCGCCATATCGGCGAGTTCAAGGACGTGCACGCGACGCCCGACGGCATCCTGATCGACGATGCCACCTGGGCCAAGCGCAAGGACGATTGGCTGCCCTCGACCAGCGACGGCGACTTCATCACCTCCTTGATGCAGCCCGTCACCGAAACCGGCAAGTTCGCCTCCTGGATCTCGCCGCCGAAGGTCGGCATCGACAACAAGCCGGGCGATTTCGAGTACGTGAAGATCGAGTCGTAAACGTCAGGAGCGAACGCTCGCGCCAAAAACTCCGCTGTCGTCCCGGCGAAGGCCGGGACCCATAACCACAGGGCATGGTTTGGCGAAGATTGGTCGTTCGGTACACCTGCCGATCGCTAGCGATAGATTCCGCGGTATGGGTCCCGGCCTTCGCCGGGACGACACCAGGACCTTGACACGTCTGCGTCCTCTACCCAGCGATCTCCAGCCCGGCATTCGCATACACCACGCCGCCATCGACCGCGATGGTGTTGCCCACTACGTAATCCCCCGCACGCGAAGCGAGATAGATCGCAACGCCCGCCATGTCCTCGTCGGTGCCGATGCGCCGCGATGGAATGCGCTTGGCCACTTCGTCCGCATGATCGCGCGCGGCGCGGTTCATGTCGGACTTGAACGCGCCCGGCGCGATCGCGGTGACGTTGATGTTGTCCTTGATCAGCTTCGTTGCCATGCGCCGCGTCAGGTGGATCACGGCGGCCTTGCTCGCGGCATAGGAATAGGTCTCGCTGGGATTGACGAAGATGCCGTCGACCGAGGCGATGTTGATCACCTTCGCCGGGCGCTCGCGCGAGGCCGCCGCGCGCAACGGCATGGCCAAAGCCTTGGTCAGGAAGAACAGCGACTTGACGTTGAGGTCCATCACCTTGTCCCAGCCGCTCTCGGGGAATTCGTCGAATTCCGCGCCCCAGGCCGCGCCGGCATTGTTGACGAGAATGTCGAGCTTCGGCTCCAGCTTGATGATTTCGCCGGCGAGCTTGTTGCAGCCTTCGATGGTCGAGATGTCGATCGGCAGCGCGATGCAATCTCCATTATATTGCGCCGAGAGCTCTTTCGCGGTGGCTTCGCAGGGCCCGGCCTTGCGCGCGGTGATGTAGACCTTCGCAGCGCCGGCACCGAGGAATCCCGCCGCGATCATCTTGCCGATGCCGCGTGAGCCGCCGGTGACCAGTGCGATACGGCCTTTGAGCGAAAACAGATCGTTGGACATGACACCTCCCTTGAGTTGGCGACGTTTTGAGCGTCGCGGCGTGGGGAGTCAAGGAACGGTGGAGTGTAGTGCGTCAGCCGTTCAGCCAACTCAGTGTCGTCCCGGCCTAGTGCGCAATTGCGCACGGGGGCCGGGACCCATAGCCACAGGGAGGTGTTTGGCGAAGGCTGGTCGTTCGGGATTAATATCAACCGCAATCGAAAAATCACGCGGTATGGGTCCCGGCTTTCGCCGGGACGACGGTCAGGCCGCCGCAAACCGGCGAAAACCGTTCCACATCGCGGTCGCGGCGCCAGAGGTCAGCACCGGCAGGATGCGCGCGTCCTGGTAATTTCCGTTGAGCGAAACGCGCGGCAATGCGGTCATGTGATCGGCGTTCTCGGCGAACAGCATGCCGGGTCGTGTTGTCACCGCGGTCTTGAAGCCGGCCGATGCGGCCAACGCGAATTCGCGCGTCCCCGCCGCTTCGCGGTCACCATAGGGGTAGGCGAGGTGCCGCACCTCGCGCTCCAGCGCATGCTCGATCCGCGCGCGGCTCACCGCCATCTCCTGCGTGGCGGCCTCCTCGCTTTGCTTGGCGAGATTGCAATGGCTGATGGTGTGCGCACCGATCGTGACAAGCGGATCGGCCGCGAGCCGCTTCACCTCGCCCCAGGACAGGCAAAGGTCTCGGCACAGCGCTTCCATGTCGACACCGTGCGCGATGCAGAGGGCCTCGATCTCGCGCTTCAGATCGTATTCGCCCGGCAGCGCGCGCAGCCAGTCGTGCAGGCGATCGAACGTCGCCTGCTTGGCGGCCGGCGAGCTTGCATCGAGCCGCAGCCCGGATTGACCGATTGTGACGTCGACCTGCTCGGCCTTGGCGATGACGGCTTCCAGCGCGGTCCACCACAGCCGTCCCATGCCTTCGGCGAAGTCGCTGGTGACATAGACGGTCGCGGGCGCATCAAATTCGCGCAGCACCGGCAGGGCATGATCCCGGTTGTCGCGATAACCGTCGTCGAAGGTGAAGGCGGCGAAGCGGCGCTCGAACCGGCCCTGAACCAGCCGTTCGTGCAGCTCGTCCATGCTGACGATGTCGATCTCGCGCGAGCGCAAATGGCACAGGGTCGCGCGCAGGAAGTCGGGGGTCACCTCGAGATGCCGGTTCGGCTGAAACGCGCCCTCACGGGCCGGCCGAACATGGTGCAGCATGAAAATGGCGCCGACGCCCGACAGCAGCGGACGCAGCAGGTGATGCGCGCCGCTGAAATAGAGTGCTCCCAGCCCGGCGCGAATGACGTTGTTACGCAGTTGTTTCATGACCGGCTGGCCGACCCCTGGGCATTCCGCCCCCAATGTAGGGAACCACCCTTGAAGAAAAAGTTATTCCAATTGTTTCACGGGTGACCCCGGAAACGGCCCCATTTCCGGTTTGACAGCCTGCCAAGGGTTTGTTTTGTCTCCGGTTCCAGAGTTCGGGTCGTCGAATGCATATGCTTTTCAGGTGGGCCAGCAAGTGGTGGCCGGGGCTGATTCCCCTGGCCGTCATGTGGGGATTTGCGGCCTGGAATAACACCTTGCCAGTCGAGGCCGACCTGTCGGCCCGCAGCTCGGCCGCGCTCAAGGATACCGTCCTGGACAAGACCCGAATCGCGGTGGACGGCCGTGACGTCCGCTTGGCCGCGGACGCTTTCTCCGAGGAGGGGCGCCGCGATGCCGTGACCACGGTCGAGACGGTTCCCGGCGTTCGGCTGGTCGACGACCAGACCCGCCTTGTTCCCGAAGCAAAACCCTTCGTCTGGACCGCCGAGCGCGACGTCGTGCGGGTGACCCTGTCGGGCTCCGCGCCGCTGCCCTCGATGAAGGCGCGCCTCACCGAGGCCGCGCGAAAAGAGGTCAATGGCGGCGAGGTCGCCGATCAGATGGGTCTCGCCCGCGGCGCGCCTGCGCGTTTCGAGGCGGCGGCGATGTTGCTGATCGACCAGATCGGCAAGCTGAAGGACGGCAAGATCACGATCTCCGACACCAATATCAATCTGTCGGGCATGGCGCGTGACCTCGGCGGACGCGAGGCGATCGCCGCCGCGCTGAAGAACCTGCCTGAGGGCTTTTCGATCGCGTCCAACGAGATCAAGGCGCCGCCTTATATCTTCCAGGCCTACAAGGATCCGGTCGCCGCCACCGTGACGCTGACCGGCTACGTGCCCGACAACGCCGTGCACGCCGCGATCGCGAATAGCGCCTCGCGGAAATTCTTCACCGAGAAGGTGGTCGACAATCTCAAGGCCAGCATCGGCGCGCCTGCTTCGTTCAACACCGCGGTGATCGCAGCACTCGGTGCGCTGTCGCGGCTGTCGACCGGCACCCTCGTGGTCTCGGATCGCGAGGTGAAGCTGTCGGGTGACGCGCTGTACGAAGGCGCGGCCAACGACATCCGCGCCGGCCTCGGCAAGGATTTTCCAAAGGCCTGGCAGTACAAGCCCGAAATCACGGTGAAGCCCGCGGCAGGGCCGGTCGACGGCACCGTCTGCCAGCAATTGTTCTCGGAGCTGCTGGCCAAGGGCAAGATCCGGTTCGAGCCCAAGCGTGCCGATATCGATCCTGACTCCGCGGGCGTCCTCGATCATCTGATCGAAACGGCATTGCGCTGCCCCACCACCAATATCGAGGTCGCCGGCCACACCGATGCCGATGGCGAGGACTCGTTCAACCAGGCGCTCTCGGAGAAGCGCGCGCAGGCGGTGATCGACTATCTGGTCAAGGCCGGGCTGCCCGCGGACCGTTTCACCGCGGTCGGCTATGGCAGCACGCAGCCTGTCGCCGGCAACGACACCGACGACGGCAAGGCGCAGAACCGCCGCATCGAATTTCTGGTGAGGTGATCATGCCCTATCTCGTCTCGTTCCATATGGGCTGGCTGATCGGCTCGGTGCTGCTGGGCTTCTGCATGGGCTGGATCTCGGTGGTCCAGCGCGGCAACGGCACCTCGAAGGTGACGGCGCGCTGGCTCGCTGTGCTCGTCGCGGGCCTGGTCGCGGCCTCGTTCGCGCATGCGGTGCCGGGCCGCTTCGGCTATTGGCTCGACCTCGGCCTCGTCATGTTCGCCTGCTATCTCGGTGGCTGCACCATCGGCGCCTGGCTGCGCTATTGGGTGGTCTCGCGCAGCCAGCCTGCGGCCTGATCCGTGCTCCAAAAATGCAGTAACTGACTGACCGGCAGGGAGATTGCCGCAGCAACAGGTTAGTGCTTGACGTCAATACGTACGTGCGTATTATTTCGCGCATGCCCAAACCATCGCTCAAAGACGCCATCCTCGACGCCGGCCTCAAGGTCATGTTCCGGACCGGCTATCACGGCACCAGCGTGCGCGACGTCACCGCTGCGGCGGGCGCGCCGCAGGGATCCTTCACCAACCATTTCCGCTCCAAGGAGGCCTTCGCTTCCGAAGTGCTCGACCGCTATTTCGATGTCACCCGCGGCCTGGTCGCCGAAGCGCTCGAGGACACTTCGCTGACGCCGCGCGCGCGCCTGCGGCGCTATCTCGACATCATCACCGGAAGGCTCGAGGCCGACGGCTATGGTCGCGGCTGCCTGATCGGCGATCTCAGCCTTGAGGCGTCGGGCAGCAGCGAACTGCTGCGCGCGCGTCTCTCGGCGATCTTTGCCGAATGGCGCACCCCATTCGCCGCCTGCATCAGGGATGCGCAAGAGCGCGGCGAGATCGCCTCCGATTTCGAGCCCGATGAGCTTGCCGACTTCCTGCTCGCGTCCTGGCAGGGCGCAATCCTGCGCATGAAAGTCGACCGCAATCCCAAGGCGCTCGAACGCTTCAAGACCATCGCATTCCAAACCGTGTTCAAGGAGCCGACATGACCAAGCCGATCGACATCGAGATTCGCAAAGCGTCCGTCCTCGGAAGCCACATGGCCTATCGCGAGACCGGCGCGGAGGGCGCGCCCGTCGCGCTGTTCCTCCACGGCAATCCGACCTCCTCGCATATCTGGCGCAATATCCTGCCGCTGGTGGCACCGGTCGCGCATTGCATCGCGCCCGACAACATCGGCTTCGGTCAGTCCGACAAGCCCGATATCGCCTACCGCTTCTTCGATCTTGTCCGCTATCTCGATGCCTTCATCGAAGCGCGCGGTATCAGATCGGCCTATCTCGTCGCGCAGGACTGGGGCACGGCGCTCGCATTTCATCTCGCCGCGCGCCGGCCGGATTTCGTGCGCGGCCTCGCCTTCATGGAATTCATCCGTCCAATGCCGACCTGGCAGGACTTCCACCACACCGAGGTCGCGGAAGAGCAGGACCACGCCGAGGCGGCACGCGCGGTCTTCCGCAAATTCAGGACGCCAGGTGAGGGCGAAGCGATGATCCTCGAGGCAAATGCGTTCGTCGAGCGCGTCCTGCCCGGCGGCATCGTGCGCAAGCTGAGCGACGCGGAGATGGCACCCTATCGTGCGCCATTCCCGACGCCGGAGAGTCGCCGTCCCGTGCTTGCGCTTCCACGCGAATTGCCGATCGCCGGCGAGCCAGCCGACGTCTATGCGGCGCTCGAATCCGCGCACGCGGCGCTGGCCGTGTCGTCCTATCCCAAGCTTCTGTTCACGGGTGAGCCCGGGGCTCTGGTCGCACCGGAATTTGCCGCGCCATTTGCGGCCTCGTTGAAGAACTGCGCGCTGGTTCGCCTCGGCGGCGGGCTGCACTTCCTCCAGGAGGATCACCCTGAGGCGATTGGCCGCTCTGTCGCCGGCTGGATCGCCGGCATCGAAGCGATGCGCCCGCAGCTTGCGGCCTGAGGCGAACGCTACTTCTGAGCAACATGCTCGTCGCGGCTGCCTTGGCGGGGCGGCCGCGATGACGTCTGTGATGTCGCAGTGCAACGCGATGACCCGGAGCGAGGCGTCGGCCACATCATCGTGTGCCGCGCAGCCCCTGCCGACGCAGCGGCCCCTCTTTTAACAGGCGCACGCGGTCCATAGATTGATTTCGACTTAAAGCGCGACGGAACATTGTCCGGTCGAAATCATCAAAACTTCACGGCGACTGCGCAGATTGCCATGGAGATTCGCCTCAAGCCTTGCCGCCGAAAGCGCCAAACCGTGCATCATGAGCTCGCAAGCCTGCCTAAAATATTGAAGGCACGTGATTTTGTTCACATTGGCGAATTCCACTCCGCCCCGAAACGCGCTAGTGGAGGGACGGGGGGCATGCGCGAGGCCAAAGCCGGCGGCGAGGGTTCGCTGAGTGCTCGTTCGTTGAGTGCCTGTGCGTCGTCCGCCTGTTCGCCGGCCACCCTGGCCGCTGAAGTGTTGTTCGAGGTCTAGATGCTGGAAGCCATACGCAGGACGATGACGTTGCTGCGCCAGAAGCAAATCCTGCATAAGCTTGGAGTTGTGATCAGCGTCGCGGTCATCGGCATCGCTTGCTATGTGCTCTACCACATGCTGCGCGGCATCGACACGAACGAGGTGATCGAGGCGATCAAGAGCACCGAGCCGCGCCAGATTGCGATGGCCGCGCTGTTCGTCGCCGCAGGCTATTTCACCCTGACCTTCTACGATCTGTTTGCCGTGCGCGCGATCGGCCAATCCCACGTACCCTATCGCATCAACGCGCTCGCGGCCTTCACCAGCTATTCGATCGGCCACAATGTCGGCGCCAGCGTCTTCACCGGCGGCGCCGTGCGCTATCGCATCTATTCGGCCTACGGCCTCAACGCGATCGACGTCGCGAAAATCTGCTTCCTGGCCGGCCTCACTTTCTGGCTCGGCAATGCCGCCGTGCTCGGCCTCGGCATCTCCTATCATCCGGAGGCGGCGGCCTCGATCGACCAGCTGCCGCCCTGGTTGAACCGCACCGTCGCGATGATGATCATCGTGGCGCTGGTCGCTTACGTGGTCTGGGTCTGGACCCAGCCGCGGGTGGTCGGGCGCGGCCCCTGGACCGTGGTGCTGCCGGGCGGCCCGCTGACGCTGCTGCAGATCGCCATCGGCATCATCGATCTCGGCTTCTGTGCGCTTGCCATGTACGTGCTGGTGCCCGACGAGCCCAATCTCGGTTTCGTCGTGGTCGCCGTCATCTTCGTCTCGGCGACGCTGCTTGGCTTCGCCAGCCATTCTCCCGGCGGCTTAGGGGTCTTCGACGCCGCCATGCTGGTCGGCCTCTGGCAGATGGACCGTGAGGAACTGCTCGGCGGCATGCTGCTGTTCCGGGTCCTCTATTATCTGTCCCCTTTCGTCATCTCTGTAATCTTGCTGACGTTTCGGGAGGTTATCATCGGCGCCCGATCGAAACGCCTGCAGCAGGCGGCGCTCAAGCTCGATCCAGCTCCACCGCCTGAAGCCGCTTATGTGAGAAAGCGTAGCGATAGCGGTGGCGTCTGACCGGCGCAGAGCGAACCCAAGGAGAAGCCCGGCCCGATGGCGATCGACGCTCCCTCGTCTCCCACGGTGCAGCCCTGGTCCGATCGGCTGCGGCACTCGACCATCGTCCTGATCGCTGCGGCGCTGGCGCTGTCGGTCGTAGTCTCGCTCGGCGAGTTGGCGGTGGTGCATGCCGTCGCCGTGTTTGTCTGTATCGCGGCTGCGGCACTGATCCCTTGGCGGCTGCATGATACCGCCGCCTCGCGCGAGGACGTCAGGCGCGTCAATCCGGTGGAAAGCGCCGCGGTGGCTGCGGTCGTCGCCGGCATGCCGGATCCGGCGGTGCTGCTCGACCGCGCCGGCCGGGTCATCCATCTCAATGCGGCCGCCGCGCAGCTCGCGCCGGCGCTGCGCAAGAACGAACTCGCCCAGTTCGCGCTGCGCTCGCCGGAGATCATCACGGCGCTGCGCGAGTCCATTGCCACCACCGAGCCACGGCGCGCGACCTATCTCGACCATGTGCCTGTCGATCGCTGGATGGAGCTGATCATCACCCCGGTGCCGGTGCCGACCAATTTCGGCGGCGCCGACAAATGCATGCTGATGACCTTCCACGACCAGACCCCGCTGCGCCGGGTCGAGGAGATGCGCGCCGACTTCGTCGCCAATGCCAGCCATGAGTTGCGAACGCCACTGGCCGCGCTGTCCGGCTTCATCGACACGCTCCAGGGCCAGGCCAAGGACGACCCGAAGGCGCGCGAGCGCTTCCTCGGCATCATGCACAACCAGGCCACCCGCATGGCGCGCCTGATCGACGACCTTTTGTCGCTGTCGCGGGTCGAGCTGTCGGCCCATGTGCGGCCCGACACTCTGGTCGATCTCTTGCCGATCATCTTCCAGGTCGCCGACGGGCTCGAGCCGCTGGCGCGCGAGCGTCAGGTCGAGGTCGAGACCCATTTGCCCGACGGGCCGGTCATGATCGCCGGTGACCGCGAGGAGCTGCTCCGCCTGTTCGAAAATCTGATCGAAAACGCGCTCAAATACGGCGCCTCCGGTGGACGCGTCATCGTCTCGCTGACGCTGCCGGCGCCCGCCGATGCAACTCAGGAAATCCGGGTCATGGTGCGGGATTTCGGCCCCGGCATCGCGCCGGAGCACCTGCCGCGCCTGACCGAGCGGTTCTACCGGGTTGACGTCGGCGACAGCCGCTCGCAGGGCGGCACGGGGCTCGGATTATCGCTGGTGAAACATATTCTTAACCGTCACCGCGGCCGTCTTTTGATCGAAAGCGTGCCCAAGCAGGGTGCGACTTTCACCGCCTGTTTTCCCCAGGCCAAGACTTTAGTTTAGGCAATAAAACAACGCGGTTTCAATCGCTTAGCACTGTCATCCGACTGTCACGAAACCTTCGTAAAAGCTCAGCCGACCGCTCCTAAAGGGGCGGCGCGGGAGCGCGATCGGGCGCGGATGGCGCTTCGCTCCCCTGTATGGAGACCAGCATGAATTTCCTCAAAACGATCGTCGCTGCCGGCTTGGTCGCCGCAACGACGACGGCGGCGTTCGCTGCCGACATCACCGGCGCAGGTGCGACGTTCCCGTTCCCGATCTATTCGAAGTGGGCTGATGCCTACAAGAAGGAGACCGGCAACGGTCTGAACTACCAGTCGATCGGTTCCGGCGGCGGCATCAAGCAGATTCAGGCCAAGACCGTGACCTTCGGTGCCACCGACATGCCGCTCAAGGCCGAGCAGCTCGAGAAGGACGGCCTTGCCCAGTGGCCGATGGTGATGGGCGCCATCGTTCCGGTCGTCAACCTCGAAGGCGTCAAGCCTGGCGAGATGGTGTTCGACGGCGAGACGCTCGCCAACATCTATCTCGGCAAGATCACCAAGTGGGACGACGCCGCGATCAAGAAGCTCAATCCGAACGTGAAGCTGCCGTCGGAGGCGATCACCGTGGTTCGCCGCTCGGACGGTTCGGGCACCACCTTCAACTTCACCAACTATCTCTCCAAGGTCAGCGCCGACTGGAAGAGCAAGGTCGGTGAGGGCACCGCGGTCGAATGGCCGGTTGGCGTCGGCGCCAAGGGCAACGAAGGCGTTTCGGGCAACATCGGCCAGACCAAGAATTCGATCGGCTATGTCGAGTACGCCTACGCCAAGCAAAACAAGCTGACCTACACCAAGATGGTCAATAAGGGTGGCAAGACCGTTGAGCCCACCACCGAGGCCTTCCAGGCGGCCGCCGCCAATGCCGACTGGTCCAAGGCGCCCGGCTACTACGTCATCCTGACCGACCAGCCCGGCGACAAGTCCTGGCCGATCACGGCGGCGACCTTCATCCTCATGCACAAGGATGCCACCGACAAGGCGGCCTCGCAGGAAGCCATCAAGTTCTTCCGCTGGGCCTTCAAGAACGGCGCCAAGGCAGCCGAGGAGCTCGATTACATCCCGATGCCGGACAGCGTCGTCCAGCAGATCGAGAAGACCTGGTCTGCCGAGATCAAGAGCTAAGCTCTTTGTCCTCCGGAGGCGGTGCGACCTTAGTGGCCGCATCGCGGACCACACGACTTCGGCCCCGGATCGGCTTCGCGTCGCGTCCGGGGCGCGAAACTGACAGCAAGCGTAAATAAACCGGTACAGGGGATCGGCGTGGCAGATATGGCTGTCGAGAGCAATGCAATTGATGCCGCCGGTCCGTATGATCGCGCCAAGGCCTTGAGCGCGTTCAAGCTCGGCGATGTCACCTTCTACTGGATCACGCGGCTTTCCGCGATCTCGGTGCTCCTCATCCTTGGCGGCATCATCCTGTCGCTGATCGTCGGTGCCTTCCCGGCGATGAAGGAATACGGCTTTGCGTTCCTGTGGACGCAGCGCTGGGCGCCGTCGGCCGATCCGCCCGTGCTCGGCGCGCTCGGACCAATGTACGGCACGCTCGTCACCTCCTTCATTGCGATGCTGATCGCCATTCCCGTCGGTCTCGGCATCGCGATCTTCCTGACCGAGCTCTGCCCGCAATGGCTGCGCCGCCCGATCGGCATGGCGGTGGAACTGCTCGCCGGCATTCCCTCGATCATCTACGGCATGTGGGGCTTCTTCGTGCTGGGACCGTTCCTGGCCAACACCTTCCAGCCCTTCATGATCAAGATCTTCGACGGCGTCCCGGTGCTGGGCGCGGTCTTCGCAGGTCCCCCGTCCTATCTCAGCCTGTTCAACGCGGCGCTGATCCTCGCAATCATGGTGCTGCCTTTCATCACCTCGATCTCGGTCGACGTGTTCAAGACGGTGCCGCCGGTGCTGAAAGAGGCCGCCTATGGTGTCGGCTGCACCACCTGGGAAGTGGTGCGCAGCGTCGTGATCCCCTACACCCGTGTCGGCATCATCGGCGGGGTCATGCTGGCCCTGGGCCGCGCGCTCGGCGAGACCATGGCGGTGACCTTCATCATCGGCAACTCATTCCGCATCTCGTCATCGATCTTCGCGCCTGGCACCACGATCTCGGCGGCGATCGCATCCGAATTCGCCGAGAGCGACGGCCTGCACCAGTCCGGCCTGATCCTGCTCGGCCTGTTGCTGTTCGTGCTGACATTCTTCGTGCTCGCCGCCGCCCGGCTGATGCTGCTGCGCCTGGAAAAGAAGGCGGGGAGGTGACATGAACCCGATCTATGTACGCCGTCGCCGCAAGGACATCATCGTCCGTGGGCTCTGCTTCGGAGCCGCCGCCGTCGGCGTCACCTGGCTCGCGCTGATCCTGCTCACGCTGCTCTACAACGGCATTGCCGGCCTCAACCTCGACCTGTTCGTCGCCGATACCCCGCCGCCGGGCTCGACCGAAGGCGGCCTGCGCAACGCCATCGTCGGCTCGCTGATCATGACCGTGATCGGCGTCGGCATCGGCGCGCCGCTCGGCCTGTTCGCCGGCACCTATCTCGCCGAGTACGGCCGTAACGACAAGCTGACCTCGGTGATCCGCTTCATCAACGACATCCTGCTGTCGGCGCCGTCGATCATCATCGGCCTGTTCATCTACGGCGCGGTGGTGGTGCCGATGCGCGGCTTCTCGGCGATCGCAGGCTCGCTCGCGCTCGCCGTCATCGTGATCCCGGTGGTGCTGCGCACGACCGAGGACATGCTGCTGCTGGTGCCGAATGCGCTGCGCGAGGCCGCCTCCGCGCTCGGCCTGCCGCGCTCGCTGGTGATCAAGCGGATCGCCTATCGTGCGGCCCGCTCCGGCCTCATCACCGGCGTGCTGCTCGCCACCGCCCGCGTCGCCGGCGAAACCGCGCCGCTGCTCTTCACCGCGCTGTCGAACCAGTTCTTCAGCCTCGGCCTGAACAAGACCATGGCGAACCTGCCCGTCACCATCAACAATTTCGTCCAGAGCCCTTACGCCTATTGGAAGCAGCTCGCCTGGAGCGGTGCGCTGTTGATCACGCTCACCGTGCTTGCCCTGAACATTGGCGCCCGCATCCTCGGTGCCGAGAGGACCGCAAAATGACCGACTTGTCCGTATCCGTGAGCTCCAACGCGCACCTCGCCTCGCAGCAGCCGCTGCCGGAAGCTCCGGCCAAGGTGACGGTGCGCAACCTCAACTTCTATTACGGCGAGCACCAGGCGCTGAAGAACATCAATATGACGCTCGGCACCAACCGCGTAACCGCCTTCATCGGCCCGTCCGGTTGCGGCAAGTCGACCCTGCTGCGCATCTTCAACCGGATGTATGACCTCTATCCGGGCCAGCGCGTCACCGGTCAGCTGATGCTGGACCAGACCAACATCCTCGACCCCAAGCTGGATCTCAACCTGCTGCGCGCCCGCGTCGGCATGGTGTTCCAGAAGCCGACGCCGTTCCCGATGACGATCTACGAGAACATCGCCTTCGGCATCCGCCTCTATGAGAAGATCTCGAAGTCCGAGATGGACGACCGCGTCGAGAAGGCGCTGCGCGGCGGCGCGCTGTGGAACGAGGTCAAGGACAAGCTCAACGCCTCCGGCCTGTCGCTCTCGGGCGGCCAGCAGCAGCGCCTCTGCATCGCCCGCACCGTCGCGGTGCGGCCTGAAGTGATCCTGTTCGACGAGCCCTGCTCGGCGCTCGATCCGATCTCGACCGCCAAGGTCGAGGAGCTGATCCAGGAACTGTCCGAGAACTACACCATCGCGATCGTCACCCACAACATGCAGCAGGCGGCCCGCGTCTCCGACAAGACCGCCTTCATGTATCTCGGCGAGCTGATCGAGTTCGACGACACCAGCAAGATCTTCACGTCGCCGTCGGACCGGCGCACGCAGGATTACATCACCGGCCGGTTCGGCTGAGGAGACAGGACATGGCTTCCGAACATACCGCAAAAGCCTTCGACACCGACCTTCAGGAGCTCACCCGCCTGGTCGCCGAGATGGGCGGCATCGCCGAGCGCATGATCGTCGATTCCGTCGATGCGCTGATCCGCCGCGACGTCGCGCTGGGCCAGCGCGTCGTCACCATCGATGCCGAGCTCGACGCGCTGCAGAAGAAGATCGAGGAGCGCGCCGTGCTGACCATCGCGCGCCGCCAGCCGATGGCGGTGGACTTGCGCGAGATCGTCGGCGCCATGCGGGTTGCGACCGACCTCGAGCGCATCGGCGACCTCGCCAAGAACATGGGCAAGCGCGTCGCAGCGCTGGAGACGGATTTCCATCCGCTCAAGCTGTTCCGCGGCCTCGAGCACATGACGGACCTCGTGCAGCAGCAGGTCAAGTCGGTGCTCGATGCCTATGCCGCGCACGACCTGCCGGCGGCGATGACGGTGTGGAAGGGTGACGAGGAGGTCGATGCCATCTGCACCTCGCTGTTCCGCGAGCTCCTCACCTACATGATGGAGGATCCGCGCAACATCTCGTTCTGCATCCATCTGATGTTCTGCGCCAAGAACATCGAGCGGATCGGCGACCACGCCACCAACATCGCCGAGACCGTGTTCTACATGATCGAAGGCCAGGCCATCACCGACAAGCGGCCGAAGGGCGACATGACGACCTTCGCCACGACGGTCCCGAACACCTGATTACGCAAGGAGCGACGAGCCCATGGGCGCACGCATTATGGTGGTTGAGGACGAGGAAGCTCTGACCGAGCTTCTCCGCTACAACCTCGAAGGCGACGGCTATGACGTGGAGACGGTGATGCGCGGCGACGACGCCGACACCCGCCTCAAGGAGCACATCCCCGATCTGATCGTGCTCGACTGGATGTTGCCGGGCCTGTCCGGGATCGAGCTGTGCCGCCGGTTGCGGACGCGATCCGACACCAAGCAGCTGCCGATCATCATGCTCACCGCGCGCGGCGAGGAGAGCGAGCGTGTCAGGGGCCTTGCCACAGGCGCCGACGATTACATCGTCAAGCCGTTCTCGGTGCCCGAGCTGCTCGCGCGGGTCAAGGGCCTGCTGCGGCGCGCCAGCCCCGAGCGGCTCGCGACCGTGCTCGCCTTCGGCGACATCGAGCTCGATCGCGAGAAGCGCCGCGTGGCGCGCTCGGGTCGGCCGATCGATCTCGGACCGACCGAATATCGCCTGCTGGAGTTCTTCCTGGAGCATCCCGGCCGGGTGTTCTCGCGCGAGCAGCTGCTCGACAGCGTCTGGGGCCGCGACATCTATATCGACGAACGCACCGTCGATGTGCATATCGGCCGCCTGCGCAAGCTGCTCAATCTCGGCCGCGAGCAGGACCCGATCCGCACCGTCCGCGGCGCAGGCTACGCGCTCGACGATCGCTTCGCGAAGGCTGAGCAGACCTCAAGCTAGGCTGCCCGCCAGCAAACAAAAAAAGCGCGCCTGGTGGCGCGCTTTTTTTCGTCCCGGCCTGTCCCGCGACGATGTCGTCTGAACCAAGTACTCAGCGCGTGCCTGGCTTCGCCGGCGCCCGCCGGCGATCCGCCGCCGGCTGATACGCCACGCGCGAGTGCTGGGCGCAGTAGGGCAGGCCTGAGAGCGCCTTGCCGCCGCAGAAGAAGAAATCCGGGCTTGAAGGATCGCCGACCGGCCAGTGGCAGGTGGCCTCGTTCAATTCGAGCAACGAGAGCCGCTGGCTCATCGGCACAACGTTGTCGTAGGTAACAGGTTCAGCCTCGACCTCGACCTCGAAGGCCTGCGCCAGCGCGGTGTTGCCGCGCGCGATGGGGCGGCTCACCCGCATCATGTGCTGTGCGGGACGCGCCTTGCGCGGCCGCGGAGCTGCTGATGAGGGGCTCTTGGCGCGGCCGGACAGGCCGAGCCTGTGCACCTTGCCGATTACGGCGTTGCGGGTCACGTTTCCAAGCTCAGCGGCGATCTGGCTGGCCGAAAGTCCGGCCTCCCAGAGCTTTTTCAGCTGCTCGACGCGATCATCTGACCAGGTCAAAACCGTCATTGCATCCTTTCCTTCGCCGGCGCCAGCCATCTGTGGGGCCTCACGACGAATGCCTAAGCTTCGAAAAACCCGTGCCGCCAGAATCCCTTAAGGCTCGCCGGGCGCGCCAGATGCGCCCGAACGTTTACGCCGGTACATGAGGACTTTTGGGATCAGAACCGCTGCACGAGATGTCGTATCTGACAAGCCAAACGCTACAATATGCCGTGACTCACGCGCAAGAGTCCGCCGACTCGCTTCCACATGTTCCGTGGCGAAAATCCCGCAAAATCGCCACCGCAAGACTACGGATTCAGCGTTTCGCGAGGCTTTCCGGGCGGCATTGACACCCGTATTGCCAGGCATAAGATAGTCGCGCGTGCCGCCCTTAAAAGGCGGCACGTTTCGTTTTCCGGGCCAAATGACGCGCTGCGCCATGCGTGTTCAGGCCGTCCGAAACATCCGAAGTGACCACCAAAGAGATCGTCATGACCAACAGCGCAGCGCCGCATTTGCTCCCCGTTTTCGCCAGGGCCGATATCGGTTTTGAGCGCGGTGAAGGCGTCTGGTTGATCGCAACCAATGGCGATCGCTATCTCGATTTCACCTCGGGCGTCGCGGTCAATGCACTCGGCCATGCCCATCCGGCGCTGGTCAAGGCGCTGCAGGAGCAGGCCACGAAACTCTGGCACATGTCGAACCTGTTCCAGAGCCCTGACGGCGAGAAGCTCGCTGCGCGTCTTTGCAACGAGAGCTTTGCCGACTTCGTGTTCTTCTGTAATTCCGGCGCCGAGGCGCTGGAGGGCGTGATCAAGCTGGTCCGCCATCATCACTTCTCCAAGGGCCATCCGGAGCGCTATCGCATCATCACCTTCGAAGGCGCCTTCCACGGCCGCACGCTGGCGACGCTGGCGGCGACGGGATCGGCAAAATATCTCGAAGGCTTCGGTCCGCCGATGGACGGCTTCGACCAGGTGCCGCATGGCGACATCGAGGCCGTGAAGAAGGCGATCGGCCCGCATACCGCCGGCATCCTGATCGAGCCGATCCAGGGCGAGGGCGGCGTACGTTCGGCGACTTCAGCCTTCCTCAAGGCGCTCCGCCAGCTCTGCGACGAGAAAGGCTTGCTGCTGGCCTTCGACGAGGTGCAGACCGGCATGGGCCGCACCGGCGATCTCTTCGCCCATCGCCGCACCGGCGTCACACCCGACGTGATGTCGCTGGCGAAAGCGCTCGGTGGCGGTTTTCCGATCGGTGCGATCCTGGCGACCGCGGATGCGGCCGCCGGCATGGGCCCCGGCTCGCACGGCTCGACCTTCGGCGGCAATCCGCTGGCGATCGCGGCCGCGAACGCCGTGCTCGACGTCATGCTCAAGCCCGGCTTCTTCGACCACGTGCAGAAGATGTCGCTGCTGCTCAAGCAGAAGCTCGCCTCCGTGATCGACCGTCATCCCGATATCGTCAGCGAAATCCGCGGTGAGGGGCTTTTGATCGGCATCAAGGCCGTGGTGCCATCAGGCGATCTGGTCGCAGCCTTGCGCAACGAGAAGCTGCTTACCGTCGGCGCCGGCGACAATGTCGTGCGCTTCCTGCCGCCCTTGATCGTCACCGAGGCGGAAATCGAGGACAGCATCGTCAGGCTCGAGCGCGCCTGCACGGCGCTGTCAGGCAACAAGCGGGCGGCAAGCTGATGAGCAAGGCACCCAAGCACTTCCTCGACATCAACGAGCTGCCGCTGTCGGAGCTCAAGAGCATGCTCGCGGCCTCCTCCGCCATGAAGGCGAAGCAGAAGGCGCATCAGCCGGTGCGGCCGCTCGAAGGCAAGACGCTGGCGATGATCTTCGAGCGTCCGTCGACCCGCACGCGCGTCTCGTTCGACGTCGCCATGCGCCAGCTCGGCGGCGAGCCCATCATGCTCACCGGTGCCGAGATGCAGCTCGGCCGCGGCGAGACCATTGCCGACACCGCGCGCGTGCTGTCGCGCTATGTCGACGCCATCATGATCCGCATCCTCAATCACGAGGCGCTGCTGGAACTCGCGGCGAACGCGACCGTGCCCGTCATCAACGGCCTGACGCGGCGCTCACATCCGTGCCAGGTGATGGCCGACCTCATGACCTATGAGGAGCATCGCGGCCCGATCGAGGGCCGCACCGTGGCCTGGACCGGCGACGACAACAACGTGCTGGCGTCCTGGGCCCATGCCGCCGAGCGCTTCAAGTTCAAGCTCAATGTCGCAACGCCGCCGGAGCTTGCCCCGAAGAAGGTGATGCGCGACTTCATCAAGGCGACGGGCGCGCCGATCGTGCTCGGCACCGATCCCGAGGCCGCCGTGAAGGGCGCAGATTGCGTCGTCACCGACACCTGGGTGTCGATGGGCGACAAGGAGGGCGAGCACCGTCACAACGTGCTCAAGCCCTACCAGGTCAATGCCAAGCTGATGTCGCTGGCCAAGCCCGATGCGCTGTTCATGCACTGCCTGCCCGCCCATCGCGGCGAGGAGGTCACCGACGAGGTGATCGACGGTCCGCAGTCCGTCGTGTTCGACGAGGCCGAAAACCGCCTGCACGCGCAGAAGGGCATTTTGGCCTGGTGTTTTGACGCGGTGAAGTAGGCTCACTTGTAGCCCGGATGGAGCGCAGCGAAATCCGGGGTTCTTAACGCGGAAAGACTTCCCCGGATTGCGCTGCGCTCCATCCGGGCTACGCGGCCCGCCATTCTGAGCACGGAATGCGGGGGCCCTTCCATTTCCGCCCTCCGACCCCAGATAAAGCGCCATGGTCTCCCAATCCCCCGACATGAAAACCAGGCCCGAAAGCCCGGTTCGCGCGCCTTCCGCAGTTCCCGTCGATGACGCCGTGCTGCCCTACGAGGTCGATGCGCTCGATGTGCGCGGCCGTCTGGTGCGGCTTGGCCCGGCGCTCGACGACATCCTGACCAAGCATGATTATCCCGCACCGGTCGGCAAGTTGCTCGGCGAAGCCATCGTGCTGACGACGCTGCTCGGCTCGGCGCTCAAATTCGAGGGCCGCTTCATCCTGCAGGCCCAGACCGACGGGCCGGTGTCGTTCCTGGTGGTCGACTATCAGGCGCCCGATCGCCTGCGCGCCTATGCGCGCTTCGATGCCGAGCGCCTCGGTGATGCCAAGGAACCTGGAATGAATTCCGGCACGCTGCTCGGCCGCGGTCATCTCGCCATGACCATCGACCAGGGGCCCGATATGAGCCGTTACCAGGGCCTGGTCGCGCTCGACGGCGGCAGCCTGGAAGACGCCGCCCACGAATATTTCCTGCGCTCCGAGCAGATCCCGACGCGCGTGCGCCTTGCGGTCGGCGAGGAGTGGCGCTCGAGCGACGGCGGCAAGCACCGCTGGCGCGCCGGCGGCATGCTGATGCAGTTTTTGCCAAAGGCGCCGGAGCGCGCGCGGCAGGCCGATCTGCATCCCGGCGATGCGCCCGAGGGTCTTGAGGCTCACAGCGTCGCCGAAGACGATGCCTGGGTCGAGGCGCGCTCGCTGATCGAGACGGTCGAGGACGTCGAGTTGATCGATCCCGATCTCTCCGGTGAACGGCTGCTCTACCGCCTCTTCCACGAGCGCGGCGTGCGCGTGTTCAATCCGCTGGTCCTCAAAGCGCAATGCTCCTGCTCGCGCAACGCGGTCGCGTCCATGCTGAAGAGCTTCTCGCCTGACGATCGCAGCGCCATGGTCAAGGACGACAAGGTCGTCGTGACCTGCGAGTTCTGTAGCTCGGTGTACGAATTCACGCCGGATGAAGCGGGCGTGGAAGACGCGTAGGCGCCAGCATTGTAGGATGGATTAGCGAAGCGTAATCCACCTCTTTTCTCTCTGCGGAAACGGTCAGTGGTGGATTACGCCTTCGGCTAATCCATCCTACGATACCGCGCTTGGCGCCGCCTCTAGTTCAACACCCGCTTGTTGTCGGGGCTGTCCAGCGAGAACGTCGGCACGTCGATCTCGAAGCGCTCGCCGGTTTCGCTGACCATCAGGTAGCGGCCGGTCATGAAGCCGGAGGCGGTGGAGAGTGGCACGCCCGAGGTGTATTCGAAGCGTTCGCCGGGGGCGAGCACGGGCTGCTCGCCGATCACGCCCTCGCCCTTGACCTCCTGCTGCCGCCCGGTGGCATCGGTGATGATCCAGTGCCGCGTCTTGAGCTGCACGGTCTCGTCGCCCGAATTGGTGATCACGATGGTGTAGGACCAAAAATACCGCGAGCGGTCGGCCGAGGACTGTTCCGGAACAAAGTTCGGCTCGACGGTCACTTCGATCTGGCGGGTCACGGCGCGGTACATGGCTGTCATCATAACGAAAACCCGGCCAGGAACCAAACGCCCCAGGCGGCCTTGGCGACATCGTCCCGCCCGAATTCACGAAGAAGTACACCCCAGATGTGATCCGGCCGCTTTGCGAGGCGGCGACCGGACCGGTACACTCCTGAAACGTCGCGATTTGCGGAAGGGTTTTTGGGTCCCCATGACCATTGCCGATCAAGTGACGGGATCGACGATCGCGGGAACCGCGGGCGCCAAGCCCGCGGAGGCCAAACCGGTCGACGCGAAGCCGCGCGTTGCTGCGCCGGCCATCACGCTGCCCGCCATCGGCGAGCGCGAGCTCAGGCTCGATCTGTTCCGAGGCCTCGCGCTGTGGCTGATCTTCATCGACCATCTGCCCCCCAATCTGCTGACCTGGTTCACGATCCGCAATTACGGCTTCAGCGACGCCACCGAGATCTTCATCTTCATCTCGGGCTACACCGCAGCCTTCGTCTACGGCCGCGCGATGCTGGAGAGCGGTGTCGTCATCGCCACGGCACGCGTCCTGCGGCGGGTCTGGCAAATCTATGTCGCCCACGTCTTCCTGTTCACGATCTTCCTCGCCGAAATCTCCTACGTCGCGACCAGCTTCGAGAACCCGCTCTACACCGAAGAGATGGGCATCATGGATTTTCTCAAGCAGCCCGACATCACCATCGTGCAGGCGCTTCTCTTGCGCTTCCGTCCCGTCAACATGGACGTGCTGCCGCTCTATATCGTCCTGATGCTCGCGCTGCCGCTGATCCTGTGGTCGATGAAATGGCGGCCCGATGTCACGCTCGCGCTCTCGGCGCTGCTTTACGCGGCGACCTGGCAGTTCGATCTGTACTTCTCCGCCTATCCGAACGGCTTCTGGGCGTTCAATCCCTTTGCCTGGCAGTTGCTGTTCGTGTTCGGCGCATGGTGCGCGCTCGGAGGTGCGCGACGCATGTCGCGCATTCTGGCATCGCCCGTGACGATGTGGATCTCGATCGGCTATCTCGTTGCGGCGTTCTATGTGACGCTGACCTGGTACGTCCCGCAGCTTTCGCACTTCATGCCGAAGCGGATCGAGCAGTGGATGTATCCGATCGACAAGACCGATCTCGACGTGCTGCGCTTCACGCATTTCCTGGCGCTGGCCGCGCTCACCGTGCGCTTCCTGCCGCGGGAATGGCCGGGCCTGAAATCGCAATGGTTGCGGCCGCTGATCGTGTGCGGCCAGCACTCGCTGGAGATCTTCTGTCTCGGCGTCTTCCTGGCCTTTGCCGGCCATTTCATCCTGGCCGAGGTCTCCGGTGGACCCGCCATGCATGCGCTGATTAGTCTCTCAGGAATCCTGATCATGTGGGCGATGGCCTGGGTGATTTCGTGGTACAAGCGCGTAGCTGACAAGAGCGGCGCGAAAACCAAAAACGCCGTCGGCAACGCCGATCTGGCGGGAGGGGGCTGATGACGGCGAAGGTTATCCTGAGCCTGATCCTGCTATGCGGGTACCTCACCGCGCCTTCGGCGCGCGCAGACGAGGCCGCGCCTGCGACGCCGCCGATCCCTGCAGCCTGTGAAGTGCCGCCTTATCTGCTCGCCACCGAGAGCCAGCTCCCCAAGGTCGCCGACGCCGTCAAGGCGGGCAAACCGCTTGAGATCCTCGTGATCGGAAGCCGGTCGACGACGATCCCATTTTCGGAAAGCAGCTCCTATCCGGCACGGATGGAGGCGATCTTGAAAGAGAAACTGCCCCCTTCGGAGACCGTGCACGTATCCGTAGAACTACAGAGCAAGAAGACGGCGGAGGAGGCCGCCGGAACCTTCGTTAAGCTGATGGAAGCAAAAACACCTACTTTGGTCATCTGGCAGACCGGGACGGTGGATGCTATCCGATCGATCGATCCCGATGACTTTCGCGGCGCCGTGACCGATGGGGTCGCTGCGCTGCAACATGCAGGGGCTGACGTCGTCTTGATGAATTTGCAATACAGCCCGCGTACCGAATCCATGATCTCGGCACCGCCTTATCTCGACAATATGCGGGTGGTGGCGCAGGAGCATGATATCCCGCTGTTCGATCGTTTCGCGATCATGCGGCAGTGGAATGATCAGGGTCAGTTCGACTTGTTCAGCGCCTCGCGCGGCCCTGAGCTGGCGAAGCAGGTCCATGATTGCCTTGGCCGGGCGTTGGCGCAGTTCGTGATCGATGCTGCCCATCTGGGGCCGACCGAGCAGCAGAATTGAGGTCTAGCGTTAATGAGTTCTTTCCGCCCTTTTGGCCTGTCGACATGGTTGTCCGCGCCCGCAGTGGCGACGCTGCTGCTGATGCTGATGCCTGTGCTGCAGGCGCCTGCCCGAGCTCAGGCCGCCCAGGCGACTGCCGCGCCACAGCAGGCCGCTAACCCAGCGCCCACCTCGCCGTCGCAGACCACGGTTGCGGCGACGGCCCAGCAGCCCACCGATCAGCGCGGCCTCACCTCGCGCGCCATCGACAAGGTGAAGCAGGTCGCAAAATCCGCCGGCGATATTTTCAGCCGCGTCCCCTGCCTGCCGCCGAAGGGCGGCGCCAAGACGATGGGCTCGCTGCCGCATGTCGCGGGCAAGCTCGTCGCGGGCAAGCCCGTCGTCATCGTCGCGTTCGGCTCGTCGTCGACTGCGGGCTATGGCGCGAGCTCGCCCGACTTTAACTATCCGAACCGTCTCGCTGCGCAGCTGCGCCGGCAATATCCGACCGCTGACATCACGGTCATCAATGCCGGCGTCGGCGGCGAGGACGCGCCCGAGATGATGAAGCGCCTCCAGAAGGAGGTGATCGACGTGCATCCGGATCTCGTGATCTGGCAGGTCGGCACCAACGCCGTGCTGCGCAATCTCGATCCCGGCGACACCGCCAAGATGGTCGAGGACGGCATCACTCGCATCCAGGCGGCGGGCAATTCCGATATCGTGCTTGTCGACCCGCAATATTCGCCCAGGGTCACCGAACGTCCCGAGAGCGCAAGCAAGATGGTGAAGCTGCTCGGCAAGGTCGCCGAGCTTCGTCACGTCGGCATCTTCCCGCGCTTCGAGGTGATGCGCGACTGGCACGAGAAGCAGGCGCTTCCGGTCGAGAGTTTCGTCATCGCCGACGGCCTGCACATGAACGATTGGGGCTATGCCTGCTTCGCCCAGCTGCTCGGCGACGACATCATCCACTCGGTCGGCCAGATCAAGATCGGGGTGAACGTGCCCGCGGACGTGCGGACCTATCGGCCGATGTAACTCCGCTGCCGTAGGGTGGGTTAGGCGAAGCCGTAACCCACCATGCCTCATCGAATGCCGAACGAAGTTGGTGGGTTACGCCGAGCAGATGCGCTTGGCGCATCCGCTCGGCTAACCCACCCTGCGACTTCGCGATCACCTCACGCCTTCTCCAGCGCCGCGGTCAGATCCTCGATCAGATCATCGGCATGCTCGAGCCCGGCCGAGAAGCGGATGAATCCCTCGCTGATGCCGAGTGCGGCACGATCCTCCGGCTTCAGCCGCTGATGCGTCGTCGTCGCCGGATGCGTGACCAGGCTCTTGGCATCGCCAAGATTGTTCGAGATCTTTGCGAGCTTGAGCTCGTTGAGCACCCGGAATGCAGCCGCCTTGCCGCCTTTGACCTCGAAGCCGACCAGCGTCGAGCCGCCGCGCATCTGCTTCTTCACCAGAGCCGCCTGCGGATGGTCCTCGCGGCCGGGATAGACCAGCCGCGCGATCTTGGGATGGCTCGCCAGCACATCGGCGATGCGCGCTGCCGTGTCGGTCTGCGCGCGCACGCGCACACCTAGCGTCTCCAGGCCCTTGAGCAGCACCCAGGCGTTGAACGGCGAGATCGATGGGCCGGTCTGGCGCATGAAATTGTGGATGTGCTCGGCGATGAAGGCTTCCGAGGACAGGATGATGCCGCCCAGGCACCGGCCCTGGCCGTCGATGTGCTTGGTCGCGGAGTAGACGACGACGTCGGCGCCTAACGCGAGCGGGCTCTGCCAGATCGGCGTCGCGAAAACGTTGTCGACCACGAGCCGCGCGCCGCCCTTGTGGGCGATCTCGGCAATCGAGGGAATGTCGAGCACGTCGAGCGTCGGATTGGTCGGGCTCTCCAGGAAGAACGTCTTGGTGTTCGGCTTCACCGCGCGTTGCCATTGGTCGAGATTGGCGCCATCGACCAGCGTGGTCTCGATGCCGTAGCGAGGAAGCAGATCCTGAATGACGTAGAGGCACGAGCCGAACAGCGCGCGCGAGGCCACGACATGGTCGCCGGCCTTGAGCGGCGCGAGGATCGCCGTCGTCACCGCGGCCATGCCTGTCGCCGCCGAGCGTGCCGCTTCGGCGCCTTCGAGCTCGATCATGCGGCGCTCGAACATCGCGATCGTCGGATTCGAGTAACGCGAATAGATGAAGCCGGGGTCTTCGCCCTTGAACCGCGCCTCGCACTCCTCGGCGCTGTTGTAGACATACCCTTGCGTCAAAAACAGCGCCTCCGATGTCTCGCCATATTGCGAGCGCAGGGTGCCGGAATGGACCAGGCGGGTTTCGGGGCGGTAAGAGGCAGGCGACTTCGACATAGGACCCTCCGATATGACCGTCTTGTCGAGATGGTCATAAAAAAACCGGCCTGGATATCTCCACGGGCCGGGATCACAGAGGTCCCCGGCCTGTTTAGCGACTTATTTAACGTGGCTGCAAGCCGGCCGGCTCAAATCACCACGGGATAAGTGATGCTCATATTCCGCAATGCCCTTTCCGTCAAGGCGTCCATCGGATAGCCGTAAAAGGCTCGTATGTCCCGCAAGTCCGGATATACGCGACCCCTGACGAGGACCCCCGGTTGACGTTCACGGTTGCCGCCGACGCCAATGGTATCCTGCCCGACCGCATGATCGCGGCGATGGCGGAAGCGGGCCTCATCCTGCCCGCCTATGATTTCGTCGAAAGCCAGATCCAGCCGGCGAGCCTCGATCTGCGTCTCGGCGATATCGCCTATCGCGTCCGCGCCAGTTTCCTGCCCGGTCCCGGCGCCACCGTCGCCGAGCGCATCGACGAGTTGAAGCTGCACGAGTTCAGCCTCGCCGACGGTGCGGTGCTGGAAACCAACTGCGTCTATATCGTGCCGCTACTGGAGAGCCTGGCGCTACCGCCGGAGATCGTCGCGGCGGCCAATCCGAAAAGCTCGACCGGCCGGCTCGACGTCTTCACCCGCGTGATCGCCGACGGCACGCGCCGCTTCGATATGATCGGCGCCGGCTATCACGGCCCGCTCTATGCCGAGATCAGCCCGAAGACGTTTCCGGTGCTGGTCCGCGAAGGCTCGCGCCTGAGCCAAGTGCGCTTCCGCACTGGTGACGCCATCCTCAATGCCGATGCGCTCGAAAGCTTGCATGCCGTTGAGCGTCTCGTCGACATCGACGATGCCGATCTGACCGGCGGCGTCGCCGTCTCGGTCGATCTCTCCGGGGAGAAAGGCAATGGCTTCGTCGGCTATCGCGCCAAGCGCCACACCGGCGTGGTCGATGTCGATCGCCGCTCCGGCTATGCGGTGGAAGATTTCTGGGAGCCGATCTCGGCCCGTCCCGACGGCAGCCTGATCCTCGACCCCGGCGAGTTCTACATCCTCGCCTCCAAGGAAGCCGTGCAGGTGCCGCCCGATTACGCGGCGGAGATGGTGCCGTTCGACCCGCTGGTCGGCGAATTCCGCGTGCATTATGCCGGCTTCTTCGATCCCGGCTTCGGCTATGCCGGTGCCGGCGGGCTAGGATCGCGCGCCGTGCTGGAAGTGCGCTCGCGCGAGGTGCCGTTCATCCTCGAGCACGGCCAGATCGTCGGCCGTCTCGTCTACGAGAAGATGCTGTCCCGCCCCGACGCCATGTACGGCCAGCGCATCGGCTCCAACTACCAGGCGCAGGGCCTCAAGCTGAGCAAGCATTTCAGGGTGTAATTTTCGTAGCCCGGATGCAGCGCAGCGCAATCCGGGACTCTTGCGCTTGCGGCACTAAACCCGGATTTCGCTGCGCTCCATCCGGGCTACGACAGAAATCGCGCACCGGTTGCGCCAGCCCATCCGCGATGACACACTCCCGCAAAACAACAAGCCGGGAGCAAACGATGACCGCCGCAGACGCCACGCAAGCAGCGCAATGGAAGCGCTGGCGTGCGGTCGCCGATCTCTACCACGCCTATTTCACCGGCCTGATCCTCACCGTGGTGACGCGCCGCGGCACGGCTGACGCCGCCGAGTTCGTCTTCCGCGTATTCCGTCGCCAGCAGCAGGAGCGCTTCCTGCCCGGGCTGAAGAAGCTCGGGATCGATCATCTGCCGCCGGCGGTGGCGGCACAATATCACTATCTCTCCAACTGGATCGGCGGCGTGCATGTCGAATACATGTATGAGAGCGACACCAAGGCCTGGATCCGCTATCCGCCGCCGCGCTGGATCTGGAAAGGCCCGGCAATCTGCGGCGTGCCGGGCGAGGTGAGCCGCGCGATGCTGCGCGGCTGGCACGCCAACAACGGCGTCGCACTCGGCGATCTCCGGCTGGGCTTCGTCTGCACCAAGCAGAGCGTCGACGGCCAGGACGGGCTCGAAGGCTACTACCATCAATACGACCATCCGCTCGAACCGGATCAACGCCTCGTCTACGCGCGGCATCTGGAGGCCCCGCTGTTCGATCCGAAGACCGCGCCGGCGCTTCCCCTCGCTAGCTGGCCAAGGCCGCGGCTCGAAAAGGCCTATCGCAACTACGCCATGGAATATGTGCGGACCGCCGCGCCGGTGATGGTGCAACTATTCGGGCCGGAAGATGCCGGCTATCTCCTGCACATCACCGGCAAGCTGATCGGCATGCAGTTTTTCGATGAGATCGCGGCGCCGCTGGCGATGCGCCCCGGCGGCGCGAGCGAGTTCGCGTCCTTCCTCGGCGCGCTGCTCGCCGCGCAGGACGATGCGGCCGAGATCACGCAATCCAAAGGCAGCTTCGAAATCCGGCAGCAGAGCTGGAAGCTGATGGACGACGTCACTGACTATCACCACGCCTGCGCCAAGGTGCTGGAGGGATTGTTCGAGGGACTCGCCGCCGGATGCGGCCGGCACATCGGCGTACACCTGCGCCCAACGGCAGGCGGCCGCCCGCCGTTGGTCTGGACGATCGGTTAATTCCACCTATCGAAATGCGCTGCCGCAGGGCACGCCTGCACCTGACGCAGGAGGAATCGGCAACCAGCGTGCTAACAAGTGCGCAGCCGCGCCTTTCGCGCGAGCAAGTTGATTGATGCACCTAAGCATTGCCACGCCGCGAATGGCGGATTTGTCCGGGAGAGGAAATGACTGAGGTCGCCGAGATCCCGGTCGATGAGCAGGAACGTCCGCGCCCGTCGCCCACGCGCCCGACACGGAGCGCGCTGATCGACGGGCCGATCCTGCGCACGCTGCTCTCCCTCGCCTGGCCGAACGTTGTCGCGCTGTCCGCCGGCACTTGCACGGTGATCGCCGAGACCTCCTATATCGGCCGTCTCGGCGTCGAGGCGCTGGCCGCGATGGCGCTGGTGTTTCCGACAGTGATCCTGACCATGACCATGTCGGGCGGCGCCATGGGCGGCGCCGTGGCCTCCTCCATCGCACGCGCGCTCGGCGCCGGCGATCGCGAGCGTGCCGGGACGCTGGCTGCGCATGCGCTGCTGATCGGCATCATCTTCGGCCTCGTCTTCATGCTCGGCATGCTGATCTTCGGCCCTCAGGTGCTGACGATGCTCGGCGGCCGCGGCAATGTGCTGACGCATGCGATCGCGTACACCCAGGTGTTCTTCGGCGGGGCCGTGCTGCCGTGGCTGCTCAACACCATGGCGGGCGTGCTGCGCGGCACCGGCAATATGCGCCTGCCGTCGTTTCTCATCCTCAACTCTGCGGTCTGGCAGATCGTGCTCGGCGGCACGCTGGGCCTCGGGCTCGGCCCGTTTCCGCAACTCGGCATGCGCGGCGTCGCCGCCGGCGCGCTGATCGCCTACTCCATGAATATCTGCGTGATGGGCTGGTACCTGTTCTCCGGTCGCGCCCGCGTCGTTCCAAAACTCCGCGGCTTGCGCATCCAATGGGTGATGTTCTTCGACATCCTCAAGGTCGGCGCCATCGCCTGCTTCTCGCCGCTGCAATCGGTGCTGACGATCTCGATCTTCACCCACATGCTGGCCAAATTCGGCACCGCGATCCTCGCCGGCTACGGCATCGGCGCGCGGCTCGAATTCCTGCTGACCTCGATCGCGTTCTCGTTCGGTATCGCCTGCGTGCCCATGGTCGGAATGGCGATCGGGGCGGGCCGCATCGCGCGGGCGCGCCGCATCGCCTGGACCGCCGGTGCCGCCGCCTTCATGGCCGTCGGCGCGCCAGCATGCTTTGTAGCGATCTTCCCCGATCTCTGGGTCAACATCTTCACCGACAGCGCGGCCGTGCGCGCGGCGAGCCATCAATATCTCTCGACGGTCGGGCCGTTCTACGCGTTCTTCGGCCTTGCAACGACGATGTATTTCTCCTCGCAAGGTGCAGCAAAGGTGATCGGTCCTGTGCTGGCGCAGACCGCCCGGCTGATCTACATCGCGGGCATCGGCTGGTGGCTGTCGACGCATGACGCGACCGCGCAAAGCTTCTTCTGGCTCGCCGCGAGCTCGATGGTCGTGCTCGGCGTGCTCTCATGCTCCAGCGTGGTGCTGACGCGCTGGGGGCCGCGAGACGCAAAACTCGCCGTCGCGCCTGTGCTCTCGGTTGCCGATTAGCGGACGATCCGGAAAAGTGGGAACCGGTTTTCCGACAAGATCATCCGCAAACAAAGCAGCTCAACCGCGGCGGCGAGACGCCGTTGCGCTTTAGCGATGCCTGTGGCGGCGATGGCCGCCGCCGACATTGGCGAGCCGCATCAGTTGCGGGATCATCGCCATCATGTCGCCGCCGCCGGCGCCGCCGAGCATGCCCATGATATCGCCGCCGCCCATGCCGCCCATCGGTGCGTAGCCGGCGCCGTAATTGGGTGCGCCGAATCCCCCGCCGAGATTGCCGCCGGCGAGGCCGCCCATGCTGCCGCCCATCATTCCGCCAAGGCCACCGCCGCCATTCTCCATCATGCGGCTCATCATCGGGCCCATGGTCTGCATCAGCATGGCGAAGCGGCGCTTGCCCATCTTCGCCTTCATCATCTCCAGCATCGGCGCCATCTGGGTCATCATGTCCTGGCCGCCGGCACCTCCGCCGCCGAGGAACTGCGCGTTGGCCGGCGCGCTCGAAATCGAAAACAACAGCAGCACGGCAGCTGCCTGGCAGATCACCTTGTCCGCACCTCTCATGGCATGCTCCTCGCGTGCGTGGCGCCGCCGGGAGAGCGAGGCCGTCAGGACGCACGCGGCCATGGTTACGGACGATGAGGGGCGGGCTCTGTGAGACGGATCACGTTGCACGCGCATGATCCGGAAAAGTGTGCAGCGGTTTTCCCTCGCGACAAACGCGGAATGCGTTTGCGCGGAGATCATGCGCAAATAAAAACTACGGGAAGGCCTTGTGCATGGCGGCGACAGCCAGCTTGGTCTGCTCCTGCACGTAAGCTGCAAGCTCGTTCGGCAGCATGTCGATGGTCCAGATCAGGCGGCAGCTTGCCTCGCCGTCGGCGATCACCTGCACCGAGGCGCTGTAATGCTTCAGCCGCTCGCTGCTGATCGCGTAGACCAGCCGCTGCCTGATATCGTCGCAATCGACCAGCACTTCGCGCGCAACCGAGCCGTTGGCGAAGGTGACAATGCGCGTATCGCCGTCGAGCTGGCATGCGGTGACGAAGCCCGGCACCAGCCGCTGAGGCAGCGCGCCGAAATCGCGCACCGCGTCCCAACGTCGCGGGCCGGGGCGGGGAGGGAGACGTCGTTGTGGATGGAGGCCATGTTGTTTCCTCAAATCCGGAATCAGGAGGGTGGGCAAAGGTGCGCTCTTCGCGCGCCGTGCCCACCGTCTGCATCGTTGCGCGCATTGGTGGGCACGCTACGCTTTGCCCACCCTACGAGATCACGCGCGTGGCGATCGCTCACGTACAAACCGCCTCGACATTATTGCCATCGGGATCGATCAAGAACGCCGCGTAGTAGGTCGGGCTGTAATCCTTGCGCGGGCCCGCGCCGCCATTGTCACGGCCGCCGCTCTTCAGGCCCTCGCGGTGAAACGCCTTCACGGCGTCATGGTCCTTGGCACGAAACGCGATATGCGCGCCGTCGGCCTTGCGGCCCTTGTTCAGATGCAGCCACAATGCCGGCTCGCCCTTCGGCCCGAACCCGGCATAGCCGTCGCCGCTCGAGCACAGCACGTAACCGAGCGGCGCCAGTGCCGCGGTGTAGAACCGCGTGGCGGCGTCGAGGTCGGCAACGCGCAATCCGATATGGTCGTACATGATCGTCTCCATTGCAAAGCGCGCCGCTCGTGGCGCGCACCGGAGACGAGCCTAGTCAGTTGAGGGCGAGCCGCTCTTGGAGAATCTTGCGCATCCCCTTCGAGGCCTGGCGGAACCTGGTCGGCGACAGGCCGGCGGCGCGGTGGAAGGTGCGGACGAAGTTGGAGAGGTCGCCGAAGCCGACGTCATAGGCGATGTCGGTGACGGCCATGTCGTCGTCCGCGAGCAGGCGCGCCGCGTGCCGCAGCCGCGAGCGCACCAGATATTGATGCGGGGTGACGCCGAGCACGTTGGAGAACAGCCGAAGGAAATGGAACGGGCTCAAGTCCGCCAGGCGCGCGGCCTGTTCCAGATCGATCTCGTCATGCGAATTGGCGTCGATCCACAACGCGGCCTCGACCGCACGGCGGCGGTCGCGCGCCGTCGGCGTGACCCGCTTGCGCGGCTTGCCGGAGACGACATCGACAAAGCGGCCGGCGAGAATCTGGCCGATCTCGTCGAGGCCCAAATCGCTGTTGCCATCTGCCGCCGTCTGGGCAAGCTCGCCCAGCACCATCAGCTCAGGCAGCGGCGGTGTCGCGCCGACCTGCCAGGTCTCGCGCCGCCCGCCGAGGGCATCGACCAGATTGTCGCTAAAGAAGAAGCAGAGGCAGACGTCGCCGCAGACATGTTCATGCGTGCAGGTGTATTCCTCGCCGGGCGCACCGACCAAAAGCGAGCCGGCCACCAGCTCGAAGACGCCGGCGCGGCAATGGCAGCCAAAGCTGCCGGAGCGGACATAGGCGATGGAATGACCGGTGCGACACTCGGCAAACGGCGTGTCGCCCGGTCCCGCGTCGCAGCGAAACTCGCAGACGGTCACCGACTGAGACGTCAGCAGCGTGGTCGCATCCATCCCGCATATTTAGGAGGGGGACCGCGACGGGGCAACGGGCAGCAGCACCTCGAACAGCGTCTTGCTGGCGATCGGGTGCGCGCCTTCGAGCGCCAGCAGGCGTCGCTTGGAGATCACCCCGCCATAAGGCGAAATCCGGTCGGCATAGCCGCCGGTTTCCAGCACGCGGTGGCAAGGCACGATGATCATGTAGGGATTTTTGGCGATCGCCTGCGCCACCGAATGCGCGGCGCCTGAGGCGCCCAGCGCCTTGGCGATGTCGTGATAGGTGCGCGTCTCCCCCCGCGGGATGGTGCAGGTGTATTCGTAGACCCGCCGGTTGAAGGCCGGCACGCCGCCGGCGTCGAGGCTGACGTCGGAAAAATCGGGGTCGCTGCCCTGCAGCAGGCCCACGATACCCTCGATGGCGAGCTCGGTGTTAACAGGCGCGACTTGCTCGCGCGCCTCGGGATGGACCTGGAAAATCCGGCGGCGGGTGTCGATCTCCCGTGCCTCGGGCAATTGCACGGCGACCACGCCGGTGCTGCTCCAGATGATGCCGCAGCGCCCTATCGCCGTGTCGAATATCGTGTAGGCACGCCCCACCATGCACACGCCCCACTCAGTGCACGCTGCTCCCCCGACACCGCTATCATAACACTGCCACAATTCGGCGCACCTGGAATCTTGCCAGGACATTAACAACTGTCCGGCCTGACGCGCCAAACCGCTTGGCGCCGGACACCGTCTCGGCTAATCAGGATGGGCGCAGGACACGCGCATCGGCGGGCGTAGTTCAATGGTAGAACGGCAGCTTCCCAAGCTGCATACGAGGGTTCGATTCCCTTCGCCCGCTCCAATCACCCGGGACAGCAAATGGCCGACAAGGACGAAAGCACGCGCTTGGTCGCGATTGCCTGTGATCACGGGGGCTTTGCTCTCAAGCAAGCGCTGAAGTCCGCGCTATCAGATGTGACGTGGCTGGACCTCGGCACCCACAGCGCGGCGTCCGTCGACTATCCCGATTTCGCCCACAAGCTGGCCGACGCGATCAGGGACGGCAAGGCCAGGCGCGGCGTCCTGATCTGCGGGTCGGGCATCGGCATTTCCATGGCCGCCAACCGGCACGCCCATATCCGTTGCGCGCTCGCGCATGATGTCACCTGCGCACGGCTCTGCCGGCAGCATAATGACGCGAATGTTCTGGCGCTGGGCGGCCGCACGACCGGCGAGGTGGTCGCAAAGGAATGTGTCGAAGCGTTCCTGGGGACGGCGTTCGAGGGCGGGCGCCATCAAAAGCGCATCGACAAGCTCGGGACCTGCTAGCGACCGCTCAACCCGGCAAGCTGCGCAGGAAGTCGACCAGCGCCGCGTTCACTTCGGCGGGCCGCTCCTGCTGCGTCCAGTGTCCGCAGCCCGGCAGCATTTTGATCTCGCGCAGCTGTGGCACCCATTGCTTCATGTTGGCGAGATGCTCGGCCGCACCGGGGAAGGCGATCACCATGTCGAGGTCGCCGGCCATGAACAGCGTGGGCACTGTTACCTTGACGCCCTCGAACGCGCCCATCAGCTCCCAGTTGCGGTCGATGTTGCGGTAGTAGTTGAGCGGCCCGCGAAAACCGCTGCGGGCGAATTCGGCGGCGTAATAATCGAGGTCGGCGGCGCTGAGCCACGACGGCAACGGCACCGGCACTTTCGGCAGCATGCCGTCCTTGCGCGAGACCATGCCGACGCCTCTTGACGTCTGTCCGCTCGCGGCCGCCATGGCGCGAATGGCGGTGGCGCCCTCGCCGGAGCCGCCGAACAGCATCGCGGCGAGCGTCTTGCGCGTATCAGCCTCGAATTCCGCTTCGGCGACCCCGGGCTGCTGAAAGTACAGTTGATAGAACTGGGCTTCCTCGGTCTGCGGCATCACGCTGGTCGGTCGCACCTCGCTGCGCGGGCGATACGGCACGCTGAGAATGGCAGCGGCGCGAAAGCGGTCGGGGCGCAGCCGCGCCGCGTGCCAGGCGATCCCCGCACCCCAGTCATGGCCGACGATGATGGCGCTCTTTGCCGCGAACGCATCGAGCGCGCCGACGAGATCGCCGATCATGTGGAAGATCGTGTACTGGTCGATCGCCTCGGGCTTGTCGCTCTTGCCGTAACCGCGCATGTCGGGCGCGACGGCGTGGTAGCCGGCCGCCGCCACCGCCTCGAGCTGATGACGCCAGGAATACCAGCTTTCCGGAAAGCCGTGGCAGAGCAGCACCAGCGGCCCCTCGCCCTGTTCGGCGATGTTGAGGTTGATGCCGTTGGCCTTGATGATCCGCTGCGTCGGTCCGCTCATGTCGTCGCCTCCCCGCTGCATGGTTGTTGGGCGCATCCTAAACGTTACTGCCCGGAGCGCAAAGATTCCAATATATTAGCCTCTCGTTCGCGGCACGCCCCGCTCCTCCGCCCTAAGCTCTGCCCTGTCCGGCGGATGCGGTCCCTGTGCCGGGCGATGTTCGGATCGGAAGGCCATGGACCAGCAAAAACTCGATCGCGCGATCGGTCGCCGCTTGAAGACTCTGAGGATGCAGGCAGGGATGACGTTGAACGAGCTCGCCAGCCGATCCGGCGTCAGCCGGGCCATGATCGGTCGGGTGGAGCGGGCGCAGAGCAGCGCGACGGCGGCGCTGCTCAACAAGCTTTGCGCGGCGCTCGATGTCTCGCTGAGCGACGTCGTTGCACTCTCGGAGAAGCCGCCGGAGCGGCTGACGCGCCTCGCCGACCAGCCGCTATGGCGCGATCCCGATAGCGGCTACCGGCGCCGACATGCCTCGCCCGTCGATGCGGCGAGCGGCATCGAGATCATCGTCGTCGACATGCCGGCCGGCGCGCGGGTGCCGTACAGCCCCTGGGGCCGCAACGCCTTCACCCAGCAGCTCTTGATGCTGGAGGGCGCGGTCTGCGTGCATATCGACGCCAAGACGGTGCGCCTGCGCGAGGGCGACTGCCTCGACTTCGACGTCATGCGCGCGGTGACGTTCGAGAACGAAACCAAGCAGGATGCCCGCTACGTCATCATCACCAGGCGCGGCACATCTTACGGGAAAATGTGATGCCGCTGATCATACGGGACGCCACGCTGGAGGATGCCGCGGACATCCTCGCCATCTACAATTTCGCCGCGATCAACACCACGGCGGTCTGGACCGACGGGCCGGCCGATCTCTCTTCGCGGCGCGAATGGATCCGCGCAAGGCAGCAGGCGGGCTATCCCGTGCTGGTCGCGATGAAGGGCAGGGATGTCGTCGGCTTCGCCTCGTTCGGCGATTTCCGTCCCTTCCCCGGCTATCGCCACACCGTCGAGAATTCGGTCTATGTCGATGAGCGCCATCACCGCGCCGGCATCGGCCGCAGCCTGCTGGCCGCGCTGATCGAGCGCGCTGCGGCGATGAACAAGCACGCCATGATCGCCGGGATCGAGGCCCTCAATGCCGGCTCGATCGGCCTGCACGCCTCGCTCGGCTTTGTCGAGGTCGCCCGCATGCCGGAGGTCGGCTGCAAGTTCGGCCGCTGGCTCGATCTCGTCTTCATGCAGAAGACGCTTGCAACTGACGTGAGGCCATGACGATGCAGATCCGTACCGGCGATACTTTTGACCCGCGCGTCGTCGCATTGCTCGACCATCACGTTACGGCAGCGCGGGCGCAGACCGCTCCGGGCAGCGCGCACGCGCTCGATCTCGCCGGGCTTCGTGCCAACGACGTCGCGTTCTGGACCGGCTGGGACGGCGAGACGCTGGTTGCGACCGGCGCGCTGAAGACGCTCTCGGCAGAGCACGGCGAGGTGAAGTCGATGCATACGCTGCAGACCACGCGCCGCCGCGGCTTTGGTGGGGAGATGCTCCGCCACATCATCGCCGAGGCGCGCAGGCGCGGCATGACACGGCTGAGCCTGGAGACCGGCTCCTGGGACTATTTCAAGCCGGCGCACGCGCTCTACCGGGCCCACGGCTTCGTGCCTTGCGCCCCGTTCGAGGGCTATGTCGAGGACCGCAACAGTCTCTTCCTCGCGCTGGATCTCGGCGCATAGAACCTTCTCAAGCGAAATGGCTAACGGTTGGCGCAATAAGGCGCGTCAAAACAAAGACCTAGGCGAAGTCCTGCGCAACCGGCGCTCGAAAATGGCGTCCTGCCCCTCAAAATGAGTTGCGCACCTCAAAACGCCTCTGCTAGCCTTCAGCCATGGCTGAAGAGACCGCATCCGCCGCGCTGACGCTGAAGGACATCGCCCGCGAGGCCGGTGTCAGCCTCGCTACGGTCGACCGCGTCTTGCATAACCGTCCGGGCGTGCGGCCGGACACGGTCCGGCGCGTCCAGGAGATCATCGCGCGCAACGCCTTCCAGCCGCATGTGGCCGCGGCCGAGCTCGCCCGGGGCCGCGCCCGCCGGTTTGCCTTCGTGATGCCTGTCGGCGCCAACCCGTTCATGCTGCAGATCAAGGCCTATCTGGGCGAGATGTCGGCGTGGCTCTCTGCCCGCCGCCTCGCCGTTGAGATGGTCATCACCGACGTGTTCGACCCGTCGGTGCTGGCGGCCTCGCTGGAGGAGCTTGCCGGCAGCGAGTATGACGGCGTCGCGGTCGTCGCACTCGACCATCCGAGCGTGCGCGCCGCCATCAATGATCTCGTCGACCGTGGCATCAAGGTCGTGACGCTGGTGTCCGACGTGCCCTCGTCGCGCCGCCACCACTATGTCGGCATCGACAATATCGCCGCGGGCCGCACCGCGGGTGCGCTGATCGGAAGGCTGGTCGGCCAAAGATCCGGCAAGATCGCCATCATCGCGGGGTCGCAGGGCCTGCGCGACCATGCGGAGCGCATTTTCGGCTTCAATCAAGTGATGGCGTCGGAGTTTTCGCACCTCGACATCCTGCCTTTGCTCGAGGGGCGCGACGAGGACGACCGCTCTCAGCAGCTGATCTCGCGGCTGCTCGGCAGGCACCCCGATATCATCGGCCTCTACAATGTCGGCGCCGGCACGCAGGGCGTGGCCACCGCTCTGACCGAGGCAGGTCGCGACAAGCAGATCGTCTTTATCGCTCACGACCTCACGGCGATGACGCGCAGATTGTTGCTGCAGGGCACGCTGGATGTCGCGATCTCGCAGAATCCGGGGCACGAGGCGCGCGCCGCCGTGCGCGTGCTGCTGTCGCTGGCGCGGAACGAGCCGATCTTGAGTGAACAGGAGAAGATTCGCATCGACATCCTGATGCGGGACAATCTGCCGTAACCGAAAGGGCGCGGCGGTCGTGTGTTGAAATGAGTGATTGCGGCAAGCGCGACGTCAGATCGCGCACCGCGGCAGCGTGATCCGGAAAGCAATGGTTGTCCGGACGAAGCACGCTCAAAACGAAGAGGGAGGACGCGTTTGTTTATCGGATTGGACATCGGCACGTCCGGTGTGAAAGCGGTGCTTGTGAACGAGGCCGGCGCGGTTGTCGCGACGGCCGCGCGCGAGCTTGCGCTGTCGCATCCGCAGCCGCTGTGGTCCGAGCAGGATCCGGATTCCTGGGTCGAGGCCGCCATCGGCGCCGTCGACGATCTTGCCGCCGCTCGTCCCGGTGATGTCGCCGCCGCGCGCGGCATCGGCCTGTCAGGCCAGATGCATGGCGCCACGCTGCTTGACATCGATGGACGCCCGCTGCGGCCCGCGATCCTCTGGAACGATGGCCGTTCGCATGCTGAATGCGTCGAACTCGAGCGCCGCTGCCCCTCGCTGCATGCTATCGCCGGAAATCTGGCGATGCCCGGCTTCACCGCGCCAAAGCTGCTCTGGGTCGCGCGGCACGAGCCGCAGGTCTTCAAGCGCGTTGCCAAGGTGCTGCTGCCGAAGGCCTATGTCCGCTACCGGCTGACCGGGGAGATGGTCGAGGACATGTCGGATGCATCAGGCACGCTCTGGCTCGATGTCGGCCAGCGCCGCTGGTCGGCGGAGCTGCTGCAGGCCACCGGGCTCGATCTGCACCACATGCCGCGCCTGGTCGAGGGCAGCGAGGCGAGCGCAACGCTTGCGGGCGAGTTCGCGCAGCGCTGGGGCATGGCAAAGAATGTCGTCGTTGCCGGTGGCGCCGGCGACAATGCAGCGAGTGCGATCGGGCTCGGCGCGATCGCACCGGGCGATGCCTTCCTGTCGCTCGGAACCTCCGGTGTCATCTTCCGCGTCACCGACAAATTTGCGCCGGCGCCGGCCCTCGCCGTGCACGCCTTCTGTCATGCGCTGCCCGGCCTCTGGCACCAGATGGGCGTGATGCTCTCGGCCGCCGCTTCGCTGGCCTGGCTCTCCGGCGTGATGGCGACACCGACAGCCTCGTTGCTCGCGCCGCTCGGCGACACCGTAACCGGGCCAGGCCCGGTGAAGTTTCTGCCCTATCTCGATGGCGAGCGCACGCCGCACAATGATGCAGCCGCGGCCGGCGCTTTCATCGGTCTGCGCGGCGCCACCGGGCGCGACGCAATCGTGCAGGCGGTGCTCGAAGGCGTCGCCTTTGCCGCGCGCGACAATCTTGCCGCGCTCGGCAGTGCCAGCTCGGCGATCTCTGAAGTTGATCTCGTCGGCGGCGGCTCCCGCTCGGCGTTGTGGGCGCAGATCTGCGCCGACGTGCTCGGCATTGCCGTGCATCGCGTCGAGGAGGGTGAGGTCGGCGCCGCGCTCGGCGCTGCCCGGCTCGGCCGGCTCGCCGCTAGGGGCGAAAATCCCGCGCAGGTCTGCACGCGTCCGCGGCGCCTTGCGACGTCAACACCCAACCCGTCGCGCGCTGCGGCCTATGACGAGGCCTATCAGCAGTGGCGCAAGCTCTACCCCGCGTTGAAGGAGTTTTCACTGTGAACGCGTTACCAAAATTCTTCGGCGCCGCCGACCCCGTCGCCTATGGCGGCAAGGACGCCAAGAACCCTATGGCCTTCCGCTGGTATGACAAGGACCGCGTCGTCCGCGGCAAGCGGCTCGAGGATCATCTGCGCTTTGCGGTCTGCTATTGGCATTCGTTCTGCTGGCCCGGCGGCGATCCCTTCGGCGGCGAGACCTTCCTGCGTCCATGGCATCACGGCTCCGACGCCATGGCGATGGCGCGCGCCAAGGCCGACATCGCCTTCGAGCTGTTCCGACTGCTCGACGTGCCCTTCTTCACGTTCCACGACGTCGATGCCGCGCCCGAAGGCTTAACGCTCGCCGAATCCGTCGCCAACCTCAATGCGATCGGCGACATCTTCGAGAAGAAGATGGCCTCGGCCAAGGTGCGGCTGCTGTGGGGCACCGCGAACCTGTTCACGCACCGCCGCTACATGGCGGGCGCGGCGACCAATCCCGATCCTGACGTCTTCACCTATGCCGCCGGACAGGTCCGCGCCGCGCTGGAGGTGACGAACCGGCTCGGCGGGCAGAACTACGTGCTGTGGGGCGGCCGCGAAGGCTACGAGACCCTGCTCAACACCGATCTCAAGCGCGAGCTCGACCAGCTGGGCCGCTTCGTCTCGCTTGTCGTCGAGCACAAGCACAAGATCGGCTTCAAGGGCCCGCTTCTGATCGAGCCCAAGCCGAAGGAGCCGACCAAGCATCAATATGATTTCGACGTCGCCACCTGCTACGGCTTCCTGCAGCGCTACGACCTGCTCAAGGACGTCAAGCTCAACATCGAGCAGAACCACGCCATCCTCGCCGGCCATTCCTTCCAGCACGAGGTGGCCCTGGCCCAGGCGCTCGGCGTGTTCGGCTCGCTCGACATCAACAGGGGCGACGATCTGCTCGGCTGGGATACCGACCAGTTCGCCATGAACGTGCCGGAGCTGGCACTGGTGTTCCACGACATGATCAGGGGCGGCGGCTTCACCACCGGCGGTCTCAATTTCGATGCAAAGATCAGGCGTCAATCGATCGACCCTGATGATCTCATCCACGCCCATGTCGGCTCGATGGACGCCTGCGCACGGGCGCTGCTCGCAGCAGTCGACATGCTCGACGCCGAGGCGCTCACCGGGCCGCTCGCCGAGCGTTATGCGGGATGGACCGATAGCGAAGGGCAGGCGATCATGGCAGGCAAGCGATCGCTGGCCGATCTCTCTGATCGCGCGCTTGCCCCCGGTTTCGATCCGCAGCCGCGGTCGGGCCGTCAGGAATATCTCGAATCTCTCGTCAACCGGTACGTCTGAGCGAGGCCCGAGCATGACAACTTCTTCGACAAGCCAGCCGGTGCTGGAATTGACCGGGATCGGCAAGGAGTTCGGCGCGATCCGCGCGCTGCATGGCGTCAACATGCATGTCCATCCCGGCGAAGTGGTCGGCCTGATGGGCGACAACGGCGCCGGCAAGTCGACGCTGGTCAAGATCATCGCCGGCAATTTCCGCCCGACCCATGGCGAGATCCGCTTCGACGGCCATCCCGTCCACTTCAGCCGCCCGGTCGACGCCCGCGCGGTGGGCATCGAGGTCGTCTATCAGGACCTCGCGCTCGCCGACAATCTGTCGGCCGCGGCGAACGTCTTTCTCGGCCGCGAGCTCAAGCGCAAATTCGGACCCATCGCGCTGCTCGATCACAAGGCGATGGCGTCGCGCGCGCTGGAGCTGTTCGGCGAGCTGCGCTCGGAAACCCGGCCGCATGATCTGGTCAAGCAGATGTCCGGCGGCCAGCGTCAGGCGGTGGCGATCGCGCGCACACGCCTCTCCAACGCCAAGCTGGTGATGATGGACGAGCCGACCGCCGCGATCTCCGTGCGCCAGGTCGAGCAAGTGCTGAGCCTGATCCACCGTCTGAAGGAGCAGGGCGTCGCGGTGATGCTGATCTCCCACCGCATGCCCGACGTGTTCGCCGTGTGCGACCGCGTGATCGTCATGCGCCGCGGCGAGAAGCGGGCCGACAAGCCGATCCACGACACGTCCCCCGAGGAAGTCACCGCCCTTATCACCGGCGCGAAGGAGGCGGCGTAATGTCCGTACCCATGGAAAACCCGATCTCCTTCACCAATGTCGGCCGCAGCAAATGGTGGCACCGGGGCATCTTTGCCTCGCAGACCGGCTACGTGCTGCTGGCGCTGGTGGTGCTGATGATCGTGATGCGTTTTGCCAGCCCTTACTTCTTTACCGAGGGCAACATGCAGAACGTGGCGAAGAACTTTTCCTTCATCGCCATCGCCACGCTCGGAATCACCTTCGTCATCATCACCGGCGGCATTGATCTCTCCGTCGGCTCGATGATGTGTTTTTCCGCGATGATCACCTCCATGGTCATGGTCGAGCTGTCGGCGCCGGGATCGTATTTCGTCCACATGGCAGCCGATGGCAAGACGGTCGTCGCCAATGTGCCCGGATTGATCCTGCTGATCTCGGTGCTTGCCGGGCTGTTCACCGCGTTCATAGTCGGGATTTTCAACGGCTTCTGCATTGCGGTGCTCGGGCTGTCGCCCTTCGTCACCACGCTCGGCATGCTCTCGATCGTGCGAGGGCTGGCTTATGTCGTCTCGAACGGCCGTGGCAGCTTTCCGGGCGGGCCCGATGCCGATTTGTTCTACGCATTGACCTCGGGTGACGTGTACGGCGTGCCCGCGCCCTTCATCTACCTGGTGATCCTCGCGGTCGTGATGGCGGTTGTGCTGCATCACACGAGTTTCGGCCGCCACGTCTTCGCGCTCGGCGGCAACGAGAAGGCGGCGGAGTTGACTGGTATTCCGGTCGTGCGCGTGAAGATCCAGGTCTATGTGATCTGCGCGCTCGCCGCCGGTCTGCAAGGCATCATCATCTCGGGCTGGCTGGGATCCGCGCCCGCGAACATGGCGACGTCCTACGAGCTCAACGTCATCGCCGCCGCCGTTATCGGTGGCGCCAATCTTGCCGGCGGCCTCGGCGGACCGCTCGGCGCCATCGTCGGCTGCGTGCTGCTGGAGGTGATCCGCAACGGCCTCGTGCTCGCGCAGGTCAACTCCTACTGGCAGCAGACGCTGGTGGGCGTGATCATCATTCTTGCCGTGCTGGTCGATCGCATCCGCTCGCGCATGACTTAACACTTAACCAGTTACTCCGGCAGGACAACGAAAGATCGTCTATCCGCCTGCCGGGGCATCACATCACAAATGGATAGGCATCAAAGTGTGGAGGGAATGGTATGAAGAAGCTTCTGTTGGCTGGCGTGACCATCGCGATGATGGCGACCCCGGCATTTGCCCAGACCTACAAGTTCGCCGTCGTTCCCAAGGCGATGAACAACCCGTTCTTCGACGTGGCGCGTGACGGCTGCCTGAAGCGCGCCAAGGAACTCGGCAATGTCGAGTGCATCTACAAGGGGCCGATCGAGCACGAGCCGGCGACGCAGGCGCAGATCATCCAGGACTTCATCACCCAGAAGGTGGATGGGCTCGCGATCTCGGTTGCCGACGTCGCGTCGATGACCAAGTCGATTGAGGCTGCGACCGCGGCAGGCATCCCCGTCATCACGTTTGACGCGGACGCGCCGGGCTCCAAGCGCATCGCCTATATCGGCACCAACAACAAGGACTTCGGGTTGGCGCTCGGCAAGCAATTGCTGCAGCTTCGGCCCGAGGGCGGCAAATATGCCATGGTCTCCGGTGGTCCGGGCGCCAAGAACCTCGCCGAACGTGTCGATGGTGTCCGCGAGGCGTTGAAGGGCTCGAAGTGGGTCGAGGTGCAGGGTTCGCCGACCTTCTGCAACGACGATTCCACGCTCGCGGTCCAGCAGATGTCCGACCTGCGCACCGCGACGCCCGATCTCGCCGCGATCGTTCCGGTCGGCGGCTGGCCGATGTTCGCGCCTGAGGGCTTCAAGGCCTTCGTTAACAAGAACAAGAAGGACATCGACAGCGGCAAGCTGACGCTCGTCGTTGCCGATACGCTGAAGATGCAGCTCGAGTTGCTGCGCGACGGCTACTCCAACGCGCTCACCGGCCAGCGCCCGTTCGAAATGGGCGAGAAGTCGATGGACACGTTGCTCGCGATCAAGAAGGGCCAGAAGGTTCCGGAAGTGATCTACACCGGCCTCGACCTCGTGACCAAGGATAACGTCGCTCAATTGTTGAAGTAGGAACGTTACCAGCCCAACGTTCCTGCGCTGACCACCCTCTCCCCTTGTGGGAGAGGGTGGCTTCGCGTAGCGAAGCCGGGTGAGGGGTTCTCTCCGCGAGTCCCGCTCGTGTGATATGCGCCGAGAGAACCCCTCGTCCGCCTTGCCTTCGGCAAGGCACCTTCTCCCACAGGGGGAGAAGGAAGGGAGCCCGCAAGGTGAATAAGATGAAAAAAGCGCGGCTAGCTGACAATCTCGAAGTCACGTCAATCGGCCTCGGCTCGGCGCCGCTCGGCGGCCTGTTCTCGGCGGTCAGCGATGCGGACGCGGAGGCCACCGTCGCAAAGGCCTGGTCGCTCGGTGTCCGCTTCTTCGATACCGCGCCGCTTTATGGCTTCGGCCTCGCGGAACGCCGTTTGGGTGCTTTCCTGCGGCAACAGCAGCGCGAGTCCTATGTGATCTCGACCAAGGTCGGCCGCCTGCTGCGCGCGCCTGACAGTACGACCGTCGAGGACGATCATTTCAAGGACGCACCCAGCTTGCGGCCGCGATTTGATTTCAGCTATGACGGCGTGATGCGCTCGGTGGAGGAAAGCCTGGAGCGCCTCGGGCTCGATCGCGTCGACGTCCTGCTCGTGCACGATCCCGACGATCACTATGATGCCGCCGTCAGCGGCGCCTTCCGCGCGCTGATACGTCTGCGCGGCGACGGCACCGTGAAAGCGATCGGTTCCGGCATGAACCAGTGCGAGATGCTCACGCGTTTTGCCGAAGCCGTCCCGGTCGATTGCTTCCTGCTCGCCGGCCGCTACACGCTGCTCGACCAGGGCGCGCTGGATGCGCTGTTCCCGATCTGCATTGCGAAGAATATCGGCATCCTGCTCGGCGGCATCTACAACAGCGGCATTCTGGCCAATCCGCACACGGGCGCGAAGTTCAACTATGAGGACGCCGACGCGGCCCTCGTGGCGCGCGCGCTCGAGCTCGACCAGCTCTGCCGCAAGCATGGCACCGAGCTGAAGGCCGCCGCGCTCCAGTTCGGCATGGCCCATCCGGCCGTGACCGTTGCCGTGATGGGCGCGCGCAACGCGAGCGAGGTCGCCGACAATATCGCGATGTCGGAGCGCACGGTGCCGCAGGCCTTCTGGCAGGAGCTGCGCGCCAGGAATCTCGTCGACCCGCGGGCGCCACTGCCGGGCGGAGCGTGAGTCATGGTCATCGACGCCCACCAGCATTTCTGGGATCCCGCGCGCGCCGACTATCCCTGGATGATGGCGCCTGAGCTGGCGCCGATCCGCCGCGCCTTCGGTCCCGCCGATCTCGCGCCGCTGCTGCAGGCGAACGGCATCGATGCAAGCATCGTGGTGCAGTGCCGCTCGTCGCTCGCGGAGACCGAGGAATTCTTGGCGACCGCGCATGCCACGCCCTCCGTCATCGGCGTCGTCGGCTGGGCCGACCTGACCGACGCCGCGCTCGGCGATGCGCTCGATCGCCTGCGCACCTTGCCGGGCGGCGCCAAGCTGGTCGGCATCCGCCACCAGGTTCATGACGAGGCCGATCCCGAATGGCTGCTCCGCACCGAGGTCCAGCGCGGATTGGCGGAAATCTTCGCCCGTGATCTCGCCTACGACTTCCTCGTCCGCACCCGCGAGCTGCCCGCCGCGATCGCAACCGCAAAAGCCTTTCCGCAAGCCCGCTTCGTGCTCGACCACGCTGCAAAGCCGCCGATCGCAGCTGGCGGCAGCGCCGAATGGTCCGAGCGCATCGCGCAGCTCGCAGCCTGCGACAATGTCTGGTGCAAGGTCTCGGGTCTCGCGACCGAAGCAAAGTGGGACGATTGGGACGCCGAGCGGCTGTTTCCGTATCTCCGGCACGTCGCGAATTGTTTTGGCGAGGATCGCCTGATCTTCGGCTCGGATTGGCCGGTGTGCCTGCTCGCCGGCAGCTACAGCGAGATCAAGAGCGCGCTGGAAGCGTGCTTGGCGAAGCTCGGGCCAAGCGTGCGCGAGAAGGCGTTCGGGGTGAATGCCAAGGCTGCGTATCGGCTCGCAGGATAAGCCGAGCGCAAGCCAAACAGCAGGTGTCGTCCCGGCCTGGTGCGCAATTGCGCAACTAGGCCGGGACGACCACTGAGTTTGAGGCGGCGCTTACATCCCCTTCACGCCCCCGCGGGCACCTGATCCAGGAATCCCGTAATGCTCTTGATCCGCCCGTCCTTCAGCACGGCGAAATCCGTCCCCTTGATCGGGCTGTCGACGCCGTCAGGGCCGAGCCCCCACGAAAATCGGACATGGTCGCCGTAGCCGTTGGGCTCGCCGATCAGGCTGAACTTGAAGTCAGGAAAGCGCTGCTGCACGCCTGATATCAAGGCGTCGATGCCGTCCCTGCCATCGCCCTTCATCAGCGGATCGACATAGCTCGCATCCGCCGTCCAGTTTTCACTGAGCAATTCGCGCCGGCGATTTTGCCCGCGCTCGTTCCAGAGATCGATATAGCGGCGGGCGATGGTGATGGGGTCGGTCATGGTGCTCTCCTGCGATGGGGCCGCTTGGTTCGGCTGACCTGACTATCGAAGGTTCGCGCGCAGGGATCGATTACCTCGGAGATCATGTGTCCGTAAAAAAAAAGAGCGCGATGGGTCGCATCGCGCTCCTGTCGCATGTTGGGGCCGCGAAAATTACTTCGCCGCCGTCACCATGATCTCGACGGTGTACTGCGGCGCCGCGAGCTTGGCTTCGACGGTGGCGCGGGCCGGGGTGTTGCCGGGCGACACCCAGCCGTCCCACACCGCGTTCATTTCCTGGAACGTCTTCATGTCGGTGATGTAGATCGTGGCTGACAGCAGCTTCGACTTGTCGGTGCCGGCCTTGGCGAGGTGGCCGTCGATGGTCTTCAGGATGTCCTGGGTCTGCTTGGTCACGCTTTCGCCGGCCGCATTGCTGGCGACGACGCCGGCGAGATAGACGGTGTCGCCGTGCACGACCACCTGGCTCATGCGCGGGCCGGTTTCAAAACGCTGGATGCTCATTTGCGGAATCTCCTTCAGGGAATGGCGGCCCTGTCTAGCCCAGCCCCTCAAGCTGAGCCACCCCGGGCACGCATGCGTTGCCGGCGGCGCATGCATCCTCGATGACGCATGCGTCCTGCCTATCCCACCGCTTTCGCTGCCGCACGCCCGGCATTGCGGCCGGAGAACAGGCAGCCGCCGAGGAAGGTGCCTTCCAGCGAGCGATAGCCGTGCACGCCGCCGCCGCCGAAGCCTGCGGCTTCGCCGACCGCATACAATCCGGGAATGACGCTGCCCTCGGCGCCGAACACGCGCGAGTCGAGGTCGGTCTCGAAGCCGCCCAGCGTCTTGCGGGTGAGAATGTTGAGCTTCACCGCGATCAGCGGTCCCTGCGCGGGATCGAGAATCCGGTGCGGGGGCGCGGTGCGGATCAGCCTGTCGCCGATGTAGCGCCGCGCATTGTGGATGTTCATCACCTGCGCGTCCTTGACGTAAGGGTTGGCGATCTCGCGGTCGCGCGCCTCGATCTGCATCCTGACGTGCGCGAGCTTGAGCAGATCGTTGCCGGCGAGCTTGTTCATGGCGGCGACGAGGTCCTCGATTCGGTCGCGCACGATGAAGTCGACACCGTGGCTCTTGAACGCCTCCACCGGTGCCGGCGCGCCCTTGTTGGTGGCGCGGCGCAAGGTCATGCGCCAGCTTTTGCCCGTGAGGTCGGGGTTCTGCTCCGAGCCCGACAGCGCAAATTCCTTCTTGATGATGGCCTGCGTCAGGACGAACCAGGAATAATCATACCCCGTCGACATGATGTATTTGAGCTGGCCGAGCGTATCCGAGCCGGGAAACAGCGGCGCCGGCAGTCGCGTGCCTGTGGCGTCGAACCACATCGAGGAGGGCCCGGGCAGGATGCGGATGCCGTGGCGCGGCCAGATTGGTGACCAGTTCTGGATGCCCTCGACGTAGTGCCACATGCGGTCGCGGTTGATCAGCCGCGCGCCTGTCTTCTCGGTGATGCCGATCATGCGGCCGTCGACATGCTCCGGCACCCCTGAAATCATGAACTTCGGGGGATCGCCGAGCCGCCTGGGCCAGTTCGCCCGCACCAGATCATGATTGCCGCCGATGCCGCCGGAGGCGACGATCACGGCCTGCGCCTTCAACGCGAATTCGCCGACGATAGCGCGCGACGAGCTCTTGCCGCGCTCGACATTGGTCGCTTCGAGGATCGCGCCGCTGACGCCGTCAACGGTACCGTTGGTGATCGACAGCGCATCGACGCGATGGCGGAACCTGAAGATCAGCCGCCCGCTCTTGGCGGCCTCGCGCGCGCGGCGCTCGAACGGCTCGACGATGCCGGGGCCCGTGCCCCAGGTGACGTGAAAGCGCGGCACCGAATTGCCGTGGCCCATTGCGTCATAGCCGCCGCGCTCGGCCCAGCCGACCACGGGAAAGATGCGATGACCCATCGCGCGCAGCCAGTCACGCTTCTCGCCGGCGGCAAACGCGACATAGGCCTCCGCCCATTGGCGCGGCCAAAAGTCCTCGTCGCGGTCGAAGCCGGCGGTGCCGAGCCAGTCCTGCATGGCGAGATCAAAGGAGTCCTTGATGCCGAGCCGGCGCTGCTCCGGCGAATCAACCAGGAACAACCCGCCGAACGACCAGAACGCCTGGCCGCCGAGTGACTGCTCGCCTTCCTGATCGAGGACGATCACGCGCTTGCCGGCATCGGCAATCTCGGTCGCTGCGACCAGCCCGGATAGTCCTGCGCCGACGACAATGACGTCCGCCTGGTCAGCCCGAAGGTCGGTCATGAGTTCCCCCCTGTAGTTGTCCGGAATTGAAGCCCGTTGCCGTAACTGAGATCAAGGACGTGTCGCGTAAGGCATCGTTAACTTGTTCCACTTTGGGATTGAGCCAGGCGGAGTGCAGCGCGGACGCAACACTGGATTTGAATTTGTTTTGAGCGAGCCGGCCTGCCTAGACAAAACCACGGTAACGACCGACGCTAGGCGCGCATCACCACCTGACACGCAGATTCGAAAACGACTGGGGCGGGGGCCAATGAAGTTTCTGACGGGGTTGCTTGCGGCGGCTTGCCTGATCGCTTGCATGGGGGCGTCTCACGCGGTGGTTCGGATCGCGGATGATCGTGGCGGCCGGATCGGAACCTACGTCGACAAATACCAGGACCTCAGGCAGTCAGGCGATACCGTCATCATCGACGGTCTCTGCGCCTCCGCCTGCACCATCGTCCTCGGCGCCATCCCGCACGACCGCATCTGCGTCACCTCGCACGCCACGCTCGGCTTCCACGCCGCCTGGGACTTCGGCAGCAACGGCCGCGCCATCACCAATCCCGAAGCCACCCAGATGCTCTATGCGATGTATCCCTCGCAGGTGAAGCGCTGGATCTCACAGCGTGGTGGCCTCACGCCGCACATGCTGTTCCTGCGGGGCAAGCAGCTCCAGGCCATGTACAAGCCCTGCTACATGGACGCGCAAGCCTCGGCCAACAAGCCATCGGCAAGGTAGTCCCTCGCTTCTCACGCTCACCTTCGTCATGGCCGGGCTTGTCCCGGCCATCCACGTTTTTTGGGCACGCAAAGGAGGTTCGTGGATGCCCGGGACAAGCGCGGGCATGACGGGAGAACTCATCACCAATTGATCTCCGCCAGCCCCGTTCCGCTTGTCCGGCCACGCCCGAGCGCCTATTTCAAAGGCAGGGAACCCGATCCTTGTCATGGCTCAACCACTGCACCAGGCGCATTCGCTAAGGGACAATTCGCCCACTGCCGGGCGCGCGCCGTCTGTGCTGCTGTGGACAGGGGCTGGCGTCGGTGGGCTTCTCGTGATCGGCGCGCTCGCGCTCTGGTTCCACTATGGCACCCAGGTGTTCTTCGAAATGATCAGGACTGGCTTTGCCGCCTGCTTCTGACCCGCGACAGGAAGTTTCCCGCTCATGAGCTCCACTGCCCGTCCGCTGGTGATCGCGACCGCTTTCGCCGCAAGTCTCGTCCTCGGGCTCCTCATCATATTCTGGGCCATGGGCGGGGTCAGCAAGGTGGCGCAGCCGGCCGCGATCGGCGGCCCGTTCCAGCTCACCGACCAGAACGGCAAGACCGTCACCGAGGCGAGCCTCAAGGGCAAGCCGACCCTCATCTTCTTCGGCTACACCCATTGCCCTGACGTCTGCCCCACCTCGCTGTTCGAGATGTCGGAAGTGCTGCGCGCGATGGGCAAGGATGCCGACAAGGTCAACGCCGTCTTCATCTCGGTTGATCCGGAGCGCGATACGCCCGCGACCATGAAGGACTATCTCTCCAGCTTCGATCCGCATCTCGAAGGCCTGTCCGGCGATCCCGCCGAGACCGCCAAGGTGATCACCTCCTACCGGGTCTATGCCAAGAAGGTCCCGACCAAGGACGGCGACTACACCATGGACCACACCGCGCTGATCTACCTGATCGATCGCGACGGCCGCTTCGTCTCGCCGTTCAACCTGAAGCGGACCCCGGAAGAGGCGGCGGCGGATCTGAAGAAGTACCTGTAGGGACACCCGCAGGCGGGGGGAGGAGTGCATTTCGGCTCGCGTTCCCGGCCGGATGGTCTATAAGGCCTTCCGATCCCAACGAAATTCATGCATCTCCGGCCGATGGCTCCATCGCAACAGGCGAAATCGTCGAAATCTGCCCGTGGCTTGCTGACGGGGCTGGCCGTCACGGCCTGCCTGCTCGCAGGTTTGTCCTCGGCAAGGGCCCAGGCCCCCGCCAAGCAACCTGCCGCGGCGCCTCAGGCCACCACCCCGGTCGCACCCCAAGCCGCTCCCCAGGCGGTGCCGGGCTTCTGGGACCCGCGGCGGCGGCCGGAGCGGCCGGACCTGTCGCGCCTGACCGTGATCCGCTTCCTGACCGAGACCGACTATCCGCCGTTCAACTTCACCGGTGCCGACGGCAATCCGGCCGGCTTCAATGTCGATCTCGCCCGCAGCCTGTGCGAGGAGATCAAGGTCAGCTGCACCGTGCAAATGCGCCGCTTCGAGACGCTGGTCGATGCGCTCAGCTCCAACCGGGGCGATGCCATCATCGCCTCCATGGCGGTGAGCCCACAGCTGCGCGCGCGCGTCGACTTCACTGATCCCTATTACCGTGTGCCGGCGCGCTTCGTCTCGCGCAAGGATGCGGTGATGCCGGAGATTCGCCCCGAATATCTCGAAGGCAAGAAGGTTGGCGTCATCGCGGGCTCCGCGCATGAAGCCTATCTGAAGGCGATGTTCACCGACGCCGAGCTGCACCCCTATCCGAACGACGACGCGCTCCGCGCCGCGCTTCGCAAGGGCGAGGTCGATTTCATCTTCGGCGACGCCATCTCGCTGGCGTTCTGGATCAACGGCACCGACTCAGGCGATTGCTGCGCCTTCTCCGGCGGTCCCTTCGTGGAGAGCCGCTTCTTCGGCGAAGGCATCGGCATCGCCGTGCGCAAGGGCAATGACGTGCTGCGCCAGGCCCTGAACTGGGCCCTGTTCCGCGTCTGGGAAAAAGGCCGCTACACCGATCTGTGGCTGAAGTATTTTTCGGTGAGCCCGTTCTAGCCAACCATCGTCATTCCGGAGCGCGCGAAGCGCGAATCCGGAATCTCGAGATTCCGGGTTCGATGCGGACGCATCGCCCCGGAATGACGACCGAGACCATTTTTGCATTCTGCCCGGAAATCGCTATTTTCCGCGGCCCGGAGGCCCCTTGATGTCCGTTATCGACCCGAACATGAGCCCGAGCGATCTTCGTGCGCTCGCCGAACAATCCAACGCCTGGCCGTTCGAGCAGGCGAAGGCCATTGTCGCGCGGCTGAAGAAAAGCCCGAAGGACGAGGTGCTGTTCGAGACCGGCTACGGACCCTCCGGCCTGCCGCATATCGGCACGTTCGGCGAGGTCGCGCGCACCTCGATGGTGCGCCATGCCTTCCGCGTGCTGACCGAGGACAAGATCAAGACGCGGCTCCTCGCCTTCTCCGACGACATGGACGGCTTCCGCAAGGTGCCTGACAACGTGCCGAACAAGGATCTGCTGGCGCAATATCTGGGACGGCCGCTCACCGCGGTGCCGGACCCGTTCTCGAACGAGCATCCCTCGTTCGGCGATGCCAACAACGCGCGCCTGCGCGCATTTCTGGATCATTTCGGCTTCGACTACGAATTCGCGAGCTCGACCGTCTATTACAAGTCGGGCCGCTTCGACGCGACGCTGCTGAAGATGCTCGCCGCCTACGACAAGATCATGGACACCATCCTGCCGACGCTCGGGCCGGATCGCCGTGCAACCTATTCGCCGTTCCTGCCGATCAGCAAGACGACAGGTGTCGTGCTGCAGGTGCCGATGATCCGCCGCGACGTCGCGGCCGGTACGGTGACCTATGTCGACCCTGATACCAACGAGGAGGTCGAAACATCAGTCACGGGCGGTAACGTCAAGTGTCAGTGGAAGGCCGACTGGGCGATGCGCTGGGTCGCGCTCGGCGTCGACTACGAGATGGCCGGCAAGGATCTGATCGATTCCGTAAAGCTCTCCGGCGCCATCGCCAGGGCGCTCGGCGCCATGCCGCCCGAAGGCTTCAATTACGAGCTCTTCCTCGACGAGAAGGGTCAGAAGATCTCGAAGTCGAAGGGCAATGGCCTCACCATCGACGAGTGGCTGCGCTACGCCTCGCCGGAATCGCTGTCGCTGTTCATGTATCGCGAGCCGAAGGCGGCGAAGCGGCTGTTCTTCGACGTGATCCCGCGCCAGGTCGACGATTATCAGCAATTCATTGATGGCTTCCCCAGGCAGGACGCCAAGCAGCAGCTCGGCAATCCGGTCTGGCACATCCATGGCGGCCATCCGCCGCAAGGCGACATGCCCGTCACCTTCCAGCTGCTGCTGACGCTGGTGTCGTCGTCGAATGCGGAGAACGCCGAGACGCTGTGGGGCTTCATCGGTCGCTATCGTCCCGGCGTGTCGCCGCAGACGCATCCGAAGCTGGATGCAATGGTCGGCTACGCCATCAACTATTACCGCGACTTCGTCGCACCGACGAAGCAGTTCCGCGTGCCCACGGACAGCGAGCGCGCCGCGTTGCAGGACCTGCGCGATGCGCTGTCGCAGTTGCCGGCGGATGCATCGGCCGAAGACATCCAGAACGTCGTCTACGAGATCGGCCGCCGCGAGCCGTTCCTCGATCAGGCCAAGAAGGGCAAGGACGGCCGTCCCGGCGTCACGCTCGACTGGTTCAACATGCTCTACCAGGTGCTGCTCGGCCAGGAGAAGGGCCCGCGCTTCGGCTCCTTCGTCGCGGTCTACGGCGTGCAGAACGCGGTCAACATGATCGACGGCGCGCTGGCACGGAGTGCGTGAGGGCACTTGTAGCCCGGATGGAGCGAAGCGAAATCCGGGGTTCTCGCAACATGCACGACCTGTCCCGGATCGCGCTTCGCTCCATCCGGGCTACCTACCTGCGCTGGAGGCGCAACCACTTTCCCCAACGTCGTCCTGGCAAAAGCCAGGATCCATAACCACCGAATCTGGCTTGGCGAAGACTCGGAGTGAACAGTTGGGCGCTGCATTTGCCTCTTGGGGTAATGGGTCCTGCCCTTCGCCAGGACGACATTGAGTTTGACTCACTGGCTCGCCCAAACAATCCTCGCCACCCACGCGACATCCCCCGCCGGCATCGTCCGCTCGCCTAGCGTCGCGTCGAGCGGCTGCAGCTCCAGCGCCTTTGCCGTGCGGCGCTTCAGCGTCGCGAGCATGACCTCGCCCGCCCTGGTCTTCACCACCACACGGTCGCCTTTGCGAACCGGCGCGCCGGGCGAGACCAGGATCACATCGCCGTTGCGATAGGCCGGCAGCAGCGAATCCCCGGCGATCTCCAGGGCAAAGGCGCTGACGTCGTCAGTGATCGGCAGCGCGATTTCGCTCCAGCCCTTGCCGGACGGCGAGCCTTGCTCGTCGAACGCGCTGCTCGCAGGCGCCTGTGCGAAGCCGAGCAGCGGTATCGTGCGGCCGTCGCCGGATTCGTCGTCGATGAGCCTGGCAAAGATCTCGATCGACGAGTCCGCTGCCGCCAGCGCCTTCGCAATCGATTCGGTCGAGGGCCAGCGCTCGCGGCCGTCGGTGGTGACGCGCTTGGACTTGTTGAAGGTGGTGGGATCGAGCCCGGCCCGCTTGGCAAGGCCAGATGGCGACAATCCGGCGCGCGCGGCCAATCGGTCCAGTGCGGCCCAGATCTGGTCGTGGGTCAGCATCCTCTGCGCTTTGGCCTGTTTGACCATGGAAGGTCCAGCCCGTCGCAACTCAGGAAAACTATCCTCAAATCAACCGGTTTTCCGTTTTTCGCGCAAGAGGGCGGCGGAAGCGTTTTCAAGCGAAGTGGTGGGTACCGGTTCGCGTCAAGAAAACGCGTCAAAACAAGAATCTAGAGACCCGTTCCGATGAAATCGGAAGGGAAAAGGCTCTAGGACTTGAGTTCGGAAGGGGCCGCCTTTACGGTCGCGCCGGGTTTTGAAGACCCGTTCGGGACGAAAAAACCAAGAGACTCAAAGAGCTGAGTCGAAGAGCAAACAGGGCTCCGGCAATCTGTGGTCAAGATCTACAAAATCTGTCCGGCCTCGGCCTGGCGCGAGGCGGAACGGCAGGGCGTGTACCGGGGCAGCGCGGACGACGCGCGCGATGGATTCATCCATTTCTCGACCGCGAGCCAGGTGCCTGAGACGCTGCGCAAGCACTATTCCGGCCAGCGCGCGCTGTTCCTGGTCGAGGTCGACGGCGATGCGCTCGGCAGCGAATTGCGCTGGGAGCGCTCGCGCAATGACGAACTGTTTCCGCATCTGTATGGCGAGCTCGATCTCGGCGCCGTGCTCTCGGTGATGAACCTCAACATACGCTCCGATGGTGGCCACGATACACCGGAGCTCGCCCCGTGATCCGCGCCTTCGATGCATTCTCGCTGCCGGTGTTGCGCTGGCTCGATCCGGAGGACGCCCACCGCCTCGCCATCCAGGGCCTGCGCTTCCTGCCGCCGGTGAAGCCACGTACCGATGATCCCAAGCTTGCCGTGCGCGCCTTCGGGCTCAACTTCCCCAACCCGATCGGCATGGCCGCAGGTTTCGACAAGAGCGCCGAGGTGCCCGACGCGCTGCTGCGGCTCGGCTTCGGCTTTGTCGAGATCGGGTCGGTGACGCCGAAGCCGCAGGCGGGCAATCCGCGGCCGCGGCTGTTTCGGCTCGAGCGCGACGAGGCTGTCATCAACCGCATGGGCTTCAACAACGACGGCGCGGAAGTCGCATTGCGCCGGCTCGCCGCGCGCGCGGCCAATGGCGGCATCGTCGGCGTCAATGTCGGTGCCAACAAGGATTCGCCCGATCGCGTCGGTGACTACGTCAAGCTGATCGAGACCTTTGCACCCGTCGCAAGCTATTTCACCGTCAACGTCTCCTCGCCGAACACGCCGGGCCTGCGCAATCTGCAGGAAGGCGCGTTGCTCGACGATCTGCTCGGACGCGTCATCGATGCGCGCGAGCGTGTGAGGCAGAAGGCCGGCGACACGCCAGTGCTGCTGAAGATCGCGCCCGACCTCAGCCTCGCCCAGCTCGACGACGTCGTCCAGGTCGCGCGCTCGCGCAAGGTCGACGGGATGATCGTGTCGAATACGACGATTGCGCGGCCGAGCACGTTGCGCGAGCAGACGCGGGCGAAAGAGCAGGGCGGCCTGTCCGGCCGGCCGCTGTTCCGGCTGTCGACGCGCATGGTCGCGGAGACCTACGTCCGGGTCGAGGGCGCCTTCCCGCTGATCGGGGTCGGTGGCGTCGACTCCGGCGGTGCGGCGCTGACAAAAATTCGCGCCGGCGCGAGCCTGATCCAGCTTTATTCGTCGCTGGTCTATAAGGGCCTCGGCCTCGTCGACGAGATCAAGCGCGATCTGACCTCGACATTGCTGCGCACGGGCCGGGATTCGCTGTCCGAGATCGTCGGCGCCGATGCGGCCACGCTGACGGCGGAAGACTGGCCTGGGATGTAAGCACCGCTGCATCCGGGCTACGACTTCGCGAACGTCGCTCGATACAGCGCCGGATACCGTGCGCCCTGCAAGCCGCCGCGCGCGACATAGAACGCGAGCAGTGCGCCCCACAGCCCGGCATTGCCGAACGATTGCAGCGCCCACCACACGCCCAAGAAGATCGCCAGCGAAGCCAGCATCAGATTGCGCATCTCGCGCGCCCAGGTGGCGCCGATATAGATGCCGTCGAAACCGAAGGCGAACACGCCGGGGATCGGCGCTATCACGATGAACGGCAGGAACTCGCGTGCGGCGCGGCGGACGTCCTCGCTCGCCGTCATGAAGCTGATGATATCGGGCCCAAACAGCGCGAACAGCACCGCGACAACAAGCGCAAAGCCGAGCCCCCACAGCAGCACCAGCCGGGTCGAATCCGCAAAGCCCTTGGCGTCGCGCGCGCCAAAGCTGCGGCCGCAGAGCTGCTGCGCGGCATTGGCGAGGCCGTCGAGGAAGAAGGCGCTGACCAGGAGAAAATTGTTCAGCACGGAGTTCGCGGCCAACGTGACGTCGCCGGCCCGCGCGCCCTTGGCGGTGAAGAACAGGAACACGGCGATCAGTGCCGCGGTGCGGATCATGATGTCGGAATTGACAGCCAACAGCCGCATCAGCCTGGTGCGGTCGAACAGCATCGCGCGGGGCACGGCGAAGCCGCCATGCGCATAGCGGCGGCAGACGATAACGCCGAGCACGAAGCCGATGCCCTCCGACAGCAGCGCGGCGATCGCCGCGCCCGCAATGCCGGTGTCGTAGACCAGCACCAGCAAAATCGTCGCCGCCATGTTGATGAGGTTGATGACGACTTGCAGCGCGAGCGCCGGATTGGCGCGGGCCAGCCCGACCAGCCAGCCGAGGATGACATAGTTGGCGAACGCGAAGGGCGACGACCAGATCCGGATCATGAAATAGGTTTTTGCGGCGTGCGTCACGCCCGCGCTGCCGCCCATCACATCGAACAGCACGCCGGCCAGCGGCAGTTGCAGCAGGATCAGTCCGCCGCCGATCAGGCCGGCGACGATGAAGCCGCGCACCAGGATCACGGTCTCCTCGCGCGTCTCGCCGGCGCCGAGCGCCTGCGCGGTGAAGGCGAGCGTGCTCATGCGCAGGAAGCCGAACAGCCAGAACAGGCAGTCGAAGATCACCGACGCCATCGCGACGCCGCCGAGCAGCGCGGCATCGTCGAGCCGGCCGATCGCGGTGGTCGAGACCACGCCGATCAGCGGCGTCGTCAGGTTCGCGACCATCGCGGGACCCGCGATGGCGAAGACCTCGCGGCTGCCGACTTTGGGATGAACCGGGGCGTGCATCAGGTGCGTGTATCCGAGCCCTGCGCCGAATGCACCATCGTGGCCGGCATGGCGTGCTTGCGCCGGCCGCGCATTTCAGAGCGCCTCAGCGGCGCGGCGAGCCGAAGATGCGCGACAACAGCCAGATCGGGATCACGATGACGGCGCCGAGCAGGAAGTAGCGCCACAGCCAGTTCACGGCGTCGAAGCCGAGATCCCAGAGACGCTGGAACAGCAGGCGAATGCTGTAAATGATATTCCAGGGGTCGAAGCCGATCGCCGCCAGCACGACGCCGACCAGGATCGAGAGCAGCACCAGGCGAAACGCGACCGCCAGCGGCGAGCCGCCGAGAAAGCGGTGCAGGCCATCGCTGTGGCCGGCCGGCAAATCTCTGACGTCGTGGGCCATCTCAAACTCCTCGTGGGGGCTAGCCCCGATTATAGGTCACGGCGGGGGACATGGGGAACCCACAACAGGCCGTCAATGGCCGTCTGCGGAGGCTGCGACCTTAATTGTTGGTAGGGATTCGTCCGCTTTCAGCATCTTCTCCAGCGTCTCCAGCCGGTCGGCCTCCCGCGGCGGCTTGTCCCAGCGCAGGCGGCTGATGCGGGGGAAGCGCATGGCGACGCCGGATTTGTGCCGCGGCGAGCGCTGCAGGCCCTCGAACGCCACCTCCAGCACCAGCCCCTTGTCGCCTTCGTGCACGACATGGCGGACGGGGCCGAACTTTTCCGTGGTGTTGCGGCGGACGAAACGGTCGATCTGCAGCAGTTCCTCGTCGGTGAAGCCGAAATAGGCTTTCCCCACCGGCACCAGTTCCTCGCCATTGTCGGTTTCGGTCCAGACACCAAACGTGTAGTCGGAGTAATAGGACGAGCGCTTGCCGTGGCCGCGCTGCGCATACATCAGCACGGCATCGATGATGTGCGGATCGCGCTTCCACTTCCACCACTGCCCCTTCGGCCGTCCCGGCAGATAGGGCGCATCGCGCCGCTTCAGCATCACGCCTTCGACGGCGTCGGCATCCTCGCCGGCGCCGGCCCTTGCGGGATCGGCGCGCGCGGCGGTGAGCGCATCCCAGCTCGCGAAGGGGATGGTGGGCGAGAGATCGAGGCGGGGATCGTCGAGCTTGCCGATAAAGGTCTCAAGTCGCTCGCGCCGCTCGGCGAAGGGCAATTCGCGCAGATCGTTCTCGTCATCCCCGAGCAGATCGTAGGCGCGCAAGTGAATCGGAAAATCCTTGATCAGCTTCGGCGAGACAATTTTGCGGTTGAGCCGCTGCTGCAGGACGTTGAAACTCTGCACGCGGCCTTCGCGCAGGATCAAGAGCTCGCCGTCGATCGCGCCGGGCAGGCGCAGCGACGGCACGAGATCCGGAAAGCTTCCCGTGATGTCCTCGCCGGTGCGCGAATAGAGCCGCGCGGTGATCTGCCCGTGCTCATCGCGGCCGGCGACCGCCTGCACGCGGATGCCGTCCCATTTCCATTCGGCGATGTAATCGGCGGGATCGAGTGAAGCAAAATCACTATCCTCGATCGCATGCGCCAGCATCACGGGCCGGAACGGCGCGGGATCGCGATTGACTGGCTTTTCGGCGCGACCTTCCAGCCAGGCGAACAGGTCGAGATAAGGCGGGCTGAGGCCCGGCCAGAGCAGCTCGACCTCATGGGGATCCTTATCCCCAAGCGCCGCGGCTGCCGTCTTCGCCAGCCGCGCGGAGATACCGATGCGCATGGCGCCGGTGACAAGTTTCAACAATGCCCAGCGGCCGGTCTCATCGAGCTCGTCCAGCCAGCGCTCGAGCTGCTTCGGTAGCTCGGTCTTGCCGAGCGTGCGCAGCGTGGTGACGACCTCGGTCAGGGTCGGGGGCGGCGGGTTGTTGTGGGCGGCCAGCGCCGTCTTCGGCCACATCAACGCGACCGTTTCCGAGAGATCGCCGACATAGTCGTAACTCAAGCCGAACAGCACCTCATCGGTGCGCGATGCGATGAGATCGCGGATCAGCGCAGGCTTGGCATGCTTGAAGCTGAGCGCGCCGGTGAGCGCAGCGAGCGCGTAGCCGCGGTCGGGATCGCCGACCTCGCGGAAATAGCCTTGCAGCAAACGCAGCTTGTTGTTGCGGCCGGGCTCGTAGGCAAGGCGGTCCAGCAGTTCGGCGAAGCGGTTCATGCCTCGGCCTCGCTTCGCGCCGGAGGCTCGCCCTCGTCCTCGTCGCCATAGCCGACGAGATCGAGCGGCCGGGCGCGCAGGCCTTGCGTCTTGCACCAATGTACCAGCGCATCTTCCTGGCCGTGGGTGACCCAGATCTCGCCGGCGCCGGTCGCCGCGATGGTCGCGGTGAGGCCGTCCCAATCGGCGTGATCGGAAATCACCAGCGGCAGCTCGACACCGCCCTGTCGCGCCCGGGCGCGCACGCGCATCCAGCCCGAGGCGAAGGCGGTGACGGGATCGGGGAAGCGCCGGGCCCAGATGTCCGATGTCGCCGAAGGCGGCGCGAGCGTGATGGTGCCGGCGAGTGCCGCCTTTTTCATGCCCATCGCCGGCCGCCGCTCGCCGAGGTCGATGCCGCGGCTTTGATAATACGCGGTGATCTTCTCCATCGCGCCATGCAGATAGATCGGCGCGTCATAGCCTGCCTTGCGCAGCAGCGCGATCACACGCTGGGCCTTGCCGAGCGAATAGGCGCCGACGAGATGGGCGCGCTCGGGAAACAGCGCGACCGAGGCCAGCAGCTTCTTCACCTCGAGGGCCGCATCGCCGTGCCGAAACACCGGCAGGCCGAACGTCGCCTCGGTGATGAAGACATCGCAAGGCACCAGCTCGAACGGGGCGCAGGTCGGGTCGGGCGCATCCTTGTAATCGCCTGATGCGACGATGCAGGTGTCCTTGGCTGTCACCGCGATCTGCGCCGAGCCCAGCACATGGCCGGCCGGGTGAAACTTGACCTTGACGTCGCCGAGCCGGAGCTCTTCGCCATAGCTGATGACTTGCGTCGAGCCGGCAAAATTCTCGCCGTAGCGCAGCCGCATCATGTCGAGCGTTTCCTGCGTCGCCAGCACGGCGCCATGGCCGGCGCGGGCGTGGTCGGAATGGCCGTGGGTGATCAATGCCCGCTCGACCGGGCGGATCGGATCGATATGGAAGCCGCCGGGCTTGCAGCACAGGCCGTCAGCAGTTGGCAGCAGGATGTCTTGCGGGCGCATGATCGTCATATAGGAACATCGTGCTCCAAATTAACCCGTCATGCGCGGGCTTGACCCGCGCATCCATCCTCTTAAAGAGGTCTTTTTTGATGGATTGCCGGGTCAAGCCCGGCAATGACAATCGGTTCCTGCAATGCCGCTCCGCCTGTTCCTGACCTCCGGCGATCTCATGGCCGACCGCCGTTTCGAGTTCGCGCGCGACCTCCAGCTCAAGGGCGACCTGCCCGCCGCCGCCGATCTCTTGGAGCAGGCGATCGAGCTCGCCCCTGACTTCACCTCGGCCTGGTTCACGCTTGGCGAGATCCGCCAGCAGCTCGGCGAGCGCGACAAGGCCATCGCAGCGTTCCGGGAAGCGCGGCGATCCGACCCCGAGGATCAGCACGGGGCCGGTCTCCATCTGATGCGGCTGGGCGATACTGAAATGGCGGAAATGCCCAAGGCCTATGTGCAGGCGCTGTTCGACCAATACGCTCCGCGCTTCGAGCATGCGCTGATCAACGATCTCGGCTATCGCGCTCCTAGCGTGATCTTCAAGGCGGTGCTGGCCGCGCGCGTCGCGGCGAAGAAGCCGGCCTTCTTCAAGCGCACCATCGATCTTGGCTGCGGCACCGGGCTTGCCGCGGCAGCCTTTGCCAAGCAGGTCGACCATTTCATCGGCATCGATCTGTCATCAGGCATGATCAAGGAGGCACGCGCCACCAACCTCTATGCCGAGCTCGAAGTCGCCGACATGGTCGAGGGCCTGCGCACCAAGCCCGATGCCAGCGCGAACCTCGTCGTCGCCGCGGATGCGTTCGTCTATCTCTCCGATCTCGCGCCTGTGCTGAACGAGGCCAGGCGCGTGCTCGTATCAGGCGGAGTGCTCGCCTTCACGCTGGAGACGCATGACGGCGATGGCATCGTGCTCGGCGAAGGCCTGCGCTATGCCCATTCGGCGGAATATGTGCGGGGTGCGATTGCGAAGGCCACCCTGAAGCTCGTCACGCTTGAGCCGTGCTCGCCGCGCAACGAGAACAACGAGCCGGTGCGCGGCCTCGTCATCGTCGCCGAGAAAACTTGAGTCTAGGCGCTAAACACCCTGCAATTCAGCGTCATTGCGTTGCAAAGCGGCGTCTTCGGACTTGCGAGCTGCGCTGCGTTCCCAGCACAATGCGCAGAACCAGGGAGAGAAACAATGACCAGGAATCCATCGCGGCGCGATGTCAGCGCCGCCGCGTTCGCCACCATCGCCGCATCCGTTCTGCCCGCGCCCTATGTCCGGGCCGCCGAGAAGAAATACGATGCCGGCGCCAGTGATACCGAGATCAAGATCGGCCAGACCGTGCCGCATTCCGGTCCCGGCTCGCTCTACGGCGTGCTGGGGCGCGTCGGCGAGGCCTATTTCCAGATGCTCAACGAGGGCGGCGGCATCAACGGACGCAAGGTCAACTTCCTCACGCTCGACGATGCCTACAGCGCGCCGAAATGCGTCGAGGCGACGCGGCGCCTGGTCGAGCAGGAGGAGGTGCTCGCGCTCTACGGCTCGCTCGGCACCGCGCCGCAAACCGCCGTGCACAAATATCTGAACGCCAAGGGCGTGCCGCAGCTGCTGCTCAACACCGGCGCCTCGAAGTGGAACAATCCGAAAGAGTTCAAATGGACGATGGCGGGGTTGCCGCTCTATCCGACCGAAGCGCGCATCCTAGCGCGACACGTCATCAACGTGAAGCCGAATGCCAGGATCGGCATCCTCTACCAGAACGACGATTTCGGCCGCGATTTCCTTGGGCCCTTCAAGAAGGTGCTGGCGGATGCCGGCGGCACGGCGCAGGTGATCATGGAGCAGACCTACGATCTCACCGATCCGACGGTCGATTCCCAGCTGATCAACCTGTCGAAATCGGGCGCGGACGTTTTCTACAACATCTCCACCGGCAAGGCGTCGTCGCAGTCGATCCGGAAAGTGGCCGAGCTCGGCTGGAAGCCGCTGCAGCTGCTCTCGGCCGGCTCGACCGGCAAATCCATCCTCAGCGCCGCGGGCTTCGAGAATGCCAAGGACATCGTCTCGATCAGCTATGCGAAGGATGCCGGGCCTGGCCGTTGGGAAAAGGACCCGGGGCCCATGGCATTCGAGGAGCTGCGCAAGAAATATCTGCCGAACGTCGCTCCTGACAACACCATCGCCTATGCCGGCTACGGCCAGGCCGTGACCATGGGTGAGATCCTGCGCCGCTGCGGCGATGAGCTGACGCGGGCCAATGTGCTGAAGCAGGCCTCAAACCTCAATGGCTTCCACTCGCCCTTCTTCCTCGATGGCGTCACCTACAGCTACACACCGGACGACTACACGCCGATGAAGACGCTGTTCATCCAGGTCTTCAACGGCAAGGATTGGGAGGTCTCCGACAAGCCGGTGGTGGAGTAGCGGGTCTCCACAATCGAGATGCCGTAGGGTGGGCAAAGGCGCCCTTGCGCCGTGCCCACCATTCCTCTCGATTGTAAAAATGCGTGGGCACGCTTCGCTTTGCCTACCCTACGAGACCTCCTCCCCCTCGACGAACCCGCCCCCACGGCTTACCTCTAACGCCGTGCCGCCCCGCATCCTCAAAATTCCGGCCGAGCCGGCCCCGCTGCTGCCCGACCGTTTCCAGCAATGGTTTGCGGCCCGCGGCTGGACGCCGCGCGAACATCAGCTCGCGCTGCTGGAAAAGGCGCGTGAGGATCGATCGGCCTTGCTGATCGCTCCGACCGGGGCCGGCAAGACGCTGGCGGGATTCTTGCCGACGCTGGTGGAACTGAGCTCTGCGCCGGCGACGCCCGCGAAATCCCTCGTCTCCACCGGCCGCAGCGTGCAGCGCAGCGCCGGTCTCCACACCCTCTACATCTCGCCGTTGAAAGCGCTCGCCGTCGACATCGCCCGCAACCTCGAGCGCCCCATCGCCGAGATGGGCCTGCCAATCAAGGTCGAGACCCGCACCGGCGACACGCCGGTGTCGCGGCGCCAGCGGCAGCGGCGTTATCCGCCCGACATTCTGCTGACGACGCCGGAGCAGCTCGCGCTGCTGCTGTCCTCCGACGATGCGCCGTTTTTGTTTTCCTCGCTGAAGCGCATCGTGCTCGACGAGCTGCATGCGCTGGTGACGTCCAAGCGCGGCGATCTGCTGTCGCTCGGCCTTGCACGGCTGTGGCGTCTCGCCCCGCAGATGCGCGCGATCGGACTGTCGGCGACCGTGGCGGAGCCGGAGCAGCTCGCGCGCTTCCTGGTGCCGCAGCCCGAAGGCAAGGAAGTTGCCGCCGATATCGTCGTCGCCGGCGGCGCCGCGCCGCCGCTGGTTCAGATGCTCGACACAAGCGAGCGCCTGCCCTGGGCCGGCCACAGCGCGCGTCACGCGCTCCCCGAAATCTACGAGCTGATCAAGCAGAACAAGACCACGCTGGTGTTCGTCAACACCCGCAGCCAGGCCGAGATGCTGTTCCAGAATCTCTGGAGCATGAACGACGACGGCCTTGCCATCGCGCTGCATCACGGCTCGCTCGACGTCGCGCAGCGCCGCAAGGTCGAGGATGCGATGTCGGCAGGACGCTTGCGCGGCGTGGTCTGCACCTCCTCGCTCGACCTCGGCGTCGACTGGGGCGACGTCGATCTCGTCGTCAATATCGGCGCGCCCAAGGGCTCCTCGCGCCTGATGCAGCGCATTGGCCGCGCCAATCACCGTCTCGACGAAGCCTCCCGCGCCGTGCTGGTGCCCGCCAACCGCTTCGAGGTGCTGGAATGCCGCGTCGCCATCGATGCCATCGCCGAGAATGCGCAGGACACCCCGCCCTTGCGTACCGGCGCGCTCGACGTGCTGGCCCAGCACGTGCTCGGCTGTGCCTGCGGCGAGCCGTTTCTCTCCGATGAACTCTATGCCGAGGTCCGCACCGCCGCGCCTTATGCCGACCTGTCGCGGCAGGATTTCGACGACGTCGTCGATTTCGTCGCCTCCGGCGGCTACGCGCTGAAGACCTATGAGCGCTTCGCCCGCATCAAGCAGGACAAGGAGGGCCGCTGGCGCGTCGCCAATCCAAAAGTGCGGCAGAGCTACCGGATGAATGTCGGCACCATCGTCGAGGACGACATGCTGAAAGTGCGGCTGGTGCGCTCGCGCGGCGGCGGTCACGGTTCGACGGGGGTGATCGCGCGCGGCGGCCGCTTGCTCGGCGAGATCGAGGAGGCCTTCATCGAAGGCCTCAGTCCGGGTGACACTTTCGTATTCTCCGGCGAGGTGGTGCGCTACGAAACCCTGGTCGAGGATCAGGTCTATGTCTCGCGCGCGCATGACAAGGACCCGAAAGTGCCGTCCTATATGGGCGGCAAATTCCCGCTCTCGACCTATCTCGCCGAACGCGTCCGCCGTCTGCTCGACGACGGGCGTGCTTGGGGTGGCTTGCCCGAGCAGGTGCGCGACTGGTTGTCGCTGCAGAAGGACGTCAGCCGCGTGCCTGCCGTGCGCGAGCTGCTGGTGGAAAGCTTTCCGCGCGCCAACAAGCACTACATCGTCTGCTATCCCTTCGAGGGCCGCCTCGCGCACCAGACCCTCGGCATGCTGCTGACGCGTCGGCTCGAGCGCGCTCGCGCCCGGCCGCTCGGCTTCGTCGCCAATGAATATGCGGTTGCGATCTGGGGGCTCGGCGACCTCTCTTTCATGATCAGGGACGGCCGCATCGATCTCGACGGGTTGTTCGATCCTGATATGCTCGGCGACGATCTGGAGGCCTGGCTCGCCGAATCCGCGCTGATGAAGCGCACCTTCCGCAACTGCGCGATCATCTCCGGCCTGATCGCGCGCCGCCACACCGGCGAAGAGAAGAGCCGCCGCCAGGTGCTGTTCTCGACCGACCTCGTCTACGACGTCCTGCGCAAGCATCAGGCCGATCACGTCCTCCTGCGCGCCGCGCGCGCCGATGCCGCCACCGGCCTATTGGATCTGCGCCGCCTCAGCGACATGCTGATGCGCATCCAGGGCCGCATTACCCACCGGGAACTCGACCGCGTCTCCCCGCTCGCCGTCCCCGTGATGCTGGAAATCGGCCGCGAGTCAGTTTATGGCGAAGCTGCAGACGAGCTGCTGGCCGAAGCCGCGGATGAACTCGTCAAAGAGGCGATGGATAGAAGCGGGTAAGACGTGACGGCAGGCGCGCTGATTTCGGGGGATGACGAGGACATGCGCGTTTCCAGAGTCACCATCATCAATGTGACCTTCGCGGCCGATCTCTCCGGCGCGCTGTTCTGGGACGAGCAGCGCCTGCTGGTCGTCTCCGATCTGCATCTGGAGAAGGGCTCGAGCTTCGCCACCCGCGGCGTGCTGCTGCCGCCCTACGATACCGTCGCGACACTTGGCCGGCTCGCTGCTGTCATCTCCCGCCATAATCCCAAAACGGTCATCGCGCTCGGCGACAGCTTTCACGATCGCACCGCGCATGAGCGCCTGTCCGCGGAGGACCGCGATGCCGTCGCCGCGCTACAGAGCGGCCGCGACTGGATCTGGATCTCGGGCAATCACGATCCGATGCTGCCGCGCGATCTCGGCGGTACCGTCGCCGACGAAGTTGCTGTTGGCCCCATCACCTTCCGCCACGAGCCATCAGGCGCGCCTGGCGAGATTGCCGGCCATCTGCACCCCAAGGCCCGCATCTCCGCCCGCGGCCGATCGATGGAGCGACGCTGCTTCGCCAGCGACGGAATGCGCGCCGTGATGCCGGCCTTCGGCGCCTATGCCGGCGGCCTCAGCATCCGCGACGCCGCGTTTGCAAGGATCTTTGCGAAGACCGGCTTTGTCGCCCATCTCCTCGGCGATCGCCGCGTGCACGCGATAGCGGCGTCAAGGTGTTACTGAAGGCGCTGCTCTCGTAGGGTGGGCAAAGCGTAGCGTGCCCACCACCTGCTAATTATTGAAGGATCGTGGGCACAGCGCTTCGCGCCTTTGCCCACCCTACGCATCTCGCAAGCTCACGCCGCCTTCGCCTGCACGTCCTCGCAGAACTCCGCCAAGCGATCCGCCAGCCGCAGCGTCGCGGGGCTCGCATTGGGCGAGGCCATCAGCGCCACCTCCGTCTTGTTGATCGGCGCAAAGCCGTCCTTCGCGGTCAGCACGCGGTGGTCGGACTGGATCGACATCTCCGACAGGATGCTTAAGCCCATGCCCGCGGCCACCGCGGCCTGGATGCCGGAGAGACTCGATGATGTGTAGGCGGTGTGCCAGGCGCGGCCCGCGCTTTCCAGCGCGTGGATGGCGCCGGCGCGATAGACGCAGCCGAGCGGAAAGCCGATCAGGGGCACTGATGGCACGTCGACGTCGACCGGATGGCTCTTGCTGGTGACCCAGTGCACCCGCTCCGGCCACACCGCGATCGCGCCCTTCTCGCCGGCCGCGCGCTTGTAGAGCGCGAGATCGAGCTCGCCGCGTTCGAGATCGCGGGCGAGGTGCTTGCTCTGGTCGGCGCGCACGTCGAGGCGCAGGCCCGGGTGCGAGCGCGAGAACGTGCCCAGCAGCTTCGTCAGCCGATAGGCCGCAAAATCCTCGGGGATGCCGAGCCGGATCGCGCCTTCGCCGCCCGGCTGGCGCAGCACGTCGCGCGCCTCTTCCGCAAGCGAAAGCAGCCGCCGCGCGTAGGACAACAGCCGCTCGCCGGCCTCGGTCGGGCGCACGTCCTTGCCGTCGCGGTGCAGCAGCACCTGGCCGACATCCTCCTCCAGCCGCTTGATCTGCTGGCTCACGGTCGACTGCGTACGGTGGACGCGCTCGCCGGCGCGGGTGAAGCCGCCGGCCTCGACCACCGAGACGAAGCTGCGCAGAAGCTCGAGATCGAGCATATCAGCCTCCATTCGAAAACCAACTGATCCGCAGTTAATCATTTAATTTCCAAATGGCAAGCGGCGTCCCTAGATCGGGGGTTCAGGAGAATGCCTCATGTCGCTTGCGCCTTCGATTTCGGTTCCCCGCACCCGCTTCAACACGCTGCCGCTCGCCATCGGCCTGTTCTGCTTGCTCTGGAGCTACGCCTTCGTCGCCGGCAAGATCGGCGTCACCCATTGCCCGCCGCTGATCCTGCTCGCCGCGCGCTTCTCGCTGGCCGGCATCCTGATCCTGGGTGCCACGCTGATCCGTGGCGAAGCCTGGTCACTGTCCTGGCGCGACGCCGCGATCTTCGCGGTGCTCGGCATCGCCAACAACGCGCTCTATCTCGGGCTCGGCTATACCGGCCTGCAATCGGTCTCCGCCGGCCTCGGCGGGCTGATCGTCTCGACCAATCCGGTGTTCACGGCGGCGCTCGCCGCACTGTTGCTCGGCGAAGGCATGACCTGGCGCAAGGCGAGCGGCCTTTTGCTCGGCGTCGTCGGCGTGACGGCGATCGTGTGGCACCGTCTCTCGGTCGGCACCGACAGCCCGCACGGCATTGTCTTCACGCTGGCCTCGCTCGCCTCCATCGTTTCAGGCACCATTCTGTTCAAGCTGCTCGCGCCGAAGGGCTCGTTGTGGATCGGCAATGGCGTGCAGAGCCTCGCAGCGGGCATCGTGCTCGCGCCGATCGCGTTCACCTTCGCGCATGTTCGCGCGATCGACTTTACCCCGGGCCTGATTGGCGCCTTCGCCTTCCTCGTGCTCGGCGGCTCGATCCTCGCCTCCTGGCTCTGGTTTCATCTCCTGAAAGTGTGTGGCGCGACCGCGGCCAGCGCCTATCATTTCCTGATGCCGCCGCTCGGCATGCTGTTCGCGTTTCTCGTGCTCGGCGAACACGTCGAGGCGCGCGACCTCTTCGGGATCATTCCGGTGGCGCTCGGCATTTACCTGGTGACGCGCCCGGCAAAGCCGGTGGTGTAAGAGGAGTTCCGCATGCCCGTTTCAATCACCCTGATCGGCGGCCCCACCGCCTTGATCGAGATCGACGGCTTTCGCCTGCTCACCGATCCCACCTTCGATGCGCCGGGCGCCTATCAATTGCCGCATGTGAAGCTGGAGAAGACCACCGGCCCGGCGGTGAAGGCCGATGCGATCGGCCCCATCGATGCCGTGCTGCTCAGCCACGACCAGCATTCGGACAATCTCGACAATTCAGGGCGCGTCTTCTTGCTGAAAGCACCACGCGCGCTGACGACGGAGGCCGGCGCCAAACGCCTCGGCGGCCATGTCGAGGGCCTCGCGCCCTGGGCAACCGCGCATCTGAAGGACGACGACGGCAACACGCTGACCATCACCGCGACACCGGCGCGTCACGGCCCTGCCGGCATCGAGCCGTTGTCGGGCGATGTCATCGGCTTCGTGGTGCAATCGAGCCGCAAGGACACGAGCGCGGTCTATATCAGCGGCGACACCACCTGGTTCGACGGCGTCGCCGAAGTTGCGCGCCGCTTCAAGTGCGGCGTGGTGCTGCCGTTTGCCGGCGCCGCGCAAACGCGTGGCCCGTTCCATCTCACCATGGACACCAACGACACCATCGAGACCGCGCGCGCCTTTCCCGATGCGATGATCGTGCCCGTGCACACCGAAGGCTGGGCGCATTTCCGCCAGAACGGCGAGGATTTGCGCAAGACGTTTGACGTGCTCGGGTTCGGGCCGCGGCTGCGATTGCTGGAGCCCGGCGTGCCGACCGTGATCGAGGCGCCGTGATGCAGACTGTCATTCCGGGGCGATGCGAAGCATCGAACCCGGAATCTCGAGATTCCGGGTTCGGTCCTGCGGCCCGTCCCGGAATGACTGATGATAGCTAACCGCGTTCAATGCGCCGCCGACGCCGTCTTCTTCGTTGCGACCGGCTTCGGCGCGGGCTTGGTGGCCGCCTGCGGGGCGCTGTCCCAGCCGCCGGCGGGCGTCGCCACGTTGACGGCGTCGTCGGGCTGCGGCTCGGCGCTGAAGGTCTGGATCGCGAGCTTGGCGGCGGCGAGCGATTGCGGGTCGAGGCGCTTGGCGACATCGTCGCGCTTGCCGGCCGCATCGGCATCGCCCTGGGCGGCCGCCAGGCTGAACCATTTGTAGGATTCGGCGAGGTTCTGCTCCACGCCGATGCCGCGGGCGTAGAGGATGCCGAGGTTGAACTGGCTGTCGGCGACGCCGCGGTCGGCGGCTTTGCGGAACCACTGCGCCGCGCTCTTGTAGTTGGCGCCGCGTCCGCCACCGTCGGCGTCGAGCACCGCGAGATTGTGCATCGCCTTGGCGTTGCCGCGTTCGGCCGCCTGCGTGTAGTAGCGGCGGGCGATGTCGGCGTCCTTCTTCACGCCCAGGCCCTTCTCATAAAGCGTGCCGAGGCGGAAGGTTGCGGGCACCACGCCGGCCTGCGAGGCGCGGTCGTACCACTTGGCGGCTTCGTCGTAATTCGCAGCGACGCCCTTGCCCTCGGCAAAGCGCACGCCGATCTCGTAGGCCGCGGTCGCATCGCCCTTCATCGCAGCGACGCGCAAAGCGGGACCGGCGATGCCGTCAGGCAGCTTCTCGCTCGGCGGGATCTGGACCACGCCGAGCCGCGCGCGGCTGGTGCCTGACAGCGCGCCGGTGACATCGCCGTTCGCCGCGGGCGGAAGCGGCGCTGCTGCGGGCGCGGGGGGAATTTCGACCGAAGCCGTGCTGCCGGAGCTCGCCGCCGGCGCGGCATTGTTCAGGGACTGCTTGCCGATCGGTGTCGGCGAGGTCATCGACGGCGTGACCTGCTCGGGCGGCTTGCTCTCGACTGGCGGCGGCGCCTGCGGTGCCTGTTGGCTGGTATTCTCCATCGCCTGCGGCGCCGGCGGCACGCTGCCGCCTTCGAGCAGGTTCATCGCCATCTTGAAGGTGCCGAGCACGATCACGACCACGCTGGCGCCGACCAGCAGCGAGCGGATTTTCGAGGTGATGGTCGAGCCGCCTTCCGAAGCGGCGGCCTGGGCTTTGCCTTGAGCCTTGTCCTTGCTGCGCGCCGCGATCGCGGCCTTGACGCCGCGGGCGGGCTTTTCCTGTGGCTGCGCGGCGGCGGCCTGTGCGGCGCGGCGCGCGGCTGCGATGAAGCTCGACGACGACACCGGCTCCTTGGGCGCAGCCGGGATTTCGCTGATCGCGCTTTCGGACGCGGCAATGCGCTCGGACGTCGTGGCGGGGCGGCCGCCCGGACGCGTGCCCGGCTCGAGCGGATGATCCGGCGGCAGTTCGGGCGCGATCGCGGCGCGCACTGGGGCGGTGTGCGGCTCGAGGATCTCGCTGATCGCGCGCGGTGGCAAAGGCGGTGTAGCTTGCTGCGCCACCGGCACCGGTGGCGGCGCGGTGGGGGCGGCGGCGTGGAATTCGCGCGGCGCGGCGACGAAGCCGGAATGCGCGTGCGGCTGGGCGGCGGGATTCGGCAGCTCGGGCTTCGGATCGTATTTCGGTTGCGGCGGTTGAGGCTGCCATTGCTCGCGCGCCATCGGCACCGGCTCGACGGGAGCCGCCATCGGCAATGGCGCGGCCACCGGCATCGGCGCAGGCGCGGGCGGCGCGGCGCGCACCGCGCGCAGGTCGCCCTCGATCATGGCGAGGCGATCGACGACGTGGCCGAGCGTGTTGTGCACGGCCTCCAGCGAATCCTGGGTGCCGCGGTTGGTCTCGGCCTGGCTGAAACGGATGTCGGACAGCTCGCGCCTGACGAGATCGACCATGCCGGAATCGGGCGGCGGCGCTGAATTGCGGCTCTCGGCCAGCGCGGCATAGGTCGCCTGCTGCCGCTCGAGGTGGTGCAGGATGTCGTGCAGCCCGTCCTCGACACGGCTGAAATTGCTGCCGCGCTGATCCGAGGCGGACTCGAGCCGCTCCAGCAGATAAGAGACGCGCTGCTCGAGATGCGCAAAGGTCGAGGCGGAGTCGTTGCCGACCTGCATGCGGTCGAAACGGTCGGACAGCGCGCGGATCGCGGCTTCCAGATGTTCGGTGCTCTCGGCAGGCGCCGGCCGCTCGCGCGTTTCCAGCGCGGTCGTGAGCGCGGCGATGCGCTGCTCCAGCACCGCAAAGCTGTCGCCGCGGTCCGAGGCGCGATTGAGCTGATCGACCTTGGATGACAGCAGCTGCACGTCCTCGGCGAGGCGGGCCAGCGCTTCGTTGGAGGCGACGTTGGAGACGATGCCGCGCAGCGCCGAGATCGCGCCTTCGAGCTGGCGCACCGTCGAGGGATCGTCATTGGCGCGCAGGATCAGGTCGAGCTTGGCGCCGAGATTGCGGATCGCCTCGTCGTAGCCGGTGAGCTGCTCGGCCGGCGTCAGCGTGCGCAGCACCTGCTTGATGTCGGAAAGCGCGCGCTCGATGCCTGACAGCACCTGGCCGTCGGTCCCGTTGGAGCGGGTCTCGTCGATGCGGCGGTGCAGCGAGCGGATCTCGTTCTCGATCGATTCGATCGCGCGCCGCGGCATCGCCTCGGTGATGACGTTGCGGATCTCGGCTAGCTCGGCGCGGAAGCCGTTGATGGCCTGCTCGGTATGGTCAGGCCGCTGCAGCGACTCGATCTGGCTGGTGATCTTGAGCAGATGGCGCTCGAGCGCGGAGAAATCCGGCCCCGCCTGCGGTGGCGGCGGAGCATAGACAGGCGCAGACGGAGCGATCGGCGGCGCAGCGCGCGGCGGCACCTGCCGCGGTGCGAATCCGTCAAGCTCGCTTTGCCGTGCGGTGATCTCGGCGACCGCGACGTCGAACGAGGCGGGACTCAGCGGCGGCGAGTTGCGATAGACCTGCGCGGCCGCGCGCTCGACCGCATCGGCCTGGCGATGGCGCGTTTCAACGGGTGAGGGCGCAGGCGTCGCGCGTGGCGCCGGAGGCTGCTGCGGCTGCGGTTGCTGCGGCCGCGAGATCTGCGACAGGCGGGCATCGAGCCGCGAGATCGCATCGTTGAGCTGGCGGGCCACGCCCTGCTCGCGCGAGACGTCTCTTTCACGGGAAGAGTCTTGGCGCGGCGCGGCGGGCTTCGAAATCCGTTCGATCTGCCGGGTGATCGCGTCGAGCCGCTGATGGATATCGGCGACTTCGCGACTCGCCTGACCAATTCCTTGGTTCTGAATGTCCTGCTGCTGCGAACGCGGATCGTGACGTTGATCCTGACGCGGCTGTTCGTAAGGGCTGCGAAAGTTCGGCGGGGCCGTCTCGCCGAGCGTGGAGTTCAGCCAATCGTTGAGTGACATGCCGGCACGGCGGGCAGCGGCTTCGGCCCGCTCCCTGACGGATGGATCGATACCGTCAACACTCCACGATACGCGCGAATTCATGACTCTGTCCGGTTCCGACTCCGCGCCCACCCGACGCCTCCAGTCTCCCCACGCGTGCCGCTTGCGAGACAATCGAATTCGGCGCGGGTCGTCTGCCTCGAAGTCTGACTTTTGTCGGTTACGGTAAATAACGGGTTAAGGAAGCCGTCGCCGGTGTCTTAAAGTTGGGCGGCGGGAACCCGGGGGAAGTTGGGCGGTGGGGAACCGGGGGAGTCTTGTAGCGCTCATTGGTTGCCCAATAACCGTGTCATGCCCCGCCCTACAGCGGCACGAGGTCGACATGCAGGACGGCGGTGCATCCCGCGTCGACCGCGCGGAGACAGCGGGTGATTGCTTCATCAAGCCGATTCGGATCGCTCACCCGTTCGCCATGAGCGCCGAAGGCACGGGCAATGTCGATGAAATGCCGCTGCTCGTCCTGGCGTCCGGTCCGAAGCCTGGACAGGAACGCGTCGGCCCGCTGCGCTTCTCCGTCGGGATAAACCCGTTGCACTGCGGCCTTGACGGCCTGCCAGCCGCCATTGTCGAGAATGACGGTGAAGATCGGCAGCCGATATTGCTGCGACACGGCGTAGACGGTATCCGGCGCGGCGAAGTGGAAAGCGCCGTCGCCGACGACCTGCACGATCCGGCGCGCCGGATCGGCCAGCTTCAGTCCGAGCGCCATGCCGCCGCTGAAGCCGAGCCCGCCGCCGGCCAGACCCACATAGGTCAGAGGCTTGGTGCGGCGCAGCTGCTGCTGCAGGACCGGTGCGTTGCGGACGGCCTCGTTGAGGACGACGTCGTGTTCCGACAAGAGTGCCTGCAGCCGCGAGAAAAGGAAGGCGGGATTGATCGCGCCCGATTCGCCTCTTTCCGTGGCCGCGGCTCGTCGCCTCGCCTGGCCGGCCTCGCGCAGTGGCTCCCAGCTCTCGATCCGGCGACGCACTTTCCTGCGATAGTCGTCATCGCCGCGCGCTTCGACGGCCTCCAACACCTGTCGCAGGATGATCGCCGAATCACCGGCGATGCGCAGGTCGGTGGCAAAGCCCCACATCGGGATATCGGCCTTGAGCGGATCGATGTCGATCTGGATCCAGCGCAGCCCATCCGCGGCCTTCACGGACTGCGGGACGAAGGGCACGTCGGTATCGACGAGCAGGCCGAGGTCGGCATGGGCGACCAGGGCGGACGGATCGCCACCGGCGAAGCACGGCGAGTCCTGGGGAATGTTCACCGTCACCGGATTGAATTCGGCGACGCGAATGCCGCAGGCAAGCGCCAGCCGTTCGAGCACCGCGACGGCATCTGGATTGCGGCCGAGATAGGCGGTCAGCGCGATCGGATTCTCGGCCGCCATCAGCGCTTCAGCCACTTCATGCGCCCGCGCCGGCTCGATCCCGCCGGCCTTGACCGGGCCATACCGCGCCGGCGGGTAGGCGGGCATTTGCTGCGCGTCCCAGCTCTCCGCGAGGGTCTCGCGGGGCAGCATCATGTAGACCGGCCCCGGTGGATCGCTGTGCATGAACGCCGCCGCACGTGCCAGCGCCTCCTTCACGACCACGCCCGATGGCAGCGTGTATTCCCATTTCACATAAGGGCGTACGATGCTCGCCTGATCGAAACTGTCCTGGACGAAGTGGACATAGGTGTCGCGCGATCCCCTGAGTTCGCCATGCAGGGTGAACGGCGCCCGGCCCGCCAACAGCATGACCGGCAGCCGATAGCGAAACAGATTCTGGATCGCCATGCACGCATTGGCGGTGCCGGCATCGACGTGGACGAATACGGCCTGGCCGCGGCCTGTTGCGAACGCATAGCCGGCCGCCATGTGGACCGCGACCACCTCGTGCGGACACAGGATAACCTCGGGATGCCGTCGTCCCTCTTTGTCCCAGCGCGCGATCTCCTCGATCAGCGAGACGTGGTCGGTGCCGAGATTGGCAAAGATATAGTCGACCCCGAGGTCAACGAGGGCCTCGAGGAAGTAGTGCGCGGTGCTGTAGGTCGTCATGGCAGCTCAGCTTCTGATGGCACGCAGCGTATGGCGGAGCGGACTCAGACCGCAGCTTGCGTCGCTGTTCCGGCCACGATGTACCAGGTGACCAGCAGGCCACAGATCAGGGCTCCGGGCAGTGACGTGCCGGTACGTCGCCACGTGAAGGTCGAGATTACGGCAATGGCGGCAAGGAGCGGGATGAACTGAATGCCGATGATGGTCGAGAGCGGTACGACCGGCGAGGCCGGGAACGGATTGATCAATTTTCCACCAAGCCACATCGCCAGATATTGGCCGCCGATCAGAATGAAAATCCCGAGCGAGAGCACCAGGATGGTCGTGACATAGTGACCCATCGCCGGCGCATCGAGCCGGCTGAAATTGGCGTGCAGCGCGCGCAGCGCGACGACAAAGAAGAGCGTAAAGGGAACCAGATAGATCAGCATGATCGTCAATTGCGTCGCACTCGGCAGTTTGAGCGCCACGACCCAGAAGCGAAAGTCGATCTTGAACAGGAGGTCGGCAAGCCAGACGGTCACAACGCCGACAGCGACCGTCGCCAGTGCGATCAAGACGGCCGGCCCCGCAATACCCTTGCGGGCGATACGCCGCGGCATGAACGGCAGCAGCGCCAACGTAATCGCCGTGTTGAGCAGCGCCCAGATCGCGATCTCTGTCGTGAAAGCCTGCGGGAGGACGCGCGATGCCGGCAGCCACGCATTTCCGATCGCAAAGGCGGGATAGTAAGTGATCGCAGGCAGCAGCGCAGAAATCCAGAACACGGCCCACCAGCGTCCGCCTTTAGGCAGCGCGACACTCGTCGCATCCGAATGGACCGGCCCGGTCCGAAGCGAAGCAAAGGCCGACGAGGTCAGCAGCAGGTCGAAGACCCCGAGCAGCAGAACAAAGAAGCCGATGAGGGCGATCAATGTGCCGATCTCCTTGCGGAGCCAGATCTGATCGGTCGGCGGCAGCGGCGTGCCGCCGGCGAGCGTCTTGCTGAACCAGTCGAGGCTGTCACCGATGGCTTCGTGCGAGAAATGATCGGCCGGATGCGTGATGGCCGGGGTATAGAGAACCCGCGCCGTGCCTTTGCTGATGTCGCCATAAATCCTGCCGGGCTCGATCGGGACCGCAGCACTGAACACGGCGGCAAGCTTTTCCGACCGAGGAACATTCCTGGCATACTCGCTGCCCCACATGATTCCGGAGAACTCGTCGTATTGCGAGAACACCACGGCGAGGTTGCGCGGCCAGGTCGGCGTGCCATCGGCTGCAAAAGGCTTTCCGGTGGACGAGCCCTCCAGCACCAGCGACTTGTAGGCATCCGGCATCGCTGCAGCCGCGGCAAGAATCGTCCAGCCGCCCATCGAGTGGCCTTCAAGGCCGATGTTCTCCTTGTCGACATAAGGCAGGCTGCGCAGATAGGCCAAGCCGTCGGGACCGCCGAAGCCGTGCGCGAAAGCGGGCGGATCACTGTAGCCGTGGCCGGTCTGGTCCAGTGCAACGACGACATAGCCGCGTCTGGCGAGCTCGATCGCAAAACCGTCCTGAGTCTCGCGCGAGTTGATGTAACCATGGACCGCGAGAATGCCGGGCGCGGGGCTCTTCTCGCTTGCATTTCGCGGAATATAGACCAGGGCGCTCATGGTATTGCCCGCGGCGCCCTTGAAGCGCACGTCTTCGATACGAATGCCATTGGTCGTCTGAGTGAAATAGGCCAGCATCCCACCCAACAAGATGAGAACGGCTCCTATCGCAGCCATCGTTCTTTGACGCATTGTGTCCCCCCGTTGAAACAAGAAAGCCGTATGTCCGATCAAGCAATGTGAGCAGCCGCTGCTTCTCCCGCAGAATCGTGCTCACGGCTGCCCGGCTCGGAAGCTGCTCCCCGCAATCGCTCGAACAGCCGATCAGGATCCCGCGGCGCCGCCAGGCCGCGCCAGGCAATGTGCGTATCCGGGCGCACCATCAGCAGATTCTCGGCAAAATCGAATCCTGCCCCGGCCCGATCGACGTCGAGCACCGTCAGGGGGACGCCCGAACGCGCGGCTGCGTCCACCAGCGGTGCGGCATCGATGGTTTTAGCGAATCGCACCAGCGTATAGGCGGAGCCGAGCGCATCGAGCAGCGAACGTCCGTCAGTCAGCCAGACGTGCGGCGCGCGGGCGCCCGGCACGGTCGAGGCTGTGAAGCTGCCCATGCTGTAGGGCGGCGGCGCCTCGCCGTCATAGGCAATGATCGGTGACCGGTCGTAATAATAGCCGAAGTTCAGGCCTGCGCAGCAATATTGCTGGACGTTGAGATCGTAGGCGGCCTGGCCGACCTTGCTGCGCGCGGCATCGCCTGCCTCGCCGTCGATCTCGACCTCGGGCGGCACCGCGCGGCGTTGCCCCATCACGGCAAGCGCATGGTTCATCGCGAAATGCGACACCTGCTCGGTGATCGGCTGGCGCTCGGCCTCGTAGGCGTCGAGCAGCGCAGGGCTCGCCCAGCCCTGCAGCACGCCCGCAAGAATCCAGCAGAGGTCGACGGCGTCGGCGATGCCGGCATTCATGCCGTAGCCGGCATAGGGAATCCACAGATGGGCCGCATCGCCGCAAATGAACGCACGGCCGTCGCGGAAGCGATCGGCGACCAGGCGTCGCCCGACCCAATCCTCCTTGCTGATGATGTCATATTGGAAGCGATCGTCGACGCCGAGAATGGTGCGCAGCGCCCAGTCGCGATCGACGCTGTCGAACTCGAGCTCATCAGGTGCGAGATGGTTGTGGATCAGCCAGAAGTCGCGGCCGTCGATCGAAACAGTCGTGCCGCAGCGGCGCGGATTGAGCGACATGGTCATCCAGGCCGGCTTCTGGGTGATCAGATCCTTCAGCGCGGGAGCGCGGATGTGGGTGGACTGCACCCGCTGCACGACGTCGGTGCCTGACAGCCGCGAGCCGATCAGCCTGCGCACGGTCGAGCGGCCGCCGTCGCAGCCGATCAGATAATCGGCCGCGATGGTGATGGTCTGGTCATCATCCAGGGCCTGCGCCCGCGCCACAACGCCGTCTGCGCCCTGATCGAAATGCGCGACCTGAACGCGATTGAGAATCCGGATTCCCGGCCGGGCCTCGGCGGCCGCAAACAAAATCGGCTCGAGATAGATCTGGTTGATCCGGTGCGGCGGCTCGGGTGTCGGCCAGTCGGTATCGGGGCCGCCGGTCGCGGTGTAGCGATCGGCGCGACAGGGAATCGGGATCCGTGTCAGCTCGCGCCCGACCACGGCGGTGCGATAGGCGCAGTCGTTCGGGAAGTCGGCCGGCAAGCCGCCTTCGCGCACCTCGCGGACGATGCCGAGGCGGCGGAACACCTCCATCGAGCGCGCGGAGACGTGGTTGCATTTGACGTTCGGTGGCTCGCCGGGCGAGCGGATTTCGGCGACGACGACGTCGATGCCGCGGGAGGCGAGATCCATGGCGGCGGTCAAGCCGACTGGCCCCGCGCCGACGATCAGGACCTGTGTCTGCAAAACCTGGGTCTGGATGTTTCTCATGTCATTTTCTTCTCGCGTGTTCTCGACCTGGCTCAGGCGCGCTCTGGCACCGAAAGCTCGTCGTGCCGGGCCTGGCCGCTGACCGCGCCGCCGCGGCGCATGCTGAGCAAGGCAAGGCCAAGGATCACCAGCGCGGAGCAAAGCTGCGGCACCGCGCTGGTCTGGAACAGCGACGGGACGCTCCAATGCGCGGCGAGCATCAGTCCGCCGACGGTCACGCCGAGAATCGAGCCCAAACGGCCGATGCCGAGCGCCCAGCCGATTCCGGTGGCGCGGATATAGGTCGGATAGAGCCGCGCCGCATAGGCGTTGCAGCCGATCTGGCCGCCGATGACCGCGACGCCCGCAATGAAGACCGCCGGCACCAGGATCGGCAGCACGGCTCCGGCAAATCCGATGGTCACGATCGAGACGAAGCCGGCGACGTAGGTCAGGAACAGGACACGATGGAAGCCGAGCCGCTCGATCAGCAATCCCAGCGCGACCGTGCCGACCATTCCGCCGAGCTGGAACGCGATCCCGACGGCGATCGCGGCCTCGACGTCGAGGCCGACGCCATGCGTCAGCGTCGGCAGCCAGCTGTTGAGGAAGTAGATGTCGAGCATGTTCATGAAGAACATGATCCACAACAGCAGCGTCGGCACGAGCCGCCGGTTGGCGAAGAGCTGCGGCAACAGGAATCCCTTGCCGCTTTCCTCGACGACGGCGAAGCGCGCGTCATCCGCGAACTTTGCCGACGGGTCGATCTGCCCCAGGAGTGAGCGGACGCGGCCGTTGTTGCGCTGGTCGAGCGCCAGCAGCGACAGCGATTCCGGCAGCCATACGATCAGGACCGGGCAGAGCAGCAGCGGAAGCACGCCACCGATCACGAAGATGCCCTGCCAGCCGTAGGCCGAAATCAGCCTGGCCGCGACCGAACCGCCGATCGCCGATCCCAGCGACACCGTCATGAACATCAGCATGATCAGCAGCGTCCGGCGGCGCTGCGGTGAATACTCGCCGGTCAGTGCGATCGCATTCGGCAGGACGCCACCAAGACCGAGGCCGGTCAGGAAGCGCAGGACCACGAGGTCCTGAACGCTTCCGGCCCTGCTGGTCGCCAGCGAGCCCAGCGCAAAGACGATCACGCCCGCAATCACCAGCCATTTGCGACCGAAATAGTCGGCCAGCGCGCCGAACAGCAGCGAGCCGATCATCACGCCGAACAACGAGGCGCCGAAGACAGGACCAAGCGCGCCGGGAGCCAGATGCAGGTCCTTGCTGAGCGCCGGCGCGACGAAGCCGAGCGCCTGGGCATCGAAGCCGTCGAGCCCGATCACGAGGGCACACAAACAGATTGCGCGGACCTGGAAGGCCGAAAGCGGACGGTCGTCGATGTAACGGCCGATGTTGATCGCCTGCGCCAAATCTCCCTCCCCCTGTATTTCGTTTTTCCGACGATATCAGCCGCGTGGATGGCGATCGCGGTCAGAATTATCTTGCACACCCCAACTCTTTCGATTAGCCACAAAATTCTCATAAATTCATGAGGCTAGCTTATGAATCCGACCATGCGGCAGCTCGAGGCGCTGGTCCTGGTCTATCGCCTCGGCAGCATCACCAAGGCGGCGGCCGAGCTGCGCGTGACGCAGTCGGCGATCAGCCTCCTCATCCGGCAGATCGAGGAGAACTTCCAGGTCAAGCTGTTCGATCGGACGACGCGCGCACTGCACCCGACGGCTGCGTGCAGGGAAGCAATCCCCGCGGCGGAGCGGATCCTGTCGAGTGCACGAGGCCTCGCGCAGCATATGCGCGACCTCGTCGAAGTCAGGACGGGCCGGATCGCCCTCGCAGTCTCCGCCGGTGTAGCCTCGGCCCTGCTGCCGCGCATCCTGGCCAGGTTTCGGTCCCGCTATCCCGAGGTCAGGATCGATCTGTTCGATGTCGCTCCGGACGAACTGCTGCCGTTCGTCATGGCCGGCCACGCCGAGTTCGGAATCGGCAGCTTCGAGGACGATGGTACGTCGGAGGCGCGGATCGAAACGCTGATGGAAAGCCCGCTCTCGGCGATCGGCATCAGGAACGGCCGGTTCGAGAAGCGTCGGCGCCTGACCTGGGACGAACTCGCCGGCTCCGACCTGATCACCATGCGCCGCGGAACGCGGATCCGGACCCAGATCGACGAGGCCTTGGGCCAGACGGGCCAGGAGCTGAAGCCGGCCCTCGAAGTCTCGCTCATCACGACGGCCCTGGCATTGACCGCGGAGGGGGCCGGAATCAGCATCCTGCCGGCGCACATGCTGCCCAAGGCGCAGTTTCCAACCCTTGCAGCCGTTGCCCTGAGCCAGCCGATCGTCAAACGGCACGTCTCGCTGCTGAGTCGGGCCGACTTCACACTCTCGCCGGCAGCGGAGCAGTTCGCCGAAATCGCCAGGCGCGCCTTGTCGACGCGATAGTGACCTGAGCGTGCTGGCGATTCAGCCTGATCATCGTCGGAAGCGCCTCTGTACCGTCGGCCTGAGCGGCATCGAGGCGCAGAGCATCTTGGTACGGCGGCGGCGCCGGTATTACCCCGACGCCGCGCCGCCATGTGCTAGGCCGCGCGGACCTCGCTGAGGAATTGCGCGACTTCGGCTTGAAGCCTGCTGCTCTCCGCGGCCAGCGAGTTGGCGGAGGCCAGCACCTGCGACGACGCCGCGCCGGTCTGCTGCGCGCCGGCATTGACCTTGGTGATGCTGCCTGAGACCTCGCGGGTGCCGTCGGATGCCCTCTGCACATTGCGGGCGATCTCGGTGGTCGCTGCGCCCTGCTGCTCCACCGCAGCCGCGATCGTGGTGGCAATGCCGGATATCTGGGCAATGGTATCGCCGATTTGCTTGATGGCGACGACAGAATCGTTGGTCGCACTCTGAATCGACGTGATCTGGCCTCCAATCTCTCCCGTTGCCTTCGCGGTCTGGGCCGCGAGTTCCTTCACTTCCTGCGCCACGACGGCGAAGCCGCGACCCGCCTCCCCGGCCCGGGCGGCCTCGATGGTGGCGTTGAGCGCCAGCAGATTGGTCTGCTCGGCGATCGTCGTGATCAGCTTGATCACATCTCCGATCCGGTTCGCCGCCTCGGACAAAGTATTGATCCGGTCGTCGGTGGCACGGGCCTGCTCGACAGCCGCAGCTGCAATCTTGGTCGACTCCTGCATCTGCCGACTGATCTCGTGAATCGACGCGGTGAGTTCGTCCGTCGCAGATGCCACCGACTGGACGTTGGTGGAGGCATTCTCCGAAGCATCGGTCACGACGCCCGCCAGCTGCTGGGTGTGATTGGCCGTCTTGGTCAGAGTGCTGGCGGTCGCTTCCAGCTCCGATGAAGCGCTGCTGACGCTGCCGACGATCTGATGCATCGTCTGTTCAAAGCGCTTTACGAGGCTGTCGAGCAGATTGGCGCGACGGTCTTTCGCGGCATGCTCCGCCTCCTCCGCGGCCTGCAGGGTCCTGGCGCGCTTCAGCCCGTCGCGGAACTCCACCATCGACTGCGCGATGATGCCGATTTCGTCGTTGCGGTGGGTCTCCTCGATCGCCACGTCGAAGTTGCCCCCCGCCAAAGCTCGGGTCGTCGTCTCGATCTTCGACAGGCTCAGGACCACGAAACGGTACATATAGGCGCACAGCATCAGCACCGAGATCACCAAGAGCCCGATGGCGACCACCGAAGCGGTTCGCCACAAGGTCGCTCGCGACGACGCATCGTCGATGCTCGCCTGGGTTCGCTCGTCCAGCATGACGAAGAAGCGATCGATCGGCTCCATGATCTGCGACTTGTATTGATGATAGGTCTTCGAATGCAGCAGTTCGATGGCCCTCGTACGATCCGGCGCGGCGATCGGCTGGCCGTTCTTATCCTTGCCCTCGACGAGGTTCATCGCTTCGACTTCGAGATTGACGAGCCCGTCCGAATTCTTCTGCGCCTGCTCAAGCTGCTGGAATTCGGCATCGGTGAAGCCTTGCCGCTTCATCAACTTCGATAGGGCAACAGTCTCCGAGTCAGGCCGCGGTTTCGCCGTCCCGCCGGCGACGAAGTCCCAATAGATGCGGTGATAGGCTTGCGGCCGCGGCTTGTCGCCGTTGCGGATGGCGAGAATGTCGAGATATTGGGTTTTGTAGGACGCATCGCCGGTGACCACGTAGGTCCGGCCGAGGCGGGTGAGATCATCCGAGCTCTGGCGGAGCTCGTCTGCCAAAAGGTAGGAACGGTAGCGGTTGTCATATGCCGCTGCTTCGTCCGCTGAAGCCCCGCGCGACTTTATGATCGAGATGGCTGTAGCGAAGCCGGCCAGCACAGCCACGCTGCTTAGAATAATGAATGTCGTCCTGATCGTCGGCATCGCGTCCCCCCTTGGGATTCCGTGAAAATTGGAAAAAAACTAGAAAAGTCGCGATTAATGGTGGGTAAAATTGGGGCTGCGTAGCTTTCCGGTCCCCGTGCAACAAATGTTTAGCCGTCAAAGCGTGTTCACCATTGGTCAGCGGCTGCGCTCGGTGCATTGTATGACTTTGTTCGGCTTGCTTCCCCGAAGCGGCCGTCGCGCAGCCTTGCTCATCACGGGCAGGGGACACTTGATCGGGGCTCAAATGAACTCGACTCAGGCTGCTTTATCGGTGTCTCCTTGCGACAGGAGCAGCATACAATCGCAGCGAACACCCGTACTTTCACGATGGTCGCAGGTTCAGCTTTCGTCAACCGAGTTGGAACAACGATCTCGCCGGTTTAACCATCCGAAGCGATGGCGCCCGGTGCACGCCGAGCTCTGTCTCATCCCTCCAATCCGATGTCGAAAATGAGCAATGTAACCACTTTGCAGCTCAGCAGCTATCTGTCGAGCCATCGATCGATCGCAGCCGATCTCATCGCACAGAGCGAAGAGACCAGGCAAAAGGCCGCAAAATACGCCGAGTCCTTCGCTAATCTGGAATCGATCATCGGCTCGTTGAACGGTGCCAAGCGGCATGGCTATCGCATCCGCTTTCGCGCGCTTCAGAGCGAATTGAAAGCGGCCATCGACGAGCTGACGATCTTGGAGCGGGAGCTCGTCGACATCCGCCGAGGTCTTGCGCAGCAAGCCGTTGCGACGAGTGCGGCATCAGAAGCCCACCCGGCGCTTGCGAAGGTGGCTGGGCAACAGTCCAAAGGCCCTCTTGAAGACGTGGCCAAAATGGATCGGGTCTGAAAAGCGCAACCTAACGCGATGTCCTTGACCGAGCCATGCGTCTGGTTTGGATCTTCCGGCGCCCGGCGGCGTCGCGCCAGGCGCTTGGCCGGGATCAGTCGTATCAGCAACCGGCCCTGTTCTGCGATCAGCTTGCTGGCCTGGGATCGCACTATACCTAGCGGACCAACTCGGCCTGGAAGTTTTGGCGAGCCGATATTCGAGAATAGTGATCGGCGATCCGGGCGCGGCAAGCGGCTTGCCGATCGTCGAAGCGATCCCGCGGGTGGATTGTTGGAAGTGGAGAGCTCGACCTCCACCGAGTTCCTCCAATTCCTCCTCAGCCGATTAATTGAGCCGGGTCAGCCGAGCGGCTTGGCGGTTCCCGCCTAACTTTTCGAACACCTCATTCTTCCGATTCGGCCAGCGTCGAATGCGGCGATGTCTGGACTCGATATGGATCGTACGAGACGTAATTTTACGGGAATTGCTTGCCGTCACGAGCTCTCTGGACCGGTGCTCATGCTGGATGATGAACCGACGGTCTGCCAGATCGTCTCGCTCGTGCTGGGAAGCGAGGGCTTTGACGTGATCAGCTGCAGCGAGCCTGCTTCCTTCGTTAGCCTCTGCCGAGAGAAGAACCCCTCTTGCCTACTGGTCGATGTGGTTCTGCCTGAGATATCGGGCCTGGAAGTTCTCAAGGAGCTGCGAAAACATAGCTTTGAGAGGCCGATCATCATGATGTCCGGCAGGAGCGACATCGAAACGGCCGTCCAGGCGATCAAGGAAGGTGCCTTCGATTTCGTCACCAAACCGTTTCGCGGAGGCGACCTCGTTACCCGCGTGAGGGCCGCGATAAGCCCTGTGAAGCGCCAGGCCTCGCCGCCGATCTTTCATTTTCCAGGCCGACCGCCTCTCACATTGCGCGAGCGGGATGTCTTGCATGAACTCATCGGCGGAAGGTCAACCAAGGAGATCTCGCGTTGCCTCAATCTGAGCCCGCGGACGGTCGAGAGCTATCGCGCCAACCTCATGCGCAAGGTGAGTGCGAAGAACCTCGCCGAACTGGTGCGGCTTGCGATTGCAGCGGTGCGCCAGCGAACGTGAGGGGAGATCCGTCGGAGCCCTCAGCCCTTCTCCCGCTTGCCGTCCTCCAGCGGCACCACGGTGCCCTTGCCTGACATCGCCGACAGCGCCTCGAGCGCCTCTTCGCAGAAATCCGCCACCATCTGCTCGTGCCGCGCGCCGAGGCGAAGCAGCAGCAGATTGCCGAGGTCGAGCCGGCCCTCCGCCGTCCCGTCAGGAAAACGCTTCTTCAGGATGCGCTCGTAATTGGCGTGCCGGTCGCGATGGTGCTCCAGCCGGTCCATCAGATCGGTGCGGATCGGCTCGATGTCGATGCTGTCGAGCGCATGCAGCCGGACCAGGAGATCGTCCTTGATCGAGGGCGGGGTGCTCGGCCGCGCGGCCCAGTGCCGCAGCGCTGTTCGGCCTTCGGGAGTGAGCGTATAGATGAGCTTGTTGGGCTTGCCCGTCTGCACGACCTCGCGGCCCTGGATGTAGCCGCGGTCGCGCAGCTTGGAGAGCTCGCGGTAGATTTGCTGGTGGTCGGCCTTCCAGAAGAAGCCGATCGAGGAATCGAACGTCTTGGCGAGCTCGTAGCCCGTCATCGGACGTTCCGTCAGGCATGCGAGGATCGCGTCGCCCAGCGCCATGTGACCGGCCTCCCTGTATGCTGAACCAACCAGCTTGACTTTATGCGCATCGGCGCATATGCGTCAATGTGCATATGAGGTGGGGCTCCAGACCCCCGGACAAGCGACCTTGGCGCTACTGTGCATGGGGTTGTTTTCGCGTTTTTGCCAAAGCCCTTTGGGAGGCACCTGACAATGACCGGCCTCGACTCCTGGTACGCCTACATGAGGTCCCACGACACCAAGGCGTTGTGGGAGCTGCTGCATCCTGACGCGGTGTTCGAAAGCCCTGTCGTGCACACCCCGCAGCGCGGGCGCGACATCACCTTCAAATACCTCGCCAGTGCCGAGAAGGTGCTCGGCGGTCCCGGCTTCAGCTATGTCGGCGAGTGGCGCAGCGCCAGCGGCGCCGTGCTCGAATTCAAGGCCATGATCGATGGCATCGAGATCAACGGCGTCGACATCATCAGCTTCGACGCCGAGGGACGCATCACCCATTTCAAGGTGATGGTGCGTCCGCTCAAGGCCATCAACATGCTGCACCGCCTGATGGCGGAGCAGCTCGCCGCTGCCCAATCCTGATTCAGCATCATCACTTTCCAAGGCCTGCCGGGAGACCACCATGCCGATCTACAAAGCCCCCGTCGAAGACGTGAACTTCCTGCTCAACGACGTTTTCCAGATCGACCGCTACGACAACCTCGCCGGCTTCTCCGATGCCTCGAGCGACGTGCGCGAGGCGATCCTGGGCGAAGCCGCCAAGCTCGCCGAAGAGGTGCTGCAGCCGCTCAACCGCGTCGGCGATCTCGAAGGCTGCAAGCGCGCTGACGATGGCAGCGTCACCACGCCGAAGGGCTTCAAGGAGGCGTTCAAGCAAGTGGCGGAAGGCGGCTGGCTCGGTCTTTCCGCGCCGACCGAATTCGGCGGCCAGGGGCTGCCGGTGACGCTCAGCCAGGCCGTCAACGAATTCCAGATCTCCGCCAACATGGCGTTCTCGATGTATGGCGGCCTCACCATGGGCGCGACCGCCGCGCTGCTGGTGCATGGTTCGCCGGAGCAGAAGCAGACCTACGTGCCGAAGATGATCGCCGGCGAGTGGACCGGCACCATGAATCTCACCGAGCCGCATTGCGGCACCGATCTCGGCATGCTCCGCACCAAGGCAGTGCGCCAGCCCGACGGCTCCTTCAAGATCACGGGCACCAAGATCTTCATCTCGGCCGGCGAGCACGATCTTGCCTCCAACATCATCCACCTCGTGCTGGCCCGCATCGAGGGCGCACCCGCCGGCATCAAGGGCGTGTCGCTGTTCGTGGTGCCGAAATTCCTGGTGAACCCGGATGGCTCGGTCGGTGCCCGCAACGGCGTCGTCTGCGGCTCGATCGAGCACAAGATGGGCATCCACGGCAACTCGACCTGCGTGATGAACTACGACAACGCCACCGGCTGGCTGATCGGCGAAGAGAACAAGGGCATGCAGGGCATGTTCGTGATGATGAACGAGGCCCGGCTCGGCGTCGCCGTGCAGGGCCTCGCGCAGTCCGAGGTCGCCTATCAGAACGCGGCGGCCTATGCGCGCGAGCGCATCCAGGGCCGCGCGCTGTCAGGCGTGAAGGCGCCGGACAAGCCGGCCGATCCGATCATCGTGCATCCCGACGTGCGCCGCACGCTGCTCTCGATCCGCGCCTTCAACGAGGCCGCCCGCGCTTTCGTGATGTGGACCGCGCTGAAGAGCGATGTCGCTCATCGCTCGGAGGATCCGAAGGACCGCCAGGCCGCCGACGATCACATGGGGCTGATGACGCCGGTGCTGAAGGGCTTCCTCACCGACTACGGCTTCGCCAATGCGGTGCAGGCGCAGCAGATGTATGGCGGCCACGGCTACATCGCCGAGCAGGGCATGGAGCAGTTCGTGCGCGATGCGCGCATCGCCATGATCTATGAAGGCGCCAACGGCATCCAGGCGCTCGATCTCGTCGGCCGCAAGCTGCCGCGCGACGGCGGCCGCGCCATCATGGCCTTCTTCGGCGAGGTCATGGCCTTCGCCAAGGAGAACGGCGGCGACGATGCGATGAAGCCCTTCATCACCCCGCTCTCGACCTCGCTCGGCCATCTGCAGCAGGCCACCACCTGGCTGATGCAGAACGCGATGATGAAGCCTGATAACGCGGGAGCCGCCGCAACCGACTATTTGCATCTCTTCGGCTTCGTCGCGCTCGGCTACATGTGGGCGAAGATGGCGAAGGTCACGCTGGCCAAGATTGCCGAGGGCGGCGCGACGCCTTATCTCTCGACCAAGCTCGTCACCGGCCGCTTCTTCATGGAGCGGATGCTGCCGGAGACCGCGGCCAATCTCGCGCGCATCCAGTCCGGCTGCGCCACCATCATGGAATTGCCGGCGGAAGCGTTCTGAGTCGGCTTCCGCATCATCAAATCGAACAACAGATCAGGAGGGCGTCATGCCTGAGGCATTCATCTACGATCACGTTCGCACCCCCCGCGGCCGCGGCAAGCCGGACGGCGCGCTGCACGAAGTCACCGCGCTGGCGCTCGCCACCGTGCCGCTGAAGGCGCTCAAGGACCGCAACAATTTGCCGGAAGATTCCGTCGACGACGTCGTGCTCGGCGTGGTCGATCCGGTCGGCGAAGCCGGCTCCGACATCGCGCGCTTTGCCGCGCTGAAAGCCGGCCTCGGCGAAGCCGTGCCCGGCGTGCAGATCAGCCGCTTCTGCGCCTCCGGCTTGGACGCCGTGAACTTCGCGGCCGCGCAGGTGATGAGCGGCCAGCATGAGCTGGTGATCGGTGGCGGCGCTGAATCGATGAGCCGCGTCGGCATCGGCGCCTCCGGCGGCGCCTGGCCGATGGATCCCTCGATGGCCGTGCCGGCCTATTTCATGCCGCAGGGCGTCTCGGCCGATCTCATCGCGACGAAGTACGGCTTCTCGCGCGACGACGTCGATGCCTACGCCGTGCAGAGCCAGCAACGCGCGGCCAAGGCCTGGGACGAGGGCCGCTTCAACAAGTCGGTGGTGCCGGTGAAGGACATCAATGGCCTCACCATCCTCGCCAAGGACGAGCATATGCGTCCTTCGACGACCATGCAGTCGCTGGCGCAGCTGCAGCCGTCGTTCACGATGATGGCGCAGATGGGCGGCTTTGACGGCGTCGCGATTCAGTCGCACCCGGAGATCGAGCGCGTCAATTACGTGCACCATGCCGGCAACTCCTCCGGCATCGTCGATGGTGCCGGTGCCGTCCTGCTCGGCAGCAAGGAAGCGGGTGCCAAATACGGCATGAAGCCACGTGCAAAGATCCGCGCCTTCGCGAATATCGGCTCGGAGCCGGCGATGATGCTGACCGGTCCGGTCGACGTCACCGAAAAGCTGTTCGCACGCTCCGGCATGAAGAAGTCTGATATCGACCTGTTCGAGCTCAACGAGGCCTTCGCCTCGGTCGTGCTGCGCTACATCCAGGCTTTCGACATCGACAACGCCAGGATCAACGTCAATGGCGGCGCCATCGCGCTCGGCCATCCGCTTGGCGCCACCGGTGCGATGATCCTCGGCACCGTGCTCGACGAGCTCGAGCGCACCAACAAGTCCACCGCCCTGGTCACGCTGTGCATCGGCGGCGGCATGGGCACGGCGACCATCATCGAGCGCGTCTAAGGGGTAGGAGCAACCAACATGGCTTACAAGAATTTCAGGGTTGAAACCGACGCGGACGGCATTGCGCTCGTCACCTGGGACATTCCGGGCCGCTCGATGAACGTGCTCGACGAGACCTCCACCAATGAGTTGGAGGCGATCGTCAAGGCGACCACCACGGATGCCGCCGTGAAGGGCGTCGTCATCACCTCCGCCAAGGACGCGTTCTGCGCCGGCGCTGATCTCTCCATGCTCGAAGGCATGAACCAGGCCTACGCAAAAGTCCTCAAGGAGCAGGGCGAGACCGCGGCGAACCAGATGCTGTTCGACCAGAGTCGCCGCTTCTCGCAAGTGCTGCGCTCGATCGAGACATCAGGCAAGCCGTGGGCGGCCGCGATCAACGGCCTCGCGCTCGGCGGCGGTTTCGAGATCACGCTGTGTTGCCACTACCGCGTCGCCGCGGAGAACCCCAAGACGCGTCTTGGTCTGCCCGAGGTCAAGGTCGGCCTGTTCCCCGGCGCCGGCGGCACGCAGCGCGTGCCGCGCCTGGTGCCGCCGCAGGATGCGATGACCATTCTGCTCAAGGGCGATCCCGTTACGATCGAGAAGGCGAAGCAGCTCAACCTGATCCATGCGATCGTTCCCGCCGCCGATCTCATCAAGGCGGCGAAGGACTGGATCAAGGGCGGCGGCAAGGCCGTCGCGCCCTGGGACGAGAAGGGTTTCAAGCTGCCCGGCGGGCCGGTGTTCTCCAAGGCCGGCATGATGATGTTCCCGGCCGGCAACGCGATCTATCGCCGCGAGACCTACGACAACTATCCGGCCGCGCGCGCCATCATGAGCTGCGTCTATGAAGGCCTGCAGCTGCCGATCGACGCGGCGCTTCGCGTCGAGTCGCGCTACTTCACCTCGGTGCTGCGCTCCAAGGAAGCGGCCGCGATGATCCGCAGCCTGTTCCTGTCGATGCAGGAGCTCAACAAGGGTGCGCGCCGTCCGAAGGACGTGCCCGCAACCAAGGTGAAGAAGATCGCCGTCATCGGCGCCGGCTTCATGGGCGCCAGCATCGGCTACGTCTCGGCCCGCGCCGGGCTCGACGTCGTCCTGATCGATCGCGACCAGGAGAGTGCCGACAAGGGCAAGGCCCATGCCCAGAAGGTCATCGAGGATCAGATCAAGAAAGGCCGCGCCAAGCCTGATGATGCCGAGAAGCTGCTCGCGCGCATCACGCCGACCGCGGACTATGCGGCGCTGAAGGACGTCGATCTCGTCATCGAGGCCGTGTTCGAGGACCGCAAGGTCAAGGCAGAGACCTTCGCCAAGGCGCAGGAATATCTCAAGCCTGACGTGATCTTTGCCTCGAACACCTCGACCCTGCCGATCACGTCTCTGGCCGAGAACTTCAAGGACCAGGGCAAATTCGTCGGCATTCACTTCTTCTCGCCGGTCGAGAAGATGATGCTGGTCGAGATCATCAAGGGCAAGAACACCGGCGATCTCGCGCTCGCGACCGCGCTCGACTATGTCCGCCAGATCGGCAAGACGCCGATCGTCGTGAACGATTCCAGAGGCTTCTTCGCCAACCGTTGCGTCGGCCGCTACGTCGCCGAGGGCAACGAGATGTTCCTGGAAGGCGTGCCGCCGGCGATGATCGAGAACTGCGCCAAGATGGCCGGCATGCCGGTCGGTCCCCTCTCGCTCTCGGACGAGGTCGCGCTCGATCTCGGCCTCAAGATCATGAAGGCCACCGAAGCCGATCTCGGCCCCAACGCCATCAACCCCGACCAGAAGAAGCTGATGGTCGAGATGGTCGAGAAGCAGGGCCGCCTCGGCCGCAAGAACAAGAAGGGCTTCTACGACTATCCCGAGGGCAAGGGTCAGAAGAGCCTGTGGCCGGGTCTCTCCGCGCTGCAGCCGAAGCAGCTCGATCCTGACACGCTCGACGTCGAGGAATTGAAGCAACGCTTCCTGGTGGTGCAGGCGGTCGAGGCCGCGCGCACCGTCGAGGATCACGTCATCACCGATCCGCGCGAAGCCGATGTCGGCTCGATCCTCGGCTTCGGCTTCGCACCGTTCACCGGCGGCACGCTGTCCTATATCGACTTCATGGGCACGAAGAAGTTCGTCGAGCTCTGCCACAAGCTCGAGGCGAAATACGGCTCGCGCTTCACGCCGCCCAAGCTGCTCGAGGAGATGGCGGCGAAGGGCGAGACCTTCTATGGCCGTTTCGCGCCGAAGAAGGCGGCTGCTTAAGGCACTCGTAGCCCGGATGGCGCGCAGCGAAATCCGGGAAGAGTTTGTCAGTCCCGAAAGCCCTCCCGGATTGCGCTTCGCTCCATCCGGGCTACGCGGCTGTCGTCCCGGAGAAGCGCGCCCAAAGCTACGAACATTTGGGGTAATGGGTCCTGGCTTTCGCCAGGACGACGTTTGGATGGATCGCAGCAAACCGAAAAAGGCCGGATCGTCGATCCGGCCTTTCGCGTGTTCGCATCCTGTGCGGGCTCACTTCGCCTGCGCCAGCCCTTCCTTGGTCAGCGCTTCCTGCACCTTCGGCCGCGCGGCGACGCGGGCCTTGTAGGCGGAGAGGTTCGGCATTGCCGAGAGGTCGAACTTCATCCGGTCGGCCCAGGTCAGCATGGTGAAGAGATAGCCGTCGGCGACCGAGAACTGCTTGCCCATCAGGTAGTCCTTGCCGGCGAGCTGGCTGTCGATGTGCTTCAGCTTGCCCATGACACGGTCCTTGAAGAAGGACTTGGCGTCGTCGTTCAGCGCCGGCGCGAACATCGGGCCGAAGCTCTTGTGCACCTCCGAGGTGAGGAAGTTCAGCCATTCGAGCAGCTTGTAGCGTTCGGAGCTGTCGCGCGCGGGCGCCAGCGCCTTGGCCGGAACCTTGTCGGCGATCATCTGGACAATGACCGGGCCTTCGGTCACGATCTCACCGTTATCGAGGCCCAGCGCGGGGACCTGACCCTTGGGATTGACCTTCAGATAGTCGTCACCGTTCTCGAGCTTCTTGGCCCGGATATCGACCTTGACCAGCTCATAGGGCAGGTCGGCCTCCAGAAGCGCGATATGGGGCGACAGCGAGCAGGCGCCGGGCGCGTAATACAGTTTCATGGAATTTCCTCCTCTTGAGGCTTGGTAGGGGCGAAAGAACGCCTACATGCACCTGCATGCAATAGTCAAGATTGATGCAGGTGCATCGAGTGGGGTAAGAAGCGGACGACGAGCTTGAGCGGGACCATGAAGCGCAAACCATCGACCGAGGCAACCAGTGCCTGGATCCGCCTGATGCGGGTGCAGAGCCGTGTGCTGGACTGCGTGGAGCAGGACCTGAAGAAGGCCGGGTTCCCGCCCCTGGCGTGGTACGACGCGCTGCTCGAATTGTCGCGCGCACCGAGTGGCGAATTGCGGCCGGTGGAGCTCGAGCGGCAGATGCTGATCCCGCAATACTCCACCTCGCGGCTGATCGACCGCCTGGTGGACGAGGGGCTCGCCTCCCGGCGTGAATGCAAGATCGACAAGCGCGGCCAGTTCGTCGAGATCACGGAGGCCGGCCGCGAATTGCAGAAGCGGATGTGGGGCGCCTATTCGGCTGCGATCGAGAAATATGTCGGCTCGAAGCTCTCCGACGCCGATGCCGTCAAGCTCAGCGGTCTGCTCGACCGGCTGGGATGCTCGTGCGGCGAGATGAAGCTGCCCGTCGTCAACGTCAACGAAACCACGCCGTCGCGATGACCGCGCGGCAAACCAGCTCGTCCGTGCACCCCAAGGGGTCCGCGGACCATCCCCGTCACCCGCGCGCCTTCGATCGAAGCGCCCTTTTGATTAGAGTTTGATATGGCGCGAGACCAGATCGATATGACGCCGCTGCAGTCACGCAACGAGCTCGTTGCGTGGTTCGAGGCCGGCTGCAAGCACCCGTCCGAATTCCGCATCGGCACCGAGCACGAGAAGACGCCGTTCACGCTCGAAGGCCATCGTCCCGTGCCGTACGAAGGCGCGCGCGGCATCGGTGCGCTGCTCGAAGGCATGAAGCTCCTGCTCGGCTGGGAGCCCATCATGGAGAAGGGCAACATCATCGGGCTCTACGACGTCACCGGCGGCGGCGCGATCTCGCTGGAGCCCGGCGGCCAGTTCGAGCTGTCAGGCGCGCCGGTCGAGAACGTGCACCAGACCCAGAGCGAGCTGATGGCGCACCTGGCGCAGGTGCGCGAGATCGCTGCCCCGCTCGGTATCGGCTTCCTTGGGCTCGGCATGACGCCATCCTGGTCACGCGCCGACATCCCTGTGATGCCCAAGGGCCGCTACAAGGTCATGACCAATTACATGCCGAAGGTCGGCCAATACGGCCTCGACATGATGTACCGGACCTGCACGGTGCAGACCAATCTCGACTTCTGCTCGGAAGCCGACATGGTCAAGAAGCTGCGCGTCTCGCTGGCGCTGCAGCCGGTTGCGACCGCGCTGTTCGCCAATTCGCCGTTCACCGAAGGCAAGCCGAACGGCTTCCTGTCTTTCCGCTCCGAGATCTGGCGCGATACCGACAATGCGCGGTCAGGCATGATGCCGTGGGCGTTCGAGGACGGCATGGGTTTCGAGCGCTATGTCGACTACGCGCTCGATGTGCCCATGTATTTCGTCAAGCGCGGCGAGGAATATATCGACGTGTCGGGCTCCTCGTTCCGAGCCTTCTTCGAGGGCCGCAACAACAACCTTCCCGGGGAGCGTCCGACGTTGTCGGACTGGGCCAATCATCTCTCGACGATCTTTCCCGAGGTGCGGCTGAAGCGTTATCTCGAGATGCGCGGCTCCGACGGTGGCCCATGGGGTCGGCTGCCGGCACTGCCGGCGTTCTGGGTCGGGCTGCTTTATGACGGTGCGTCGCTCGATGCGGCCTGGGATTTGGTGAAGCACTGGACCGCACATGAGCGTCAGGCCCTGCGCGACGATGTGCCGCGCTTCGGCTTCAAGGCCCGGATCAAGGACCGCTATCTGTTCGAGATCGCCAAGGAATGCCTCGTTCTGGCACATGCGGGCCTGCGCCGCCGAGGCCGCATCGACGCCATCGGCCGCGACGAAACCCGGCATCTGGAGCCGCTGGATCGCATCATCGATTCCGGCCGGACACCGGCCGAGGACATGCTCGAGAAGTTCAACGGCCCCTGGAAGGGCTCGGTGGAACCGGCCTACGCGGAGTACGCGTTCTAGTTTTGGGCAAATAGGCCGACGAGCAGATTCGGGACCGTTCATCGGCCGTACAGGTTTGCGGCGATCAAATGACCGGCCGAAAAAACCTGAGCGTCGTCAATAACTCGAAAGCTGTTCCGATGGGGAAGGGCCGCCTGCCTGGGACCGTCATGGCAAAGGTCTTGAGGGCGAGGGCTTTGGCTTGCGTCGTGGCCTGTGCCGCGCTGCTCTCGCTCGTCTTTGCGAGTGTGCCCGCGCGCGCCCAGACGGCATTCGACCGGCCCGGCGGCGATTATTTCAATACGCCGGTCACATCGGGTGATCCCGAGGACTGCGCGCTGCTTTGCGAACGCGATCGCCGCTGCCGCGCCTGGAGCTTCGCCTATCCTGATATCGATGGCGCCGCGGCGGTGTGCTGGCTCAAGAATACCGTGCCGCCGCGACAGCCCGCCAATTGCTGCATCTCCGGGGTACGCGGGGCCGGCGTGATCGAGCCGCGCGTCGAGGGCGTCGAGACCTCGATCGACCGCCCCGGCGGCGATTTGCGCAATTTCGAGCTCAAGGAAGGCGAGGGCGAGGACGCCTGCAAGGCCGCCTGTATCGCCGACAACAAGTGTCGCGCCTTCACCTATGCCCGCCCCGGCTACACCGGCCGCGAAGCGCGGTGCTTCCTGAAGAAAGATATCAAGCCGCCGCGGCGGAAGGCCGGGTTCACGTCGGGCGTGGTGAGATAGGCAAGGTACCGTAGGCGGGTTAGCCGTGTGGGCAAAGGCGCACTTGCGCCGTGCCCACCACCTCTCCATGAGTCCGACAGGACGTGGGCACGTCGCGCGAAGATGCGCGCCTTTGCCCATCTATGAGATTTCACTCCGCGGCAATCACCGTCAGCTCCGGCCACAACGCCTTCCATCTCTGAGCTTTCACCGCGTAATTCGCCGCGGAGAAATTCGGACCCGGATTGGGGCGCGCAATCAGGCCTGCGACGTCATCGAAGCCATGCGGCGCGTAGACTTCGAAACCATCACCGGCGCGCCTCACGCCCACTTGCGTGTTCTGCGTCAGGAAACGGTCGATGCCGTCGGTCGAGCGCGACAACGGCGGATAGGGCAGGCCGTGCTTGGCCGGGTACCACAGATGCACGCGGGCCTGGTTGCGGGTCTCGATCTTGACGCCGAGATGATCGAGGCGCGTTTGCAGCTTGCGGATGACGGCGTCCTCCGCGTCCCAGGAGGCATCGGGATCGAAGTAGAAGATGTCGTAATCCGCAATACCGTAATCGACGGCACGGCCCGTGAGCACGTTCCACACCGTCTGCACCAGGCATCCCGAGACCAGCCACGCGTCCGGCAGCGCAAGTCGATGAAGCTCGTCGATGATTGCGGTGTTGACCGGATTTTTCAGGGCGAGGGCGAGAAACTCGTCCTTGCCCATGTCGCGATCCCCTCAGCGCACGGCGGTGAAGAACCGCGCGAGGCGGAAGCCGGAGAGCCAGGTCCAGACCGGCTGGCCGCGCATGCCGAGATCCCAGGAGCCGAGCACGGCATCGGCACGGCCGACCAGATTGTCGACCGGCAAGAGGCCGACGCCGCCGGAGCGCAGCGGCACGCGGCTGTCGGCCGAGTTGTCCCTGTTATCGCCAAGCACGAACAAATGCCCGGCCGGCACCTTCACCTCGGGTGTGTTGTCGAGCGGGCCGTTGTCGCGCATCTTGAAGATCAGATGCGAGACGCCATTCGGCAGCGTCTCGACGTAACGGTAGGCCGGCTCGCTGCCGCCATTGTCGTCCTCGGCGGCGCCAACGCCGTCAGGCTTCAATTCGGCGGGACGGTCGTTGATGAAGAGCTGTCCCTGCCGCATCTGGATGCGGTCGCCGGGCAAGCCGACGACGCGCTTGACCCAGGCCTGTGAGCGGTCGCCGGGCCAGCGGAACACGACGACGTCGCCTTGCTTCGGCATTTCCGCGAAGACACGGCCGGTCTCGGGCAAGTTGATCTGGATCGGCAGCGACGAGGTGCCGTAGCCATAAGGGAATTTCGAGGCGAGCAGCGCATCGCCGATCAGCAGCGTCGGCTCCATCGAGCCCGACGGCACGTAGAACGGCTCGGCCAGCGCACCCTTGGCGATGAACACCGCGGCGACGATGCCGGCAAGCTGCATCAACTGCCCGGCCCAGCCGGAGCTCTTCCGCTTCGGAGCGGCCGTTACCTTCTCAACGCTCATGCGCCCGTTCCACCCACCGTAATGCGTTCCATCAGAAGCGACGGCTGGCCGACGCCGACTGGCACGCCCTGGCCGTTCTTGCCGCAGGTGCCGATGCCGGTATCGAGCGCCAGATCGTTGCCGATCATGCGGATGCGATGCAGGTCGGTCGGCCCGTTGCCGATCAGCATGGCTCCCTTCAGCGGCGCGCCCAGCTTGCCGTTCTCGATCTTGTAGGCCTCGGTGCACTGGAACACGTATTTGCCCGAGGTGATGTCGACCTGGCCGCCGCCGAAATTCGCGGCAAACACGCCGTTCTTCACCGACGCGAGAATCTCGGCCGGGTCGCGGTCGCCCGCGAGCATGTAGGTGTTGGTCATGCGCGGCATGGGCACATGGGCATAGCCCTGGCGGCGGCCGTTGCCGGTCGGCTTCATGTTCATCAGCCGCGCGTTCTGGCGGTCCTGCATGTAGCCGACCAGGATGCCGTCCTCGATCAGCACGGTGCGGTTGGTCGGCGTGCCCTCGTCGTCGATCGACAGCGAGCCCCGCCGCGAGGCGATGGTGCCGTCATCGACCACGGTGACGCCCTTGGCCGCGACCTGCTGGCCCATCAGGCCCGCAAAAGCAGAGGTCTTCTTGCGATTGAAGTCGCCTTCGAGGCCGTGGCCGACTGCCTCGTGCAGCATCACGCCGGGCCAGCCGGCGCCGAGCACGACGTCCATCTCGCCGGCGGGGGCGGGAATCGATTCCAGATTGACCAGGGCCTCGCGCAGTGCGCCGTCGGCGGCATCGCGCCAGGATTTGGTCTCAATGAATTCGGCATAGCCGGCGCGGCCGCCATAGCCCTTGCTGCCGCTCTCCTGGCGGTCGCCTTGCCCTGCGACGACGGAGATGTTGACGCGCACCAGCGGGCGCACGTCGCGATAGCTCTCGCCGTCGGGCCGCAGGATCTCGACCACCTGCCAGGTCGCGCCCAGGCTGACGCTGACCTGCCGCACCCGCGGATCCTTGTCGCGCAGGTAAGCGTCGATCTCGGCCAGCAGCTTGACCTTGGTCTCGAAGCCGGGGGCATCGAGCGGGTTTTCATCGCCATAGAGGCGCACATTGGTGTGCGGAGGCGGCGCGGCAAAGCTGCCGGAATAGCCGCCGCGCACGGCCGCGACCGCATCGGCGGCGCGAATCAGCGCCGGCAGCGACACATCGGAGGAGTGGGCGTAGCCCACGGCATCATCCTTGACCGCGCGTAAGCCAAAACCTTGCGAGGTGTCGTAGGTCGCCTGCTTGAGCCGTCCATTGTCGAACATCAGCGCTTCGGTCTGGCTGTATTCCAGGAACAATTCGCCGTCGTCGGCACCGGAGAGCCCGCGCGCGACCTCGTTGCGAACCTGGTCGCGATCGAGATTGGCGCGGTCGAGCAGGGAGGTTGTGGCAGGGTTGGTCATGCGTCCGTCCATTATCGGTCGATGTGAGGCAAGATAATGGTTTCGAGTTGGTTCCGCGAGGGCGCGCAGCGTCACATTACGGAAACAATAGGTTCGACGGGCTCACCCTACGGCAGCTTGTCGTACCCCTCGCCGAGCCCGTTCAGGCTGAGCGGGAAGCCGATGCCTTCTTCCGGCGTCTCGAAGATGATGAAGGTCGCGGTCTTGGCGCTGCGGAGCTGGCCGAGCAGCTTGTCGTCCATGACGACCTCGGCGACGCAGCCATTGGGCAGGCAGCGCACGAAGCCGGCGCGGCCGACGTCCTGGTTGTCGAGCTTCAGCCCGAGGCCGGAGGGCAGCAGCACGCCTAAGGGGGCCACCACGCGCATCAGGCGGCTCTTCTGGTCGGCGGTCTTGAGCACGATCACGGTGAGGCCGGCATTGGAGCGGTCTTCGGCCACCACGCTCTGGATCAGGGCGCATTGCTCGGCCTGGGCGCCCGGCGGAGTATCGCAACGGATCTGCCAGTCGCCATGAACGGAGCGCACCGCGCCCTGCGCATGGGCAGCGCTTGATAGGAAAAGGCCGGGAAGGGACAGGAAAAGGACGACCGCCACGAGGCGGATCAGCGTCGTGAAACGGTCAGCCGGCCATACAACCGATCTTGGAGCCGATCTTGCCATGCATCTCGAAAGCCCCATGGGGGTCGGTCCCTCTGCTCGCTCGGGTCGCTCGCGCTGGTGGACTGATACGGGAATGACGGCGTCTTGAAGGCAATTCACAAGCAAATTCCGCGCCGCCTTGGCCGCCATTGCCGCCACGAATCAGGTTCCTGCACGGCCCTGCGCCTGTGCCTACAGCGGGCAATTCGGCTGTCAAGCCGCGGCCTCCCGGGAAACGGTATTTTTGTCTGATGTTACTAGGAAATATCTTGCGGGTGATGGCTGACAGAGGGGCCTCAAGACTGCATTGCGATAGATCAAGAATTATGGTTTGAGAGGCTTGATTTCGGCGTTCTAGCGATCTGGCCCCAATTCCTCCTAGAGGTATTCTTGCGGCGGTTTGTCAGACGGGCGGATCGAATAAGCGTTCCCCAAAAATAGGGGAATGCACTTGGGGTGATTTCGTTAGGGGAGCGCGAACGGCATGAAGATGTCGATGGGCCGGGTGGGCCGGCACTTGCTGGGATTGGCCGTGGCGGGTCTGACGCTGGCGACGGGCGGTGCGGCATTTGCCGAGCTTGGGCAGCCCGAGCCGTGGGAATGGCACCTTCAGGGTTCCGGCTCCCCGGTGATGGACAACATCGTCTGGTTCCACAACTTCTTGTCCGTGCTGATCATCCTGATCACGCTATTCGTGCTGGCGCTGCTGGTGATCGTGGTGATGAAGTTCAACGCGAGGGCCAATCCGGTGCCGTCGCGGACCACCCACAACACGCTGATCGAGGTGGTGTGGACCCTGGTGCCGGTGCTGATCCTGGTCGGCATCGCGGTGCCGTCGTTCCGCCTCCTGTTCCTCGAGCTCGACGTGCCGAAGGCGGATCTGACCGTGAAGGCGACCGGCAAACAGTGGTACTGGTCCTACGCCTATCCTGATAACGGCAAGTTCGAGTTCGACTCGCTGCTGGCCCAGGACAAGCAACCCCGCCTGCTCGGCGTCGACAACGAGATGGTGGTGCCGGTCAACAAGGTGATTCGTGTTCAGGTCACCGGTGCCGACGTCATCCACGCGTTCGCGCTGCCGGCGTTCGGCGTCAAGATCGACGCCATCCCGGGCCGGCTGAACGAGACCTGGTTCAAGGCCACCAAGACCGGCATGTTCTACGGCCAGTGCTCGGAGCTTTGCGGCAAGGACCACGCCTTCATGCCGATCGCCATTCGCGTGGTGAACGACCAGGAGTTCGCCTCCTGGGTCGATGCGGCGAAGAAGAAATTTGCGAGCGGCGGCACCAGCACCTTCGCCTCCGCAGCCGGTCCGACGCAGTAAGCGCCGGGCGGACGGCTCAACCGGACTGAACGCGACATAAAGGGCGGGACCTCCATAGGTCCGAATGGGACGCAAGGCAGGATTTGAAAATGGCAACGAGCGCAGCGGCACACGGCGATCACGCGCACCATGACGAGCACGCCCATCCGACCGGATGGCGTCGCTACGTCTATTCGACCAACCACAAGGACATCGGCACGATGTACCTGATCTTCGCGGTCATCGCGGGCATCATCGGTGCCGCGATGTCGATCGCGATCCGTGCCGAGTTGATGTTTCCGGGCGTGCAGATATTCCACGAAACGCACACCTATAACGTCTTCGTGACCTCGCACGGCCTGATCATGATCTTCTTCATGGTCATGCCCGCGATGATCGGCGGCTTCGGCAACTGGTTCGTGCCGCTGATGATCGGCGCGCCCGACATGGCGTTCCCGCGCATGAACAACATCTCGTTCTGGCTGCTCCCGGCCTCCTTCGCGCTGCTGCTGCTGTCGAGCTTCGTCGAGGGCGAGCCCGGTGCCAACGGCGTCGGCGCCGGCTGGACCATGTACGCGCCGCTGTCGACCACGGGCCACCCGGGTCCGGCCGTCGACTTCGCGATCCTGTCGTTGCACCTGGCCGGTGCCTCCTCGATCCTCGGCGCCATCAACTTCATCACCACGATCTTCAATATGCGCGCGCCGGGCATGACCCTGCACAAGATGCCGCTGTTCGTGTGGTCGATCCTGGTGACGGTGTTCCTGCTGCTGCTGTCGCTGCCGGTCCTCGCCGGCGCGATCACCATGCTGCTCACCGACCGCAATTTCGGCACAACGTTCTTCTCGCCTGACGGCGGCGGCGATCCCGTGCTGTTCCAGCACCTGTTCTGGTTCTTCGGTCACCCCGAGGTGTACATCCTGATCCTGCCCGGCTTCGGCATGATCAGCCAGATCGTCTCGACCTTCTCGCGCAAGCCCGTGTTCGGCTATCTCGGCATGGCCTACGCCATGGTCGCGATCGGCGGCATCGGCTTCGTGGTGTGGGCGCACCACATGTACACGGTCGGCATGTCCTCGGCGACGCAGGCCTACTTCGTCGCCGCCACCATGGTGATCGCGGTGCCCACGGGCGTGAAGATCTTCTCCTGGATCGCCACGATGTGGGGCGGCTCGATCGAATTCCGCGCCCCGATGATCTGGGCCGTCGGCTTCATCTTCCTGTTCACGGTCGGCGGCGTCACCGGCGTCGTGCTGGCGAACGCCGGCGTCGACCGCGTGCTGCAGGAGACCTATTACGTCGTCGCGCACTTCCACTACGTGCTGTCGCTCGGTGCGGTGTTCGCGATCTTCGCCGGCTGGTACTACTGGTTCCCGAAGATGACGGGCTACATGTACAACGAGACGCTGGCGAAAGCGCATTTCTGGGTCACCTTCATCGGCGTCAATCTGGTGTTCTTCCCGCAGCACTTCCTCGGCCTGTCGGGCATGCCGCGCCGCTATGTCGACTATCCGGATGCGTTCGCCGGCTGGAATCTGATCTCCTCGATCGGCTCCTACATCTCCGGCTTCGGCGTGCTGATCTTCCTCTACTGCGTGCTCGACGCCTTCATGAAGAAGGTCCCGGCGGGCGACAATCCCTGGGGCGCCGGCGCCACCACGCTGGAATGGACGCTGCCCTCGCCGCCGCCCTTCCACCAGTTCGAAGTGCTGCCCCGCGTGCAGTAAGCAACACGACTCCCGCGGCGCCCGCGACGGGCGCCGCGGCTCTGCAACGAAACGAGCAGGTTTAAGTGTCCGTCCTCGATCAGAATGCCATCGACATCAATCCCCGCATCTCCGAGGCGGAGGTTGGTGACTACCTCGCGCTGCTCAAGCCGCGGGTGATGTCGCTCGTGATCTTCACCGCGCTGGTCGGGATGGCGATGGCGCCGGGACATTTCCACTGGGTGCTCGCCATCACCTCGCTGCTCTGCATCGCCGTCGGCGCCGGCGCCTCCGGCGCGCTCAACATGGCGCTCGAGGGCGATATCGACGCCAAGATGTCGCGCACCGCGAACCGCCCGATCCCGCGTGGCCGCATCACCCGGCCCGAGGCGATGACGTTCGGGATGACGCTCGCCTTCTTCTCGGTGATGACCCTCGGCATCCTCGTCAACTGGATCGCGGGCGCACTGCTCGCCTTCACCATCTTCTTCTACGTCGTCATCTATACGATGGGCCTGAAGCGCTGGACCGCGCAGAACATCGTGATCGGCGGCGCCGCCGGCGCCTTGCCGCCGGTGGTGGCCTGGGCGTCCGTCACGGGCACGGTCGATGTCGAGCCGCTGCTGCTCTTCGCCATCATCTTCTTCTGGACGCCGCCGCACTTCTGGGCGCTGGCGCTGTTCCGTTCCGACGACTATGCCCGCGCCGGCATTCCGATGCTGCCCAATGTCGCCGGCCCGGACGCGACCCGCCTGCAGATACTGCTCTACACCATCGTGCTGATCGCGGTGGCCGCAGCGCCCTGGGCGCTCGGCTATTTCGACGCCGTCTACGGCATCGTCTCGCTGATCCTCGGCGCCGGCATGCTGGTGCTCGCCATCAACGTCTACTTCCGCCGCGAGCGCAGCCAGTCGCTGCGCGCAACGCGAAAGCTGTTCGCCTTCTCGATCCTGTACCTGTTCGCGCTGTTCGCGACCTTGCTGGCCGAGGTCGTATTCCCTGTGCTTGCTCGGATGGTAGGGGGCGCATGATCACGGCGATGGCTGACAAACCCGAGCCAGATGGAATCGTCCTCACCGAGGCGCAGAAGAAGAGCCGTCGTCAGCGCTCCATTGCCATTGCTTTGGCGCTCGGTGTGCTCGTCGTCCTTTTCTTCGCCGTCACCATGGTCAAGGGACCGGCGGTTCTCGTTCGGCCGCTGTAGGGGCAGATGGATCAGAAGCCGACCATATCGCAGCATCAGAGCCGAACGGCCGGCAAGGGTCGGGGCCTCGGCCGCGATGTGCTGGTCGCCTCGATCTGCGGCGGCGTGGTCGCATTGATGGTCGGAGCGTCCTACGCGGCGGTGCCGTTCTACAACTGGTTCTGCCGCGCCACCGGCTTCAACGGCACCACGCAGGTCGCGACCTCCGCGCCCGCCAGTGGCCCGATCGCACGCAAGATCGCGGTGCGGTTCGATTCCAACGTCGCCCCCGGCCTGCCCTGGAAGTTCGAGCCGGAGCAGACCGAGGTCGAGGTCAATATCGGCCAGGTCACCACCATCTATTACACCGTGACCAACCAGGCCGCGCGCACCACCTCAGGGCAGGCGGCCTACAATGTCGCGCCGCTGACGGTCGGGTCGTATTTCCAGAAGATCAACTGCTTCTGCTTCACCGAGCAGACCATGGCGCCCGGCGAGAAGCGCGAGATGCCCGTGGTGTTCTACGTCGATCCGTCGATCGTCGGCGACCACGACAATGACGGGCTCAGCACCATCACGCTGTCCTACACGTTCTATCCGGTGAAGGATCCGGTGGTGAAGCCGCTCGCATCCGGTGATGACAACAAGCGCAAGGGAAATCTCCAGCCGCCGGGTTGACGCTTCGGAGGTTGGACCAAGGGGATAAGTGCCGGACAGGCACGGGATTGAGGAGACAGACCGCAATGGCTACCGCGCAAGGCAAGCATCACGACTACCATCTGGTCGATCCGTCTCCGTGGCCGGCGGTCGGCTCGGTCTCCGCCTTCGTCATGGCGGTCGGTGCGATCTCCTGGATGCACCACATGTTCTCCGCCGCGCCGATCGTGTTCGGTATCGGCACCGTCGGCGTGCTCTACACCATGGCGAGCTGGTGGGGCGACGTGATCAAGGAAGCCCAGTACAAGGGCGACCACACCCGCGTCGTGCAGCTGCATCACCGCTACGGCATGATCCTGTTCATCGCCTCCGAGGTGATGTTCTTCGTCGCCTGGTTCTGGGCCTATTTCAACGCCGCGCTGTTTCCGGCCGACGCCGTCCACGCCACCCGTGACGCGGTGTTCGGTTGCGGTCTCGGCACGGCGGCCGGCGCCTGCGCGGTGCCGGGCACCTGGCCGCCCCATGGTATCGAAACCTTCGATCCCTGGCATCTGCCGCTGCTCAACACGCTGATCCTGCTCACCTCGGGCACCACGGTCACCTGGGCGCACCACGCCCTGCTCGAGAACGATCGCCAGGGCCTGAAATATGGCCTGATCCTCACCATCCTGCTGGGCGCGACCTTCACCTGCGTGCAGGCCTACGAATACAGCCACGCGGCGTTCTCCTTCGCCGGCAACGTCTACGGCGCGACCTTCTTCATGGCGACCGGCTTCCACGGTTTTCACGTGCTGGTCGGCACCGTATTCCTGATCGTGTGCCTGGCGCGCGCCTATGCCGGCCACTTCACGCCGAAGCAGCACCTCGGCTTCGAGTTCGCCGCCTGGTACTGGCATTTCGTCGACGTGGTCTGGCTTTTCCTGTTCCTCTGCATCTATGTCTGGGGACACGGTGCCGAGACCATGGCCCACGGCGCGCACTGAGCCGGGACGGATCGATTCTAGCAAAGGGCGGCCGCCGGGCCGCCCTTTCGTTGTCCAGCGGCCGGAGTTTGGGCCGAAATTGTGATAGGCTTGCGTGTGATGAACGACACTGCCGACACCCCGGAGGCCCAGCCCACCGTCCTGCAAAGCGCGCTGCGCGGGCTCGCCTGCAAATGCCCGCGCTGCGGTGAGGGCAAGCTCTATGCGGGCTTCCTGACGCTGGCGCCTTCCTGCAGCCGTTGCGGCCTCGACTACGCCTTCATCGATGCCGGCGATGGTCCGGCGATCTTCATCATCATGCTGGCCGGAGCGATCGTGGTCGGCTGCGCGCTCGTCGTCGAGGTCAAGTATCAGCCGCCATTCTGGCTGCATGCGGTGCTGTGGCTGCCGCTAATCCTCGCCACCACGCTCCTGCCGCTGCGCTCGATGAAGTCGCTTCTGATCGCGCTGCAATTCCATCACAAGGCAGCACCCGGCCGGTTGATCGACCGCGCGAAATGAACGAGACGTCCCGCAAGCCCGGCGTCGCCGGCTTCATGTTGTTCACACTTTTGCTGACCGCGGCTTTCGTCGCGCTCGGAATCTGGCAATTGCAGCGCCGTTCCGCCAAGCACGAGCTGATCGCAGCGCTCACCGAGCGCCTCGCGGCAGCACCCATTGCGCTGCCGCCTTCGGAGCAATGGCCCGCGCTGACGCCTGCGCGCGATGAGTTTCGCCGCGTCAGCTTCACCGCGACCTATGCGCCCCTGCCGGATGCCATGGTCTATTCCTCCGGCTCCGCGGTGCGCAGGGATGCATCCACGCCCGGCACCTGGGCCTTCCTGCCGGCGCGACTGCCGAGCGGCGAGATCGTGGTGATCGATGCGGGCTTCGTCGAGAACACGATGCAGGACCGCGGCGTCGAGGATCGCGCGGTGCAGAAGCTCGTCACGGGCGAGCCGCTGTCGCTCACCGGCTATCTGCGCTTTCCGGAGGCGCCAGGCTGGCTGACGCCAGCGGAGAACCGCGACAAGCGGCTCTGGTTCGTGCGCGATCATCGGGCAATCGCAAGTGCGCTTCATTGGGGTGCGGTTGCGCCGTTCTATATCGATCTGGAGCAGCCGGTGCCTGCGAACGGCATCCCGCGTCCGGGGCCGCTCGATGTGCATCTGAAGGACGATCATCTCCAATACGCCATCACCTGGTTCACGCTCGCCGGCGCCGTGCTCATCGCCTTTGCCGTGTGGGTGAGAGGACGGCGCCAGAGCGGCGCGAGCCCGTAGGTTCCCGGTGGGAACCCGGTATCGTCCGGTCTATATTATTCAGCGCTTATTCACGAGGGTGGTCCTAATCCGCCTTCAGGTTCTTTCCGCGGCAAACAGGATTGCTGGCGTTGAGCGATTTCGATCAGATGGGACTTGTTATTGATTGGGTGGATGCCTGCCGCAAGGGCGACCTCGCGATGCTACTCGACCTCTATGCCGACGACGCCAAGCTGGAATGCACGTGCAACGGCACGCAGATTTATCGCGGCCGGGGCGAACTCGAAACCTATTGGGGACCGAAGCTCAGCGCCTTTTCCTCGGCGGGTTTCGGCCTGGAGGAAATCCACCCGGCACAGAGCGGCATCGATCTCGAATATTCCGTTGCGGGTGCGCTGCGCATCCGCGCCTCGTTCCGCTTCAGTGCGGAAGGCAAGATCCACAGCACGCTGTGCGAACCGGCGCAGCAGGGTTCGCACGATTGCTGTGCGTGTTAATCTACCTCGGCTCGGCCCCTGATCTCCCCGCGGGGAAGGCGGCAGCGCACATAGGTGCGTTGGTCCGCACGCAGCAATGACAGTGAACCGCTGAGCGCGCGCACGCGCTCGTGCATGCCGGTCAGGCCGCGGCCGAAGACATTGTCGGCGGGAAAGCCGCCGCCGTCATCGGAGACTTCGATGGTGAGCGCATCGCCTGACGTCGCCGCCTCCACATGGGCATTCCTCGCTCCGGCGTGTCGCAGCACATTGGTCAACGCCTCCTGGATCACACGATAGACGGTCTGGGCCAACGGCCCTCTGATCCCGTTGAGATCAGGATCGATCGTTGCGGTGAGGCCGATATGCGGGGCCTGCGCGCGAAAATTGCGCAGCAGCGTCTGCACGCTGGCCTCGAGCCCCAGTTCCTCGATGTAGAGTGGCCGCAACCGGTCGAGGATGCGGCGATTGGTCTGCTGGAGCGCCTCGATGGACCGCATCACCTCCTGCACGGAGTTGCCGAGATGTCCGGTCTGCGGCGAGGCTTCGCTCAATGCGATCGTGCCGGCACGGATGCTGAACAGCAACGGGCCAAGCTCGTCATGCAGCTCGCGGGCGAGATCGTGCCGCTCATCATCCTGGAGCGACACCAGGCGATGCAACAGGTCGCGATTGTGCTGGCTCAATTGCGCGAGCGTTGCGGCGAGGGCATTGGCTTCCTTGCAGCTCTGCCGGATTTCCGGCGGCCCCGCGACCGGGATCGGCGTCGCATAATCGCCGCGTTGTATGCGCGTCAGGCCTGCGCCGAGATCTTGCAGCGGTTGCAGCGTCGATCTTGCGAACAGATAGGCGATCGCGCCGGTCAACGCCATCAGCACCGCGACGAGGCCCATCAGGGCCAAAAAACCGACCCATTTCTCGAACAGGTCGGCCGACAGGTCGGGCCTGAACACGAGGTCGCCAACGCGCCTGCCGTCGATCATCACAGGCGATGCTGCATCGATATCCGGGATGGCGATCAGGTCCACGAACCATTGCGGGACGCCATGCGCGCCGTGCAGGCCGTCCCGGACGGAAGGCGCGGGACCCGCCTCCGCTGGATGGAATTGGATATCGGAGGAGGTGCCCAAAGATTTGACAAATGCGTCGAGCATCTTGCTCGGATTGTCTGACGCGCTCAGGGCGCTGTTGAGTGCGACCGCGATGGTCTGAGCCGAGCGTCGACCAGGCTCGTTCTCGTCGGCCAGCTGGCCGGCCGCGAAGGTCTGGAGCAGCACGCCGCCCATGACCAGCGCAGCGACGAAGCTCACGCCGAGTGGAAGGAATAACTGGGTCCTGAATGGAAGTCGTTGCCACATTAGGACAATTCTAACGCGTATTGGCGGGATTCTCTCTTTCCATTTGTTCCCGCCGGTCTATGACTTGCCAAAACACGAGAGTACGAATGCAAGATACAACCAAGCTGGCGACCCGGGTCCTCATCGTCGACGACCACCCCGTTGTGCTGTCAGGTTGTCGCACCCTGTTTGCCTCCGATCATTCGATTCGGATCGACGAAGCGAACGACGCCAAATCCGGACACAAGGCCTATATCAGCAAGCGGCCGGACGTCACGGTCATCGACATCAGCCTGCCAGACGTCTCGGGCTTCGAGCTGATGCGCCGGATCCGCAAGGACGATCCGGGCGCCAAGATCATCATGTTCAGCATGAATGAAGATCCGGCCTTCGTGGTGCGCGCGGTGGAGCTCGGGGCGCAGGGCTATGTCTCCAAGGGCGACGATCCCCGGATCCTGCTCAAGGCCGTGCGCAAGGTGGTCGCCGGCGACAATTTCATCTCGCCGCAGCTGGCGGAGGCGGTAACCTTCTCGGGCGCCGCGATCAAGGCGAATCCGGCCTCGCAGATGACGCCACGGGAGCTCGAAATTCTCCGCCTGCTCGGGCGCGGCCACAAGATCGTCGAAGTCGCCGAGGCGCTCGGTATCTCCTACAAGACCGTCGCCAACACCACCTCCCTGCTCAAGCAGAAGCTGGGGGCCAAGAACCATTCCGACCTGATCCGGATCGCGGTGGAAATCGGGATGAACTCACCCGTTAGGGGCTGAGGCAATGATGCCGCGCGCCCGGCGACGCTCGCGGGCACCGCGCCGGGGCCTACCGGGAAAAACCGGAACATTTGGCGCCGCGCGCCGTTTTCTCCTTGACGATTTCGTGACAGGAAACGATAGCTCGAACCAGCGATTTTCGGGGCAGGCGCCCCAGCGACGAAACCGGGTCTGCACACATCAACGACAGACCTTCCAAGGGAAGGGCTGCGGCCTCGCCGCAGCCCTTTTTCGTTGGGCATGGTGCGGCCCCCCAAAACACTCTATGGTGCCGCAAAGCCCCTGGCTTGGAACTAGGACCATCGTGAAATCAAAGGCTTAAGGCCCGGACTCGGACCGCGCCAGCCTTTGGAGGGCAGTTTGACTCGTTATATCTCGACCCGGGGCGAGGCCCCTGAGCTTGGCTTCTGCGACGTGATGCTGACGGGGCTCGCCCGCGACGGCGGCCTGTACGTGCCGGTGACCTGGCCGCTTCTGCCAGCCGAGACCATCGCCGCCCTCTTTGGCCGGCCCTATTGGGAGGTCGCGGTCGACGTGATCCGTCCGTTCGTCGGCGGGGAGATTTCCGACGCCGAGCTCGGCCGCATGGCGAACGAGGCCTATGCCACCTTCCGTCATCCGGCCGTGGTGCCGTTGCGGCAGATGTCGCCGCATCAATTCGTGCTGGAGCTGTTTCACGGCCCGACGCTCGCGTTCAAGGACGTGGCGATGCAGCTGATCTCGCGGCTGATGGATCATGTGCTCGCCAAGCGCGGCCAGCGCACCACCATCGTGGTCGCAACCTCGGGCGACACCGGCGGCGCCGCGGTCGAAGCCTTCGCAGGCCTGGAGAATGTCGACCTCATCGTGCTGTTTCCGCACCAGCGCATCTCCGAGGTGCAGCAGCGCATGATGACGACGACGGGCGCGGCCAATGTCCACGCGCTCGCCATCGAGGGGCATTTCGACGATTGCCAGGCGCTGGTGAAGGGGATGTTCAACAATCATCGCTTCCGCGATGCGACCTCGCTGTCCGGCGTCAATTCCATCAACTGGGCACGCATCGTCGCCCAGGTGGTCTACTACTTCACGTCAGCGGTTGCCGCCGGCGCTCCGGCGCGCGCGGTGGACTTCATCGTGCCGACGGGCAATTTCGGCGATATTTTTGCCGGCTATGTCGCCAAGCGCATGGGCCTTCCGGTGCGCACGCTGCGCATCGCCGCCAACGTCAACGACATCCTTGCGCGCACGCTCAAGACCGGCATCTACGAGGTGCGGGAGGTGCATGCCACGGCATCGCCGTCGATGGACATCCAGATCTCCTCGAATTTCGAGCGGCTGCTGTTCGAGGCGAGCAAGCGCGATGCGAGCAGTGTGCGCCGGCTGATGGAGCAGCTGAAGCAATCGGGCCGTTTCGTCCTACCCGATGCCACGCTCGCCGCGATCCGCGAAGAATTCGACGCCGGCCGCGCCGACGAGACCGAGACCGCGGCTGCGATCCGCGCCGCCTGGCGCGAGGCCGGCGAGCTGGTCGATCCCCACACCGCGGTGGCGCTTGCGGTTGCCGATCGCGACACCACCGACACGACCGTCCCCAACATCGTGCTCTCGACCGCACATCCCGCCAAATTCCCTGATGCGGTCGAGGCGGCCTGTGGCCAGCGACCGCTTCTGCCGGCCTGGCTCGACGGTCTCATGACCAAGTCCGAACAGATGAAGGTGATGAAGAACGATCAGGCCGAGGTGGAGCGGTTCGTGCTGTCGGTCAGCCGCGCCGCAAAACAGGGAGTTGCCGGATGAGCGTCGAGATCACCAAGCTTGCGTCCGGCCTGACTGTCGTCACCGACAACATGCCGCATCTGGAGACCGCCGCGCTCGGGGTCTGGGCCGGGGTCGGCGGCCGCGACGAGAAGCCGAACGAGCACGGCATCTCCCATCTGCTGGAACATATGGCCTTCAAGGGCACCACGGGACGCTCCTCGCGCGAGATCGTCGAGGAGATCGAGGCGGTCGGCGGCGACCTCAACGCCGGCACCTCGACCGAGACCACGTCCTATTATGCCCGGGTGATGAAGGCCGACGTGCCGCTCGCGCTCGACGTGCTCGCCGACATCCTCGCCAATCCCGCCTTCGAGCCCGACGAGCTCGAGCGCGAGAAGAACGTCATCGTGCAGGAGATCGGTGCGGCGCAGGATACCCCTGATGACGTCGTGTTCGAGCATCTCAACGAGCTCTGCTATCCCGACCAGCCGATGGGCCGCTCGCTGCTCGGTACCGCCAAGACGCTGAAGAGCTTCAATCGCGACTCGCTGCGCAATTACCTCTCGACGCATTATCGCGGCCCCGACATGGTGGTGGCGGCGGCCGGCGCCGTCGATCACAAGCAGGTGGTCGCCGAGGCCGAGAAGCGCTTTGCGAGCTTTGATGCGACGCCGGGGCCGAAGCCCCAGCCTGCCCAATTCGGCAAGGGCGGCACCAAGGTCGTGCATCGCGAGCTCGAGCAGGCGCATCTGACGCTGGCGCTGGAGGGCGTGCCGCAGACCGATCTGTCGCTGTTCTCGCTCCAGGTCTTCACCAACATCCTCGGCGGCGGGATGTCGTCGCGGCTGTTCCAGGAGGTGCGCGAGAAGCGTGGCCTCTGCTATTCCATCTACACCTTCCACGCGCCCTACACCGACACCGGCTTCTTCGGTCTCTACACCGGCACCGATCCGGCCGACGCGCCTGAAATGATGGAGGTCGTGGTCGACATCATGAATGATTCGGTCGAGACCCTGACCGAGGCCGAGATCGCCCGCGCCAAGGCGCAGATGAAGGCGGGCCTCTTGATGGCGCTGGAGAGCTGTTCCTCGCGCGCCGAGCAGCTCGCCCGGCACGTGCTGGCCTATGGCCGGCCGCAGACGGTGCAGGAACTGGTGTCCCGGATCGATGCCGTCAGCGTCGAATCGACCCGCGATGCGGCGCGGGCGCTGCTGTCGCGCAGCCGCCCTGCCGTTGTCGCATTAGGCAGCGGCAGGGGTCTGGACACGGCGGTGTCTTTTGCGGAAGGATTGACCCGGGCGCGCGCCAAAGCTCGGCTGCACTAAAAGGCGCGGCTGCATGAGGAGCCGCTTTGGCGGAAGGTCCGCCCCGGGAACCATCACATGGCCCTGTTTCGCCTGCCCTCCAGTGGACCTGCCGCTCTCGCCCCGCGCGGCAACGGATTGTTGCTGCGCGCCCCGCAGATGTCGGACTTCCTGCAATGGGCGCATTTGCGCGAGACCAGCCGGGATTATCTGACGCCGTGGGAGCCGATCTGGCCGTCGGACGATCTGACCCGCTCCGGCTTTCGCCGCCGGCTGCGGCGCTATTCCGAGGATATCGCCGCGGACCGCTCCTATCCCTTCCTGATCTTCCGCGAGCTCGACGGCGCCATGGTCGGCGGCATCACGCTCGCCAATGTCCGCCGCGGGATCGTCCAGGCCGGCACCATCGGCTACTGGGTCGGCCAGCCCCACGCCCATCGCGGCTACATGACGGCAGCGCTGCGGGTGTTGCTGCCGACGCTGTTCGGCGAGCTCAATCTGCACCGGGTCGAGGCCGCCTGCATCCCCACCAATGCGCCGTCGATCCGGGTGCTGGAGAAGTGCGGCTTCTCCCGCGAGGGACTGGCGCGCCGCTATCTCTGCATCAACGGGGTCTGGCAGGACCATCTGCTGTTCGGCCTGCTGCACGAGGATTTCCGCGGCTGAGCTGAGCCACCGGGCGCGCCGAGATCACCCACTTTTTGCTGCCTTTTGATCGCCGATTTTGGCGATATAACCCGCACAAGCCGGCCGATCGGCCGGGACGTTGTTATGGAGTACTGCCGTTCATGAATGAGCTTCGGTCATTGCGGAAGGCGCTGCGGCGGGGTCCGGTGATCGCGCTGGCGCTGTCGGTGTCGCTGGCGGCGGTCTCGCCGGTTACCGCGCAGTCGTTGACCGACCGTTTCAAGAGCCTGTTCGGCGGCAAATCCGACGAGCCTGCCCAGCCCAAGCCGGCGCCCGCGCCAGGCGCGCCCCAGGCCGACGACGAATATGATTGCCCGCAGGTCACGGTGCGTGCCGGAGCCTCGACCTACGGCGTCGGTGCGAACGGCAAGCCGGCGGTCGGCAATGACGTGCGCTTCCAGGCCTCGATCTCCAAGATGGCACGCGAATGCATCCGCAATGGCGGCGAAATCACGGCGCATATCGGCATCCAGGGCCGCGTCATCGCCGGCCCCGCCGGCGCGCCTGCGACGGTCGAAGTCCCCTTGCGCGTCGCCGTGGTCCAGGGCGGCGTCGGCGAGAAGGTGATCGCCTCGAAGGCCTACCGCACCACGGTCCAGATGACCGAGGGCGCCAGTGTGCCCTTCACCTTCGTCGCCGAGGACCTGTCCTACCCGCTGCCGTCTCCTGCGGTCGCCGATTCCTACATCTTCTATGTCGGCTTCGACCCGCAGGCGCTCTCGCCCGAGCCGAAGGCGCGGAAGAGGAAGTAGCTCGAGGTCTCGTGTCCAGGACGCCATCAGCGCGTTTACTCGCGTCTGCGACACGCTACGGCAGCGCGTAAGCGGGGCGGTGCAGAGCCGGGGCCCAGAACCCGCGGATTGCATGCCGCGCCGCGTCCGGGACAAGAGAGCCTTCAGACAACAAAAAAGCCGGCGCGATCAGCGCCGGCTTTTTGATTGGCCGAGGATGAACCCCTCAGTTCAGCTTCTGGCGAACCTCGGTGATGCCCTTGGCGAGCAGATCGTCGGCGACCTGGCCCTTGACCGACTGCGACAGGATCGTGGAGGCGGCCTGCACGGCGGCTTCCGCGGCTGCGGCGCGGACATCGGCCAGCGCCTGGGCCTCGGCGAGCGCGATCTTGCTCTCCGCGGTCTTGGTGCGGCGGGCGACGAAGTCTTCCATCTTCGCCTTGGCCTCGGTCGCGATGCGCTCGGCTTCGCTCCTGGCGTTGGCGATGATGTCGGCGGCCTCGCGTTCGGCCGAGGCGCTGCGGGCCTTGTAGTCGGCCAGCACCTTGGCGGCTTCCTGCTTCAGGCGCGTTGCGTCGTCGAGCTCGGCCTTGATGCGCTCGGCGCGCTTGTCGAGCGCCGACATCGCCGACTTGAAGACCCCGAGATAGCCGAACACGACCATCAGGATCACGAAGGCGACGGCGACCCAGGTTTCAGGATCGAAGAACATATCGACTAACCCTTCAAGGACGCATCAACGGCGGCATTGACCGACGCCGCATCCGGAACGACGCCGGTGAGCTGCTGCACGATGGTGCCTGCCGCATCGGCCGCGATGCTGCGGACGTTGCTCATGGCGGTCGCGCGGGTCGAGGCGATGGTCTTCTCCGCCTCGGCGAGCTTGGCCGCCAGCTGCTCTTCCAGGGCCTTGCGCTCGGCTTCCGCCTGCGCATTCGCCTTGTCGCGGGATTCGTTGCCGATCGCCTGCGCCCGCGCGCGCGCCGCAGCGAGCTCGCTTTCATAGGCCTTCAGCGCCGCCTCGGACTGATCCTTCAGCGCCTGCGCTTCAGTGAGGTCACCCTCGATCTTGTTCTGACGCGCCTCGATCGTCCCGCCGACCTTCGGCAGCGCGAGCTTGGACACGATCACGTAAAGCACGACGAAGAAGATCGCGAGCGACACCAGCTGCGAAGCAAAGGTGCTGCTCTCGAACGGCGGAAAGCCGCCGCCGTGATGACCGCCATCGGCTTCGGTGTGGGCGTCGGTCGCCGGAGCTTTCGCCCCGCCATGACTCTCGGCCATGGAGTACTCCTGTTGCTGTCACGCGCCGCTTCGGATGAAGCGGCGCGGAAGAAGTCGTTCTTTAGAAAACGAACAGCAGAAGCAGCGCGATCAGCAGCGAGAAGATGCCGAGCGCTTCGGTCACGGCGAAGCCGAAGATCAGGTTGCCGAACTGGCCCTGAGCGGCCGACGGGTTGCGGACGGCTGCGGCGAGGTAGTTGCCGAAGATCACGCCCACGCCGACGCCCGCACCGCCCATGCCGATGCACGCGATGCCCGCGCCGATAAGTTTTGCTGCTGCCGGATCCATTTTAGACTCCTTGGAAGAAAGATTGGGTTGTGGGTGGAAATTCCCCGGACCGCTCAGTGTCCCGGATGAATGGCGTCGTTGAGGTAGATGCAGGTCAGGATCGCAAACACATAGGCTTGCAGGAACGCGACCAGGATCTCGAGGGCGTACAGCGCGATGGTGAGCGCCAGCGGCAGCACGCCGCCGACCCAGCCGATGGCGCCGAGCGAGAAGCCGAGCATGGCGACGAAGCCCGCGAACACCTTCAGCGCGATGTGGCCGGCCAGCATGTTGGCGAACAGACGGATGCTGTGCGAGACCGGCCGCAGGAAGAACGACAGGATCTCGATGAACATGACCAGCGGCAGGATGTAGCCGGGGACGCCGTGGGGAACGAAAATCGAGAAGAATTTCAGGCCGTTCTTGGCGACGCCGTAGATCAGCACGGTGAAGAAGACCAGGAGTGCCAGGCCGACGGTGACGATCAGGTGGCTGGAGACCGTGAAGGTGTAGGGGATGATGCCGACCAGGTTCGAGACGCAGATGAACATGAACAGCGAGAAGATCAGCGGGAAGAACTTCATGCCTTCCGCACCGGCGGTCGAGCGGATGGTCGAGGCCACGAACTCGTAGGAGATCTCGGCGACCGACTGCAGGCGCCCCGGAACCAGCTGCGCGCCGCTGGCGAGCATCAGGAGCGAGATGATGACGACGGCCACCAGCATGTAGAGCGATGAATTGGTGAAGGCGATCGTCTGATGGCCGATATGGCCGATCGTGAAGAGAGGCTCGATGTTGAACTGGTGGATCGGATCGATTTTCATCGGCGCGGCATCTCTTGGTCTGCCGGACGGGCCGGCGTGTCTCGATTCTGCCGGCCGGGCCGGCCCGCACCGGGGATCCCGGCGCGACAATTCCTCTCCGTGTGCGGATTGGCCTTACGAACCCCCACGCCTGTTCTGACCTGCGCCCGCCGACCTCACCACATTCACCACGCCGGCCACGAAGCCCAGCAGCAGGAACACGATAAATCCGAAGGGCGACGTCGACAGCAAGCGGTCGAAACCCCAGCCAATCCCCGCTCCGACAGCGACACCGGCGACCAACTCGGAGGATAACCGAAAACCAAGCGCCATCGCCGAGGCTCTGGCCGCTCCGTCTCCACCGTCACCTGCGGGTTGCTCGGTCTTGACGTGGCGGTCGCGAAATTCGGACAACCGCTGATCGAGACTTCCGAGCCGTTCGGAAAGCGCAGCTTCCTCGGGCGATCTATCGCGATCTCCATTCCCGCTGTGTCCCGTGTCTTGAGCCATGCCACGAAGACCCGAACGCTGCGGTTGAATGGAAATTACGCCCGCCACCCTCAAAAGCCGCGCGGACCATACTGACCGCACATAATCAAGTCAAGCCAAGTCACGATCGCGTCGTGATCAGCTATATGTTTGATTTTGCTGGAGATATCGACCCGCGCGCGAGCGCTGCACACAGCGTGACGCCGCACCGCAGCAGCTCGCCGCGTGATCTGCCGCTGCGGTCGACATTTCGCCGCGCTCTCGGGATCAAAGGGATGGCCGTCATCATTGATTCCACAAGGCGCGGTTTAGGCGGCGGATTCGCGCGCGCCGGCGATGCGCCGTCGCCCGGCGCGGTGTAGAATTCGATGATGTGCCACCTGCGCGGCGTGGCGGAGAGCACGATGAGACCTGCAAAACCATCCACAACATCATGGTGCGCGGCGGCCATCGTCGTGGTGACCGCTGTCAGCGGCAGCCTGGTTGCCGCGCAATCGGCGCCCGACGGCGAAAATGGCCGCTACACCATGACGCCGATCCCCGAGGGCGTGTTGCGGCTCGACACCCGCACCGGCACGGTCTCGACCTGCAGCAAGAATGGCGCTGGCTGGGCCTGTTACGCCGTTCCCGACGAGCGCTCTGCACTCGACGCCGAGATCGGCCGCCTTCAGGCCGAGGTCGAGAAGCTCAAGGGACAGGTCGCCGCCGGGCCCACAGTCTCCGGCAAGATCGACGAAGCGCTGCCAAAATCCGACCCGCTGCAAAAGGCCGAGCCAAAGGTCGCCGAGGGCGAGCGCAAGCTCGAGATTCCGCTGCCGAGCGACCAGGACCTCGACCGCGCGATGTCGTTCCTGGAGAGGGCCTGGCGCCGCCTGATCGACATGGCCAACCGCGTGCAGAAGGACGTGTCGGGGAAGATTTGAAATACCACGCGGTGCCGTAGGGTGGCCAAAGGCGCATCGCGCCGTGCCCACCACCTGAACATCGTCGCACGGATTCGTGGGCACGCTCCGCTTTGCCCACCCTACGGCACCTTGCACGTTGAGAGACCTTCGATGACATCGGCCAAATCCATCACCCGCTCCACGCCATCATCGGTGCAAGCCACCACGATCGTCTCATCGCTGCTCACCGTGCCGACAAAGGGCCGCGGCTTCACCGATCTCACCAGCGAGGCCGCAAAATTCGTCCGCGAGGCCCACGCAGGCGACGGCGCGCTGACGCTGTTCATCCGCCACACCTCGGCGTCGCTGACCATCCAGGAGAACGCCGATCCGTCCGTGCTGGTCGATCTCACCACCGCGCTGTCACGGCTCGCGCCGGAAAGCGTGCCGTGGACACACGACACCGAGGGGCCGGACGACATGCCCGCGCACGTCAAGACGATGTTGACGCAGACCTCGCTGCAGGTGCCGGTATTGGGCGGCAAGCTCGCGCTGGGCACCTGGCAGGCGATCTATCTCGTCGAGCACCGCAGCCGTCCGCATCGCCGCGAGATCGTGCTGCAATTCATCGGCAGCAATCAATAGCCCCGGAAAAGCAAACCGGCCGCGGATCGCTCCGCGGCCGGATGTTGTGTCAGCGTCTTGCGACGCGCGATCAGGTCTTGGTGATGTCGACGTCCTTCGTCTCGGGGACGAAGAAGAAGCCGACCACCGCCGTGATAGCCGCGAACATGACCGGGTACCACAAGCCCGCGTAGATATCGCCGCTCGCTGCGGTGATCGCGAAAGCGGATGCGGGCAACAGGCCACCGAACCAGCCGTTGCCAATGTGATAAGGCAGCGACATCGAGGTGTAGCGGATGCGGGTCGGGAACAATTCGACCAGCATCGCCGCGATCGGGCCGTACACCATGGTGACGTAGATCACGAGGATGAACAGCAGGCCGATGGTCGCCGACACTTGCGGACGGAAGATGTCGAACGGATTCGACATCTTGACGATGCCCGCGTCACCCGGCTTCGGATAGCCCGCCGCCTGCACTGCCGCGGTGATCGCGGGGTTCGACGTCTTGGCATCCGTGTAGGGCACTTCCTTATCGTTGACGACGATCTTCACGGCGCCCGCCGGCCCCGGAACCGTGGAGTACTTCACAGACGATTGGGCGAGGAAGGCGCGTGCCGTGTCGCAAGGCGCCGTGAAGACGCGGGTGCCGACCGGGTTGAACAGATCGCCGCAGCTTGCGGGATCCGCCACCACCTGCACCTTGACCGTCTCATAGGCCTTCTCCAGCGCCGGGTTGGCGTTGGACGAGATCATCTTGAAGATCGGGAACAGGGTCAGTGCACCGATCAGGCAGCCCGCCAGAATGATCGGCTTGCGGCCGATCCGATCGGACAGCGCGCCGAACACCAGGAAGAAGCCGGTGCCGAGCAGCAGCGACCAGGCGATCAGCAGGTTGGCGGTGTAGCCGTCGACCTTCAGGATCGATTGCAGGAAGAACAGCGCGTAGAACTGGCCCGTGTACCAGATCACCGCCTGGCCCATGGTCAGGCCGACCAGCGCCAGGATCACGATCTTGGCGTTGCTCCAGTTGGCGAAGGCTTCGGTCAGCGGCGCCTTGGAAGTCTTGCCTTCCTCCTTCATCCGCTGGAACACGGGCGACTCGTTGAGGCGCAGACGGATCCAGACCGAGATGCCGAGCAGGAACACCGAAACCAGGAATGGAATGCGCCAGCCGCCCCAATAGGCGCCCGGAGCGCCGGCAAAGCCCGGCTCGCCAGTCGCGGTGCGCGTGAACAGGATCACCAGCAGCGACAGGAACAGGCCGAGCGTCGCGGTGGTCTGGATGAACGAGGTGTAATAGCCGCGCTTGCCGGGCGGCGCGTGCTCGGCGACATAGGTCGCCGCGCCGCCATACTCGCCACCGAGCGCGAGGCCCTGCAGCAGGCGCAGGCCGATCAGCAGGATCGGCGCCGCGATGCCGATCTGCGCGGCACCCGGCAGCAGGCCGACGATGAAGGTCGACAGACCCATGATGAGGATGGTGACGAGGAAGGTGTATTTGCGGCCGACGATGTCGCCGATCCGACCGAACACGATTGCGCCGAACGGACGGACCAGGAAGCCTGCCGCGAAGGCCAGCAGCGCGAAGATGTCGCGCGTCGCCTGATCGAACATCGGCTTGCCGTCGGCGCCGGCGATGGTGAAGAACTGCGTGCCCACGATGCCGGCCAGCGATCCGTAGAGATAGAAGTCGTACCACTCGAAGACGGTGCCGAGTGACGATGCGAGGATGACGAACCGCTCATCCTTCGTCATGCCGGTCGACCGAGCCGACGTTGCAGCTAGTGTGGACATCGTGAATGCGCTCCCCGTATCTCGTTTCCTCGCGTCCCGGTCCGGGCATGCCGGATCAACCCAGGTCTTGCCCCCAAGGTAACATCGGCGTGAAACCTGCCCCAATACGACTTTCGGCCTTCCGCACTGACGCGCAACTGACGGTGGTGACTTATAGCGCCGCGCGGTCGCGGGCGGGTTGCGGATTAACCCCCTTTCGGCAAAGGAATAATGTGCTCTTGCATGCCACGGCCGGGCGGGGAAGAATTGACCATCGTGCCTATCAGGATTACTGGCGCTGACATAAACGACAGCAAGAGATCGATGAACGCTCCCTCCACCCATCTCGTCATTGCCGATGACCATCCGCTGTTCCGTGATGCGCTGCGGCAGGCGGTGGCGGGCGTTCTCTCGACCGCGAAGATCGACGAGGCCGGATCGTTCGACGATCTGACCAAGCTTCTGGAACAGACTTCGGACGTCGACCTGGTCCTGCTCGACCTCTCGATGCCCGGCATCTCCGGCTTTTCCGGCCTGATCTATTTGCGCGCGCAATATCCGGCGATCCCCGTCGTGATCGTCTCGGCCTCCGACGACAGCGCCACGATCCGCCGCTCGCTCGATTTCGGCGCCTCCGGCTTCATCCCGAAGCGGTTTGGCGTCGAGACGCTGCGCGATGCCATCCTCAAGGTGATGGAAGGCGACGTCTGGGTTCCCGCCGACACGGATCTGACGGCCGCCGCCGACCCCGACATGACCAAGCTGCGCGACCGCCTGGTGACGCTGACGCCGCAGCAGGTGCGGGTGCTGATGATGCTGTCGGAGGGATTGCTGAACAAGCAGATCGCCTACGAGCTCGGCGTCTCCGAGGCGACCATCAAGGCGCATGTCTCGGCCATCCTGCAAAAGCTCGGCGTCGAGAGCCGCACCCAGGCCGTGATCGCCGCCGCCAAGATCGCCGGCGGCCAGTGGAAGCAGGGCACGCCGACGGGGTAGCTACCGGCTGCTGGAGCCCGGATGGAGCGGCTTGTCCCCGTCGTAGCTCGCAGAGCGAAGGTGGAAAGCGTAATCCGGGCAAAAGGCTCGACCGTCATTTCGGGCGCGCGACTTGTCCGCCGAAGCCGCAGAGCGAAGGTGGAAGCAATCCAGAGTCTTTCCGCGGAGGGATTCTGGATTGCTTCGTCGCAAGAGCTCCTCGCAATGACGCGCTTTTGATGGAGTGCCTCACAACTTCTCACAGGTCCAAACGGGCGTCGCGCGTAACACGCTGATAGTCAGTTGCGTAGCTGCAACGAGGCGCTCATGAGCCAGGATGCGTGTCCGACAGCGACATCAGCAACTAACGAGGAACCAGGACCATGACACAGATGATCGATCAGCATCGCCGCCAGTTCCTCGGCATCGCAGCCGCAGCCGCTGCCGCCAGCCTCGGCGTGATCGACCTGGCGCACGCCGAGACGTCAGCCGCGCCATCCCTAACATCGAACGCATCCTTCGGCACCATCAAGCAGATCAATGCCGGCGTCCTCGACGTCGGTTACGCCGAAGCAGGTCCCGCGACCGGACCGGTGGCGATCCTGCTGCACGGCTGGCCCTACGACATTCACGCCTTCATCGACGTTGCGCCGATCCTGGCCAAGGCCGGCTATCGCGTCATCATCCCGCATTTGCGTGGCTATGGCACGACGAACTTCCTCTCCACCGAGACGCCGCGCAATGGCGAGCCCGGCGCGCTGGCATCCGACATCATCGCGCTGATGGATGCGCTCGACATCAAGAAGGCCGTCCTTGCCGGCTTCGACTGGGGCGCGCGCACCTGCGACATCATCGCGGCGCTGTGGCCGGAGCGCTGCCGCGCGCTGGTATCGGTCAGTGGCTATCTGATCTCCAGCCAGGCTGCGGGCAGCGCGCCGCTGCCGCCGGCCGCCGAGCTGCAATGGTGGTACCAGTTCTATTTCGCCACCGAGCGCGGCCGCGCCGGCTACGAGAAGTACACGCATGATTTCGCCAAGCTGATCTGGAAACTGGCCTCGCCGCAGTGGAAGTTCGACGACGCCACTTTCGACCGCAGCGCGGCTTCGCTCGACAACAAGGATCACGTCGCGATCTCGATCCACAATTACCGCTGGCGACTCGGGCTCGAAAAGGGCGAGGCGAAGTACGAGGAGATCGAACAGAAGCTCGCTTCTGCTCCCATCATCAGCGTACCCACGATCACGATGGAGGGCGATGCCAATGGCGCGCCGCATCCCGATCCTGGCGCCTACGCCAAGAAATTCTCCGGCCGCTACGATCATCGCCTGATCACCGGCGGCATCGGTCACAATCTGCCCCAGGAAGCGCCTCAGGCCTTTGCCAAGGCCGTGATCGATGTCGACGCTGGCGCCTGAGAATTGCCGATGGCTGCTGCCGGCCTTACTCCGCCGCCACCATCTGCTGCGTGCGCCACTGCCCGAGCAAAGCGCGCAGCGAGGCCGGCTTCACCGGCTTGTTCAGCACCGCGATCTTCTCGTCGCGCGCGGCGCTTTGCACGGCCGGGCTGCGGTCGGCGGTGATCAGGATCGCGGGGATGGAGTCGCCGAAGCGGCGGCGGATCTCGCGGATGGCGGCGATGCCGTTGCCGCGGTCGAGGTGGTAGTCGACCAGTAGCCCGGTCACGCGCTTGCCGGCCGCCTCGATCGCCGTGATCGCGCCTTCGGGATCGGTGACCGCGATCACCTCGGCGTCCCAGCCCTTCAGCAGCGTCCGCATGCCGTCGAGGATCGCCGCATCATTCTCGATGCAGACGATCAGCGCGCCCGAGATCGGCGTGCGCGCCAGTGGCGTTGCACTGGTCACCGCCGCGGTCAGCGTCACCGCCTTGGCCGTCGGCACCGTCACGGAAAACAGCGAGCCGCCGCTCCTGTTGGCGTCGATGGAGATGCTGTGGCCCAGCACGCGGGCCAGCCGCTCGACGATCGAGAGTCCGAGGCCAAGGCCGCGCGCGATCCGCGCGCCCTGCTCGAGGCGGTGGAACTCCTTGAAGATCTCACCGCGCTTGACCGCGGGGATGCCGACGCCGGTGTCGTAGACGTTGATGGCGAGCGAGTCTCCGCGGCGGCGGCAGCCGACCAGCACGCGTCCGCGTGGCGTATATTTGATCGCGTTCGAGATCAGGTTCTGGAGCAGCCGCCGCAGCAGCAGCCGGTCCGACTCCACCGGCAGCGAGCAGGGCACGAAGGTGAGATCGAGGCCCTTGGCGCGCGCGATCGGGGCAAATTCGATCTCCAGCGAGCGCATCAGATCGGCCATCTTGAAGCTCGAGATCGAGATTGCCATCGCGCCGGCATCGAGCCGGGAAATGTCGAGCAGCGCGCCGAGGATCTCTTCGATCGCCTGCAGCGATTCATCGATGTTCTCGACCAGCCGCGTCTCCTCGCCATTGTGCTGGCGCTCGACCAGGCTCGTGACATAGAGCCGCGCCGCATTCAGTGGCTGCAGAATGTCGTGGCTGGCGGCGGCGAGGAAGCGCGTCTTGGAGATGCTGGCGTCCTCCGCGGTGCTCTTGGCCCGCGCCAGCTCCGAATTCAGGCGCGTCAATTCTTCAGTGCGGTCGCGCACGCGCTTTTCCAGCGTCGCATTGGCGCGCTCCAGCGCTTCCGCCGCCTCGAAGCTGGGCGTCACGTCTGTAAATGTGATGACGAAGCCGCCGCCGGGCATCCGGTTGGTGAGCACCTCGATCACCATGTGACGTTCCGGCAGGCGTTCGAGATAGGGCTCGCCGTCGGTGGTGTAGGCCACCAGCCGCTGCTCGATCATCGCCTCGCGACCAGACTGGTCGGCGGGATCGCTCACGCCCATGAATTCCAGGATTTCGCGCAGCGGCGTACCGAACTGGATGAAATGCGGGGGCACGTTGAGCAGGTCGCCGAACTGTCTGTTGGAGCAGATCAGGTGCAAATCGGCGTCGAACACCGCGATGCCCTGGCGCACATGGTTGAGCGCCGTCTGCAGGATCTCGCGGTTGAAATGCAGGGCCGCATGGGAATCGTCGAGCAGCTTCAGCGCGGCCTTCGCCGAGACCGTGCGCTTGCGCAGCAGCAGCGACATCACGAGGCGCGACGACGCGGCCCCGATCGAGGAGGCGATCAGGTGCTCGGCGTGCTGCAGCAGCTCGAAATCGGCGGGCGCTCCCGGCTCCAGCCGCATGTTGCGCCGCGCCGAGAAAGCTTCGAACGAGTGCCGGGTGCGCTCAGGCCCGAGATATTGCGCCACCGTGGCCTGGATGTCCTGCACCGTGATGGTGGTGCGCCAGCGGCGGAAGTTCGGCGCGATCGGCGCGAGCGTGTTGGGCACGAACAGATCGGCCTGCACCAGCTCGATGGAGGAGGGCTGCCGCGCCAGCGACAGCAGCACATAGGTGAGGATGTTGAGCGAGAGCGACCAGACCACGCCGTGCATCAGCGGTGGCAAATCGGCGCCGAACAGCGCCTGCGGCCTCAGCGCCTCGATGCCGAAGGGGCCGTGCTGGAGCAACAGCAGTCCTGCGGTCGAGGAGTCCATGAAGCTCGGCAGGAACAGCGTGTAGAACCACACCGCGAAGCCGACCAGCATGCCGCCGATGGCACCGCGCGCGGTCGCCCGCCGCCACAACAGTCCGCCGAAAAAGGCGGGTGCGAGCTGCGCGATGGCGGCAAAGGACAACAGGCCGATCGCCGCAAGCTGGGTGTTGCCGAGCGCGCGATAGTAGAAATAGGCCATCACCATGATGGCAAAGATCGCAAGCCGCCGCGAGCGCAGCAGGAAGTCGCCGAAAGCGGTGCCGCCGGCGCGCCCCTCGGGCCGACGTTGCAGCACCAGCGGCACCACGAGGTCGTTCGAAACCATGATCGAGAGCGCAACGCATTCGACGATCACCATCGCGGTCGCCGCCGACAGGCCGCCGACGAAGACGGCGACGCTGAGAAGTCCCGCGCCGCCCTCCATCGGCAGGGCCAGCACATACATGTCAGGATCGGCCGCGCCGAACGGGAAGGTGATGAGGCCGGCGAGCGCGATCGGGATCACGAACACATTGATGGCGACGAGATAGAGCGGGAACAGCCAGCGCGCGCGGCTGACCTCGGCATCGCTGGAATTCTCGACCACGCTGACGTGAAACTGCCTTGGCAGCAGCATGACAGCGCACAGCGACAGCAGCGTCATGGTGAGGAAGTTGCCGATCGACGGCGAATACTCGATGGCGCGCACCGCCTCCGGCGTCTTCATCGCGCGCTCGATGAGTTCGTGCGGCGAGAACATCCAGAAGGTGACGAAGATGCCGGCGGAGAGGAAGGCTGCCAGCTTGATGGTGGATTCGGTCGCAACCGCCAGCATCAGGCCGTGCTGATGCTCGGTGGCGTCGGTCTGCCGCGTGCCGAACAGCACCGCGAACGCCGCCATCGCCAGCGTCACCATCAGCGCGATGTCACCGAGGATCGGGATATGGGAGAACGCCTGGTCCTCGCTCAGGATGACTGCGAGCGAGGAGGCGACCGCCTTGAGCTGCAGCGCGATGTAGGGCACCGAGCCGATGATGGCGATCAGCGCCACCGTCGCCGCCACGGCCTGGCTCTTGCCGTAGCGCGCGCCGATGAAGTCGGCGATCGAGGTGATGTTGTGGGCCTTCGCGAGCTGGATCACGCGGCGAAGCACGCCGGCGCCGAGGCCGATCATCAGGATCGGGCCGACATAGATCGCGAGGAAGTCGGTCGAGGTGCGGGTGGCAAAGCCGACCGAGCCGAAGAAGGTCCAGGAGGTGCAGTAGATCGCCAGCGACAGTGGATAGATCAGCCCGGACGCGCGGCCGGGGCCGGCCGGCGAACGGCGGTCGCCATGGCTCGCCACCAGGAACAGGAAGCCGATATAGCCGAAGGCGGTAGCAATCACGCCCCAATCGTGCAGCATGGCGAGCGTGCGTCTCCCTGGGCGCGACAATCCGTGCCCGATCTCATTTTCCCAGCAAATCTAGCGCGTTGGGAGGGCAGAGGCGACAGCGAAATGCCGGGCTTGGGCGGGGAACCGGGGTTGTCGTTAAGGTGCCAGCCTCGCCGTCGTCTCGACGAAAGCCAGGACGGCGACGGTGACCTACTCCGCCGCCAGCGACTTCTCGCTCAGCGGCAGGCCCAGCCGGTCCCACACCTGCAGCAGCGCTTCGGCGAGCTGATCGATCAGGCCGTCGTCATGATAGGGCGAGGGCGTGATGCGCAGGCGCTCGGTGCCCTTGGCGACGGTGGGGTAGTTGATCGGCTGGATGTAGATGCCGTGATCCTCGAGCAGCATGTCCGAGGCCTGCTTGCACTTCTCGGGATCGCCGACGAACAGCGGCACGATGTGGGTGTCGTTCGACATCACCGGGAGACCCGCGGCATTGAGGATCGCCTTGACACGGGCGGCGCGGTCCTGATGGCGCTCGCGCTCCCAGCTCGAGGTCTTCAGATGCTTGATCGCGGCGGTTGCGGCCGAGCAGATCGCCGGCGGCAGCGCGGTGGTGAAGATGAAGCCCGGCGCATAGGAGCGCACGGCGTCGATGATGTGGCCGTTGCCGGCGATGTAGCCGCCGAGGCAGCCGAACGCTTTCGCCAGCGTGCCTTCGAGAATGTCGATGCGATGCATGACGCCGTCCCGCTCGGCGATGCCGCCGCCGCGCGGGCCATACATGCCGACGGCGTGGACCTCGTCCACATAAGTCATCGCATTATACTTCTCGGCGAGATCGCAGATCCTGGCCAGCGGGGCGACGTCGCCGTCCATGGAATAGAGGCTCTCGCAGGCGATCAGCTTCGGCCGGTTCGGGCCGGCGACCTTCAGCTTCGCCTCGAGATCGGCCAGATCGTTGTGGCGGAACACGACCCGCTCGCAGCCGGACTGGCGGATGCCTTCGATCATTGAATTGTGGTTGAGCTCGTCCGACAGGATCAGGCAATTCGGAATGAGCTTGGCAATGGTGGCGATGCCGGTCTGGTTCGAGACATAGCCCGAGGTGAACAGCAGCGCGGCTTCCTTGCCATGGAGGTCGGCGAGCTCGGCCTCGAGCTGCACCAGCGGATGATGCGTGCCGGCGATGTTGCGGGTTCCGCCGGCGCCGGTGCCGACGCGGGTCGCGGTCTCGACCATGGCGCCGACCACTTTCGGGTGCTGGCCCATGCCGAGGTAATCGTTGGAGCACCAGATCACGACGTCGCGCTTGCCCTTCGGCGAATGCCAGACCGCGTGCGGAAACCGGCCGGCCGTGCGCTCCAGGTCGGCGAACACGCGATAGCGGCGCTCGGTATGGAGGCGATCCACGGCGGAATTGAAGAATTCAGCGTAATCCATCGGTGCAACCTGAGACGGAACTGACCAAAACAGCGCTTATCCTTAGAGCTATTCCAACTCCAATGTCTATGCGCTATCCCACATTTGGCCGTGGGGGCCTTTGGGCAAAATGCCCTATCGTGCAATTTGAAACTTGATCCCGATCAAGTTCGCGCGAGAGGGAATGTTGCTCTGCAGCATCAGCCGAGATGCGGGCTTGGTCAGGCCTGGGCTTCCTTCGCGGTTCGGCACACGCTTTCCTAGAGCGCGCCCCGCCGGCTCTACCCCATCCGATTCTCGCAGCGCATGCGCCATTGGCCCGGAGAGCATGCTCGATTTTTGCCTCCGAAAGGACCTTTTCATGAAGCGCGTGATGATCCTCAACGGTCCCAACCTCAACATGCTCGGCATCCGCGAGCCGCACATCTACGGCACGACGACGCTCGCAGAGGTCAATGCGAGCTGTGAGGACGCCGCCGCCAGGCTCGGGCTCAAGCTCGTCTTCCACCAGTCCAACCATGAAGGCGTGCTTGTCGATCTGATCCAGTCGGCGCGGCGGGATGCCGATGCCATCGTCATCAATCCGGCGGGCCTGTCCTTCACCTCGGTCTCGATCATGGACGCGATCAAGATATTCGAGGGCCCGGTGCTAGAGGTGCACATCTCCAACATCCATGCCCGCGACGAACATCATCGCCACTCCAAGATCTCGTTCGTGGCAACGGGCGTGATCTGCGGCCTGGGGCCGTTTGGCTACATCGCGGCGCTGCACGCCATCGCGAATATGAAGTGAGGTGTTGCCACGAACGCGTCAGGCCCGGGCTGGTCCCGCCTGCGCGGCCGAAGCCGCTTCGGCGAGGCGAAGGCCCGGGCATCCACGAACTTGCTTCAATGTCAGAGAACGTGGATGGCCGGGACAAGCCCGGCCATGACGGTGACCGCTCACGTCGTCCGGAACTGCAGCACGCCGTCCTTGGTCTCCGCCGTCAGCCGGCCCTCGACGATCATGTAGTTGACGTGGGCAACGAGCTCGCCGGCGGCAAAGCCCATCTGGTGCTCGTCGAGCACGTGCTTGTTGAACACGACAGGCACCAGTGCGCGCGAGGTCTGCGGCACCTCGCGGCAGGCTTCCGCGATCAGGCGGCAGCGCTCCTCGTGGTGGTCGGCGAGCTGCTTGATGCGGGTCTTCAATCCATAGAACGGCACGCCGTGACCGGGCAGCACCAGGAGATCATAGGGCAGGGTGGTGGTGAGGCTGGCGAGCGAGGCCAGGTATTCGCCGAGCGAGTTCTGGTCGGGCTCGACCGCCCACACGCTGACATTCGGCGAGATCTTGCTCAGCACCTGGTCGGCGGACAGGAACAGCTTGTCGTCGGCGCAATACAGCATCACCTGGTCGAGCGCGTGGCCGCCGCCGGTGATCACCTTGAAGCGCCGCGTGCCGATCACGACCTCGTCGCCATGCGAGATGCGGCGGTAGGACGGCGGCAGCACCGAGACGCGCTTGAGATAATCCTGGCCGCGGCCGAGCAGCTTTTCGGTGAGCGACTCGTCCATTCCATGGCGGCGGAAGAACAGCCGCTGTGCCTCGCGCCGCTCCTCGGTACCGCGGTTCTGGTGATAGACCGATTGCAGATATTCCACCTGCGACATCACCAGCGGGCATTTGAACCGCTCGACGATCCAGCCCGCGAGGCCGACATGGTCGGGGTGCGAATGCGTGACGAGCAGGCGCGTGATGTCGACGCCCTTCAGCGGCCCCTCGAACAGCTTGGTCCAGGCCTCGATCGTCTCCTCATTGCCGAAGCCGGCATCGATCATCGCATAGCCGTCGCCATCGGCGAGCAGGTAGATGTTCACGTGGTTGAGGCGGAACGGCAGCTTCAGCCGCGCCCACAACACGCCGGGCCTGATTTCCACGATCTCGTCGTGGCCGGGATGCTGCTCCCAGGGATAGCGCAGGGCCTCGGCCGAGGACTGCACGGTGTCTATTTTTGCGTTCATGCCACCGGCTTAAACCCGCTGCGCGCGGGGCGCCAGCCGAAAAAGGACGCGCGGTGGGCTCGCATAGCGGTCATTCCGGCGGCGCTATTCCGTTGCCCGGACGGGTGCGCAAGGCCAGAAGGCACGTCATTCCGGGGCGCGCGAAAGCGCGAACCCGGGATCTGGAGGTTGTGGAGCGAGATTCCGGGTTCGCCTCTTCGAGGCGCCCCGGAATGACAATCACGCCGCCCGCATATTGTTGAGGAACGCGTCGATTTCCCCGCGCAGCATGTCGGCCTCGCGGCGCAGCGCGTCGGACGCGCTCAGCACTTCGGTGGCCGCAGCGCCGGCCTCGGCCGAAGCCGTGGACACGCCGACGATGTTGCTGGAGACCTCGCTGGTGCCCCCCGCGGCATGCTGAATGTTGCGGGCGATCTCGCGGGTCGCGGCACCCTGTTCCTCGACCGCGGCCGCAATGGTCGTGGTGACGTCGTTGATCTCGCCGATGATCCGGCCGATGCCCTGGATGGCGCCGACGGCCGAAGTCGTGACCTGCTGCATGCTGGCGATCTGGGTGCGGATCTCCTCCGTCGCCTTCGCGGTCTGGCTGGCAAGGCTCTTCACCTCGGAGGCCACCACGGCGAAGCCGCGGCCGGCTTCGCCTGCGCGCGCCGCCTCGATGGTGGCATTGAGCGCGAGCAGGTTGGTCTGCGAGGCGATGGTCTGGATCAGATCGACCACGACGCTGATGCGGCTTGCGCCGTCGGCAAGGCTCTGCACCGTGGCGTCGGTGGCGCTGGCTTCATCCACCGCCTTCTTGGCGATCGCAGCCGAGGTGACGACCTGCTTGCTGATCTCCTCGATCGACGAAGACAGCTGCTCGGTGCCCGACGACACGGTCTGCACGTTGACCGAGGTCTCCTCCGCGGCGGAGGCAACCGCGTTCACCAGCGCGTTGGACTGGTCTGCTGTGGTCGACATGCTCTGCGCGGTCGCCTGCATCGAATTGGCCGATTGCGCGAGATTGTCGAGCGCGGTGCGCACCGTGCCCTCGAACTCCGCGATCTTGGCTTCCAGGTGCGCGGCACGCTCGGCCTTGGCGAGGCGATCCTTGTCCTGCTCGCTGGCAAGCGCGCGGGCTTCGATCATGCTGTCGCGGAACACCGTCAGCGTCTCCTTCATCGCTCCGATCTCATCATTCTGACGAGAGCGGACGATCTCGGTGTCTAGGTCGCCGGCGGAGAGCAGCTGCATGGCGCGCTGAAGCTCACGGATACGGCGCAGGATGTTGCGGCCGACATAGAGCCAGACAAACAGCGCCGAGCCGATCAGGGTCAATCCGCCGAGGGCCAGCATTGCCGTCGTGGCGAGCGAGATCTCCTGGCGGGCCCGGAAGGTCGACGCATTGGTCTCCTTCTGCACGCCGTCGACGAGCGCCTGCACGCTGATGCCGAGACCGACATTGAGCTTGCGGGTCTCGTCCAGGATGGTCTGGCCGTAGTCGATGGAGTCGAGCTCCTTCTGGCGGATCTTGAACACGCCGGTCTTGCCTTCGCCGAAGGCGAACAGCTTCTCCACGGCGCTGCGCACGGCCTGCATCGAGGGGATGTTCGGGAGGTCCTCGAGGTTGGACTTGACGCGGTCGCGGGTGGTCTTGAATTCCTTCTCGATCGCCTCGAGCGTATCACTGCTGTTGGCCGAGAGTGCTGCCATCATGTCGGCGGCCATCAGATTGCCATTGGCGGAGATGGTCGAGACCTGGGCGACGGTGCGCGCGGCCTCGGTGGCGTCATCGGCCGAGACTTCCGCCGAACCGAGGATCGCGTTCAGGCGCGTCTGTGTATCCAGCATCGCGGGGCCGGCGGCGCCGACGAACGCGATCTGCGCCTTGCGCAGCGCTTCATATTGCTTGTCGTGCAGCGCGCCGGTGTCGAGCCGTTCGCGCGCCGCCGACACCAGGCTCTGGGTGGCCTCGTCGATGCTCTTGGCGGTGTCGCGCAGCGCGTTCGCGGTCTGCTGGTCTGCGCCAAGCTCGATGATCTCGCCGAGCTTGGCCATCGCTTGCTGCTGGATCTCCTTCACGTTCCTGGTGCGATCGTTCAGCGCGTCATCGCTGGGAGAAGCGAGCAGGCCGGGGCCTTGTGCTGCGAGCGTCGCGCTTTGCGAGGCGAGCTGAAGGCTGGCGGCGAGGCGGGGGATGTCGCGGCCGCTCAAATCCATCATGGTCGAGCCGAGATGGTTGAACACGAAGCCGGCGCCGGCTGCGATCACGAGGCCCATGCCTGCGATCACGGCGAAGGCCGCAATCAGGCTGCCACGCAATCCCCATTTCGGCATTTTGAAGCGCGGCTTGAAACGGCCCAGGCTCGGACGGATCGCCATCGAAAATTCCCCCACAGCAATGATCTCTTATTTTCGCTGCGCAGTATCGTCAGCGCGGGTTAAAAAATAGCATGTTGCACAAATGCTTGGCAGTTCCGCAGAGCGAAAAAAGAAAGGGCCGGCAGCGATGCCGGCCCTTGATAGCGAGAAGCGTCGGTCAGGCGCGATCAGTAGGGCCCGACGACCGGGCTTGCCCAGTTGAAGCGGTAGTTGAGGCCGGCCTTGAAGGTATGGTCGTCGGTGGTGAAGTTGCCGGTGCCGACCAGCGGGCCCGCGGTGAAGTGCGCATCGCCGAAATTGTAATACTGGTACTCGGCCTTGGCCGACCAGCTCGGCGCGAACATGTATTCGAGACCGGCACCAACGGTATAGCCGTTGCTGTGATCGCCGGAGATGATGAAGCCGGTCGGCACGCCGCCAACAGTCACCTTCTCATTGTTGTCGGAATAGGCGTAGCCGCCCTTCACGTAGACCAGGCCGGGGCCCCAGGTGTAGCCAACACGGCCGGTGATCGAGCCGAGGCCACGCTGATCGTTGGTGTAGGCCACGCCGCCCGGGAACACCGCGCCGACGCTGCCGGAGAGCCAGGAATACTGGGCTTCGGCGCCGACCACGAAGTTCGGGTTGACCTGCCAGTCCATACCGGCCTGCACGCCGCCGAGGAAACGGCCGTTGCCGTTGTTGCCGGTGGAGAGGCCGTTGAAATTATTGTCGCTGGAGAACGCACCGCCGACATGCGCACCGATGTAGAAGCCGGTCCAGTTGTAGATCGGCGCGGCATAGGCCGGCGCGGCCTTGCTGTAATAGGGGCGGGCGCCGAGGTCGGCACCGATCGCCGGCGCGGACGCGCCCACCACGAGCAGCGCAACGGTTGCAAACAGAATCTTCTTCATCGTCTCGAACTCCAACACTTCAGGTCCCCGGCAGGCGCGCAGTCCGCGCCGCGTTGGTTTTGCAGATAGCTCGCTTTTGAGGAAAATGCTGTCACATGCGTGGCACAACGGCCCCCAACCTAACTTATTGGGCTGCAATTGATTTTCGTGCTTAATGGCGGCTTAAGAAGTGGTGAAGGAAGGCTTAATTCGCGCAGCCTGCGGTAACCAGCGCACGCGTTCCGTTAACCAAGACGCCGCCGCACCTCGTCGCGCATCTGCGCGCGGAAGGCCGCGCGCTTGGCGGGGCGGTCTTCCTCGCGCACGTCGTGGCGATCGAAGATGTCGAACTTCTCCAGGATCGGATAGCGCTCGCTCGCCATCGCGAGCACGCGCAGCACCTTGGTCGCGGCCAGCGTCGGGCCGCTGACCTCCCAGCGCCGGATGGTGTCGGCGCCCCCCTGCTCCGGCAGCGCGCACAGCTTCGCCATATCGGCTGCGGTGAGCTTCCGCTCGATGGCGTCTGAGAGGTCGTTGCGGAGTTGCTTCAGTTCGGGGCCGGTCATGTCACTCGCCTCCGGAAAGCTCAGTGCCATGCCCTAGCGCTGATTCGGGTCGATCCGAAGGCGAGTATCGCGCGGCGCCAGTCCGCGCGGCGCCAGTCCGGGCGGCGCCGGTCCGCGCGGCGCCGGTCCCGGCACGTCCGTGTGCGCACGGAGTTATGAACGTGCTGCTCTGGAAAATCGTCCGAACCATGAACAGATGGCAGGGCAGGCCCTGACGAGGAAGGGATCGGCCATGACAAGCATCAAATTCGCCATTGCGGCGTTCGTCTCCGCCAGCCTGGCGGCAGCGCCTTTCGCAGCCGAAGCGAAGAAGCAGAGATCCAGCGGCCACCACAGCACGCGCGTGCTGGCGCCAACTTATAGCAGTCCGGGCGTGACCGCGGCCCAGCCGAGGCCCTCTTACGGCTCATCAGGGCAAACGGTCGGCACGGTCACGGCGCCGTCGATAGGAACATACAATTGGCCGACGGTCGGCGTCACCACTGCGGTTCCGACCTGGAGCAATACCAATCCAAAGTGAAATCATGCGCGACTGCGCCGCTAGATTCCGCGGCCGTTCTGCTGACCGATCACGCAGCGCCAGGCCGCCAGGCGTTCGGCCGGATGCTGGTTCATCCAGTCGGCAAGCTGCGGCGCGCCCATCAGGCAGGATTGAACCGAGACCTGCGCAAAGTCGGAGCTGGTGACGAGTTGCTCGTGGCAATTTGACGGTGAGGCGAGGCTGCAAAGCACGGCGACGATCTTGATCATGCGAGATTGCCCCTGTCGCTCTGGCGCGTATCGGCTCCGCCCGATTGCTCGCTGCCCGGATCGGTCGGCGGGAAGATGCTGTCGTAGATCGCGCGCGCTTCCTGGATGAGGCGAAGACGCTCGCGCTCGGACTTCGAGACAAACTGAATAATCTGGCCCATATCGGTCTCCAATAGATGTCAGATCCATCATCAGATGATGGAAATCATTCCATGCGAATGTGGGGCGCCGGCTTCGTCGTTGCAGCCGTGCAGGCAGTCACAGGGGATAAAAAACCCGTGACCGATCCGTTCCTAGGCGGTCCGGAATACCGGACGGAACCGCGCCTCACGCGGCTGGCGCGCGTTCCTTCTGCCCCGGCACCGCCGCGAGCAGTTCGCGCGTGTAGGCATGCTCCGGCGAGGTGAACAGCTGCACCGTCGGCTTCAGCTCGACGATGGCGCCGCGCTGCATCACCGCGATGCGGTCGCAGATTTGCGCTGCGACGCGCAGGTCGTGGGTGATGAACAGCATCGACAGGCCGAGGCGCGCCTTGAGGTCTTCGAGCAGCTTGAGCACCTGCGCCTGCACCGAGACGTCGAGCGCCGAGACGGCTTCGTCGGCGACGATGATCTCGGGCTCGAGCGCGAGCGCGCGCGCAATGCCGATGCGCTGGCGCTGGCCGCCGGAGAATTCGTGCGGATAGCGCTCGAGCGCACCGGCGTCCAGGCCCACCATTTTGAGGAGATCGCGGGCGCGGTCGAACCCGACCTTCGGGTCAATGCCGGCCGCGATCGGGCCGTCGGCGATGATGTTGCCGATCTTGCGCCGCGGATTGAGCGAGGCGAATGGATCCTGAAAGATCATCTGGATGCGATGGCGTTCAGCGCGCAGCGCCTTGCCCGAGAGCTGCGTGAGATCGGTGTCTCCGATCCGCACTGTGCCGCGGTCGGCCTCGATCAGCCGCATCACGAGCCGCGCCACCGACGATTTGCCCGAGCCGGATTCGCCGACGAGGCCCAGCGTCTCGCCCTTGAGGATATTGAAATTGACTGCGCGCGCGGCATCGACGCGGCGGTCCTCGCGAAACCAGCCGCCGGAGGTGACGTAAGTCTTGTCCAGCCCGATCACCTCGACGGCCTTGGCCTGATCGTCGAGCGCTGCACGTTTCGGCGGGTGCATCGACGGCACGGCGGCGAGCAGCGCTTTGGTGTAATCGTGCTGCGGATCGTTGAACACGGTCGCAGCCGGGCCTTCCTCGACGACCCTGCCATGGCGAAGCACCACGACCTGGTCGGCGATATCGGCGACCACGCCGAAATCGTGGGTGATGAACATCACCGCCATGTTGCGGTTGCGCTGGAGGTTGCGGATCAGCTTGAGGATCTGCGCCTGCGTGGTGACGTCGAGCGCAGTGGTCGGCTCGTCCGCGACCAGCACGGCCGGCTCGAGCGCGAGCGCCATCGCGATCATGGCGCGCTGGCGCTGGCCGCCGGAGAGCTGGTGTGGATAAGCCCGCACGATACGCTCGGGATCGGGCAGGCCGACCTCACGCGCCAGCGACAACGCCTTTGCGCGTCGCTCCCTGGGCGTCAGCAGGCCGTGCGCCTCGAACATCTCCGCCATCTGGTCGCCGATCCGCATCAACGGATTGAGCGCGGTCATCGGCTCCTGGAAGATCATCGCGAGGCGGCGGCCGCGCAGATCGCGCCAGCCGTCGTCGTCGAGCTTGAGCAGGTCGTGGCCTTCGAACTGGATCTCACCGGAGACAACGGAGACCGAATTCGGCAGAAGTCCCATCAGCGCATGTGCGCACATCGATTTGCCGGAGCCGGATTCGCCGACCACGCAGACGATCTTGCCGGGCCGCAAGTCGAGCGAGACGCCGTCGACCGCGAAGGGACGTTCGGCGCCCTTGGGCAGGGCAATCCTAAGATTCTTGATCGAGACGGCGGGCGGGGCGGTCATCATCAGCGTCCCTCCCGCGATAGCCGCGGATTGAGCGCGTCATTGAGGCCTTCGCCGATCAGGTTCAACCCGAGCACCGAGATCAGGATCGCGACGCCGGGGAACACGGTGATCCACCAGGCCTGGCGGATCACCGTGCGGCCGGCGCCGACCATGTAGCCCCAGGAGATCAGATTGGGATCGCCCAAGCCAAGGAACGACAGCGAGGATTCCAACAGGATCGCGGTCGCGACCATCAGCGAGGCCAGCACGATCACGGGCGACAGCGCATTGGGCAGGATCTCGCGCAGGATGATCCAGCTGTGCGACTGCCCCGTGACCACCGCCGCCTGGACATATTCGCGCGTGCGCAGCGACAACACCTCGCCGCGGACGAGGCGGGCCACTGGCGGCCAGCTCACCACCGCGATCGAGGCGACGATCGAATAGATCGAGGGCTGCAGGATCGCGACCAGCACGATCGCCAGTGCAAAGCTTGGAATGGTCTGGAAGAATTCGGTGAAGCGCATCAAGGCGTCGTCGACCTTGCCGCCGAAATAGCCGGCCATGGCGCCGATGGGAATGCCGACGACCAGCGCGGCCAGCGTCGAGATGAGGCCGACCAGCAGCGAGACTCGCGCACCAAAGATCATGCCGGCGAATACGTCGCGCCCCAAAGCGTCGGTGCCGAGCGGCACGGTCGAAAGCGTGAAGGGCGGCAGGAACGGCCGCTGCACCATGCGCCAGGGCGAGTTCGGGAACAGCAGCGGCCCGAACACCGCGATCGAGATCGCAAGCAGGAGGATGATGAGGCCGATGACGCCGCTCGGACTTCTCAGCATCGATGTCCAGAACTGCTTCATGATGCGAATTCGATGCGCGGGTCGACCAGCCGATAGACCAGGTCGGTGATGAGGTTGAAGATCAGCACCATGACCGAGCAGGTCACGAAGACGCCGAGCAGCAGATTGTAGTCGCGCTGCAGGAGCGCGTCGTACATCAGCCGCCCGATGCCGGGCCAGGCGAACACGGTCTCGGTGATGACGGCGCCGCCGATCAGCGTGCCGGCATGCACACCGGCGAGCGTCACCACGGGCAGCAGCGCATTGCGCAGCACATGGCGGCGCTGAATGACGGAATCCGAGAGGCCCTTGGCGCGCGCGGTCTTGACGAAACCGAGCCGCTTCACCTCCAGCATGGAGGCGCGCGTCATCCGGGTGTAGGTCGCCATGAAGAACAGGCCGAGCGTCATCGCCGGCATGATCAGGTGCTTTGCGACGTCGATGACATGAGCAAAGCCGGGCAAGTTCGCGCCGACCGTCTCGTAGCCGAAACTCGGCAGCCAATCGACCGTGACCGAGAACAGCAGGATGCCCATCAGCGCCACCCAGAAGATCGGCGTGGCGTAGAAGATCAGCGCAAAGATGGTGATGCCGGTGTCGAGGAAAGTCCCGGCGAAGCGGGCGGCGAAGGTGCCGAACAGAACGCCGAGGGCCAGCGAGATGGCAAATGCGGTGAGCGTGAGCAGCAGCGTCGCCGGCAGCCTCTCCGCGATCAGCTTCGCGACAGGTGCCTGCTGACGGAAGGAGAAGCCGAGATCGAGGGTCGCGATACCCTTGACGTAGATGAAGAGCTGCTCGGGCAGCGGCTTGTCGAGGCCGAATTTTTCCCGGAGCTGCTGCACGAAGATCTGGTCGCTGGCCCCGGCCTCGCCCGCCATCACCACAGCGGGGTCACCGGGGGCCAGCCGGATCAGGAAGAAATTGAGGACCACGATCGCAAGCAGGACGATCACGCCCTTGAGGACACGCTGGGCGACAAAGGAGAGCATGTTAGAAAGTCATCTTGGTGACGTGACCTTTAGCCATTGGGGCGGTGCGCTCCCTCGCCCCGCTCTTGCGGGGAGAGGGTTGGGGTGAGGGGCCTCTCTCCGCACGCGAGAATGCTGGCGGACCTGTACCCCTCACCCGCCGCACTCTGCGAGTGCGTCGACCTCTCCCCGCAAGCGGGGAGAGGTAAGAAGCTCACTTGTCGAGCCACGCGTCCTTGAAGCCGTCATTGACCCCGATCCCCGTGGTGATGAGGTTCTTGATCTTGCAGCGGGTGATGGTCGGGAATTGCAGCTCGAGCATCCAGGCCACCGGCACGTCCTCGGCCAGGATCTTCTGGGCCTTGTCGTAGATCTCCTTGCGCTTGCTATCAGGCGTTGCGACCGCGCCGTCGGCAAACAGCTTGTCGATCTCGGGATTGACGTAGCCCTCGGCGTTGTTGAAGACTTGGCCCTTGGCGATGTTGCTGGAGACGTAGTTGCGCCCCACCCCGAGCGCGGGATCGCCATACTGGTAGAGATAGGTGAAGGCGATATCGAAATCCCAGTCCATGATCTTCTGGTTGCCGCCGGCGACATCGGTGGCGATGGTCTCGATGTTGATGCCGACGTCCTGGAGGTTCTGCTTCACCGCTTCGCCCCAGCGCTGCCAGGTCTCGCCATAGGCGAGCGGCAGCAGGCGGATCTTCTCGCCCTTGTAGCCGGCTTCCTTCAGCAGCGCCTTGGCCTTGGCCGGGTCGTAGGGGTATTTCGGCACGTCGTCGGTGTAGAACTTGATGGTCGAGGCCGACGGGCCGGTCGCGACCTTGCCGAGCCCGTTCCAGATCACGTCCTTGGCGAAGTCGCGGTCGATCGCATACATGATCGCCTGCCGCACCCGCTTGTCCGCGAGCGGGCCCTGGCGATTGTTCAGCCACAGCCAGGCCAGCGGCGAGAAGAACTCCCAGCCGGCACCGGTCACGCAGGTGTCCTTCAGCTTGGACAGCCGCGGCACGTCGAAATTCTCAACCGAGCCGCCGGGCAGCACGTCGACCTTGCCGGTCTCATAGGCCACCGAGCGCGCGGCGGCGTCGGGAATGACCTGCCAGTAGATCTCGTCGAGATAGGGCTTGCCCTTCTCGTAATAGTTCGGGTTCTTGACCAGGCGAATGAACGAGCCCTTCTGCCATTCCTTGAACATGAAGGGGCCGGTGCCGACGGGCGCGTTGTTGTAAGGATTGGTCTTCCAGTCGGTGCCTTCATAGAGATGCTTCGGCACCATCGGCATCGAGCCGACCTCGAAGATGCCGAGGAACGGGCCGAACGGCTGCTTCAACGTGAAGACGACGGTGGTGTCGTCGGGCGCCTCGACCTTGTCGACCTGCACCAGATTGGCGCGGGCGCGTGCGTGGGTCTGCTTCAGCATCTCGATCGAGAACAGCACGTCGGCGGAGGTGAAGGGCTTGCCGTCGTGCCAGGTGACGCCCTTCCGGAGCTTGAACGTATAGGTCTTGGCGTCTTCGCTGACGTTCCAGCTTTCGGCGAGTTCCGGCAGCGGTTCGAGCTTGGGGCTGTAGCGCAACAGGCCCTCGAAAATGTTGCCCGACACCATCTGGACCGGACCGTTCTGAACCATCGCCAGCATCAGGCCGGGCGGCTCCGGCTGGATCACGGCATTGATCACGCCGCCCGCCTTCGGCTCCTGAGCCAGCGCCGAGGCCGTGAGGCCACAGGCCAGGAGGAGACCAAGCAACACTCGTTTCGACATGTCGTATCTTTCTCAAGCGCGACCGGCCGCAAACGCTTCGCGACATCTTCGCGCACTAAGCGACGGCCGGCCCTTCCCAAGTCCCCATCCGGGCGCGAGGCTCCCACGGTCCCGTTCCCCGCCGCAAGATGAAAGTCTCGACAGTGTCAGCACAAAAAATGTACAGCGCGTCCTGATATTCGCGTCGGGAGCCTTGCCTTGGTCACCTCAGTCCCGCGCGCCGAAATCCTTCCAGATAGTGCTGGCGGTCGGCATCGTTGGTCCAGGGCAGCTGCGTCGCGATCCACTCCAGTGAGATATTGGGCTGGGTGCGGCGGAGCTCGCCCAGCGCCATGTCCGCCAGCGCGCTGTCGCCGGTCATGCCCGCGGAGACCGCGAGCACGCGATAGGCGCCGGTAAGTTCGCCACGGTGGCGGATCGCCTCGCGCGCCAGTGCAATGGCCTCGTCATAGCGCCGCTCGGTGAAGCGCGCATAGCCGGCAATGCCGTAATAGATCGCCAGCGATGGATCGCGCGGTGAGAGCCTGATCGCCTTCTGCGCCGCCTCGAACGAGTCGGAGGATCGCCCTGCATAGGACAGCGCAAGCGCGTAGTAGCCTTGCGCGAGCGAGAAGTTGGGATTGAGCGCGAGCGCCTGCTCGAACTCGGACAGCGCGTCCGCGAGCCGGCGGGTCGAGAAGCAGACGCTGCCGAGCGCGGCATGGGCCCAGGCATTCTCATGGTCGCAGCGCATCGCCGCGAGCGCGGCGTTCTCCGCGATCGGCGCCGTCGCGGCAAGCTCCGCCCAGCCGAGATGCACGCCGAACATGTGGCTTGCCGCCAGCAGCGCCAGCGCCTGGCCGTAATCAGGATCGATAGCAAGCGCGCGCTCGAGCAGCTTCTGCGCCGCGGCGTGGTCCTGCGGCGTGATCCGCCAGTAGTGCGAGAGCGCCTGCATCAGGAGGTCCCAGGCATCCAGGCTCGCTGGCGGCTTGCGCTGCGTGCGAAAATTCTCCGCGGCGTGGATCTGCGGCTCGATCGCCGCGACGATCCGCTCGGTGATCTCGTCCTGCACGGCGAACACGTCGACCAGCTCGCGGTCGTAGCGCTCGGCCCAGAGATGACCGCCGCTGCCGGCGTCGTTGAGCTGCGCGGTGATACGCACGCGGTTGTCCACTTTGCGCACGCTGCCCTCGACGATGTAACGGACGCCGAGCTCCTCGGCGATCTGCTTGATGTGGACCGCACGCCCCTTGTAGGTGAAAGACGAGTTGCGGGCGATCACGATGAACCAGCGCTGCTTCGACAGCGCGGTGAGGATGTCCTCGCTGATGCCGTCGCCGAAATAGTCCTGGGCGGGATCGCCGCTCATGTTCTCGAAGGCGAGGACGGCGATGCCCGGACGGTCGGTCGCGACGCGCGGGGAAACTGGCCCTGCCTCGGCCGGTATGGGCCGGGTTACCACTTCTTCCCGGACATCGCCGACGAAACGAAAGCCCTTCCGCGGAATCGTCTTGATCAGCCGCTGCGTCCCGCCGTCGTCGCCGATCGCCTTGCGTGCGGCGTTGATCCGGCTGTTCAGCGCCGAATCCGAGACGATGCGGTCGCTCCAGATCTGGCTGATTAGGTCATCCTTGCTGACGACGCGGGCGCGCTCCGCAACGAGGTAAAGCAAGAGGTCAAACACCTGCGGCTGCAAGGGCACGGTCGTCCCGGCGCAGGTCAGTTCGCGCAGGTCGCCGTCGAGCACGTTGTTTTCAAATAGAAATCGCACGTTTTTGGTCGTCTCAAGCAAAAATCAAAGTCGTCTCAGGCGAAAATCAACCGTCCGCGAAAGTCTTCCGCAGTCCGGTCCGGCATGGTGCAGAGACCAAACAGTGCCGATGCCTCGGCACAACGGAGCTTTCTATGACCCAACTCGATCATCAGGTTCATTCCATCGGCCCGGAGATTGCGGGCTCACGCATTTTGAAGTTCATCGCCTTTCTTTACGGAATTGCGGCGTATCTCGTGTTTTTCGTCACCATTCTCTATGCCATCGGCTTTGTGATGGGGCTGGTGGTGCCGAAGACCATCGACACCGGTACCGATACGCCGACCGCCGAAGCAGTGATCATCAATCTCCTGTTGATGATGCTATTCGCCGTTCAACACAGCGTGATGGCGCGCCAGCGCTTCAAAGCGTGGTGGACGCAATTCGTCCCCAAGCCGGTCGAGCGCTCGACCTATGTGCTGCTCGCGAGCCTGTCATTGCTCCTGCTGTTCTGGCTGTGGCGTCCGTTGCCGTCGGTCGTATGGGACGTCGCAAGCCCCGATCTTGCCGTGACGCTGGTCACGCTGTCCTTCGCGGGCTGGGCGCTGGTGTTCGCCTCGACCTTCGTCATCAATCATTTCGAATTGTTCGGACTGCATCAGGTGACCAATCATCTCGTCGGCAAGGACGCGGAGCCGCCGCGATTCAAGACGCCGCTGTTCTACAAATTCGTCCGTCATCCGATCTATCTCGGCTTCATCATCGCCTTCTGGGCGGCACCGACCATGACTGCTGGCCATCTGCTGTTCGCAGCCGTGACCACGGCCTACATCTTGGTCGGCATCGCGCTGGAGGAGCACGATCTCGTCGACCTTTTCGGTGACGAATACCGGCAGTACAAACAACGGGTGTCGATGCTTATTCCCTGGCGCCGGTCGGTTTAGCCGGGCGTCCTCTGCCACGTGTCCGCCGAACGGAGGATGCGTGGCAGCGGTTCATTTGTAAGCCAAGAATTTCTATCCCAATCCATCTCAGGAGAACCAGGATGAAACATGTCGGACACTGCTTCTGCGGCGCGGTCACCATCGAGGTCACGGGCGAGCCGGCCGCGATGGGCTATTGCCATTGCCGCTCCTGCCGCTCCTGGTCGGGCGGGCCGGTGAACGCCTTCAGCCTGTGGAAGCCCGAAGCCGTGCGCATCACCGAAGGCGCACAGAATGTCGAGACCTTCGCCAAGACCCCGCTCAGCCAGCGCAAATATTGCAGGAAGTGCGGCGGGCATCTGATGACCAATCACCCGCCGCTCGATTTGATCGACGTGTTCACGGCAACTGTCCCGACGCTCGCCTTTGCGCCCGGAGTCCACGTCAACTATTCCGAGACGGTGCTGCCGATGCGCGACGGCCTGCCCAAGCTGAAGGATTTTCCCGCCGAGTTCGGCGGCAGCGGCGAGATGATGCAGGAGTAGGAGGGCTCCCGCCTTACGCTGGATCTCCCCCGCAAGCGGGGAGAGATCTTCGCTACCTCATCCCCGCGCGCCGAAAACCTTCGAGATAATGCGCGCGGTCCTCTTCGCGCAGCATCGGCAGCTCCCGCGTGATCCAGGCGAGCGAGATGCCGGGCTGGGCGCGGTGCAATCCTTCCAGCGCAGCGGCGGCCAGGAGGGGATCGCCTGACATGCCGGCGGCGGCCGTCAGCACGCGGTGCGCGCCGACGAAATCGGCCCGCTGTCGCATTGATTCCCGCGCCATCTGCATGGCGCCCTCGTAGTTGCGGCCGATGAACTGGGCATAGGCGGCGACACCGCAATAGGTCGCCGCGAGCGGATCGCGCGGGCTCAGCCGCAGCGCGCGGCGCGCGGCCGCATCGCCGTCCTGCCATCGTCCCGCGTAGCACAGCGTCACGCCGTAGAAGGCGTGCGCCATCGCGCAGTTCGGATTGAGCCGCAAGGCAAGCTCGAACTCGGCCAGCGCGTCGTCGAAGCGGCGGCGGAACAGATAAGTATAGGCGAGGCCGAGATGGGCAAAGGCGTCCTCGCGATCGGCCTCTACCGCGGCAAGCGCCGCGCGTTCGGCGACCGGCACGGTCGCGGCCATATCGGCCCAACCCATATGCGCACCAAAAATGTGGCTGGTCGCGAGCAGGCCCAGCGCCTTGCCATAGGCCGGGTCGATCGCGATCGCCTGCTCGATCAGCCTCTGCGCCGATGCATTGTCCTCGCGCGTGACGCGCCAGTAATGCGACAGCGCGCGCATCACGAAGTCCCAGGCATCGAGGCTGCCCGGCGGCTTCTGCTGCGCGCGAAAATTTTCCGCGGCGTAAAGCTGCGGCTCGATCGCGGCGACGATGGCGTCAGTGATCTCGTCCTGCACGGCAAAGATGTCGGCAAGCTCGCGGTCGTAGCGCTCGGCCCAGAGATGACCGCCGGTCGACACGTCGTTGAGCTGGGCGGAGATGCGGACGCGGCCACCGCTTCGCCGCACGCTGCCCTCGAGCACGTAACGCACGCCGAGCTCGCGCGCGATCTCGTCGAGATGCACGGACCGGCCCTTGTAGACGAAGGACGAGTTGCGGGCGACGACGAAGAACCAGCGTAGTTTCGACAGCGCGGTGATGATGTCTTCGCTGATGCCGTCGGAGAAATAGTCCTGCTCGCGGTCGTCGCTCATATTGGTGAAGGGCAGCACGGCGATCGCGGGGCGATCGGGCAGCGCAGGGGCCGCGTGCGACGGCGTGACGCTGCCGCGCGATTCCACCGTCGCGCCTCCGGACTTGGTCTCGACGTTGCCGACGAAGCGAAAGCCCTTTCGCGCAATGGTGCGGATCAGCGCCTGGTTCGCTCCGGTGTCGCCGATCGCCTTGCGCGCGGCATTGATCCGGCTCGTCAAGGTCGATTCGGAGACGCTGCGGCCGTGCCAGATCTTGTCGATCAGCTCGTCCTTGCTGACGACCCGGTCGCGGTTCTCCATGAGGTGGACCACGAGGTCGAAAACCTGCGGTTCCACGGCAACGGGGACCTGCTCGCGGCTCAGTTCGCGCAAGTCGGTGTCGAGAAGATGGTCCCGGAACAGAAACTGCACGTCGAAAACTCAGACCTCACGGCGACTTCAGGGCAATGATGAATCAAAATGGATTTCGACTTGAGGCCTGTGAGTCGGCCGGGAGGTCGATCAGGTTCACCGCGACACCGGATGGCTGCTATGCCATTTGCGCGGAGGAATACGGCTTGAACGAGAGGTGATCGAGGCGGCGGCGCACAATCTCGAGATGGTCGTCCCGGCTTCGCCGACCCGGCTCTGGTGCATGTCAAACCGTGAATGTCCATTGCCGGGCACCGCCGGCCGCGTAAGCTCCCTCTCACTGACAACAACAGCCGCAAAGAAACGCCCATGCCCGCTTTTCCCGCCTCGACCACCGTGCTCGATTCCATGCTGTTCCGCGATGCCTTCGGCACGCCTGCGATGCGTGAGGTATTTTCCGACGTCGCGCTCGTCGCGCGCTACGCCGAGGTCGAGGTGGCGCTGGCCAAGGCGGAGGCGCGATGCGGCGTGATCCCGCAAGCTGCCGCCGACCAGATCGCGGCGCGGACCGACGTCACGGCGCTCGACTTCGATCTGTTGCGGCAGGAGACCGACATCGTCGGCTATCCGATCCTGCCTCTGGTGCATCAGATGGTGAAGCAGTGCGGCGAGGCCGGCCGTTACGTGCATTGGGGCGCGACCACGCAGGACATCATGGACACCGCCGTGGTGCTGCAGCTGCGCGCCGGATTGGAGATCATCGAGCGCGACATCGCCGAGCTGCGAAGGATTCTCGCGGACCTCTCGCGGCGCCATCGCGACACGCCGATGGCTGGCCGCACCCATCTCCAGCAGGCGCTGCCGGTGACTTTCGGCTACAAGACCGCGATCTGGCTTGCGATGTTCGACCGCCATGCCGAACGTCTCGTTCAACTGAAGCCGCGCGTGCTGGTCGGCCAGTTCGCCGGCGCGGCCGGCACGCTGGCCTCGCTCGGCGCCAAGGGGTTCGAGGTGCAGGAGGCGCTCTGCGCCGAGCTCAAGCTCGGTGTTCCCGCCTCGACCTGGCACGTCGCCCGCGACGGTTTTGTGGAAGCGGTGAATTTCCTCGCGCTGGTCACCGGCTCGCTCGGCAAGATCGCGCTCGATATCATGATCATGGCCTCGACCGAGTTCGCCGAGGTCTACGAGCCCTTCGTCAAGGGGCGCGGCGCCTCCTCGACCATGCCGCAGAAGCGCAACCCGATCTCGTCGGAGCTGATGCTGGCAGCAAGCAAGGCCGTGCGCCAGCAGGCGGGCCTGATGCTGGATGCCATGGTGCAGGATTTCGAACGCGCCACAGGTCCCTGGCACGCCGAATGGATGGCGATCCCCGAAAGCTTTGTGCTCACCGCAGGCGCCCTGCACCAGGCGAAGTTCGCGCTCGCCGGCCTCATCGTGGACGAGGCCAGGATGAACGACAATCTCGCCCTTAGTCGCGGTCTGATTGTGGCCGAAGCGGCCATGATGGGATTGGCGCCGCAGATCGGACGGCAGGAGGCGCATGACGTGGTCTACGATGCCTGCCGGCTGGCCAATGAGAAGGGTCTGACCCTTGCGGACGCGCTTTCGTCCGATCCCCGCGTCTCCGTCAGGATCGATCGTGCCACAATCGAGGCCCTCACTTCACCGAAAAATTACCTCGGCCTTGCGCCTGAAATGGTCGATCGGGTGCTGAGATCGGCAACGCGTTGAAAACCAAGATGCGTGAAACTGCGTATCTTTCAGGCTTCGCAAGGCGCTCGCACACTTGTGTCTCGTGATGCTAGACTTAGATTGAACTGTAGATTCCGACAGAGGGCCCGGCATGACCGATCAGCGCAATTCCGCCACTTCCATCGATCCCGTGAAACTCGACCGGCTGGCCGAGGTGGCGGTGAAGGTGGGACTGGGCTTGCGGCCGGGACAGGATCTTCTTCTGACGGCGCCCGCGATCGCGCTGCCGCTGGTGCGGCGCATCGCCGTCCACGCCTACAAGGCCGGTGCCGGTATCGTGACGCCGATCCTCTCCGACGAAGAGATGACGCTGGCGCGCTACCGCTACGGCCAGGACAACAGCTTTGATCGCGCCGCCAACTGGCTCTACGAGGGCATGGCGAAGGCGTTCTCGGACAACACCGCGCGGCTCGCCATCGTCGGCGACAATCCGATGCTGTTGTCGGGGGAGGATCCGTCCAAGGTCGCGCGCGCCAGCAAGGCCAATTCGATGGCCTATCAGCCGGCGCTGGAAAAGATCGTCAATTTCGACACCAACTGGAATATCATCGCCTATCCGAGCCCGTCCTGGGCGAAGCAGGTCTTCCCCGATGATCCCGAAGAGGTTGCGATCGGCAAGCTCGCGGATGCGATCTTCGCGGCATCCCGCGTCGATCGCGAGGATGCGATGGCGAATTGGGCGAGCCACAATGCGGTGCTGCGCGAGCGCACCAACTGGCTCAACGGCCAGCGTTTTCGCGCGCTGCAATATTCCGGTCCCGGCACCGACCTCACCATCGGTCTCGCCGATGGCCACGAATGGGAAGGCGGCGCCTCGCTGTCCAAGAACGGCATCAGCTGCAATGCCAACATTCCGACCGAAGAGGTCTTCACCACGCCGCATTGCCGCCGGGTCTATGGCCATGTCATGAGCTCGAAGCCGCTGTCCTACCAGGGCACGTTGATCGACAACATCGCGGTGCGCTTCGAGGACGGCAAGATCGTCGATGCCAAGGCTTCACGCGGCGCGGAGGTGCTGAACAAGGTGCTCGACACCGATGAGGGCGCGCGCCGGCTCGGCGAAGTGGCGCTGGTGCCGCATTCCTCGCCGATCTCGCAGAGCGGCCTGTTGTTCTACAACACGCTGTTCGACGAGAACGCAGCATCCCACATCGCGCTCGGCCAGTGCTATTCGAAGTGCTTCATCAATGGCGCCCAACTGACCCCGCAGCAGATCGCCGCGCAAGGCGGCAATCAGAGCCTGATCCATATCGACTGGATGATCGGCTCGGCCGAGACCGACATCGACGGCATCCTGGCCGACGGCAGCAAGGTGCCGGTATTCCGCAAGGGCGAGTGGGCGAAGTAGGGGTGCTCGTCATGCCCGGGCTTGTCCCGGGCATCCACGTTCTTTGTGGTGCAAGGCGTGGATGGCCGGGACAGGCCCGGCCATGACGATCGTGGAAAGTTCAAAGCCCGAAAGCTAACCCCAAGCTTCGCCTCACGCTGCCGCGTTGCGCAGCATCGGGTTGTTGTCGATGCTGAAGCGGTTGAACAATGTCGTGAACGGGCTGCCGTCGGTGGCGCGCACGATGGCGTCTGACGCCGCGACCGCCTCGTAGAGCGCGCCGACCGGATCGTCCGCCTCCGCCAGACCGAGGCGCCCCCGGATTTCCTCTCTCGCCTCGTTGACGTCCTCCTCGTTCTCGATTGTCGCCTCAAGCGCATCCGCCGCGCGCCGCATCTGCTGGAGATCGCCGCCGGCTGAGAATTTGAGGATGTCGAGCCAATAGGGGCGGGCAACGACGAGCTGGATGAACGCCTCGAAGCTCTCGGCGATGATACCCGCGCGACCTTCCGATGAGACGTAGAGCACATGTTGCGACGGCAGCAGCACGAAGGCGCCGCCCGAGGCGTCACTGCCGATCTGCCGGGGGATTTCAATGCCGTCGATGCTGAACCAGAGCTCTTCGTCCGGTGCGAACGAGACATCAAGGCTCTCGAGCCAGGCGACGACCTCGCCTTGGGCCGTCAGAACGTCCGGGGTCAGGGGCATCATGGGCTCCTATTCGGTCTTTTCGCGCACTTTGTCGCACCCCGCAAAAGACCGGTTCATGTGCGCGAATTTGCAGGGGAATCCCGACGTTAACAGGTTCGCGTCTGCAACTTGCGGTGGATTGTCGGTGCCTACGTAAGGAAGAATTAAAAACCGGAGACTAGCGTTCCCATCATCTTTCAAAACAATCCGGGATTAAGCCCGGTTAATCATATTGTACCTCCTGGGGGAGCAGATGTCGCGGGCATTGATTGAAATTGGTAGTTGCAATGTCGATCTCGAGCTGCGGCCGATCGAGCCGGCCTGGATCATCGAAGGCAACCCGGTGTCGCGCTCGCACATCCTTTCGACCAGCTCGGATGGCACCTCCTCGACCATCATCTGGTCCTGCACCGAAGGCCGCTTCAACTGGTACTATGATTTCGACGAGACGATCATGATCCTGGAAGGATCGATCGTGCTCGAAAGCGATGGCATGCCGCCGAAGCGCTATGGCGTTGGCGACGTCATCTTCTTCCGCGATGGCGCGCATGCCAAATGGCATGTCGAGGGCCACGTCAAGAAGATCGCCTTCTGCCGCAAGACCAACCCGGCCGTCATCGGCTTCATGATCCGCGTCGTCAACAAGCTCAAGCGCATGTTCCTCTCGCCCGGCGAACGCCGTCCGGCGACGCTCATGGGTGTCGGCTAGTCTTAATTCAAGGACGCTTCCCAGCGACCACGACGGAAGAGGGGACGGGACCAACATCCCGGCCCCTCTTTCGCGTCATGATGGAGATGGCGCGCGGTGAGAGCCGTCACCGCAGCGCTCAGCCCTTGCGCCGCGTCGCCCTCACATCGACCACCAGCCGCCAATCGGCCTCCGCCGCGGGCTTGACCTCGCCGAGCCAGTGGAAGGAGTCCGTGGTGATCTCGGTAAAACTCCAGCGTGTCAGGTCACCGGCTTCGGTCGTGCCCTCCTGCACGATGTCTTCGCCGCGCGGGCGGCCGATCTGCTGTCGGAATACACGGCGCCCGGGATCGAACCAGGAAATCCGCCACGCGGAAATGGTGGGATCGTACACCCGCAGCGTCGTGCCGTACCAATTGCCGGCGATCGGAAAGGCGGGGCCATCAACGGGACGGGGAATGATCCAGACATCCTGCACGGCCCGTCCTTCCAGCACCCAGCCGAAATGGATCTCGCCGGGCGCGGTGTGCTTCGTTCCATCGGCGCCGCGGGCCGTGATCTCCGCGTCCCAATCGCCGACGAAGCGGCCATAGAGCTGAAGCGCCGCCGCGTGTTCAGGGTTGGGGCCGTCCGCGTGCAATAATCTGGCAAGGTCGGTCATGTCGATCTCCTGTTGGCCAGGGAGATCAGCACGACCGGCCGAGAACCGACTTGGAGAAAATTGCCGTCGATGGCTCAGGTCTTGTGCAAGGACAGATCTCCGACGCCCCGGCCAGCCTTGTCGCTCGTCCGATGACTCTCTGGGCGTTCCGCACACCAGATGACGATCACCGAGATAACGACGAGCCCGGCGCCAAGCAGCATCATGCGAGAGAACGGCTCGCCGAGCACGAGAGTGCCGAGCAGCACGGCGATGACCGGATTGACGAACGTGTAGGTCGATACCATCGAGGTCGAGACATTCTCCAATAGCCAGTTGTAGGCAACGAATCCGATCACGCTGCCCGAGATGATCAGCCAAAGCGCGGCCGCAAGCGAGGTCGGCGAGACGTCGCCCGGTCTGAAGCCGCCGATCTCGCCCGCCAGCCAGCTGATTGCGAACAACACCATGCCTCCGACCGAAAGCTGCATCCCCGACAGCAGAATGGCGGACGCCTGGCTCGACATGCGTCGGGACAGAACCGTCCCTGTTGACCACGACAGCGCCGCAAGCAGCAGCCAGACGATGGGAAGCATGCTGATGCCGGCCTGCTCGACGTGCTGCCATGCGACGAGTCCGACGCCGAAGAAGCCCGGCACTAGTGCGAGCAGAGCAAGAGGCCTTGGTCGCTGATCGTCGGGAAACAGGACGTCGATCAACAGGATCCAGAACGGGATTGTGGCGAGCACGATCGCCGCCACGCCCGAAGGAACCGACTGCTGCGCGAAGGCGAGCACGCCATGGCAACCCACGAAAAAGAGCAGCCCGCACAGACTCGCATTGATCCACGTCCGCAACGGCACAGTCGCGACCTGCCTGCCGCTCATGGCCAGCAACACGATGCCGCCGCAGAACGAGCGAAGCGCCATCAGCAAGAACGGCGGGATCGATTTCAATCCCAACGTGATGGCGAAATAGGTGGAACCCCAAAGCAAATAGATGGCGGCAAACGCGCCGATGACCAGGAACCTTCTGCTCATGATTGCTCCGATCGAGGATGATCTCGACGCAACCAAGTCGGAGCGGGGTCATGCGTTCCGGTGTCGGCCTCAGACCCCGTCGAGGATGATCACCGTCGGCGTCGTCGGCAGCGTATCCCGTGAGATCCGCAAGGAACGCTCGGGGCGGCGGTCGATCTCGAATTGCCGGCCGATGCGTTGCATGAACTCGTCGAGCGGGGTGGCAAAGCGGTGCATCGGCAACACCACCGAGGCACGCAGCCGCTTGGTGATCTCCGAAACACCATCGAGCGACATGGTGTAGGTGCCGTCGATCGGCACCATCACGATGTCGAGCCGGCCGATCTGGGCAAAATGGCTGTCGTCGAGCTTGTGGTGGAGATGGCCGAGGTGCCCGATGCACAGGCCCGCGACCTCGAAGATGAAGATCGAATTGCCGTCGCGGATCATGTCGATGCCGGAATCGTCGCCGAAATAGCGGCGGATGTCGGTCGTGACGTTGCGGATGAAGCTATCGCCGATGCGCTCCGAAATGACCGCCGGCTTGCCGTCCTCGCCCCAGCCATGCAGCACGTGGGGAATGCGCTTGTCCGGATTGAGCGAATAGTGGGTGCTGTGCGCCCGGTTCATGGTGACGACATCGGGCAGCCGGCCCACTTGATAGGCACCGCTGTAATCGGTCGCGATGCGCACGCCGCCCGGCGTGTCGATGAAATAGGTGGAGTGACCGGCATAGGTGATCTCGACCTCGGGCGCGGCGGCGGCCTGCCTCAAAGCGACGGGTAAGGCGCGAGGCGCAGCATTCGCCATCGCCAGGCATTCGCTGCGCTGAGGCGGCTGCTGGGCCAGGGCCGGTGAGAGGCACGCGCTCAACAGCGCAATTGCCGCTGAAATAAGTCGCCGCATGAAATCCATCCCCGATGACCTCGGGGGAAAGTCTAGCGCGCAACGCAGCGGGTCGCCAACAGGACGCAATCAACAGCGCGTCAGTGTCGCACCGTCAGCCCCTGCCTTTAATCGCGCCTCGGGCTGAACTTCCAGGTCATCGCCACCAGGCCCGCGGTGATCAGGCCGCTGACGATGCCGGCGGTCGGCAGCGTCAGCAGCAGCGCGGCGGTGGCGGCCCAGCCGATCGAGGAGAAGGCTTCGGCAAAGGTCGCCAGCCGCGACGAGGTCTGGCGGCGACGGAACTGGCTGCGGCGGGCCTGGACCCGGAACCAGAGCTGGATCGCGGTGGCGGAGGCCGCGCCGATGATGATCATGGTGACCGTGATGGCCGCCTGCAATGGTGAAGCAAAAACCAGCGCGGCCACCAGCGGGCAGAAGATGATTGCGATCGCGATCAGCACCACTTCGATCTTGGCGCGGATGACGCTTGAGGGCGTCAGCGGCGCGGTCGCGACCAGGTCCGGCGCGTCCTCGCCCGAGATCGTCAGCCAGGCGAGCCCGCCGGCGAGCTGACCCGCGGCCATCACGATCACCGGCGTGATCAGCGTCAGCGCCGCGGAGCTGTCGCCAAAGCTGCGCCAGAGCAACAGCGCCGGCGGCACCAGATAGAGCAGCTGCATCAGGGTCTGCGAGATCAGCCAGGGATCGCGACAGAGCAGCACGAACTCCTTGCGCCGCAGCGCCTGTTGCCGCGAGCCGCCGCGGAACGGACGTTCCTTCGCGCGCTTGCGGCCGGATGTGCCGTAAGCGGCAGCGTCGATTGCGGTGTCGGCGAAGCGGCCCGAGAAGATCGCCATCACGCATCCGAGCAACATCAGCCCCAGCGCGAGAAGCAGCAGCAGCGCCTTGACATCGCCCATCGTGGCTCGCGCCGGCCACCACCAGATGCTGTCGATGTCGGGCGCGTGGGCGGCGAGGGTGCCTGAGGTCAGGATGGTGAAGCGCGACAGCGTGCCGTAGGAGACGATCGCCGCGACCTGGAGCGCGATCACGAAGCCCGCACCGATGATCGCGGCCAGGATCTGGGCGACGAAGCGCGTTCGCGCCGGGCCGATCAGGCGGAACAGGAGAATCGTGACGGCGATCGCGATCGCCGCGGCCGACAGGCCCATCGCGATGACCACGCCGAAGGCGGCAAGCCAGCGCACACCGCCACCGATCAACAGCACGTCGATGAACGGCGTCGAGAACAGCAGCGCCATCATCGTGACGGTGAGTGCGATTGCGGCGATGCGCACCGAGAACAGATTGGCGAGCGTTGCCGGCGAGGACATGATGAGATCGAGATCGGCGCGGGCGTAAAACACCCGCGTCACCGATTCGATCGCCTGCGAGGCCATCAGGGTCCAGGCAAGGAAGATCGTCGCCGAGATCACGATCAGCGAGGACTTGTCGAGCGGCAATTGCAGATTGGCGAAGCGGCCGATCACCGCCCAGGCCGGGACATGCAGCAGTGCGGCGAAGAACAACAGCCCGATCATGGCGGCGCGGGCGCGCCGGCGCCGGCCACCGGTCATCATGGCGAACCATTCGCGCCAGGCGAGGCGGAGCTCGTGACGGGCAAACCAGGAGAGCGCGGTCGCCGAGCTCATGCCGCGTCCTGCAGCGTCACCAGGGCGATGAAGAGATCTTCGAGACTGGTGTCGGCATGGCCGTTCTGCTGGCGCAGCTCGGTCAGCGTGCCCTCCGCGACGAGACGGCCCGCGGCAATCACGCCGATGCGGTCGGCCATGCGCTCGGCGACCTCGAGAATATGCGTCGTCATGATCACGGTGCAGCCGGCCCGGACGCGCATCCCGAGCAGCCCCTTCACATGGCGGGCCGAGACGGCGTCGAGGCCCGTCAGCGGCTCGTCGAGAATGATGAGGCGGGGATCGTGCACCAGTGCGCCGGCAAGCGCCACCTTCTGGCGCATGCCCTTGGAGAAACCTTCGCAGCGCTCGTGCCGGTGCGGCTCAAGCCCGAGCGAGCTCACCAGCTCCTCGGCGACCGGTTTCGACGCTGAAGGCGCAATGCCCCAGAGGCCGGCGACGAATTCGAGGTACTCAAGCGGTGTGAGCTTGTCATAGATCATCGGCTCGTCCGAGACCCATGCCATCACCTGCTTGGCCGCGACGGGATTCGCGAGCGCATCAATGCCGAAGATCGAAACGCCGCCCTCATCGGGCCTGAGCAGGCCCGCGACCATGCGCAACGTGGTGGTCTTGCCGGCACCGTTAGGGCCGACCAGCGCATAGAATTCGCCGGCATGAATGGTGAGATCGAGGTTGTCGACCGCCAAGCGGTCAAAACGCTTCGTTAACCCTCGGACTTCGAGCGCCGAGCTGTCCGGCTTCATGACGGCCACACCAACATGTTTTGCATCGGTCGCGACCATGACCCGAACATGTTTCGGCCTCCTGAATCGCGCTGCCGCAAATGCGGTCACTTGCGAGGTCATCTGCAAATGGGAGCGCGGCAGCGATCCGTAAAGAGGGCCTACCGGATCCCGCAGGATCGCTGCACCTACCTCGGTCGCCTTGAGCGGGCAGGCCTTGGATGTAGCTACCGGACTGCGAGCTGGATCAATGTGACTCGGTCGAGACGTGCTGGCTGTCGACGCCCGCGAGCCGCACGGGCTCTCCGACATATCTCAGCACGGCGGACTGATAGAGCACGAACAGCGGCTGATAGTTGCGCGCGTCGTCATCCTCGACCATCGCCATGCGGCGGTTGTCCAGCATCAGCCAGTGGCCGTCGAACCTTGCGGAGGCAATGGCATGGCCTTCGCCGCTCCTGATATCGCGCACCACGACGAGGCGGAGGTCCTCGGCGGCGACGCCGGCAAGCCGCAACGCGGCCAGCTTGGCGATGGCGTAATCCTCGCAATCGCCGGCGCCGCGCTGGAAGGTCTCCAGCGGCGAGCTCCAGATATCTTCGGCGCCGTCACTCTCGGCGTGGATGGCGAGGTTGATGGCGCGGTTGGTCTCGCCGAGCCGCGCGCGGCCGTCGCGGGTGCGGGCCTCGTCGACGATGGCGAGCAGCTTCAGCGCCGCGGGCGAAGCGCAATTGTCGCGATCGCCGTCGCACAGCACCAGCTGCACCATGTCATCGTCGAGCTTCTCCTTCAGCCCAAGCCATTTCTGCCGCATGCCTCCGCTCGAAATGGCGAAGGCGAACACGCCGAACGGCTCGGCTGATTTGCGTATGAGCGCGCCCGCGCCCGGCGACAGCAAATTGGCTGCGCGAAGATCGGCGGCCGATCCGAGCAGGATCAATCCGCACAGCATAAGAATAGCGCGCCAGGCGCGCGAGCGAGCAGCGGTCTTCATCTGACATCCCTGTCCGGCTTCGACGGGTCCTCTTGACGTGGACGTGCCGGGCTTTGTTGCTTTCGCGGAGATGGTGCGAGACGGGGCGTTTTGTTCTGCTTAACGCGCGCGGCAGGGGGCCGACTGGCGTGGAGCACGCTCAACCGCCCCTTCCCGGACTCCGTAAAATCTTACAGGCCCGGGCAACGAGAGACGCCGCCGCGAAATCAACGGGAGTGCAGCCGGAAGTTGCGGGAAGCGATTCGCCTTCCATGGCTAATGACCAGCTATTTTACGGGTTCTGTTAGTTAGGTCACAGATTTAGCTCCGTATTTGCCACAGTATGGACCGGGGAGTTACGAAGAAAAGATGACATAAGTATCCGCTGGATGGTTAATACCATCGAATACTTAATCTCGTGGAAGCTGGACTTGGGCGTGCGACGATTTACTCGAAATTTCTGCGAGTATTACTTCATTTTATCTTTGGATGTCGCCGCAGGCATAGGCCTCCGCCGCCAAGTGACACGAAACCACACAAGCAATAGATGGTTTCGCTAAGGACTTGGTAATGCTATGCAAGCTTAAGCGGACGATACTTACTTAGATTTTAACCCTTTTCATGGTGCCCGGTTGAATTACGCTGGCAAATTTGACGCCGGGCTCACCTTGGATGGCCAGGGTTCCCGTTCGTCCGCCGATAGCCATGTTGAATCCTTTACCGCCACGGCGCATGGCCATGTGCCTGACGGCGCGGTGGTCATTGCCGACCCCAATCTGATCTTCCATGGCGAGTTCAAACGCACCGGCAGTGATCTCGTGCTCTCGCACGACGGTCACGACTTCGTCGTTCACGACTACTTCAGAGGCGACAAGCGCGCGGCGATCGCCTCGCCCGACGGCGCCCATCTCACCGGCGACATCGTCAGCGCGCTCACCGGCTACGTTCAGGTCGCGCAGGCTGCGCCCGGCGCCGCCGCGGCGCAGGTCATCGGTCACGTCACCAAGCTGACCGGCAGTGCGACCGTGGTCCGCAACGGCGTCTCGGTCATCCTCAACAATGGCGATAACGTCGAGAAGGGCGACGTGGTCTCGACCGGCTCGGACTCGACGCTCGGCATCACCTTCATCGACGGCACCGTGTTCGGCCTGTCCGCCAACGCGCGGATGGTGCTGAACGAGATGGTCTACGACCCCAACGGGTCGAACAATTCCTCGCTGCTCAGCCTGGTCGCGGGCACCATCACCTTCGTCGCCGGCGAGACCGCCAAGCACGGCGACATGAAGGTCGACACGCCGGTCGCCACCATGGGCATTCGCGGCACGGCGGTGCTGACCGAGATCGCTTTCGTCGTACCCTCGGGTGGTGGCGACCCGCAGCCGCAGGCGAACTTCCAGGTGCTGGTCGAGCCGAACGGCACCACCGGCTCCTACATCCTGTTCGACAAGCAGACGCTGCTGCCGATCGCGACGGTCAACCAGGCCGGCCAGATGATCCAGATCAGCGGCGGCAACGTCTCGGTCAGCAATGCGCTGCTGTCGCCGGACGTGCAGAAGCTGATCAACGACGTGTTCACGCTGAAGTTCACCGACAACAACACCAACACCAAGCTCACCAACAACTCCACCGACAGCATCACCCAGACCGGCGACATCGTCCTGATCAAGACGCCGGACGGCTCCACCGCACAGGCGATCTTCACCAACACCGTCGCCGGCGGTGCCGGCAGTCCGGCGCCGGGTGGGTCCGACAAGGGGGGTGTCGATCGTATTCCAGGCGCGCCGTTCGCGAGCGTCCTCGATACCAACGGCAATGTGGTGACTGCGTTCGCCCTGACCGAGCACGCGAAGGCGACCGGCGACCACGGCGACGCCACCGGCGATGCCGTACCTCCCGATGTCATCATCTTCAGGGTCAACTTCGTCGACCAAAACCTGGGCGACCGGCCGACGGTGTCGGTGGACCTCGATGCATCAAAATACACCTATACGGATTCCGGCCATCACGACGTCACTCCCTCGCTCACTGCTCTCCAGAAGCAGGATATTGCGGCGACGCAGGTCAAGATCAATGTTGTCGCCGATGGCGGCAACAACAACAACGGGACCGCGGTAGCAACCTACACGATCCCCGACCACGCGTTCGACTTCCTCGCCGACGGCGAGACGCTGACGCTGACTTACGTTGTCCACGTCAACAACAATTTCGCGGTCAACCCTGAAACCAAGGACATCCCGATCACCATCACGATCACCGGCACCAACGACAGGCCGGTGATCACGACCAGCGTGCCGACCATCACCTTCTCCGGCGGCACCAGCGTGCCGGGCGGGCCGCTCACCACCAACGTTCCGACCGCTGGCACCCTCACCTTCAAGGATGTCGACCTCACGGACACCCACACCGTGTCCGTGGCGCTGACCAGCGCGAGCCTGCCGGACGGCACCACTGTGCCTCCCGGCCCGCTCGCCGCGTTCCAGAAGGCCATGTCGGTTGCGATCGGGAACGGCTTGGATTCAACCGGCACCGGCACCGGGACCATCAACTGGTCGCTGGCCGATCTGCCCGTCTATCTCGCCGACTTCATTCCGAAGGGCGAAGTGCTGACGCTGGTCTACACCGTCACGGTCGCCGACGAGCACGATGCGACCTCGCAACAGACCATCACCGTCACGCTCACGGGCACCGACGCCCCGGCGGTGGTTTGGATCGGGACGAACCAGCCCTCGGGTGGTTTCTGGAAGGACGCTGCGAACTGGGAAACCGGCACGGTTCCGACCAGCAACGATGACGTCATCATCATCACCGATCAGCTGCATGGGCTGACGCCGTCCTATCCAGTCACGATCGACGCTGCCGCGTACGGCAAGTCGCTGACGATGGATGATTACGACACAACGGTGCACCACACGGCGCCGGAGGTCATCAATCACAGCACGTTGACGCTCGGGGGCAAGCTGACGCTCAATGCCGATGCGAAGTTCACCAATGCGGCTGACGGCACCGTTCTTGTCGGCGGCGCGATCGATGTCGAGACGATCACCAGGACGAACGGCGACGTCGTCGCCAGTACCGCCAAGATTACCAACGCGGGCCAGCTCACGCTCGCGGCAGGCGGCAAGATCGACACGCTGACCACCATCACCAATTCCGGCACAATCGAATTGTCGGGCGGCACCCTGACGCTGGACACCGGCATCGCCAATGCCGGCGGTACCGTGCAGGTCGATTCCGTCGCGACGCTGGTCGCCGACGCCGTGACGATCGACGGCGGCACCCTCGCCATTCTCGGCACGCTGGAGCTCGACGGCACCAGCCTGATCGAGAACGGCACGCTGAACAATTCCGGCGCGGTCCACGTCAAGGGTGCGGTCGAGTTTGCGAACGAGACCGTCGGCAATTTGTCCCTCGGCACGATCGAAGTCTTTGCGGATGCTGTGCTGACGATCGACAAAGGCTCGATCGTCAACAACGCCGGCAAGGTCAGCGTCGACGCCCATGCGCAGATGTTCCTGAACGACGCCACGATCAGCGGCGGCGTCGTATCGATCGAGGCGGGCTCGACGCTCGATCTTTCTACCGCGACGATCGACGGCGGCACGCTGACGCTTGCCGGTACGCTGGAATCGACCGGTGCGAGCGCCATCAGCAATGCCGACATCACCAACACCGGCACGATATCAGTCACCAGCGGCACGCTGACGATCGACCCCGTCGTCATCCATACGCTCACCAACAGCAAGCTGCTCCAGGCCAACGGCGGCGAGCTCGACGTCATCGGCGAGGCCATTGTCAACACTGCTGATATCAAGGCGATCAATAGCGGCATTCTGAAGCTGTCGAGCCTCAACGTGACCAACAATAGTGGCGCGGTCACCGTTGACGGCACCTCGAAGCTCTATCTGACGGTAGCTTCGATCAACGGCGGCAGCCTCAACAATTCCGGCCATCTCTACGGCGTCTCCGGCTTCAACACGATTTCGGCCGGCATCACCAACACCGGCACGATCGAGGTGCAGGCGGGGACACTGAACCTCTCCGGCGGCCTCGCGGGCGCCGGCTCGCTGGTCATCGACGATGGCGCAACGCTGGAGCTCGCCGGCGCGACGGCGCAGACCGTGACCTTCGCCGGCGGCGCCGATACGCTTCAGCTCGACAAGGTCGTCGGCCAGAGCTTGACCGGCACCATCACCGGCCAGTCCTCGACCGGCGGCACGTTCACGGTCACCGGCGCGGCCGACATCACGACCTCGAGCGGTGACGCGCTGGATTTCACTGCATCCGGCGGCTCATCCCTCAAGCCCGCGAATATTGTCCTGACGCCCGCCGGAACGCTGACCGGTCACGACAGCGGCATCGTCGTCACGCAGGACGGCGCAGGCAGCATCTCGCTCACGACGGTCGGTGACATCACGGGCCAAACCGGAAGCGGCATCCTGCTGCACGACGGCGTAAGCGGGGCGGGCGACATCACGGCCACGATCGGCGGCGGCGTGTCCGGCGCGGTCGGCCTCGATGTCGTCTCCCACGGCGACGGCGCCGTCAACATCACCAACAATGGTCACATCACCGGCACGGCTTCGTTCGGCATTCACGTCGACCAGGACGATTCCGACGCGGCCGGCTCGACCTCCATCACCAACGCCGGCACGGTGGTCGGTGCCGATGGCGTCGCTGCGATCTCCATCCAGGAGAACACGACCGGCTTCGCGACGATCGACAATTCCGGCACGATCGGGCCCGATGCAGCCGGCAGCGTGGCCTCGACCACCTACGCCATCGCCGAGGCCGGCGGTCCCGTGACCATCAACAACACCGGCGATATCAACGGCAACATCTCGGTCGCCAGCGCCACGTTCGACAACAAGGCGGCTGGCACCTGGACGGTTTCGGGTACGAGCGTGTTCGGTACGCTGTCCAAGATCGACAATGCCGGCGAAATCGATCTCCATGACGGCGCCTCGGTCTCGAGTGCAGACGGGGCGAGCTTCGGCATCACCAACTCCGGCAAGATCGAGAGCTGGGGGACCGCCTCGATCACCGGCAGCATCACCAACACCAACACGATCGAGGTCCATACCGACGGCACCCTGTCGCTGTTCGGTTCGCTGTCCGGCTCCGGCTCGGTCACGATCGATGCCAATGCGACGCTCGATGTCGACGCCGCGGTGTCGCAGACGATCACCTTCAACGGCGGCGGCGCCGAGCTCCAGATCGACACGTCCAGCTTCGGCGGGTCGGTTGCAGGCTTTGCGTCGACCGACAAGCTCGACCTGTCGACCATCGAGTTCGACGGCGGTACCTCCGCGACCTACGATTCCGCGACCGGCGATCTCGTCGTCAGCGATGCCTACGGCCACAGCATCACGGTGAAGCTCACCGGAGGGGACTACAGCAACGCGCATTTTGCCGGTAGCAGCGACGGCCATGGCGGCACGCTGATCACGCTCAACGCCGCCGACGACGCGCCGGCGTTCAATGCCGCCGAGACGTCGCCGAGCGTCAGCTTCGCCGAGCTTGACAACAAAACCGGCGACGCCACCATGGATCCGGCGTCGGGCGGCACCGGCACCATCGATTTCACCGACATCGATCTGACCGAGCGGCCGACGGCGAAGATCACCCATCAAGACGTGACCTGGCTTGCCGCCGATCACACCACGGCTCTGACCCTGACGCCGGACGAGATTTCCGCACTCGAACACGCGCTGACGCTGCAGCAGACCGGCAACAGGAACAACGGCACCGTCGGCTGGAGCTACTCGATCGCCGACAGCGCGCTGGATTTCCTCGGGCAGGGCCAGACCGCGACGGTGGTCTCCACCATCACGCTCGACGACGGCCACAAGTCCGACACGGCCCAGGTCACCGTCACGATATCGGGCGCGAACGACGCGCCGACCCTCGCCGATCTCGACATCGGCTCGCTCGCCGATACGGGCGTCTCCGACAGCTTCGCCGATCTCACCGGAAAGCTGGCCGGCACCGATGCCGACACCGGCGAGACGGCGACGCTGAGCTACGCCTTGCTCGATGCCGAGCACAACGCGACGACGACGGTGGCGGGACAGTACGGTTCGCTGACGGTCGATTCCAACGGCAACTACGACTACGTGCCCGACTCTGCGGCAATCAACGCGTTGCAGGCAGGCGCCTATGTCGACACGTTCACGGTCCAAACCACGGACGCGCATGGCGCGCACGGCACCGCGACGCTGACGGTGAACGTTAACGGCGCCAACGATGCCCCGACGCTCGACGGCACGAAGCTGGATTCCGTCGCCGCCGACAACACCAATCCGACCGGCAGCGCCGTCAGCGACCTCTTCGCGGGCAAGTTCCACGACGTCGATACCGGCGCGAGCTTCAAGGCGATCGCGGTCAGCGCCGACAACGCCACGTCGGACCAGGGCAGCTGGCAATACGAGATCGCCGGCACCGACCAGTGGGTCGATATTTCCGGCGTCAGCAATACGAATGCGCTGGTGCTCAGCACTGATACGCTGATCCGCTTCGTTCCGAATGGAAGTTTCAGCGGCACGCCCGGCACGCTCGATGTCCACGCGATCGACAACACCTATACTGGCGCGGTCAGTGCCAACTCCCCGGTCTCGATCGACATCTCCGGCGCCGGCCACGGCGGCACGACGCCGGTGTCGGACCAGGCTGCCTCGATAGGCACGGAAGTGACGGCGCCGGCGGAGGTTGAAATGGCCGTCGCTCCGGTCTTGTCGCTTGGGCCGAATACGAGCATCTATCCCACGGATGGCTCGGCGCTCGTGACCCAGCTGTCGCTGCATGCCGGTGACATCGTCAGTGTTGATTGGAATTTCACCACTGATGACTATCTGCCGTACAACGACTTTGCCTTCGCCAGCGTAAATGGCGCCGCGTTCCTGTTATCGGACATCGAGGCGACCGGAAGCTATGGCTCGACCGGCTGGCACACTTTTACCTATAAGATTCAGACCGACGGCACCTACGCCTTTGGCGCGGGTGTGATGAACGAGAAGGACTATGCAGTTACGTCCTTCCTGGCCGTCGACAATATCCGGGTGAACGGCGAGGTCGTGCAGAGCTTCGAGAATGGCTTCGGCGACACCCAAGTCACCGGTCAGGTCGCCATCGTCTCGACGGCGCACAGCGATGTCGGCGGCTCCCAAATTGTCCCGACTGACGGAAACTTTGAAGCGTTTTTGAGCTCATATCCCACGTACAAGGCTTCGATCGAGGACTTCCTGGGGCTTGGTTCCGGCGAGTTGTCCAATATTGCCAAGTCGGAAGGGCCTGAGCACACCCCGATCAACGTTCCGATCACGGTCACCATCCCGACCGGCGCGCACCCCGACGACACCTACGTGACGATCGCAGGTGCGCCCGTCGGTTCGGAATTCAACTACGGAACCTACGACGCCAGCAACAACACTTGGCACATCGAGGCCACCGATCTCGGTGGCAACCTCACGCTGACGACGCCGGTCGGCTATGCCGGCAGCTTTAACATCACGGTGACCGCAACGAGCGTCGTCGACAGCAGCCATACCTCCGCGACGACCTTGCCTCAGACTCACGCCGTCACGATCGATCCGCTCGCTGGTCCCGAAATCGATACGACCCATTTCACTGTGTCGGAAAATCCGGACGGCACGACCTCCGTGCTTGGTTTGGCAATCACCGACGAAGATCCCGCGGCACCGTCAGAAGCATTTGCGCTCAGCGCCACGACTCAAGCAGAGGGATCAAGCGTTTCTCCGGGGACGGGGGCCGGCAATCTGAACGACATCAATGCCCTCTTGGCGAGCGGTGTCACCTACGCTCCGGGAGCGGACAAGCCGGCGACGGACATGGTCACGTTCAAGGTCACCGACAATTTCGGCGCCAGCGACACCGTCAATTTCGTTTTCAACGACGGCGGCCCGGGACCGGTCTCGCTGGTCGGCACCAGCGGCAAGGACGTGTTGTTCGCGAGCGGGCAAAGCGACACGTTGGACGGCAAAGGCGGGCAGGACCAGTTTGTGTTCGCGCCAAAATCCTTTTCGGATACGGTCCAGCACACGGTCTACGAATTCGACACTACGCTCGACAAGATCGACGTACGCCAGTTCGACAACATCAACTCGTTCAGCGATATCACCCTCACCCAGCAGAATGCCGATACGCTGGTCCGGCTGGACGATCACGAGACGATCCTGTTGAAGAATGTCGTTGTCAACAACCTGCATGCCAGCGACTTCATCGTCACCAATCACTCCGTCGGTGGCTCCGTGTAACGGGGCTGGTCGCGGCCAAAAAGACCGTATCGTCCGCCGATGGGGCATGGCAATTTGCAGGCCTTCGCTGCATGATCGGTCCAACGGAGGCGGCGCGCGGCAGGAACTTCGACCAACATGAAACGTCTCAAGATCCTGCGCCGGTGGTTTGCGCGAAAGTTCGGCTTGGCGCGGCTGCTGTGCCTTGCGCTGCTGGTCGTGTTCGCAGCTCTGCGCGTCTGGGATCCGCCGCCGGTCCAGGAGCTGCGGCTGCGCGTCTTCGACATATTCCAGCATGTCGACCCTCGCCACAAGACGGTGCGGCCGGTCACCATCGTTGATATCGACGACAAGAGCCTCGCCAGGTTCGGTCAATGGCCGTGGTCGCGCACGCGGATCGCGGACATGATCACCAACCTCACCGATCTCGGCGCGGTGGCAATCGGTTTCGACGTGGTGTTTTCCGAACCCGACCGGCTCAATCCGGATCTCGTCGCCAACCAGATGCGTTATCTTGATGATGCCACCCGCGCCAGGCTGCGCGAGCTGCCGAGCAACGATCAGGTCCTTTCCGATGCGATCAAGCGCTCGCGCGTGGTGCTGGGCGAGACCGGGCAGCAGGAGATCACGTCCGACATCGACAAGACGCTGCCCTTTACTGGCGTTGCCACGGTTGGCGAAGCGAACGCCGAGCGCTTCATGTTCGAATTCCCCGGGCTGCTCCGCAACGTGCCCGTGATCGAGAAAGTCGCGGCAGGTCGCGGCCTGTTCAGTATTCCGACCGAGCGCGATGGTCTGATCCGCCGCGTGCCGATGATCATGCGCGCCCAGGGCAACATCATGCCCTCGCTCAACCTCGAGATCTTGCGCGTCGTCACGGGAACGCCGACGCTGCTGGTTCGCACCGACAAGACCGGCATCCGCGCCATTCGCCTCAAGGGCGTCGAGATCCCGACCGACAAGAACGGTCAGTTGTGGGTGCACTATGCGCGTCAGGATCCATCGATTTATGTCTCGGCGGCCGACGTCCTCGATAATTCGGTGCCGCCAGGCAAGATAAACGGCAAGCTGGTGCTGATCGGCACGTCCGCCGTCGGGCTGAACGATCTCAAAACCACGCCGGTGTCGGCGAACATGCCGGGCGTCGAGATCCACGCCCAGGTCCTCGAAAGCGTACTGACCGGCGCGGTCATCTCGCAGCCGAACTACGCGCTCGGCGTCGAGTTGATAACCGCACTGATCATCGGCATCCTCGTCATCATCTTCACCCCGAATCTCGGCCCCGTTCGGCTGGCGCTGGCCGGCGCGTTGTTTGCCGCGGTCCTGTTCGGTACGTCCTGGTTCTTCTACTGGAAATACCGCTACCTGATCGACTTCACCTATCCGCTGCTGTCGACCACCGCGATCTACCTCACCTTCATCTTCGCGAGTTTCGTGCGCGAGCAGCGCCAGCGCGTGCAGATCCGCGGCATCTTCGCCCAATACATGTCGCCGGTGCTGGTCGAGCAGCTGGCGCAATCGCCGGAGAAAGTCGTGCTCGGCGGCGAGGAGCGCGAGCTGACGATCATGTTCTCCGATGTGCGCGGCTTCACCACCATCTCGGAGAGCTACAAGCACGATCCGCAAGGCCTGATCGCGCTGATGAACCGCTTCCTGACGCCGCTCACGGACGTGATCATCGAGCAGAAGGGTTACGTCGACAAATATATGGGCGACGCCATCATGGCGTTCTGGAACGCGCCGCTCGACGACGCCGAGCACCAGGTCCATGCCTGCGAGGCCGCGATCCGGATGCTCGAGAAGATCGACGTGGTCAACAGGGAGCGCGAGCAGGAAGCGGCCGACGGCGGCCACGTCTACATCCCGCTCAATGTCGGCATCGGCCTCAACACCGGCATCGGCGTGGTCGGCAACATGGGCTCCGATCTGAAGAAGAACTATTCGGTGCTCGGCGACAGCGTGAACCTCGCCTCGCGCCTGGAAGGCCAGACCAAGCAATACGGCTTCCCGATCATCGTCGGCTCGCGGACGGCGCTCGCCGCCAAGGACCGGTTCGCGATCCTCGAGCTCGACTTCATCATGGTCAAGGGCAAGACCGAGCCGGAGGTGATCTATGCCATCGCGGGCCGCGATGACGTGATGCAGTCGGCCGCGTTCCAGCGTCTGCGCAACATCACCATCGAGATGCTCGGCTGCTACCGGAATCGCGACTGGCAGGGCGCGCTCGACGCCATCGAGCGCGGCCGCCGCAGCGAGGACGCCGACACGCTGGAAAAGCTGTTCAAGCTCTACGAAGCGCGCATCAGGGAGTTCAAGGCCAATCCGCCGCCGGAGGGCTGGACCGGCGCGTATGCGCTGCTGACGAAGTAGGGGGGCGAGCGAGAGGGCTCCGCTGTCGCCCACACTCCGTCATTGCGAGCGCAGCGAAGCAATCCAGAGCGTCTCCGCGGAAAGATTCTGGATTGCTTCGCTGCGCTCGCAATGACGAGCCGGTTGAGGCATTTGCGCTCAACAGCTCGCGATAGTCTCCTAGGGTGGGCAAAGGCGCATTGCGCCGTGCCCACGACCTGCGTCCATCGCAACCTAATGGTGGGCACGCTTCCCCCTTCGCTCTTCGAGCTACGGCGGACAAGTCGCTTTGCCCACCCTACGGCACCTGTGCTCGCCGCCCTCACCCGATCCCGGTCGTGGTCAGCGAGTAGGGTGGGTTAGCTCAGCGGATGCGTGAAGCGCAGTCCGTTGAGCGTAACCCACCGACTTCGGTCGGCATTTACGAAAAGCATGGTGGGTTACACCGTGCGAACTGCGCTTCGCGCAGTCGCAGGGCTAACCCACCCTGCGACAGCCGTGCTTCTTCACTCCACCCCGATCGTGGTCAGATCCTGGAACCAGTGCTGCGCCTGCACGAACTGCTTGATCTTCGGCGACAGCGCGTGCGGGTTGGTGTCGTGCACGACCCAGACCAGCACGGCATCGTCGACGACAAGCGCATGGGCCCGGGCCAGCAGTTCGTCCTGCTTGGCGCTGTCGAAGGTCTGCTTGGCCTGGTCGATCAGCGCGTCGACCTCAGGGTTCTTGTAGCCGCCCCAGTTGACGCCGACAGGCGCGATCTGGCCGGAGTGGAAGAAGCGGACGATGGCGTAGAGCGGGTCTGACGTGACATAGGCGATGTTGTTGGCGGTGATGCCGGCATTCATCTCGTCGGCGGCGCCCTTGCGCCAATGCGTATAGAGCGTCTCGAGCTCGACCACCTTGAAGTCGATCTCGATGCCGATCTCCTTGAAACTCTGCTGCAGGAATTCGTTCATCGGCAGCGACAGCATCTGGCCGGTACCGCCCTGCGCGATGATGAAGGTGGTCTTCAGCGGCTTTGCTTTGGAATAGCCGGCTTCCTCGACCAGCTTCTTCGCGGCAGCGAGATCGTACTTCAGTTCAAAACTCGGCTTGCCGAACCATGGGCTCGACGGGTCGACCTGGCCCTTGGCGGGTTTGGCGAGGCCGTTCATCAGGCCGACGACCTCGTCGCGGTTGATGGCAAGGTTCAGTGCCTTGCGCAGGCGGATGTCGGTCCAGGGCGAGCCCGGCAGCACGCTGAGATGATAATTCCAGACATGCGGCGTGACGTTGTCGACGAGCTTCATGCCGGCGGCTTTGAGCTGCGGTACGGCATCGGGAGCCGGCGTCTCGATCAGGTCGACCTGGCCGGCGAGCAGCGCATTGGTGCGCGTCAGCGCTTCCGGCATCGGCACCAGCACGATCTTGTCGACCTTGGGAATCCGCTTCGCGTTCCAATAGTCCGGGTTCTTGCTGAGCTCGGCAAGCTCGCGCGGCACCAGCTTTGTCAGCTTGAACGGGCCGGTGCCCGACGGCTGGCTTGCGAACTTGTCCCAGTCCTTGCCGAGCTTCTCATATTGCGCCGGGCTCGAGACCAGGAACCACAGCATCTGATAGGGAAAGAAGGAGTCGACCGTCTTGGTCGTGATCTCCACGGTGAAGTCGTCGATCTTGGCGTAGCTGGCGACCGAGGGCAGGCGGGTCTTCACCTGCGCGCTCTGGCGCTTGTCGAATTGCGGCGCCTTGTCGTTGAGCACCTTGTCGAGATTCCAGATCACCGCATCGGCGTTGAACTCGCTGCCGTCGTGAAACTTCACGCCCTTGCGCAGGGCGAAGCGCCACTTGGTCTTGTCGTTGTCATCGACCTTCCATTCCGTCGCGAGCCCCGGCACCAGCTTGCCCGGGCGGTCGGCGACGTCCATCTCCCAGGCCACCAGCGGATCGTAGATCGTGTAGGCCGTGAACTGGTAGGCGCCGGCGCCGCGATCGGGCTGGCCCGTCGTCAGCGGAATATCCGCCATCGAGATGCCGTAGCGCACCACCGTCTCGGCGCGCGCCGAGAGTGCTGATATCGCCAGCGCAAGCGCAGCGAGACAGGTCGTAACACGAATACGCATGGCCCAAAGCTCCCAGGAGAAATCCAGGGCCAAACCTGCAATCTTGATGCCAGAATAGGCAGGGCGGTGCCCATGCACACGCGCGATCACAAGGACTTGTCGTCGCAGGGGCAATTTGCAGAATAACTTTCCTCCACTGGCATAGCCATTGCATACGTTTGCATCAAAATTAATCATCGTTTCCGGGAAAAGGACGACGGCAATGCTTATCAAGACAACCGCGCGCGCAGCACTGATTGCTGCACTCGCCCTGACCTCTGCGGCCGCCTGGCCGCGCGCGGCCGGCGCCGAGACCGTGCTGCGCATCGGCATGACCGCGGCGGATATTCCGCGCACGCTCGGTCAGCCCGATCAGGGTTTTGAAGGCAACCGCTTCACCGGCCTCACCATGTATGACGCGCTCACCGGGTGGGACCTGTCCTCAGCCGACAAGCCGAGCGTCGTCATCCCGGGCCTTGCGACCGAATGGAAGGTCGACGATGCCGACAAGACCAAATGGACCTTCAAGCTGCGCCCCGGCGTCACCTTCCATGACGGCACGCCGTTCAATGCCGATGCCGTGGTGTGGAACGTCGACAAGGTCTTGAAGCAGGACGCGCCGCAGTTCGATCCGAGCCAGGTCGGCGTCACCGCCTCGCGCATGCCGACGCTGGCCTCCGCGAAGAAGATCGACGACATGACCGTCGAGCTCACCACCAAGGAGCCCGACAGCTTCCTGCCGATCAATCTCACCAACCTGTTCATGGCGAGCCCGGCGAAGTGGCAGCATTTCTATGAAAAGGCCGAAGGCACTGATGCCAAGGCCAAGTCGCAGGCCGCCTGGGCCGCCTTTGCCAAGGACGCCGCGGGCACCGGCCCGTGGAAGATGGCGAGCTTCACCCCGCGCGAGCGGCTCGAGCTGGTCAAGAACGCTGACTATTGGAACAAGGCCCGCGTGCCCAAGATCGACAAGATGGTGCTGTTGCCGATGCCGGAGGCCAACGCGCGCACCGCGGCGCTGCTGTCCGGCCAGGTCGATTGGGTGGAGGCACCGGCGCCGGATGCGCTACCCGAGCTGAAGCAGCGCGGCTTCAAGCTCTACGCCAACGAGCAGCCGCATGTCTGGCCGTGGCAGTTCTCGCGCGTCGAGGGCTCGCCCTGGAACGACATCCGCGTGCGCAAGGCCGCCAATCTCTGCGTCGATCGCGAAGGCCTCAGGGATGGGCTGCTTGCGGGGCTCATGGTGCCCGCATCAGGCACCTTCGAGCCCGGCCATCCCTGGCGGGGAAAACCGACCTTCGAGATCAAGTACGACAAGCCGGCCGCGCAAAAGCTGATGCAGGAGGCCGGCTTCGGTCCGAACAAGAAGCTGACGGTGAAGATCCAGACGTCGGCTTCGGGCTCGGGCCAGATGCAGCCGCTGCCGATGAACGAATATCTCCAGCAGGCGCTCGCCGAATGCTATTTCGACGTGCAGCTCGATGTCATCGAGTGGAATACGCTGTTCACCAACTGGCGCCGCGGCGCCAAGGACCCTTCGGCCAACGGTTCGAACGCGACCAACGTCACCTATGCGGCGATGGACCCGTTCTTCGCGCTGGTGCGCTTCCTGCAATCGGGCATGGCCCCGCCGGTCTCGAACAATTGGGGCTATATCAACAATCCCAAATTCGACGAGCTGGTGAAGACGGCGCGGCAGACCTTCGATCCCGCCGCGCGCGACGCCGCGCTCGCCGAGCTGCATGCAGCCTCCGTCGACGACGCCGCCTTCCTCTACGTCGCCCACGACGTCGGCCCGCGCGCCATGAGTCCGAAAGTGACAGGCGTGATCCAGCCGAAGAGCTGGTTCATCGACTTCTCGCCGATTGCGATGACACAGTAGTGAGTAGGCCATCGCTGTGTCGACACGTCATGCCTGGGCCAAAGCGCGAAGCGCGTCTTCACGCAGATGACCCGGGCATCCACGTCTTTCCAATTGCTCGGTCATTCCGGGGCGCCCGAAGGGCGAACCCGGAATCTCGAGGTTCCGGGTTCGATGCTGCGCATCGCCCCGGAACGACGGAACAAGAACGTGGATGGCCGGGCCTTCGCCTCGCCGAAGCGGCTTCGGCCGCGCAGGCGGGACAAGCCCGGCCATGACGGCATCTCCGCGCTAACCTGAGTAACCAAACGTGCTCGCCTATACCGCCAGACGCATCGTCTATGTCATCCCGATCGTCATCAGCGTGGCGCTGGTGTGCTTTCTGCTCGTGCACATCACGCCGGGTGATCCGCTGGTCGCGGTGCTCCCCGCCGATGCCTCGCAGGAGCTCGCGGCACAGCTCCGCGCCGCCTACGGTTTCGACCGGCCGCTGCCGGTGCAGTTCGGGCTCTGGCTGTTGCGCGCGTTGCATGGCGACCTCGGCAATTCCATCGCGACCGGCCGCCCGGTGTTGGCCGAAGTCATGCGTGCGGTCGGCAACACCGTCACGCTGGCGATTGCCGCGGCCGTCATCGGCTTCACCATGGGCATCCTGCTCGGCCTGATCGCCGGCTATTTCCGCGAGACCTGGATCGACAAGGTCGCGACCTCCTTTGCCATCGCCGGCGTTTCGGTGCCGCATTACTGGCTCGGCATGGTGCTGGTCATCATCTTCTCGGTCGAGCTGAACTGGCTGCCCGCGGTCGGCGCCGGTCCCAACGGCTCCAACTCGTGGGCCTGGGACTGGGCGCATCTGCAATATCTCGTGCTGCCGGCGATCACGACCTCGGTGATCCCGATGGGCATCGTCACCCGCACCGTGCGTGCGCTCACCGGCGATATTCTCTCGCAGGACTTCGTCGAGGCGTTGCGCGCCAAGGGTCTGCACGAACGCGGGGTGTTCCGCCACGTCATCAAGAACGCCGCCCCGACCGCGCTCGCGGTGATGGGGCTCCAGCTCGGCTACATGCTCGGCGGCTCGATCCTGATCGAGACCGTGTTCTCCTGGCCGGGCTCCGGCTTCCTGCTCAACTCCGCAATCTTCCAGCGCGACCTGCCGCTGTTGCAGGGCACGATTCTGGTCTTGGCGCTGTTCTTCGTTGTCCTCAACCTCCTGGTCGACATCGCCCAAGCCGCGATCGACCCGCGCATCAAGCGGGGCTAGCGGGATGAGCGAGCTTCCCTTGTCCGCCAGCGCCGACGCCGCGCTGCAGGTCGCGCCCGCCACCAGCGCCCGCGGCTATTGGGCGACGGTCGGCCGCCGCATCCTGCGCGACAAGGTCAGCATGGCCTGCGCCATCGTGCTGCTGCTGATCTTCGTCTCCGCGATCCTCGCGCCCTGGCTTGGGCTGGAAGATCCCTACAAGGGCTCGATGATCCGACGTCTCCGCCACATCGGCACATCAGGCTATCCGCTCGGCACCGACGAGCTCGGCCGCGACATGCTGGCGCGGCTGATCTATGGCGGGCGGCTGTCGCTGGTCATCGGCATTCTGCCCGTGATCCTCGCCTTCTGCATCGGCACCTCGCTCGGCATCATCGCCGGCTATGTCGGCGGCAGGCTCAACACCGCGATCATGCGCACCGTCGACGTGTTCTACGCCTTCCCCTCCGTGCTGCTGGCGATCGCGATATCGGGCGCGCTGGGTGCCGGCATCCTCAACTCCATCGTGGCGCTGACCATCGTGTTCGTGCCGCAGATCACCCGCGTCGCCGAGAGCGTCACGACCGGCGTGCGCAACATGGACTTTGTCGAAGCTGCGCGCGCCTCCGGCGCCGGGCCGCTCACCATCATGCACGTGCATATCCTCGGCAATGTGCTGGGCGCGATCTTTGTCTATGCCACCAGTCTCATTTCGGTCTCGATGATCCTGGCCGCCGGCCTCTCCTTCCTCGGCCTCGGCACCAAGCCGCCGGAGCCGGAATGGGGCCTGATGCTGAACACGCTGCGCACCGCGATCTACGTCAATCCCTGGGTGGCGGCGCTGCCGGGTGCGATGATCTTCGCCGTCTCGATCTGCTTCAACCTGCTCTCGGACGGCCTGCGCAGCGCCATGGACATCAGGAACTAGGTCATGATGAGAAAGACGCGGGCTGCAAAGGCGTCGTCGGTGCCCCACCTCTCCCGACGGGAGAGGTCGGATTGCATCGTCAGATGCAATCCGGGTGAGAGGTTACGCTCCACCAAGTTTGCCGCGCCCCCTCACCCGGCGCTGCGCGCCGACCTCTCCCCGATGGGGAGAGGTGGAGGACCGTGCCCATGACCGAGACCACAACATCCGTTGCCATGCTGGAGCCGGTCGAAGACCGCGGCGGCGTTGCGCAGCCGCTGCTCCAGGTCAACGGCCTGACGAAACACTTCCCCGTGCGTGGCGGATTGTTCGCCGCCAAGCGCACCGTGCGCGCCGTCGACAACGTCTCCTTCTCCGTCGCCAAGGGCGAGACCGTCGGCATCGTCGGCGAGTCCGGCTGCGGCAAGTCCACCACCGCGCGGCTCCTGATGCATCTGATGCCGCGCGATGACGGCGACGTCATCTATGACGGCATGACCGTCGGGCAGTCGCTGTCCTTGCGCGAATTGCGCCGCGGCATGCAGATGGTGTTCCAGGACTCCTATGCCTCGCTCAATCCACGCCTGACGATCGAAGAGTCCATCGCCTTCGGCCCGAAAGTCCACGGCATGGCCGATGGCGCGGCGCGCGCATTGGCCCGCGAGCTGCTCGGCAAGGTCGGCCTCGTCCCTGCAAATTTCGCCAATCGCTACCCGCACGAAATCTCCGGCGGCCAGCGCCAGCGCGTCAACATCGCGCGTGCGCTGGCGCTGTCGCCGCGGCTGGTGATCCTGGACGAAGCCGTCTCCGCGCTCGACAAATCCGTCGAGGCGCAGGTGCTCAATCTGCTTGCCGATCTCAAGCGCGAGTTCGGGCTGACCTATCTCTTCATCAGCCACGACCTCAACGTCGTGCGCTACATCTCGGACCGCGTGCTGGTCATGTATCTCGGCGAGGTCGTCGAACTCGGCCCGGTCGACCAGGTCTGGGACAGTCCTGCGCATCCCTATACGCGCGCGCTTCTTGCTGCGATGCCGTCCTCCGATCCCGACAGGCGCACCGAGAAGCCGCCGATCTCGGGCGACCCGCCCAATCCGATCGATCCGCCCTCGGGCTGCCGTTTCCACACCCGTTGTCCGTTTGCGGAGCCGCTCTGCGCAAATGCGACGCCAAAGCTCACCGCGCTGGATAATATGGGCCACGAGGCCGCGTGCTACATGGCGATTCCAGGTTCAGGCCACAGCCGCGCGCCCCAAGAGGAAACCGCATGACAAGACCGACGACAAAGGAAATCCAGGCGACGGCGCAGATCGCCGGCGTCCCCGTGAACGAGGAGATCGCAACGCGCATCTCGAACTCCATCGGACCTGCCTTCGAGGGCTTTGCCGCCATCGCCGGCACGCTGCCGTTCGACCTCGAGCCCGCTCTCTATCCGCTCGCGCAGATCCAGAAGGTGTCGAAATGAGCACCGAGCCCGCCTTGATGACGCTCACCGAGGTCGCGCGCGCGATCGCGATGAAACAGGTGTCCTCGCATGAGGTGACGCGCGCGCTGCTGCACCGCATCGCGCAATGGCAGCCGCATCTCAACGCCTTCATGTCGATCGAAGCGGAAGCCGCGCTGAAGGCGGCAGATAGCGCCGACGCCGAGCTTGCGAAGGGCGAGGTGCGTGGTCCGCTGCATGGCGTCCCGCTCGCGCACAAGGACATGTATTATGATGCCGGCAAGGTCTGCACCTGCGGCTCGCTGATCCGCCGCGATTTCGTGCCGACGGTGACGTCCACCGCGTTGCAGCGGCTGAAGGACGCCGGCCAGGTCAGGCTCGGTACGCTGCATCTGGCCGAATTCGCCTATGGCCCGACCGGGCACAACGCCCATTACGGCCCGGTGCGCAATCCCTGGAACGTCGCGCATATCACCGGCGGTTCATCCTCGGGCTCCGGCTCGGCCGTCGCCGCGCGACTGACCTACGCGGCGCTGGGCTCGGACACCGGCGGCTCGATCCGCTTTCCCGCGCATTTCTGCGGCGTCACGGGGCTGAAGACCACGGTCGGCCGCGTCAGCCGCGCCGGTGCGATGCCGCTGTCGCAATCGCTCGATACAGTTGGCCCGCTCGCGCGGACCGCGGAAGACTGCGCGCTGCTGCTGGCGTTGATAGCTGGCCCCGACCCCGAGGATACGACCACGAGCCAGGAGCCGCTGTCGGACTATGTCGCGGCGACCAAGGGCTCGCTGAAGGGCCTCAAGCTCGGGGTGCCCGCATCGTTCTATGTCGACGATCTCGATCCCGAGGTCGCGCGCGTGCTTGACGAGACCATTGCGGTGCTCAAGCGCGAGGGCGCCGACATCGTCAAGGTCGAGTTGCCCGACCAGCGTCAATTGCAGGCCGCGAGCCAGCTCGTGCTCGCCGCGGAAGCGGCCGCCTTCCACAAGCGCTGGATGATCGAGCGGCCCCAGGACTATGGCGCGCAGACCTTGATGCGGCTTCAGAACGGCCTCGCCGTTCCCGCCATCACCTATCTCGAGGCAATGCGCTGGCGTGGCCCGGCGCTTGCCGCGCACAATGCGGCAACCGCTGGCGTCGACGCGATCATCGCGCCGGCCTCGCCCGTGCCGGCACCGACGATCGAGGAAAGCGATGTCGGCGGCGGGCCGAACGCGCCGGCGCTGCTGCAGCGGCTGACGCTGTTCACCCGCCCGGTGAATTTTCTGGGCCTGCCGTCGCTCACCGTGCCGTCCGGCTTCACCAGGAGCGGCCTGCCCGTCGGCATGCAGCTGATCGGCCGCTCCTTTGACGAAGCGACTTTGCTGACCATCGGAGCCGCGTTCCAGCGCGTCACCGACTATCACGAGAGGTTGCCCAAACTGCCGTCATGACAAAGCTCGTCGAGATCTCAGGCCTCAACATCCGCTTCAACGGCGAGCGCACGGTCTATGCCGTGAACGATCTCAATCTCTCGCTCGGGACCAGCGAGGTGCTGGGCCTGCTCGGCGAGTCAGGCTCGGGCAAGAGCGTGACCCTGCGTGCCCTGATGCGGCTGTTGCCGAAGAAGCGCACGCAGATTTCCGGCACGGTCGATGTGATGGGGCAGGATGTGCTCGCGATGAACGACGAGCAGCTCTCGTCCTTCCGCGGCCAGACCGTGTCGATGATCTTCCAGGAGCCGGCGCTCGCGCTCGATCCTGTCTACACCATCGGCGCGCAGATCGCCGAAAGCGTGGTGCGCCATGAAGGCAAGAGCTATGCGGAAGGGCGCGCGCGGGCGCTCGAGATGCTCGACATCGTGCGCATCCCCTCGGCGAGGAGGCGGCTGGACGCCTATCCGCACGAAATGTCCGGCGGCATGCGCCAGCGCGCGATGATCGCGCTCGCGCTCGCCTGTCGTCCCAAGATCCTGCTCGCGGACGAGCCCACCACCGCGCTCGACGCCACCGTGCAGATCCAGATCCTGCTGCTGCTGCGCGAGCTGCAGCGCGAGTTCGGCATGTCCGTCATCTTCGTCACCCACGACATTGGTGTCGCGATCGAGATCTGCGACCGCGTCGCGGTGATGTATGCCGGCCAGATCGTGGAGCAGGGGACCTTGCGCGACATCGTCCGCACTCCGGTCCACCCCTATGCCAGGGGCCTGCTCGCCTCGACCATCCACGGCGCCAGGCGCGGCCAGCGGCTGGAAACCATTCCCGGCACCCCGCCGTCGCTGGCCGAAAAGCCGAACAACTGCTCCTTCGCCCCGCGCTGCGCTGCGGCCCAGCCCCGCTGCCTTGAGCAGCTGCCGCCGGTCGTCGAGGTCGGACCTGGCCGGGCGGCACGATGCGTGCTGGCGGAGCCGGTGCACTCCTGAACTCAAAAATCCCCTGCGCCGGCACGCCCTTGTCACAGGCCGCACCCCGCATCCCGGCAATGGCCATTTCTACTGTGCATGGGGTTGTTTTAGCGATTCCAGGACTGAGGGGCCCCGCGGGGAACAGCATTCAGACCCCGTTCATCCCGGTTCCCGTTCCATGGCCGGGTTAACGGAGAGGGACTTCATCTTATGTACATTTCTGGTCAAAGCCTCCTCGTCATCCTGTTCGTCGGCCTGGTTGCCGGTTGGCTTGCTGGCAAGGTGGTGCGGGGGAGCGGGTTTGGCATCATCGGCGACATCGTGATCGGCATCCTCGGTGCCTTTGTCGCGACCTTCCTGTTCCCGAGGCTCGGCATCCATCTCGGCCTCGGGCTGGTCTCGGAGATCATCTATTCCGCGATCGGCGCCGTCATCCTGCTGCTGGTGGTCCGGCTGGTCCGCGGCGGCGGCCGGCTCTAGCGGTCCGACCGGTCGGAACCTTGCGCCTCTCCCCAGCGGCTTGTCAGCGCCCTGGGGGGAGGCGCTTGTCTTTGCTCGAAAAAGCCGCAAAGACTGTGAAACACCGGACTTGCGGATCGGGCTGTTCGCAGTAGATGTGGCCAGGCCCGGATGAATTCGATTGCATTGCAAGCGGGGAGAACCCGATATTAATCCGCGGCGCATACGCCATGATTCGCCTTTGAATCCAGGGGGTCTGCCCCTCACCCGAAAGAGATCAGACTGATGGCAGCCGTTCCCGGCCTCCGCCGTTCAGAGCTCGGTGACGCGCTGCGTGCCTGCCGCACGGCATTCGTCGGCGTCGGCTTCATGAGCTGCATGATCAACCTGCTCTATTTGACCGGGTCGATCTTCATGCTGGAGGTCTACGACCGGGTGCTGCCGAGCCGCAGCATCCCGACCCTGGTCGGCCTGATCGTGCTCGCCGGCGGCCTCTACATGGCACAGGGCGTGCTCGACATGATCCGCAGCCGCATCCTGGGACGGGTCGGCACCGCACTCGACGAAGCCCTGAACAAGCGCGTGTTCGACACCATCGTGCGGCTGCCGCTGCTGGTTGGCAATCGCAACGAGGGGCTGCAGCCGCTGCGCGACCTCGACAATGTCCGCTCCTTCCTCGGCGGCATGGGCCCGAGCGCCTTCTTCGACCTGCCCTGGCTGCCGCTCTATCTCGGCATCTGCTTCGCCTTCCACGTCTGGATCGGCGTGACCGCGCTGGTCGGCGCGGTCATCCTGGTCGGCCTGACGCTGGTCACCGAATTTCTGTCCCGCCAGCCGGCCAAGGAGGCCATGGGCCTTGCCGCCCAGCGCAACGACCTCGCCCAGTCCAGCCGCCGCAATGCCGAGGTGCTGGTGTCGATGGGCATGGCCGGCCGGCTCAACGCGCGCTGGAGCGCGGCCAACGAAAAATACCTCGCCGGCAATCAGCGCGCCAGCGACGTCGCCGGCGGCCTCGGCGCCATCGCCAAAGTGCTGCGCATGATGCTGCAATCCGCCGTGCTCGCCGTCGGCGCCACGCTCGTCATCCACCAGGAGGCGACCGCCGGCATCATCATCGCCGGCTCGATCCTCTCGGCCCGCGCGCTGGCGCCGGTCGATCTCGCCATCGCGCATTGGAAATCATTCGTCGCGGCCCGCCAGAGCTGGCACCGCCTCAGCAAGCTTCTGGAGCAGATGCCGGCGCAGGCGACGCCGACGCAATTGCAATCGCCCACCAGCCGCCTCTCGGTCGAAGGTGTTGCCATGGTGGCGCCGGGCGACCAGCGCCTCATCGTGCAGGACGTCACTTTCTCTCTCGAAGCCGGCAACGGCCTCGGCGTGATCGGGCCGAGCGGTTCCGGCAAATCCTCGCTGATCCGCGCGCTGGTCGGCGTCTGGCAGCCGGTCCGCGGCAAGGTCCGGCTCGACGGCGCCGCGCTCGACCAATGGTCGAGCGACGTGCTCGGCCGCTACATCGGCTATCTGCCGCAGGACGTCGAATTGTTCGGCGGCACCATCGCGCAGAACATCAGCCGCTTCGACCCCGAGGCGACCTCCGACGGCATCATCGCCGCGGCCAAGGCAGCCGGTGTGCACGAGATGATCATCAAGATGCGCGAGGGCTACAACACACAGGTCGGCGAGCAGGGCGCCTCGCTCTCGGCCGGCCAGGCCCAGCGCGTCGCGCTGGCTCGCGCGCTCTACGGCAATCCGTTCCTGATCGTGCTGGACGAGCCCAATTCCAATCTCGACACCGAAGGTGACGAGGCGCTGACACGGGCGATCCGGAGCGCCCGCGAGCGCGGCGCCATCGTCGTCGTGGTGGCGCACCGGCCGATCGGCGTCGAGGCGGTCGACCAGATCCTGGTGCTGCGAGACGGCCGCATGCAGGCCTTCGGTCCGAAGGAGCAGGTCCTCGCCCAGGTGCTCCAGCCCCGCGTCGCGCCGCCGGCGCCGATCAAGGTCGTCAGCGAAGGCGGAGTGACCAAAGCATGAGCACGATGACGGTTGGCGGGACCAAGGCGGCCGCGACCAGGACTGTCCGGGACTCCATCCGGTTTCATCTGATGCTCGGGCTTGGAACCGTGGCGTTCCTCGCCGTCGGTCTCGGCGGCTGGGCCTCGACGGTGCTGATCTCAGGCGCGCTGATCGCGCCGGGCCAGGTCGTGGTCGAATCCAACGTCAAGAAGGTGCAGCATCCGACCGGCGGCGTGGTCGGCGAGGTGCGCGCCCGCGACGGCGACGTGGTCAAGGCGGGCGACATCGTGGTGCGGCTCGACGACACCGTGACCAAGGCCAACCTCGCCATCGTCGTCAAGAACCTCGACGCGGCGCAGGCGCGTGCGGCACGGCTTCAGGCCGAGCAGCGCGGTCTCGACAAGATCGAGTTTCCGCAAGCGCTGCTTGACCGCCGTGACGATCCTGACGTCAGGGCGCTGCTCTCCGCCGAAACCAAGCTGTTCGAGGTCCGTGTCAACGGCCGTGCAGGCCAGAAGGCGCAGCTGCGCGAGCGCATCCAGCAGCTCAACGAGGAGATCGAAGGTCTCTCCGCGCAGGAGAAAGCCAAGGACAGGGAGATCGCGCTGGTACAGCAGGAGCTCACCGGCGTCCGCGATCTCTATGACAAGCATCTGGTGCAGATCTCGCGCCTGACCACGCTGGAGCGCGACTCGGCCCGCCTCAACGGCGAGCGCGCCCAGTACGTCGCCTCGCGGGCCCAGGCCAAGGGCAAGATCACCGAGACCGAATTGCAGATCATCCAGGTCGACAAGGACATGGTGAGCGAGGTCTCCAAGGATCTGCGTGAGACCAACGACAAGAGCGGCGAGCTGATCGAGCGCAAGGTCGCGGCCGAGGACCAGCTCCGCCGCGTCGACATTCGCGCTCCGCAGGATGGCATGGTGCTGCAATCGACGGTGCACACCGTCGGCGGCGTCGTCACCGCCGGCGACACCTTGATGCTGATCGTGCCGCAGACCGACGATCTCCAGGTCGAGGCCAAGGTCAATCCGGTCGATATCGACAAGCTGCAGATCGGCCAGAAAACGCTGCTGCGTCTGTCCGCCTTCAACCAGCGCACCACGCCGGAGCTCAACGGCGTCGTCAGCCGCGTCTCGCCGGACGTCACCACCGACCAGCGCACGGGCCAGAGCTACTATACCATCCGCGTCTCGATGTCGGCGGAAGAGGTCGCCAGGCTCGGCGATTCCAAGCTGATCCCCGGCATGCCGGTGGAGGCGTTCGTGCAGACCGGCGACCGCACCATGCTGTCCTACCTCTTGAAGCCGCTGCACGACCAGTTCATGCGGGCGTTCCGGGAGAAGTGACACGCGAAAGCGTGTCATCCCGGAGCGCGCTTAGCGCGCATCCGGGATCTGGAGCGGCAAGCTCGATTTCGTAGATGGGTTAGGCGAAGCCGTAACCCACAACTACTCCATCCGCTGAAGCAGAAGCGGTGGGTTACGCTGTGCTAACCCCACCCTACGGCACCTGCTTCTTTGCTATAGTTCGACTCACGTTCCCAAAACCCAGCCGGTCGAACAATGCAGTCTCCACCATCCATCGCCACCAAATCCTTCTCCGACGCATCCGCGGCCGTCGCCCGCCTCGAAGAGATCTACGAGCGCAACACCAAATTCCTGCGCGACCGGTTCGAGGCCTATGTCTCCGGTGAAGCGATCACGACGCGGGTGCGGGCTTATTATCCGTTTGTCCGTCTCACCACCGCGACGCATGCGCGGCTGGATTCGCGTCTCTCCTACGGTTTTGTCGCCGGTCCCGGCGTGCACGAGACCAGCGTGACGCGGCCGGATCTGTTCCGGGCCTATCTCACCGAGCAGATCGGCCTGCTGATCCAGAACCATGGCGTGCCCGTCGAGATCGGTGAATCCGCCGAGCCGATCCCGATTCACTTCGCCTATCGCCGCGATATCAACATCGAGGCGGCCATCACCACCAGCGAGAACTCGCCGGTGACGCGATCGCTGCGCGACGCGTTCGACGTGCCTGTTCTCGCCACCATGGACGATTCCATCGCCGACGGCACGTTCCAGCTTCAGGCAGGTGCGCCCGAGCCACTCTCGCTGTTCCGCGCCGCCCGCGTCGACTACTCGCTGCGCCGGCTCTACCACTACACCGGCACGGACCCCGAGCATTTCCAGAACTTTGTGATCTTCACCAACTACCAGTTCTATGTCGATGCCTTCGCGCAAGCGTGCCAGCAGCGGCTCCAGTCCGGCGAAGCCGGGCTCGACGCGTTCGTTGCGCCCGGCAACGTCGTCACGCGCAGCGACGGGAGCACGACCGGGGTCGCGCCTGCGCGCACGCCGAACATGCCGGCCTTCCATCTGGTCGCGCCTGATTATCGTGGCATCACGCTGATCAATATCGGCACCGGTCCCTCCAATGCGCGCAATGTCACCGATCACGTCGCGGTGCTGCGGCCGCATGCCTGGCTGATGCTCGGGCACTGCGCGGGCTTGCGCAACACGCAGCGGCTCGGCGATTACGTGCTTGCGCATGGCTATGTGCGCGAGGACCACGTGCTCGATCGCGAGTTGCCGCCGTGGGTGCCGATCCCGGCGCTGGCCGAGATGCAGGTCGCGCTGGAGCAAGCGGTTGAGGACGTCACGGGTCTGGAAGGTTTCGAGCTCAAGCGATTGATGCGCACCGGTACGGTCGCTAGCGTCGACAACCGCAATTGGGAAATCTCCGGGCCAGAGGTCATCCGCCGCCTGTCACAATCGCGCGCCGTCGCGCTCGATATGGAATCGGCTGCGATCGCCGCCAACGGTTACCGCTTCCGCGTGCCCTACGGCACGCTGCTCTGCGTCTCCGACAAGCCGCTCCACGGCGAGATCAAGCTCGCGGGCATGGCCAGCGAATTCTATCGCGCCCGGGTCGGCCAGCATCTCGAGATCGGCCTGAAGGCGCTCGAGCGGCTCAAGCAGCAGGAATCGGAGCGGCTGCATTCGCGCAAGCTTCGTAGCTTTGCCGAGGTCGCGTTCCAGTAAATCGATCAGAGCTGCCCCCAACAACGGCAGCACGCTTGTCGTGCCGAACTCGTCGTATGCCCGCGTGCGTGCCCGCGGGAATATTCCTGCCGAAGCAGGGTTATCATCTCGTCCGGGGCGTGTTCGAGCAGATATCAGGAGACCACAATGGTCAGTCCGATCATCAGGCTTGCCGTTCGCGGTGCGTATCTTGCGGCGCTCACTGCCATGGCCGGATCTGCACCTGTCTGGGCAGCAGGTGGCGGAGGTGGCGGTGGAGGTGGAGGCGGGATGGATCCCTTCGCCCACCCCTCTTCCAGCCAGAGTACGCCGGCCCCGACCTATCCGTCGCGCAGCGGCACCAAAGCCACACAGAAGGGCAAGAAGGCCAATAACCAGTCGAGTATCGATGATCCGGCCTTTGCCGCAGGCTACCGCGTGGCCTACGACACCATCTATGAGCGCAACGACTACCTTGCGGCGATCGCGCAGTTGAAGTCACTCGGCCACGACGACAATGCGAATGTCGCCAATCTGATCGGTTACTCCTACCGCAAGCTCGGTGACTACAAGCAATCGCAGGTCTGGTACGAGCACGCGCTGAAGATCGACCCGAACCACGTGCTAACCTGGCAATATTATGGCCTGTGGCAGCTCGAGCAGGGCAATCGCGAGCAAGCGATGTTCCATCTCAACCGGATCGCGGCCATTTGCGGGACGGATTGCGACGAGTACAAGTCACTGGCAGCAGCACTGGACAAGCCCACCGGTACAGCTCTCGCCTACTGAAGCCTGTGAGCCGACTGCCAGCTGTGGGGTGACAAGTCCGGCGAATTTCAGCATTGTCCCGTTCGGGGGCGAACGGGACAATTGCATGCCGCTGACGCGCGACAGGATCATCGGCCACGACCTCGAACGTCTGGCCTTCCGCTTCACCATGCTCAACGATGGTGACGTTGTGGATTGCCAGATCAGCGACGCCGCGATGGACGAACTCGCGGGCATGCAGGGCACCGAAAGCAGCGCCCGGCAAGCGCAGTTCTTGTCCTTGCGCGAAACCATCGAGCGGATCGCGTCGGATCTCTATGACGAGGCGCCGCGGTTCAAAGGCCATGTGGTGCGAATTTTTGTGCGCCATTTGGGACGGTGAGGTCGGTCCTTGCCTCGAGCAATAGTGCCTCTCCGTCATCCTGAGGTGCGAGTGGCGCGATGCGAAGCATCGCGCCGGGAGCCTCGAAGGATGCACGGCCGAGATGCAGCCGGGCCGTCGTCCTTCGAGGCTCCCCTTGCGGTGCAAGGGGAGCACCTCAGGACGACGGAACTGAAAGCGTGGTCGCTGGCAACCGTTCACCCCTCCAGCTTCCTCAACAACAACTTCAGCGCCGTCGCCGCGAACATCTGCATGTTGGCGAGGCGATCATTGCTGCCCGTCTCCAGTGTCATCACCTGCGTTGCGGGCCCCGCGACCGCCATGCAGCTGTGGCCGGCGGCATCGCCGTAGCGGTTGCCGGTCGGGCCGGCTGCGCCGGTCTCGGACAGGCCCCAGTCGGAGCCGAAGCGGCCGCGCATCTGCTCGGCGAGGAGTTTTGCGTAGGGCTCCGAGGATGAGCGGAAGCCTTTCATCCCCTCGTCCGAAATATCCATCAGCACGCGTCTGGCGTCGCGGGTGTAGACCACGGCGCCGCCGAGGAAATAGGCGGAGGCGCCGGGCACCGCGAGCAGGCTTGCCGCGATCAGGCCGCCGGCCGAGGATTCCGCAACCGCAATCGTCTGTTTGCGCGCGATCAGTTTCGCTGCGACCTGTTCCGCAATGCCGACGAGTTCTTTCATCCTCTCCCCCTTGTTCCCTTCGCAACCGAGCTCAGCCTTCCTAGCATATGACAGCAGCGTTGGCCGAGTTGCGGGCGAGGGGCAGGCCTGCTTGAATGGCTGACAAGGCGGAGCGGCGAAGAGCCGCCCGCGAACGGAGCGGCCAAGCGCCGCCCCACGACGAGACCGAGACCGACGAGGAAACGTGAGAAGGGAGACGTCATGGCGTCCCTGATCGCCGGTGGGGTGGATTGCGATGTTCATCCGGCCGTGCCGCATCTGACCAGCCTGCTGCCCTACCTGAACGATTATTGGCGCGACCAGGTGACGACGCGCGGCATGGTCGACCTCGTTTCGCAATCCTATCCGAAGAATTCGCCGATCGTGGCGCGACCCGATTGGCGTCCCGAGACCGGCAAGCCCGGCGAAAGCCTTGAGGACATGCAGCGCCATGTGCTCGATCCCTTCCAGCTCAGCTGCGCCATCTGCAATCCGCTTTACGGTGTGCAGATGGTGTTCTCGGAGGACATGCAGGCCGCCTTCTGCCGCGCGCTGAATGAATGGCTCGCCAGGGAATGGCTCGATCGTGACTCCCGGCTGCGCGGCTCGATCGTGATCCCGACGCAAAGCATCGAGAAATCCGTCGCCGAAATCGAGCGCTGCGCAGAAGACAAGCGCTTCGTGCAGGTGCTGATGCTTGTGATGGGCGACACGCCGCTCGGCAAGCGCGCGCTGTGGCCGATTTATCAGGCGGCGGAACGGCTCGACCTTCCCGTCGGCATCCACGCCGGTTCCGCCTATCACAATCCGCCGACCGCGGTCGGTTGGGGTTCCTATCACATCGAGGATTATGTCGGTCAGGCGCAGGCGTTCCAGACCCAGCTCACCAGCCTGATCGTCGAGGGCGTGTTCGCAAAATATCCGCGGCTGAAGATGGTGATGCTGGAGTCGGGCGTGTCCTGGATCTCGCCTTTTCTCTGGCGCCTGCACAAGTTCTGGCGCGGGGTGCGGATGGAGACGCCCTGGGTCGATCGCGCGCCGCTGGACATTGTGCGCAGCAACATCCGCTTCTCATTACAGCCATTTGATGCGCCGCCGGAACCCGAGACATTAATTCGCCTGTTTGATCATATGCAGTCCGACGAATTGGTCCTATTCTCCACGGACTATCCGCACTGGCAGTTCGACGGCCAGGATGCGCTGCCCGAGGGTCTCACCCCTGATCTCGTGCGCAAGATCATGATCGACAATCCGCATGCTACCTATCCCCGCCTGAAATGAGCCCGCTGCCAAAGGAGGCAAGGCGATGAACATCCAGTTCCGCGAGAGCACCGAAACGTCCTCTCCCTTGACGACCAAGACCGCGATTGCAGACTGCGACATCCATCCGGCACGCGCGACCCGGACCGAGCTTTATCCCTACCTCGCCAAACGCTGGCAGCATCATCTCGAAATCTACGGCGTCCATGCCTATCAGGGCATGATGGAAGGCCCGCCCTATCCGAAGGCCCAGCCCAACGCCTCGCGCCGCGATGCCTATCCGCCCGAAGGCGGGCCGCAGGGCTCTTCGCTCTCCTTCATGCAGAAGCAGCTGCTCGATCCCAACAATGTGCAGCTCGGTGTGCTCAATCCGCTCAACACCGGGCAGGGCATCCGCAATCACGAGCTCTCGGCGGCGCTGTGTTCCGCGATCAACGACTGGCAGATCGACAAATGGACCAGCAAGGACAAGCGCCTGAAGGCGTCCATTGTCGTGGGCAATGAGGACGGGATGTCGGCTGCTGCGGAGATTCGCGAGCGCGCCGGCGACAAGAATTTCGTGCAGGTGCTGCTGCTCAGCCGCAATGTCGAGCCGCTCGGCCAGCGCCGCTATTGGCCGATCTATCAAGCCGCGGAAGAGGCGGGGCTTCCGGTCGGCGTGCACGCCTTCGGCTTCGGCGGCAACCCGATCACACCATCGGGCTGGCCGTCCTATTACATCGAGGAGATGGTGGGCCACTCGCAGTGCCAGCAATCGGCGCTGGCGAGCCTGGTGCTGGAAGGTGTGTTCGACCGCTTCCCGAAGCTGAAGATGGTGATGATCGAGGCCGGCTTCGGCTGGGCGCCGTCGCTGGCGTGGCGGCTCGACAAGGTCTGGCAGCGGCTACGCAGCGAGGTGCCGCATGTGAAGCGGCCGCCGTCCGAATATATCCGCGAGCAGGTGTGGTGGACCACGCAGCCGATGGAAGATCCCGAAAGGCGCGAGGATCTGTTCGACGTCATCAAATGGATCGGCTGGGACCGGCTGTTGTTCGCGACCGACTATCCGCATTGGGATTATGACGAGCCGTCGCGGGTGCTGCCGGCAGGCGTGAGCGAGGCCAATCGCGAAGCGTTCTATCTCGGCAATGCCAAGAAGCTGTACGGGATTGCCGCATGATCCGGAAAAGTGTGAAGCGGTTTTCCGATCAGATCATGCGGAGGACTTAGAGCATGGCGCGGCATGTGGTTGCCGCGGTCGATGAATTGCCGCCCGGCACGCGAAAATTTCTCGAGATCGACGGCCGGCCGATCGCGGTCTTCAACATCAAGGGCGAGTATTTCGGCCTGATGAACCGCTGCCCGCATCAGGGCGCTGCGTTGTGCGAGGGGCCGCTGATCGGCCTTGCGCAGTCAAAGGATCCCGGCGAGATCGAGTACACCAAGCTCGGTGAGATCATCCGCTGCCCGTGGCACGGCTGGGAGTTCGACATCCGCACCGGCCAGTCCTATTGCGATCCCCGTCGCTTTCGCGTGAAAGCCTATCCCGCCCACGTCGAGCCGGGCGCAAGCGTGGTGAAGGGACCCTATGTCGCCGAGACGATTCCCGTGAAGGTCGAGAGCGACTACGTGGTGGTGGAGTTGTAGCTCCCTGTCATCCCGGGGCGATACGAAGCATCGAGCCCGGAACCCATCGTGCGTCAGGAATGCTGGGAGAAATGGATTCTCAGGTGCGCAATTGCGCACCATAGTTCGCGCGACGCGCGCTCCGGAACGACATCAATGCCCAGCCGTCGGCTCGACGACCGGATCATACGTCGGCACCGCCTTGCCGCCGCCGCGATAGACGATCGAGGCCGCAATGATACCCAGCAGTGCTGCGAACATCAGCCAGGCGCCGGGCATAGCCTTGTTGCCGGTCTGCTCGATCAGCCAGGTCGAGGCGAACGGCGTGAAGGTGCCGAACAGCGCGGCTGCGAGCGCGAAGGCCAGCGAGAAGCAGGTCGTGCGCACATGCGCCGGCACGATCTCGACCAGCGCGCCGAGCATGGTGCCGCTGTACATGCCGAAATAGAACGAGAACATCATCTCGACCGCGAGCAGCTTGCCGAAGGTCGGTGCCGCCACCAGCCAGCTCAGCGCCGGATAGGCGGTGAGCAGCGAGAGGGTGGCGATCCCGATCAGCACCGGCTTGCGGCCGATGCGGTCGGACAGCGCGCCGCCGACCGGATTCCAGATGAAGTTGGTGACGGCGACGAGCAACGTCACCAGCAGCGCATCCTGCGTCGACAGCTTCAGCACGGTCTTGCCGAAGGTCGGCGTGTAAACGGTCACGAAGTAGAACGTCGTCGTGGTCAGGATCGCGATCATCATGCCGAGGATGACGATGCGCCAATTGGCGAGCGCGGAAGCAAATACCTGGCTCGCGGTCGGGTGCTTCTTCATGGCGAGGAACGCAGGCGTTTCCTCCAGCGTGCGCCGCAGGAAGAAGATCAGGGGAATGATCAGGCAACCGACGAAGAAGGGAATGCGCCAGCCCCAGGACGCGACCGTGTCGGCCGGCATCAGCTCGGACAGGATGTAGCCGAGGATCGAGGCAACGAAGATCGCGACCTGCTGGCTGGACGACTGGAAGGAAGTATAGAAGCCGCGATTGCCGGGTGTCGAAATCTCAGCAAGATAGACCGACACGCCGCCGAGCTCGACACCCGCGGAGAAGCCCTGCAGCAAACGGCCGATCAGCACGATGACGGGCGCCGCGATGCCGATCGTGGCATAGCTCGGACAGAAGGCGATGACGACAGTGCCGACCGCCATGATGCCCAGCGTGACGATCAGGCCCTGACGCCGGCCGATGCGATCGATGTAAGCGCCGAGGACGATTGCGCCGACGGGGCGCATCAAGGCGCCGAGCCAGAACACACCGAAGGTGTTGAGCAGCGACGCGGTCTCGTTGGTGGAGGGGAAGAACGCCTTGCCGATTGCGGCGGCATAGAATCCGAACAGGAAGAAGTCGAACTGCTCGAGGAAATTGCCCGATGTCGCACGCAGGATCGCGCCGATGCGCGATTTGATTGCGGGCGGATTTGATGATGCTGCTGGTCCAGCCATTGGCGTTACTCCCCTTCAAGACGTGGCCGGACCGGAACTCATTTTCACGGCAAGGCGGCAGATTGCTGCTGCGACAATCTGCCTAACCCCTGTCGCGCGCCGCGAGGCGAGTCAATCGGTTTTTCCGGGGGAAGCTGATGGTTTTTCAGGCTTTATTCTGCGCTGCAGCGATCATCCATTGGCGGAAGGCGGCAAGCTTCGGCGTCTCGCGACGGCCCTCCGGCGAGACCAGATAGAAGCCGGCATCGGCCGGCAGCGCGATCTTGAAGGGAACCACGAGCCGGCCCTTGGCGATGTCGTCCTGCACATAGGACGTCCGTCCCATCGCCACGCCCATGCCGTCGATCGCCGCCTGGACCGTCATCAAGGTCATGTCGAAGGTGATGCCGGGCTGCCGCGATATGCTGGTTGAAAGCCCCGCTGCCGTCAGCCAGAGGCGCCAATCGTCGCTGGTGGTGGTATGCAGCAGGACGTGGTCCTTTAGGTCCTCAGGCGTGCGCAGCGATTTGTCGCCCCGAAGCAGTGAAGGGCTGCACACCGGAAACAGCTCGTCCGCCATCAGCCAGTCGGCGCGCACGCCTGGCCATTGGCCTCGGCCGTAGCGGATCGCGGCATCCACATTGTCGCGCTGGAAGTCGACGAGGCTGGTCGAGGTGGTGATGCGGACGTCGATGCCGGGATGCGCCTCCTGGAAATCGCTCAGGCGCGGCAGCAGCCATTTCGCAGCGAGCGAAGCGATCGTCGAGACGGTCAGAACCTTGTCGTCCTCCTTGCGCAGCAGCCGGTCGGTGGCGAGGCGGAGATCGTTGAAGGCGGCGCGAACGCCGGGCAGGTAGTCGCGCGCTTCCGGCGTCAGCGCGAGCGCGCGGTTCTGCCGGATGAACAGGCGGATGCCGAGCTCCTCCTCGAGGCGCCGGATCTGATGGCTGATCGCGGTCTGGGTCACGTTCAGTTCGGATGCGGCCAGCGTGAAGCTGAGATGGCGCGCGGCGGCCTCGAACGCCCGTAATCCGTTCAGGGATGGCAATCTGGCAGTCATTTGGCAGCATGATACATGAGTTTAATTCATGCGAAAAGGTACAAATTGTCGTTTGTGGATCTGCGAACGCGGGCAGATATTAGCAGCCAACTTAGCTCCAGGAGCTGAAGATGTCTACTTTGACCCAGAATTCGATGACAAATCATCATGCGCCCGGGCTGCTCTACCAGATCGGCGAAACGCTCCACATCTGGCACGAGCGCTACCGGACCCGGCGCGAGCTGACCAACTGGACTGCCCGCGATCTGCACGACGTCGGCCTGTCCTGGACCGACATCGCCCATGAGGCCGACAAACCCTTCTGGCGGGCCTGATAGGCCGCCAGGCCGGCGCCGCCTGACCACGGGGCGCCGGCGGTCCCTCTTCGAGGTCGCGTGTCATGAGCAGCTATCGTCTGGAAGACCTGAGGCAACACGCGGATATGCTGCGTACCCGCGACGGAGGGGCGGTCAACCTTCGCTTCGTCGAGCCGCGCGATACCGACGAGCTACAACATTATTTCCGCTCGCTCACGACCCGCTCCCGCTACAACCGCTTCTTTGGAGCGATCAGCGAGCTGCCGAAGGGGCTGCTGAGCGAGTTTCTCGACATCGGCGCGCGCGAGCGTTTTACCGTAGTCGCGACCAAGTTGATCGATGGCTTCGAGACCATCATTGCCGAGGCGCGCTACGCCTTCCACGCCGAGACCGCGACGCTCGAATTCGGCCTGTCCGTCGACGACCGCTGGCAGCGCCATGGCATCGCCACCGCGCTGATGAAGAATCTCGAATGCCGCGCCGCCGCGCTTGGCGCCGAGCACATGTTCGGCGACACCCTGCGCTCCAACGAAACCATGGTCTCGCTGGCACGCAAATCCGGCTTTGTCTTCGTCAATCACCCCGATGACTGGAAGCTGGTGCGCTTCGACAAGGAGATCCAGGTCGCGCCGCAGGACATCCCCTGCGCGAGCTGGCGTCTCGCCGCCCTTTCCCGTCAGGCCGAACGCCCCTCAGCCTCGGCCTGACACCACTCCGTGCCCGGCCTGGCCAAGCCAGCGCCGGGCATTTTTTTGTGCGACGACGGAATGGATCCGCCTGTTCTGACTGCGTACCCGGATGGAGCAGCGCAATCCGGGATTCGTGCCACAAGCGCTGAGACCCCGGATTTCGCTTCGCTCCATCCGGGCTACGGCTGACCAACTACTTCCCCGTAAACACCGCCTTGCGCTTCTCGATGAACGCCTGCACCGCCTCCTTGTGATCGGCGGTCGTGGTGAGACGGATCAATCGCTCGGCTTCGTGATCGCGCGCCGTCTCGAAATCGAACAGCAGGGCCTCATCGAGATTGTCCTTCATGTAGCGCAGCGCCAGGCGCGGGCCTTCGGCGAGAGACTTTGCCAATGCGAATGCTTCGGTCTGCAGCTTGTCGTCGGGCACGACGCGGTTGACGAGCCCGATCGCCTCCGCGCGCGCCGCGTCGACGCGGTCGCCGGTGAACAGCAGCTCGCGCGCCCGTGCGGTGCCGACGAGGCGGGTGAGCAGCCAGGCGATGCCGTAGTCACCGCTCAGCGCGATGCGGGCATAGCCGGTGGCGACAAAGGCCGATTGCGCGGCGATGCGGATATCGCAGGCCATGGCAATCGCCAGCCCGGCGCCGACCGCAGGGCCGGGCAGGGCGGCGATGGTCGGCTTGCGCACCGACGCCAGCGCGCCGGTGAGCAACCGCTGCCGCTCCTGGAGATCGGCGACCTTCTCGTCAAAGGACATTTCCAGCTTCTTCGGATCGCGATGCGCGCCCATGCCCTTGACGTTGCCGCCGGCGCAGAACGCCTCGCCAGCGCCGGTGATGAGCAGCGCGCCGACATCGGGACTCTCACCGCAGGTGCGGATCATGGTCCGCAGCGCCGGGGTCAACGTGTCCGACAGCGAATTGCGCGCCTCCGGCCGGTTCAGCGTGATCACGGCGACGCGACCGCGGATGACGCAGAGGAGTTCATTGGTGCCGGTGTCGACGGCGGTTTCCGTGGTCATCTTCGCCTCCCTACTCCTTGGCGTCATTCCGGGGCGATGCGAAGCATCGAACCCGGAATCTCGAGACTCCGGGTTCGGTCCTGCGGACCGCGCCGGAATGACGAACTCACTCAAAACTTCTCCACCCAAGGCCGCAGCTCGAGCTCCCAGCTCCAGGCGCTGCGCGGCTGCTGCAACACGTTCCAGTAGCTCTCGGCGATGGCACCGGGATCCAGCATCGAATCCGGCTTGTCCGCTGCTTCCGTGCGTGTCGCACTGCGGATGCCGCCGTCGATCACGAAATGCGCGACATGGATGCCTTGCGGCGATAATTCGCGCGCCATGCTCTGCGCGAGGCCGCGCAGCGCGAACTTGCCCATCGCGAACGGCGCCGATTGCGCATAGCCCTTGACGCTGGCCGAGGCGCCGGTGAACAGGATCGCGCCGTGCTGGTTCGGCACCATGCGCTTGGCGGCCTGCTGCGCCACCAGGAAGCCGCCATAGGCGCTGACCGCGATGGCATTCGCGACGTCGGCCGGGACCAGCTCGACGAACGGCCCGCGCGAACGGCCAGAGGCGTTGTAAACGACGAGGTCGGGCGTGCCGATCTCGCGCTCGACCAGGCCAAACAGGCGCTCGACCTCCTCAGGCTCAGTGGCGTTGCAGGCATAGGCCTTCGCGCCGGTCTCGCTGCAGAGTGCGCCCAGCTTCTCGATCTTGCGCGCGGCCAGCGCGACGCGGATGCCTTGCTTTGACAGCAGCCGTGCCAGCGAGGCGCTCAGGCCTTCGCCGGCGCCGACGATGAGCGCGACCTTGTATTTCGGATGTTCCATGATGTGATCTCTCGGGGACGGGACGCCGTTGATCTAGGCATCCGCCGTGCGGACAGCCAGCCGGCGCCATCGGCCTGCCGATCACAATTCCGCAGAGCGAATTGCTCCTTCACGGCAATTATGCCTCCCTGACAATTTGCAGCTTTATCGCCTCTCGCGACGGGAGCATGATCGACATCATCTCAAGCGGCAAGCGATAAGAATTGCCGCCGGGCGGAAACGAAGAGGACGATCATGCACGAGCCGGTCACAGCGCAGCCGAAAAGTGCCGCGGCCGCACCTTCCGGCCTGCTGGCGCCCGACACGTCAGGCATGAATTTCTACCGTGCCGATCCGGCGCTGACGGACCTCCTGCGCATCCATCTGCCGGATAATCTGTTTCGCCACATCGAGCCGCATCTCGGCCGCCTCGGCGAGCTCGCCGGCGGCCGTCTCGACGAATGCGCGCGGCTGGCCGATCGGCACACGCCGATACTGCATCAGCGCGACAAGTTCGGCCGCGACGTGCAGTGGATCGAATATCACCCGGCCTATCGCGAGCTGGAGAACGCCGCCTTCGGCGAATTCGGCATCCACGCGCTGTCGAACGCCAAGGGCATCATGGGCTGGCCCGACAAATACCCCGTCGTTGCCAAGCATGCTTTCACGTTTCTGTTCAACCAGACCGAATTCGGCATGGGCTGCCCGATCAATGTGACCGATGGCTGCGCCAAATTGCTTTCGAATTTCGGCAGTGAGGCGCTGAAGGCAAAGTATCTCGATGGCCTGACCTCGACGGACATGAGCAAGCTGACGCAAGGCGGCCAGTTCATGACGGAGAAGGAAGGCGGCTCCGACGTCGGCATGCTGACCACGCGCGCGGTGCAGGAGGGCGATCACTGGCGCCTCTACGGCGAGAAATGGTTCTGCTCGAATGCGGACGCCAAGGTCGTGATGCTGCTGGCGCGCCCGGAGGGCGCCGGCCCCGGCACGCGCGGCGTCGGCCTGTTCCTGATGCCGCGCTTGCTCGATGACGGCGCGCAGAACCACTATCGGATCGTGCGTCTGAAGGACAAGCTCGGCACCCGCTCGATGGCCTCGGGCGAGATCAAGCTCGAAGGCGCGATCGCCTATGCGGTCGGCAAGCTCGACCGCGGCTTCGTGCAGATGGCCGAGATGGTGAACTCGTCGCGGCTCTCCAATGGCGTCAAGTCGACCGCGCTGATGCGCCGCGCCTATCATGATGCGATGACGGTGGCGACGAGCCGCGTCGTGTTCGGCAGCCGCATCATCGATCTGCCGCTCGGCCGTCGCCAGATGCTGAAGATCATGCTGCCGGTCGAGCAGGCGCTGTCGATGAGCTTTCTCACCGCAGACGCGCTCGACCGCGCCGAAGCCGGCAGCCAGGACGCGGCGGCGCTGCTGCGCATCCTGACGCCAACCTTGAAATTCCGCGCCACGCGCGATGCGCGAAAAGTCTGCGGCGATGCGCTCGAGATGCGCGGCGGCATCGGCTATATCGAGGAATTCGCCACGCCCCGCCTGCTGCGCGATGCGCATCTCGGCTCGGTCTGGGAAGGCACCGGCAACATCGTGGCGATCGATGCGCTGCGGCGTGCCGTCGGCCGCCACGGCGCGGAATCCGCGCTCTCAGCCGATCTGCATGCGCGGCTCGATGACAGCCCCTCCGTGCCGCAGGCCTGGCGCGACAATCTGCGCGGCTTCGTCGATCGCGCGGTCCGCCTCGCGCGCGAGGTCGCCGGCAAGTCCGAGAACGAGGCCGAGGCGCGGCGCGCCACGAGCCTGCTCTATCATGTCGCCAGCGCAGTGGCGCTCGCCTGGGAGGCGCATCGCATCCACGGCATGCGCGGCGATGCGCGCAGGTTGCTGCTGTCGCGGCTGGTGATCGACCATCGGGTGACGCCCGGCGATCCGTTCCGGCTGACGGAAAATGCCACGCAGGCAAAGATCGCGGCGCTGCTGCTCGGCGATAGCTCGGCCGGCATGAGCGAGGTTGGCGAACTCGTTCTGGCAGCGTAGGCTGCGCGTCACGATCAAACAAAAAAGCGCGACAGGGAGTGCTCGATGAAGGCCGCCGTCCTCTATGAAGTCAACAAGCCGCTCGTCATCGAGGATGTCAGCCTGCCGAAGCCCGGCCCGCGCGAGGTACTGATCCGCACTGCTGTCGCTGGCCTCTGCCATTCGGACCTTCACTTCATGGAGGGCCTCTATCCGCATCCGCTGCCCGCGGTGCTCGGCCATGAGTCCGCCGGAATCGTCGAGCAGGTCGGCTCCGATGTGGCCTATGTGAAGCCGGGCGACCACGTCGTCACCTGCCTCTCCGTGTTCTGCGGCACCTGCGACAATTGCACCACCGGTCGCACCGTGCTCTGCACCGACACCACGGTGAAGATGCTGCCGGGCGTCTCAGATCGGATGCAGTGGTCGAAACCCGACAAGCTGCACCAGTTCCTCAATCTCTCGTCCTTCGCAGAGCAGATGCTCGTGCACGAGAATGCCATCGTCAAAATCCGCAAAGACATGCCGCTCGACCTCGCTGCGCTGATCGGCTGCGGCGTCATCACCGGCTACGGCGCGGTGGTGAATACGGCGAAGGTCACGGCCGGAGAGACGGTCGCGGTCATCGGCTGCGGCGGCGTCGGCATGGCCGCGATCAACGGCGCGCAGATCGCCGGCGCCGGCCGCATCATCGCCATCGACACCAATCCGGCCAAGCTGCAGCTGGCGACCAAGCTGGGCGCGACCGACATCATCAACCCCGCCGACGGCGACGTGGTGAAGCAGGTGCGCGACCTCACCAATGGCGGCGTGCAGCATTCCTTCGAGGTGCTCGGCCGCAAGGAGACCGCCGAGCAGGCCTTCGCCATGCTGGCCTCGGGCGGCACCGCCACCATCGTCGGCATGATCCCGTTCGGCCAGAAGATCGAGCTGCACGGTTTCGACTTCCTGAGGGAGCGGAAGATCCAGGGCTCGTCGATGGGCTCCAACCATTTCCGCGTCGACATGCCGCGCCTGGTCGATTTCTACCTGCGCGGCCGGCTGCACCTGGAGGACTGGATCTCGGCCAAGTTGAAGCTCAGCGAGATCAACGAGGGCTTCGCCAACATGAAGGCCGGCAAGACGCTGCGCAGCGTGATCGTGTTTGATAGCTGATGCAACGGCGGTGTTCGTGGCCCGGATGGAGCGAAGCGTAATCCCGGACGCTTGCCGCGGACGGGCTGTCCCGGATTGCGCTGGGCTCCATCCGGGCTACGGGAGGAGCCTCACCGCGACACGTGTGCCGACACCGCCAGCCACGTCCCGTTCTTCTTCGCCCAGCAATCGGTATACCGCCCCGTCGCCTGCTGGCCGTCCTCGGTGGTGTAGCTCGTCGCCGCGTGGATGATGGCGAAGTCGCCCATGATGCGGATGATGACGTCGAACGCGTGCAGATTGCGGATCGCGATCGGCCGCGCCGTTTGCTCGAGGAAGGCGGCGCGGTCGACCAGCGTCTTATCAGGATTGGAGCAGTAAAACTCCGGCGCCAGGATCTCGTCGAAGCGCTTGACCTCGCAGTTCTGCACGGAAGCGACGTAGTCGCGGTTGAGCGCGGTGAGCTGTTCGAGGTCCTGGCTCATGGTGCTTGCTCCCTTCCTGCCATTCCGGGGCGCGGAGCGCGAACCCGGAATCTCGATGTTATGTGACTCCGTCATTGCGACGAGTCCGTAGCCCGGATGGAGCACAGCGTAATCCGGGATCTTTGCCGCGGAAAGGCCGCCCGGATTACGCTTCGCTCCATCCGGGCTACAGGCTTCCTCTCCCTTTCGAAGCCGTCAATTATTTTGCTCCGTCATTGCGAGCGAAGCGAAGCAATCCAGAGATATTTCCGCGGATGTAGTCTGGATTGCTTCGTCGCGAGGGCTTCTCGCAATGACGGGTGGGATGAACCATCAATCGTCAAACATCTTCGGCGGCACGAAGCCGCCGAACTCGCGCTCGATCAGCTCGGCGAGCTTCAGCGGCGTGCGGTCTTCCAGCCACGGGCCGACGATCTGCACGCCGACCGGTAGGCCGTCTTTCGACAGGCCGAGCGGAACCGCCGTCGCGGGCAGGCCCGGAAGCGTCGCGACGCCGGGCCAGGCGAGCTGGTCGGAATAGGGATAATCCGTGCCGTCGATGCTGATGCGCCGCAGGCTCTGTTCCGGCAGATGATCATGCGGAAAGGCCGGCGTCGGCATGATCGGGCAGATCACCGCGTCGAAGCTGTTGAACAGCGCGCGCCATCGCGCGCGCAGCACGGCGCGGCTGCCTGCGTCGAGCACCCAGGCGCGGTGGCTTGCGATGGTGCCGCGCAGCCGCTCCGCGCCGAGGCTCCGGTCCTCCGGCGACAATTGGCTTGCCCGCGCCCGCGAATCCGCGAGCTCGTCGGGCAGGAAGAACGCGCCGAGGAAGCTCAGCAGCATGCGCATGTAAAGCCGCGACGTCTCCGCGAAATCCGGCAGCAGTGCGCTCTCGCGCGCGACGGTCACGCCGGCCTTCGCAAGATCCGTCGCTAGCCTGTCGATCGCGCCGCGGACATCCCGATCGGTCGGCAGCAGCGGATGGCTGTCGATCACCAGGACACGAAAATCCTGCAACGACTGATGTCGCGCGACGGGCAGCTCGAGCTTGTAGGCGACGCCGGCATCCAGCGGATCCGGTCCGGCCATGACGTCGAGCAGCAAGGAGAGATCCGCAGCGGTGCGTGCCATCGGGCCGATGACCGCGAGATCGCCTTCGCGGGGAAGGGCCGGAAATGGCGGCGGCGTCTCACCGCGGGCGGGGCAGAGATTGAGGGTCGGCTTGTGGGCGAAGATGCCGCAATGAAAGGCCGGCACGCGCAGAGAGCCGCCGATGTCGGAGCCGGTGGCGAGCGCGCAATAACCCGCGGCAAGGGCTGCCGACGATCCCCCGGACGATCCACCCGGCGTGCGGCCGAGATGGTAGGGATTGTTCGTGGTGCCGTAGATGTCGTTGTAGCTCTGCCAGTCGGCGAGACCGACCGGTACGTTGGTCTTGCCGAGGATCACGCCGCCGGCCTGCTTGATGCGGTCGACCGGCAGTGCGTCTTCCACCGGCCTGAAATCCTTCTGTGGCACGAACCCCCAGGTCGTGGGCAGGCCGGCGATGTTGAAAGATTCCTTGATCATCATCGGCAGGCCGAGCAGCGGCTTGCGCTCGCCGCGCGCCAGCGCCGCGTCAGCTGCGCGTGCCGCGTCGAGGGCGCGACCGAAATCCCGCACGCAGATCGCGTTGATCTTGCCGTCATGACGCTCGATGCGGCCGATCGCATCCTGCGTGAGTTCGACGGCGGAGACCTTCTTCGCCGCCAATGCGGCCGACAGCTCGATCGCGCTCTTGAAACTCCATTCCGATTTGGCCACGACATGCTCCTGCGCTTCAACTGATGGATGATGCGTAGTTTTAACCGATGCCGCAACCGCCGTTTGATCGCGGTTGATCTGTCCTGACGTTATCCCGGGCGCTATCCGGGCAGCATTCGCTGCATCACGCGGTCGCGATAGATGAAGATGTGGGCAAGCGCGGCGGCGACGTGAACGACGATGGTGACGAGCAGCGCCCATTCCATCGCCTGGTGAAGGCCGTCAATGGTGCGGCCTGCAGCGGCGTTGTCGGACGCCAGCATCGGCAGCGGCACGAGATAGAAGAACGACACCGGCCAGCCCCGGAAGGAGGCAAACAGCCAGCCCGAGATTGTCGTCGCCAGCACCAGCGCGTAGAGCAGCCAGTGGACGACCTCGGAGCTCAGGCGTTGCCAGGCGGGAAGAGAGCTTTCGGGCGCGACCGGATGAGCGAGCCGCCAGACAAGGCGGAGAGCCGTCAGGACGAGGATCGCGATCCCGATCGAGATGTGAAACGTCATTCCGGCACCCGGGCTCATGCCGCGATGGATGTCCGGCATCAGCCAGCCGATCGGGTATTGCACGGCGAGCAGCGCGACGATGCACCAATGGAAGACCTTGGCCGGTGTGCCGTATTGCAAGTGGCGCATCATGGAGGACCTGGAGTTGGTGCTGCGCCGGTCAGGGCTGGAAGCCTCGTGTCGCAGCGTGGGTGAACGGATTGACCGGCCCGCTATTCATGCGTGGGTGGGCATCAGATTTCTGCCCCGGTACGGGAAAGGCATAGCCGATGATGGTCTTGACCACGAGGCGGTCGGACGCCGGCGTCAATCCGTAGCCGACGCCGAAATTCACATCGAATACGCCGGCCTTGAAGTCGGTGACGGCAAACAGCGTGTGCTGCTGGTCGGCAAGCCTGTCGAAGCTGCCGATCTGGCCGAGATCGCTGTAGTATTCGAATCCTGCGAACAAATCGTCGCCGAACTTCCGCGCAATGCGCGCAGCCGGCGTGAAATGCTGTTCCGCGAATTTCCCGAAATGGAAGTCGACGATCGGATTGACGATGAACTCGTAATCGCTGTTCCGCACCCCGATGATGGGGCGAATCTCCATGGCGAAGCGGGATTGGGAGAAAGGCGGCGTCTCATTGCTGAATTCGAAGTTCACGCCGTAGAAGAAATTGCGTTGTTCGGCGTGCGGCGAAACGAACAGCGTTCTCAGCTTGAAGGCGTCCGAATAAAAGCGCTGGTCCTGAATGGAGAACGGCAGATAGAGGCCAACCTCCCACCAATCGGTCACGCCGTAAGCGAATTCCGGCGTGCCGTTGAGGCTGTGATTGGAGGCGAGCCCGCCGGGGAACGGCGGATCCTTCTGTCCGAGCGCGACATAGTTGAGATGCTGCTGGATGGTGAATTGGCCGGTTTCGGCGATGCCGGCATTGTAGACCTGGATCTCGTCCGTGGCGCGCACGGCTTGGACCGATGCCAGCAGCATCGATGCGCCGGCCAGGCTAGCGCGCGCGACGGTGCATGAACTGCGTCGTATCATCATCGCCGCCTATGCTGCCCCGATCAATATTCCCACGGCGAGCACAATCGCGCCGCCGAGCACGATCTGGAATACGGCCTGGAGGAACGGCGTGTCCATGTAGCGCGAGCGGATGAAGGCGATCGCCCACAATTCGAAGAACACGACGACGCCCGCGATTCCAGTGGCGATCCAGAACGCGTTGGCCCAGTGGTCGGGCACGAGATAGGGCGCGGTGTGACCGAGGCCGCCGAGCGTGGTCATCGCGCCGCAGGTAAGGCCGCGCAGCCATGGAGATCCGCGCCCTGTGAGCGAGCCGTCGTCGGACAGCGCTTCGGCAAAGCCCATGCTAATGCCGGCACCGATGGAGGCAGCAAGGCCGACCAGGAACGTCTGCCAGTTCTGGTGGGTGGCGAAGGCCGCGGCGAACAACGGCGCCAGTGTCGAGACCGAGCCGTCCATCAGGCCGGCGAGGCCCGGCTGCACATATTGCAGCACGAACATGCGGCGGTTGGTGCGGTCTTCTTCGGCGCGCACGTCGGAGCTCAGGATCTGGTCTGTCAGCTTCGCAGCGGTCTCTTCATGGCCTTTCTCGGCTTCCGCGAGATCGCCGAGCAGGCGGCGCACACCGACATCCTGGGCGTGTTCGGCGGCCTTCACGTAAAAGCGCTCGGCCTGCAATTCCATGGTCTCGACCTCCCTGCGGATGGTGTCGAGCGGCAGGTTCTTGGTGAGCCAGACCGGGCGGCGCTTCAGGAATCCCTTGACGTCTTCGCGGCGGATCGGCGGCAGATGCTGGCCGAAGCGCTGCTCATACAATTCCAGCAGCATGTGGCGGTGGCTGCGCTCCTCCTCGGCCATCTGCTCGAAGAGCTTGGCCGAATCCGGATAGCGCTCCTTGAGATCCTCGGCGAAGGTCATGTAGATGCGGCTATCCTCCTCTTCAGAGGAAATCGCGACCGCCAGCACTTCACGCTCGGTCAAATCGGCAAAATTCTTCACTGACTGCGCCTGATATAGTTTAGAAGCATTCTAAACTGCTATAGGCTGCAATTCGTTCAGGGTCAATTCACGCGAGCCGCGCCAAGGCTTGCATCCGAACGTCACAATGGTGCGTGGGCGCACGGAACCGGGCCCCGACGTACAGGTTCGAATCTTTGGATGTTGGTGGACGGGTGAATGATGGACAAGGTCAAATTTCGTCTCAATGAACCCCGGCTGGCGCCGCGTCGCACCAAGCTCGAAATCCCCGGATGGGCTGGCAAGCGCGAACCACGTGCGAACGGTTCGCGTGAGCAGGTCTGGCACTGCGTGCCCTTTTCAGAGGGCGCGCAATACGGCATCGAGCTGTTCTATCCCTATGATTTCGAGCTTCACGTCACGACCAGAGAGGGGCGCTTGATCCTCGAAGCCAATTGGGGCGAGCCGCCCGAAGGCGGCGCGGAATGGCCGCCGTTTCGCAAGTTTGGCGACGCCTTCTACACCTATCAGATCCTGCTCGATCTCAAGGTCGAGAAAGGCATGGCTGTTCGCACCGAGCCGCATCCGCGATTCTATGCCGATCCGACCGACACCGTGCCGATTGCCGTCCCCGCGTTGATCCGTAATTGGTGGCCCATGATGTTCTTTTGCGTCTTCAAGGCGCCGGCCGAGGGCCGAACCCATATCTTCCGACCCAACGAGCCGTTCGCGCAAATCATCGTCATTCCCGAGGAAGCGACCTTCGAACTGGAGCCCATGGGCGAAGAGGAAGCGGCAGAGCGCGAGCTGCAGGCCCGCCGAATCTACGCCAATCGGCCCAAGCTGGCCGCAGGCACCGAGTGGACGTCGTCATCTGATACGGTATTCGATGGGACCTATCGGCACCTGCACCGCGCGGCCAAGGAGAAGGCTCGTAACGGGTAGGGCGAATGACCATTCCTGGGCAGTGCCGTCCCTTTCCTGGTTTCCCGTCATCAAATGCAAACAGGACCCGGAGGTCCTGTTCATCTCGATCCTGGTATCGCGACCTCAGTAGTAGTCGCGGCGATAGAAGCTGTGATGATGGTGGTGGTGATGGTGATGATGGTGGTGATAATACCGCCGATATCGCGGGACCACCACGACCGGCGCGTCGTAGTCGTAATAGCGCCGACGATAGAAGCTGTGGTGGTGATGGTGATGATGATGATGGTAGAATTGAGCGAGCTGAACATTTTCGCTCGCTTTTGGCGGAGCCGCTTCATCGATGGCTTGCAGCAAGGCGCTGGCGTTCGCAATCGGCTCGAGCAGGTCCGCGTATGAATTCGCCTGGAGCACGTCCGTAGGCGCGGGCGCAGCCTGCGCGGCTCCTAGCGTTCCGAGCGCGGCCACCGCTCCCAACAGTCCGGCGATCTTCTTGTCCAATGTCGTTCTCCATGGTCGCCGGACCCAGCTCCGGTATCTCGCAACGTCAGATATTGCCGAATGTTCCCTGAACCGCCGATTAATGCCCTGTGGCGGGAGGGTGGCGTCGTTCAGCTTGCGGAGACTGTGGCGGCGCGGCGGAGGAACTGCAGCAGCAATCGGCTGACTTCCGCGGGCTGCTCTTGTTGCACCCAATGACCGGCACCGTCGACGAGATGGCAGCCGAGCAGCTTCGTGCAGCCGCGGCCCTGCATCGCTTCGAACACGCCGGGGCGCTGATAGGTGCCCCAATCCTGCTTTCCCGAGATGAAGCAGGAGGGCACGTCGATGCTGCGCCCGGCGAACAGCTGCATCTCGTCGTTGAGCATGCCCGACGTGCCGTAGCGATACCATTGCAGCCCGCCCTGGAATCCGGTCCGGCTATATTCGGCGCTGTAAAAAGCAAGATCGCTGTCCGGCAGCCATCGGTTGGCGGCGATCGCATGGCGCGATGGCATCTCCTTCGCGACCGTCTCGGCCATGGTCTCGCCCAGATCCATCACATAATAGGTCGGCAGTTTTGCAAGCTCGTTCGCCGACCATGATTTCAGCGGATACGGCTTGTTGTCCGCCCAGTCCGCGCTCTTGTGATGATAATAGGCGCGCAGGAAATCATGCAGGCCTTGTGGAGCGTGCAGCATGTCGGCATTGGCCGCGCGTGTCGAATAGTACCATTGATAGTGGATGCGCGGGCGCGGCAGCGCGGCAAGCTCACGATGCACGGGATCTTCGACCGCAGGCTTCGCCGGCGCATCGACGGTGTTGAACGGCAGTGGCGGCGCACCGCCGAACGGTGCGCTCATCAGCGTCACCGAGCGAAACACGTCGGGCCGGATCAGCGCGCACCAGGCCGCGACCGGGCTGCCGAAATCATGCCCGGCGAGATCGACCTGCCTGTAGCCGAACGCCGATACGAGCGAGAGTGCATCGTGCACCAGATTGAGGAGCGAGAACGGTGCGAGATCGCCGTCGTAATCCGCGGTCCATCCGGTGGTGCGGCCATAGCCGCGCTGATCGGGTGCGAGCACGTGATAGCCGGCCGCGGCCAGCGCCGGCATCACCTTGCGCCAGGAGAAGGCGAGCTCGGGAAAGCCGTGCAGCAGCAGGATGCAGGGACGGCCCTTGGTCTCGAAGCCCGCCTCGAGCACGTGCATGCGCAGCCCGTTGATGCCGTCGACATAACGCGAGCGGATGCCGGCGGGCAGGGGAATGTCGGGGAGTGATGTCATTGCTTCTCTCCACTCGGGCGGATTCGTAGGGTGGGTTAGTCCCGCGGATCGCGCGAAGCGCAAACCGCGGGGCGTAACCCACCATTCCGGCTTCCGCGGACACTAACGAGGTGGATTACGCTCGGCGACTGCGCTTTGCGCAGCCGCAGAGCTAACCCACCCTACGGCACTGCGCTAAACCGCCGCACACACGAACGCGTTGCCCTTGCGCCTGATCTTTCCCACCGACGGCGAAGGGAAATGCGCGGTGCAGCACAGCGTGTCGGTGTCGCAATAACGCTCGAGGAAGCTGCGGCGCGTCGTGGCCGCCTTGGCCGGATCGACGTCGAACTTGATCGACAGCTCCGGATAAAGCGTTTGCAAGGGCGAGTGCATGAGATCGCCTGAAAACACCGCATCGTCCTTGCCGCGGCCCATCGTAACAGCGATGTGGCCCGGCGTATGGCCGGGCGTCGGCAGGATACGAACGTGGTCGCCGATCTGGTGGTCGTTGCCGATGAGCTCGTGGCGCTTGGCTTCGACCACGGGCAGCACGCTGTCGACGAAGGGCGGGACCGCCGTCTTTGTATTCTGCTCGAACCAGTGATCGTATTCCTGCTTGGCGAAGAGGTAGCGCGCCCTGGGGAAGGTCGGCACCCAGCGGCCGTTCTCCAGCCGCGTGTTCCAGCCGACGTGATCGACATGCAGATGCGTGCACATCACGAAGTCGATGTCGTCGACCGAGACGCCCGCGGCATTGAGTGCGCGCAAATAGGTGTCGTCGGTCTTCATGTTCCATTTCGCGCGATTGGGGCGCGGCTTGTCGTTGCCGATGCAGCTGTCGATCAAGATGGTGTGGTGAGGCGTCTTCACCACGTAGGACTGGAAGCACAGCAGCAGCACGTCCTGCTCGTCCAGTGCTTTGGCCTGCCGCATCCACGCCCGGTTCTCGGCCAGGACCTCAGGCGTCAGTCCCGGCAGCATGTCCAGTGCCGGCACGAAGGAAGTTTCCTGCTCGATGACGCGATGGATGGTGAGGTCGCCGACGGAAAATTTCAGGCTCATAAGGAACTCCCGCTGGTTGCAGCATGATCCGCAAAACTGTGCAGCGGTTTTCCGACAGGATCCCGCTCAACAACAAGCCTAAAGCGAGATGATGATCATCCAGCTACGCGGCCGGCGGCACCGAGATCTTCACCGAGGGCCGCTCCAGCATCTTCTGGTGGAAGGCATCGAGCTTCGGATAGGCCTTGCGCCAGCCGCAATCGGCGAAGCGGAAGTCGGCATAGCCGAGCACGCAAACAAGGCCGATCTGCGAGATGTCGAACGGGCCGTTCAGTACCTCGGGCATGTTCTCGAAGCGCGCCATGCCGGTCCAGGCCCGGTTCCAATGGTCGTCCGACCACGCCTGCCATTGCAGGCCCTGCGGCCGCACCATCTTCTCGTAGCGGCACAGCAGCATGGAATCGAGCATGCCGTTGATGAGGGAGTGATTGGTCTTGGTCTTCCAGCGCCGCGGGCCGTAATCCGGGATCAGGCTGCCGCCGGCCATCTCGTTGAGATATTCGACGATGACGTAGGAATCCAGAATGACGTCGCCGTCATTGGTGATCAGCACCGGCAGCTTCTTCAGCGGCGTGATCTTCGAATAGTCCTCGTTGGCCGTGCCCGGCGCGACCGTCGCCGGCATGAATTCGATCTTGTCGATCAGCCCGAGCTCGATCGCGGCGATGCGCACCTTGCGGGCAAAAGGGGAGGCGGCGGAGAAGGAGAGTTTCATTGCGAGCATCCGAAAATGAAAATTGCGATCGTCGTTGCGAGGAGCAAAGCGACGAAGCAATCCAGTCTGTTTCCGCAGAGGAATTCTGGATTGCTTCGCTTCGCTCGCAATGACGGGGAGAGGTCCTACCGGCCCTACGCCGCCACGATCTCCTGACGCTGCTCGCCGAGGCCTTCGATGCCGAGGGTGACGACGTCGCCGACATTGAGGAAGGTCGGCGGCTTCATGCCGAGGCCGACGCCGGGCGGGGTGCCCGTGGTGATGATGTCGCCCGGCAGCAGCGTCATGAACTGCGAGACGTAGGACACGCACTTGGCCATCGAGAAGATCATGGTCTTGGTCGAGCCGGTCTGGCGGCGCTGACCATTGACGTCGAGCCACATCGACAGGTTCTGCACGTCCTTGATCTCGTCCTTGGTGGCGAGCCAGGGGCCGAGCGGGCCGAACGTGTCGTGCGACTTGCCCTTGGTCCACTGACCCAGGCGCTCGATCTGGAAGTTGCGCTCGGAGACGTCGTTGCAGACGCAGTAGCCCGCGACGTAGTTCAGTGCGTCGGCTTCCGAGACGTATTTGGCGCGGGTGCCGATGATGGCGGCGATCTCGACCTCCCAGTCGAGCTTGGTCGAGCCGCGCGGCTTCTCGACGTTGTCGTTCGGGCCCGACAGCGAGGTGTTGGCCTTCATGAAGATGATCGGCTCGGTCGGAATGGCAGCGCCGGTCTCCTTGGCGTGGTCGCTGTAGTTGAGGCCGATCGCGACGAATTTCGAGATGCCGGTGACGGGTGCGCCGAAGCGCGGCTTGCCGGAGACGGCGGGCAGTGAGGCGGGGTCGATGGCAGCGAGCTTCTTCAGGGATTCCGGGGAATAGGCCTCGCCGGTGAGGTCCTTCAGATGGGCCGACAGGTCGCGCAACTGGCCGGATTTGTCGATCAGGCCGGGCTTTTCCGCACCCTTTTCGCCGTAACGAACAAGCTTCATTCTGTTTCTCCCTTGGGATGGACTGATCGGTTGAACAGCTTCATGGAACAGCACGGCGGGAAATTCAACCGCCGAAAAGGGATGCATTGCAGCCCTTACTTTGTGGGGTGGTCCGGGATCGTAGGGCGGGTTACGCCCTCGACTGCGCTTCGCGCAGCCGCAGGCTACACCCTACGAAGACGACAATCCCAGCGCCTCGAACCTGAACGCTTCCCCGTCCCGTTTGATGTGCCCGGCGGAGAAATGCCCGCCGATCACCAGCGTCGGGGTGTCGGCAAAGCGCGAGAACACCTTGTGCCGGCTCGCGGCCGATTGAGCGGTGTCGGTGTCGACGACCGAGCACCAGTCGAGATGCGCCATCTGGCAGGGGTGATGGGCGACATCGCCGCTGAGCAGCGCCTCTTCGCCGCCGGATTCGATCAGCACGCTCATGTGCCCCGGGCTGTGGCCGGGCGTCGGGATAACACTGATCTGTTCGCAAAGCCGATGATCGCTCGGGATCAGCTCGGCCAGGCCCGCATCGATGATAGGCTTCACGGAATCGTCGAACACCGCGACCTTGTCCGGCTCGGCCTTGTAGTCACGCCAATAGTCATATTCGGTCCTGCCGAACAGGTAGCGCGCCTTCGGGAAGGTCGGCACCCATTTGCCATCCACCAGCTTCGTATTCCAGCCGACATGATCGACGTGCAGGTGCGTGCACAGCACGGTGTCGATGCTGTCGGGGGGAAAGCCCGCTTCGGTCATCATCTCGAGGAACGGCGTGTTGCGGTTATTCCAGACCGGGACGCCGCGGCCCTGCTTGTCGTTGCCAAGGCCGGTGTCGACCACGATACGGCGCGCCGGCGTCTCCACCACCAGCGAATGGATCGACATTTTCAGCCGGCCTTCCTCGGTGGCGAAATGCGGGATCAGCCAGGGCAGCTTCCGGATTTCGTCATTGGTGGCGGCCGGCAGGATGAAGCGGGTCGAGCCCACCGTCTCCATTTCGACGATCTTGGTGATTTTGACCTGGCCGACCCTCCACCGCATCGGGCGTACCCCCATCTTCTTGCTTGTACCCTCACCGTCATTCCGGGGCGTGACGAAGTCACGAACCCGGAATCTCGAGATTCTCAGGTGCGCAACTGCGCACCATGGCTCGATGCTCACGCATCGCCCCGGAATGACGGGGATAATTGGCGCCGAAAGATGCACATTTTCCGCCGCAAAACGCAATGGATCATCTGTCGTGATGTTGCGTTATGTGAGGAACCCGTCGAGATCCACAGGGGGAGCCCATGCCCGAGCTTGCGATTTCCGCCGACAAGGTCGCCTTTATCATCGAGAAGGCGCGCGAATTCGACGTCAAGGAATCCGACTCAGATCCGGATTCCGGCTCCAACCCCTCCGACGACGACGAGATCGACGTGCTTGAGGACAACAATTCCGATCCGGTCGCAGCCGAACTCGGCAGCTTTATCCGGGCGCTGAACGAGGACGAGCAAGTCGACTTGGTCACGCTGATGTGGCTGGGCCGTGGCGACGGCGATGTCGAGGAGTGGGACGATTTGCGCGCCCGCGCGATCGAAGCGCGCAGCGAGTACAAGGCGCCACGCCGCGAGACGGTGCGCTATCTCCTGGGTGAGCCGATGCTCGGCGATCTGCTCGCCGACGGCATGGACGAGCTCGGCATCGACTGGAGCGACGAGCGGACCACGCCGGTGTCGTAAGGCAAATCGCTTCGAGTTTGATCAGTCGAGCCGCGAGCTCGCTTCAACCTCTCCTTTGGAGAGGTTGAAGCACCACTTGGCCTCACAGCGTTCCCGGGAACGCACCGCCGTCGAGCAAAATGTTCTGGCCGGTGATGAAGCCGGCCTTGGCGCCGCAGAGGAAGGCGCAGGCGTAGCCGAACTCGTCGGGCTGGCCGAAGCGGCCGGCGGGATTGAGCTTGGCCCGCTCGGCCAGGATCGCTTGCGGCGTCGTGCCGCGCTTGTCGGCCTCGGCCTTGGCGGTGCCGGTCAGGCGATCGGTCTCGAACGGGCCCGGCAACAGGCCGTTGATGGTGACGTTGTTGATCACGGTCTTGCGCGACAGGCCGGCGATGAAGCCGGTGAGGCCGGCGCGCGCGCCGTTGGAGAGGCCGAGAATGTCGATCGGCGCCTTCACTGCGGCCGAGGTGATGTTGACGATGCGGCCGAACTTGCGCGCCATCATGCCGTCGACAGTCGCCTTGATCAGCTCGATCGGCGTCAGCATGTTGGCGTCGATCGCCTTGATCCAGTCGTCGCGGGTCCAGTTGCGGAAATCGCCGGGCGGCGGGCCGCCGGCATTGTTGATCAGGATATCGGGCTCGGGGCAGGCCTTGAGCACGGCTTCGCGCCCCGCAGGCGTCGTGATGTCGCCGACGATCTCGGTGACCTTCACGTCTGGATAGGCCTTCCGGATCTCGTCGGCCGTCTTCTTCAGCGCATCCGCGCCGCGCGCGGTCAGCGTGACGTCGACGCCGGCTTCGGCCAGCGAGAAGGCGCAAGCGCGCCCCAGGCCCTTGCTGGATGCGCAGACGATGGCGCGGCGACCTTTGATCCCAAGATCCACTGTTTCACTCCCGAACAATAGCAGGCAGGTTTTCGATGGGGCGCACTCTAGCCAACATCAGTGCCGCTGATAAGGGCGGTGCCCGCGTCAAAATGCATGCGGGTTGGCGCTGCGATGCAAATGTGGGGGCATGATCCGGAAAAGTGTGCCGCGGTTTTCCGAGAAGATCATGTCCAAGCAATAGAAAAGAGCGCGATCCCATCGCGCTTCAGATGCGCCGCTCCTGCTTGAGGCGGTCGATCGCCTCGGCGGCCTCCGGCGGCAGCGACTTGAACCCCATCTGCCCGACCGCCGAGAACAGCGGCCGCAGATGCGAGTCGGCAAGGAAGGGCGGCTGGTGGTTCGCCGGCACGATCTGGTCGAACACCAGCACAAGTGTGGTGGCGACGAGCCCCACCCTGATGGCGCCCAGCGCAGCCCCGCCAAGGCGGTCGCCGATCCCGGCGTCGCGGATGGTGTCGCTCAGCGCGAGGCGGCCGATATAGCCGAACAGCATGCCGACCACGATGAAGATGCCGAAGAAGCAGATCCAGTTTTGAACGAGCGGCGCGTTCGGATTGCCGGCGACCTGCGGCACGATCAGCGGCATCAGTGCGACAGCGATGGGGGCGGCGAGCAGATAAGCGAGGATGGTCATGGCGCTGCCGATCAGGCCGGTCCTGAAGCCGAAGCCGATGGCAATTGCGAGCGCCGTATACACGGCGAGATCGAAACTGTTCATGAGCGAAGCCCTGCCAATGGAACGTATGAACGCCAAGCCGATCGTTCCGTTTCAGATCGCTAAAATCGTCCGTATTTTTGTGGCTCCGGCGGCTGAGGGTGTTGTTGGTTTCAGGTTTATTTGAGGTCAGTAAAGAAATGTCTTAGGCGTCGTCCCGGCCTGGCGCGCAATTGCGCACGGGGGCCGGGACGCCGGCGGAGATTGCGGGCTTCGCTCTACCGCATCTCTCCCTTGATCATATCCGCCGCTTTCTCCCCGATCATAATGGTTGGTGCATTGGTGTTGCCGCCGATCAGCGTCGGCATGATCGAGGCATCGACGATGCGCAAGCCGTCCACGCCATGCACCTTCAGCTTCGGATCGACCACGGCCATCGCATCCGTGCCCATCTTGCAGGTGCCGACCGGGTGATAGACGGTGTCGACGCGATTGCGCAGAACGTTGCGGATGTCGTCGTCGGTGCGGACATCCGCCGTGAACATGTCCTTCTTCTGCAGCGCGCGCAGCGCGGGCGTCTCCATCAGGCGCCGCGTGGTCTTGAAGCCCGCGACCATCGCCTCGAGATCCTCCGCTTCGCCCAGAAAATTCGGATCGATCATCGGTGCAGCGAGTGGGTCGGCGCTTTTCAGCCAAACGCTGCCGCGGCTCTTCGGCCTGAGCAGGCAGACGTGGCATGAGAAGCCTGGCTCCTTGTGCTTCTTGCGGCCGTGATCGTCGAGCATCGCGATGACGAAGTGGAGCTGAATGTCAGGCACGTCGAGGTGGGCCTGCGTCTTCAGGAAGCCGCCGCATTCGGCGAAATTGGTGGTCATCAGGCCACGTCTCTCCTTGCGGTACTGCTGGATGCCGCGGAGCAGGGATGGCAACCGACCGAGCGAGGCGTGAACGAAATGCGGGTAGTCGGAGGCGTAGACGAACACGAAATCCGGATGGTCCTGCAGATTGCGCCCGACGCCCGGCAGATGACTGACGACGCCGATGCCGTGCTTGGCCAGCGTTTCGCCATCGCCAATACCCGACAGCATCAAGACTTGCGGCGATTGGAACGCGCCGGAGGCGAGGATGACCTCGCGGCGCGCGCGCAGCTGCTTCCTTTGCTTGCCCTGCACATATTCGACGCCGACCGCGCGCCCACCTTCGAACAGAATGCGCGTTGCGTGCGCCCCGGTCTCGACGCGCAGATTGCCGCTGATGTCCAGATGGGGAGTCACATAGGCCCGCGCCGCGCTCCAGCGCTCGCCCCTGTGCTGCGTCACCTGATAGCTGCCGAGGCCTTCTTGATCCTCTGCGTTGAAGTCCTCGCGGATCCGGAACTGCGCCTCGCGCGCGGCCTGATGAAAGATCTCATGGATCGGATTGTCCGAGCGCAGCCTGTTGACATGCAGCGGGCCGCCCTTGCCGTGATATTCGCCGTCGAAGTCGGAATTGTTTTCCGAGCGCTTGAAATAGGGCAGCACGTCCGCATACGACCAGCCTTGATTGCCGAGCGAGGCCCAGTGGTCGTAGTCCGATTTGTGGCCGCGGATATAGACCATGGCATTGATCGCCGAGGAGCCGCCGAGGCCCTTGCCGCGCGGCTGATAGCCGATGCGGCCATTCAAGCCCTTCTGGGGCACCGTATCGAAGGCCCAATTGGCCGTCTTGTACGGCAGGGCGAGCCCGAATGGCGTGGTGATCCGCCAGCTGTCGTTGCGCCCGCCGGCATCGAGCAGCGCCACTGACGTCGCCGCATCCTCCGACAGCCGCCCCGCCACCGCGCAACCGCCGGAGCCCGCCCCCACCACGATGAAATCGAATGCGTCAGTCATTGATGATTCCCCCCATTTTTCTTCTCGTCATTCCGGGGCGATGCGTAGCATCGAACCCGGAATCTCGAGGTTCCGGGTTCGCTTCGCGCCCCGGAACGACTGCTTCTACGACATGAATCGGCGCTCCCTCCCCACGGCCGTTTCGCCGCTGTTTTGTTGCGACAAGCTGGCGGTTTGTGGAACTTCTGGCAAGTGTGCTACAAATCGGCCGGAATCCGCGCCCGTTAGCCGTCATAAAGTCGAAAAAAACGTCCCCACAGCCCTTTCCAAAGACGGTCCGGGTTGGTACATACCCCCCGCACCCGACGGGCTTGGCCCCGGGGTTGCCTTCCAGGGAAGCCTTCGGGACGGGAGAAGCAAGCCACGCGCACCGCGTTGGCCCTCAATCCAACGTCCCCGGCATTCTTGCGAAGGCGCGCAACGGTTTAACGCGGGGTGGAGCAGCCCGGTAGCTCGTCAGGCTCATAACCTGAAGGTCATAGGTTCAAATCCTATCCCCGCAACCAAATTCGGACTTCACCGGTTCCGATACGAAAATGGCCCGCTTGATGCGGGCCATTTTTGTTTTTGGGCCGGAAGCTGCGACGGCTTGTTTCTCGAACAAATTTCGCCGGTCTGTCGTCATCGTTACAACGGCCGTCGCCGCGAACAGCCCACACTGGTCGCTAGCTGAGATCGTGCAGATCCTTGCCGAGCGGCGGCTTCAGCGAAAATCCGCTGAACCTGACCCGCAATCCCTCGCGCTCCGGTGTGCAAGCCATTGGACCGACGAGACAGGATCGCGCCGCGGCGAACGGAGCCAATCGGACGAGAGGCCAGGTCTTGCCGTCAGCCGAGGTCTGCAATCGCAGAACGCCGTCGGCGACGGTGACGCGCATCCGGAAATCGCCGGCCGCGTGCTCATAGGGCGCCGTTGCCCAATCCGACTGCCCAATGGTCAAGACGCTCGAGAGCATCGCGCGCCCGTCCGAAAATTCGATTCCGGCTTTGATCCAATGCTCCGCATCGATACGCACCATGATGCCGGCTTGATCGTAGAGTTCCCGAAAATCGCTCTGGATGCGCAGTTCGGCCGTAAACGCCTCCGCGGTCGGAAAGCCCAGAAAATGACCGCTGTCGCGGCAGAAGCCGTAATGCGTTTTCTGCCAGAAATCGGTGGCCTTGTCGGTGACGAGTTCGATGCTGTCGCCCTGCGCGGTCCACCGTTTTGGTTGGTTCAGCCAGACACCATCGTGTCTTGCGAAGATGGCAGCGCTCATGTCGAACCTCGGCTTGTAGCTGTTGCGAAACCGATAGCCTGACGGGGGAGCCGGTACCAGCAATCGTTGGCGGGATCCGTTCGAAACAGCGAAGCCATCGCCTCGCTCCCGCGTGAGCAGGGTCACGGTCTGCCGTTTGGAGTTCCCTTAGCGTGCTTCCCGGATGACCGGCACGGTGCGCGGTCATGTCTTTTGGAGGACGCAACATGAAAGTCTCCCGCATCACCCTGCTTGCTTTGGCCGCCACCGCCAGCCTCGGCTTGGCCGCTCCCGCTTCCGCAACTGACTGGAGCTGGCTATCGAACAAGGACTACATCGCGTGCCTGCAACTCTACGCCTACGGCAATTTTCAGATGCCTCCGAACCTCTCGCCAGCACAGCAAGCCGCCTACCATGAGAAGGGGCGCCAGTTCTGCAACCGGACCTATTACGGGCATAATTGATATGGCTGCATTGACTTCGACGCGGCCAGGCTATCGCCGGTCTCAGCCGCGTCGGACGCCCCGGTTGCTTCCAGCGGGCAAGCAGGTATCGTTGTGCGCTGTGTTGTCTGTAGTCGTTGCCGCCCACAGTTCGAACAGAGATTTGCTGGTTAAACGGGATGAGACGGCGGGATTTTCTTCGAGCTATGGGCATGGCGGCGGCATGGCCGCCAGCGGCGCTGGCAGAGCAGGATGCATCCCGTCACGTGCCGACCGTCGGCTTCATGGGCTTTGCGACAGCGGAGGCTGATGCGCCGGCCCTGCAGCATTTTCGCAAGGGCTTGAATGATCTTGGCTACGTCGAAGGACGCTCGATCTCCATCGATGCGCGCGCGGCCAACGGCGACGTGGCGCGCGGGCTCGCGATCATCGACGAATTCGCGGCCAAGCCGGTCGATGTCCTGTTGTCGCCTGGTCCCGCTGCAGCGCGCGCAGCCGTGAGCAAGACCAAGATCCCGGTGGTCGCCGTCGCGCTGCCCGCCGTGCAGAGCGATCCGGACTTGTTCCAGAGCCTTGCGCGTCCCGGCGGCACCCTGACGGGCTTTGCAGCTTTCGGCGAACAGATGTCGTCGAAGCGGATCCAGATGCTGAGGGAGATCCTGCCCGAGCTGAAGACATTGGGCGTGATGAACAACGCAACCGATCCCACATTCAGTGCCTGGGGCGCGCAGACGATGCTGGAAGCACGCTCTGCCGGCATGGAGCCGATGCGTCTCGGCCTCACGGCTGCCTCGCAGGCAGCCGTGTCCGAGCAGATCAAGATGTTGGCGGATGCGGGCGGTGCCGCAATGGTGGTGATCCGCGATTACATGACGTCGGCGATGCGGGACGAAATTTGCCATGCCGGCATCGAGAGGAAGATTGCCGTCGTCGGCGAACAGGCCGAGTTCGCTCGCGCCGGCGCACTACTCAGCTATGGCGCCGACATCGGCGACCTGTTTCGCCGTGCGGCCGGCTATGTCGATCTGATCCTGAAAGGGCGAAAGCCGGCAGAGATGCCGATCCAGCTGCCAACCAAATTCCAATTGGTCGTGAACCTCAAGACGGCCCGCGCATTGGGGTTGACGATCCCGCCGTCGATCCTCGTGCTGACGGACGATGTGATTGAGTGATGCGGCCGGCTTGCGCAGTTCGGATGGGTTGAGCGCTTGCGAGACCTATTGCCGCATTCGTTCAATCCGGTCGGGGGATCGGCCAGGGCGCAGGCGGCTTGACTTCCTTCAACGTAAAGGTCGTTTGCATCGCCTTGATGCCTGGCAGCCGGCGGATGGTCGTCATGGCGAACTCCGCGTAAGCATCGAGGTCGCGCCCCACCACCTGGAGCAGGAAATCCGCGCTGCCGGCGATGCTCCAGCAGGCGACGATTTCCGGCAACGCCGCCACGGCGTTCTCAAACGCACGCGCCTGCGCCTCGCTGTGATCCTCGATCGACACGCTGATGAAAGCGAGCACACCCCAGCCAAGCGCGCGGCGATCGAGGCTCGCCTGATAGCCGGTGATCACACCCTCCTCTTCCAGGCGCTTCACCCGGCGCCAGGTCGGCGACGTCGACAGATGGATCCTGTCGGACAATTGCGCGACCGTCAGCCGGGCGTCGCCCTGGAGCGCGGCCAGAATCGCGGCGTCCTGGGCATCAAATGGCAAGGGCATGACTTACCTCAGTTCGAGAAAACTCTCGGCTTTCTATGCCTCAGCTTGGCTCCCCAGTCACCCAAATAGGCATCCCTTGTCATAACGCGGGGCATACCCTGAAGGCCCAGACCAAACCGCCGCCGGGGTGCCGGCAACGCAGCGCCGCTGCTGGCGGTCAACGGAGTCCATGCCGAATGAATGCCCCCGAGACACGCCTTGCGATCATCGTCGATCCCTCCCTGCCGCTCGGACTGATCGCCAACACGGTGGCAACGATCGGCATCGGCATCGGCGCCGTCGAGCGCGGCCTTGGCGACATCGAACTGACGGATGTCGCGGGGCGCGCGGTGAAGACGAGCGCGATCTGTCCGGTCCCGATCCTCCAAGCGTCCGCGAAGGAGATCGTGTCACTGCTGCTCAAGGCATTGCCGGCGCCCGACCGGGCGATCGTGGTGCCGTTCCCGAGATTTGCGCGAAGCCTGCATGCCTTCGCCGACTATCGGGCCCGGTTTCCGCAGTGCGACCTTGCGAGCGAGCCGATCGATGGCCTGGGACTTGCCGGCGCAGAGAAGTGGGTCAGGTCCTTGACCGGCAGTTTGAAGCTGCTGCGCTGAGGACGTCAGCAATCAAGGCAAGAGCGGACTCGTTTTGCTCAACGTGAATTCCTCTCAGGTTGACCCGCTGCACTGGCGTTCAACGCAACCCTGCGAAAACTAGACCTGATCGACCGCAGCGATCCCGTATGCGACCTTGTCGCCCGCAAGATCATTGAGATTGGGTCAAGCGGCGTAACCAACGCTGTAGCGCTTGCCTCGATCGCCAGCAGGCAGCTTGATCCAAGGTAAGGCCGTCTCTGAGGATGGAGAGACGGCTCCGTTCAGGGGGGACTGGTTAGGCCGGGGCCGCTCGGCCAGCCCGACATGGACTAGCGAGATTTCCAAGACGAGATGCCAGGCCATTGTTCCTAACTAACTGGTAACTGTCCGTATTGACCCCTGGTTTCCTAACTTGGATTAGCGAGCGCCCTAATTTGCTTTGTTCATTTTTGAACCGAGCCACCGGTCCAAAATTGATTCCTGTCAATCGAGACAGGAGGTCTCAAATGCCGCGTTACTTCTTCCGTGAGCATGTGCGAGGCCAAACGACTGAAGACCCGCAAGGAACGCAATTTCGGGACGATAGTGAGGCGTGCCACCAAGCGGTACTGCGAATGCCAGCCAATCTGAAAAAAGCTGAGAAACGTTCCCATGACACCCACGTCGCCACCGAAGTCACCAACGGTAACAGGACCCTGTTTGTCGTGAGGGGGAAAGTCGTTGTCGAACGGCGGTAGCACGCCTCGGTGACAACGCGCTCGGCGCCACCCTGCTGCCCTTGCTGCCGAACATGAGCCCGTTGCGCATTTGGAGAAGCTCAAAACGCAGATCGCGGAATGCGAGATGATCCGCGATTTGGCGACGAGCCTGAGAAGCGCGAGCCATTCGCCAGAACGGCGGAGCATTTCAAGGTGCTTGCCGAGCAGCTTGAAATGGTAGTCGGGACCGGCTCAATGAGCGCCTTCCTCTCGGACGACGCCCACCAGCCAACTCCGAAAGAGGAACCGGACCCGTAGCTCTCCGGCAGGGGGCTAGGCTGCGAGGTCGAACGTCGCAATCAGAGCGCGGACCTCATCCGCCAATTGGCGATAGTGCTCGCTCGCTCTCAAATAAAAGCCCTGATTGCTCTCATTTGCCGTCTTGGCAGTCCTTTGGCATTCAGCAGCAAGGCTCTCATAACGCTCTAACTTGGCTTGAAAACCGCTCATCCCAGCTACCCAACTTTTTACAAAGGGAGCCGAACTTATTCGCGGATTTATGGTGCGGCAAGGGGGTTGGACTATGCTGCATCGCAAATTCGAATGCCTTGCCTACCGCTCGAAGCGGTCGCCGCTTCTACCGGCCTGTGAGGCCAGCATCATTCTGCCGCGTGCAGACCTTGCTCCGTGGGCTCATAGCGAAAGCCGCGCTTCATGAGCCAGCCACCTTCGACCATTCTCCGTGCCAAGGGCATGGAGCACACGGGCTGATTACCGCCGGGATGATAAAGACCGTCATTGCGTTCGACGAGAAAACCATAAACACGCGCGAGCCGCAGGGGCTTGAGCATTCCGGGAAATAGAACGACAGGCTCGTCCTTCATGTCTCAGCCAAGTGGCTGGACCGGCAGTCGTTCCCAAATATTCGCACATGACAGGCGCTGGCGGCCCCACCTGACCGCAGTAGCGAGCCCTGCCGATAGGTTTGCGCAAGATCAACACGTCTTGCCCGATCGTCATAGTTTCGTCCGTAGCCGAACAACCTGTTTTGGGCTGCTGGGGGTCATGAAGCCCGGGCTCCTAGGCACACCGGGCCTCGCCTTATTTTTCCTTGAACTTATTGAGCAGCGCCGAAAGAAGTAAGGCCGCCACGGAGGTGGCGGCCTCTTTCGAGCGAGGACGCCGAGGCCAATATTAACATAGCTAAGTGTGCGCTCCGGTTGTTCCGGCGTATTGTTTCACCATCACCAACCGAGGCTCTGTCCGTAGGCGTTGGTGGCTGAGAGACCCAGTGAGCTCCCGCCTGCATAATCGGGGAGCGCCGTCGTGCCGCACCAAAGGCTCATCAAACGCTTGCTTACAGCCGGCAGGCTGTCGGAGTCCGAACAGAAAGCGTTAGTTGGATTGCCTTACGCCGTGCGCAATCTGGCCGACGGGGACATTGCCGTGCATCAGGGTGAACGCCCCAGCGCCTGCACCGTATTGATGAGCGGCTTCTTGTCGCGGCAACGGGTGATTTCAGAACGAAATCAGATATCCGCCTTCTACGTGCCCGGCGACATCCCGGACCTTCACTGCTTGCATGTGCCAACGATAGATCACGATCTGTGCAGCACGGGTCCGTCCACAATCGCCACTGTCAGCCACGTCGTGCTCAGACAGGTGTTGCGGGATTTCCCCGGACTAACCTACGCTCTTTGGGGAGAGACCGTTATCCAGGCGGCAATTTACCGCGAATGGGTCGAGAACCTTGGAGCACGTGCTGCACTTCCGCGAGTTGCGCACTTGCTCTGCGAACTCTCAACGCGAATGCAAAAAGTCGGACTGGCGGAGAACGGCAAAATGAACTTGCCGTTCACGCAAGCCGACTTTGCCGATGCTTGCGGCCTTTCGGTAGTGCACGTCAACCGCACCATTCAAGAACTCCGTCGTCGGGGCCTGATCGACTGGCAAAGCCAAACGCTAGAATTGCTGCAGCGTGCAGAGCTGGAGTTCATTGGAGAGTTCAACGAGGAATACCTGCATTAAAACACGGAGGGTCGTAGCATCAGCCAATTGTCGGCTGCGGCACATGGCTGCCGCATCCCGAGATCGTGGCACGATCAAAGACATTTTGTTGATGAAGGTCTTGATGATGACAAGCACGTCGCATCGCTCACGACCACATCGACGATCAGCGACGGCTTAGGAACATCGGGCAGTTCGGCCTATTCTTCAAATATGCCGAGATATTTCTTTCACTTACGCGGTGCTGTACCCGAGAGGGACCTTGAAGGCCAAGTGCTTCCGGACGACGAAGCGGCTTGGCGAGAGGCAACGACCTTCGCAGGCGCTCTCTTTAATGAGATCGACGGCAGGTATCGACCCGGCCAAGATTGGTCATTGGAGGTGGCCGATGCAGCCAATAGGCCGATCTTCTCAATCAGCATATCTTCTACACGAATGCGTTAGGAACCAACTCCGGCTCTTGAACCAAGCCGCTCTATCCTTGGTTGCTCATGAATGGAGGTAGCTGCAATGCCTCGTTGCTTCTTTCATCAGCATGCGCGAGCCAAAAGACAGAAGACCTGCGTGGAGAACTGTTCCCGACGGATGGGGCAGCATGTCACCGAGCCGCGCAGCGGATGCCAGACGGCCTCAAAGGAGCTGCGGAGCGTTCCCGCAACACCTATGTCTCCATTGAGGTAACTGACGGCAACCGAACCCTGTTCGTGGTGAGGGGAACAGTCGTTGTCGAACGGGGGTAAGGCCACGTCGGCCGCGAGCGCGCGCGGGTCCCGTACTGCCACAACTGCGGTGCATGAGCCCGGAAATGGCCCTTCGCTTCCAGCGGCCCCTCTTGATTTGAGAATGCAAAAATGAGGAGGACAACATGCCGAACGGGTATTGGATCGGGCGCATCGACGTGATCAAACCCGAATACACCAAAGCCTACGGCCCCGCCCTCGCGGCAGTGCTCCGCAAATACCACGCGAAATTCCTGGTACGCGGCGGCACATTCGAGGCAGTGGAGGGCAAGGCGCGCGACCGCAACATCGTGATCGAGTTCAAGGACTACGAAACCGCGCTCGCCTGCTACCGCTCACCTGAATACACCAAGGCGAGGGCACTGCGCGCGGGCGCCGTGGACATCGATATCATCGTGATCGAGGGCTACGAGGGCCCGCAGCCCACGGATTGAGCCCCGCCTCGGCGGCGCGCACCACGCAGCTGAATCTTGCCTCGTAGGTGGTTCGCACTGCCGAATGCCTCCTTCTGGCCCTTCCCAAGCAACTCCCCGTTGGGTCTGCTCTTCGGAGCAAAGCAGACCCACGACAGAACTGGCTGCCACAGCGCTACACGCGACCACGCCTCCGCGTTCAGCGCGAATGCTCTCAGTCCGGAAAGCTCAGGATCATCTTGAGCAGCTTCGGAAATCGCGCGTTGATGTCTTCCTCGCGCAGGACGTTGCGGTGCTGGACGCCTTGTTTTGACGTCCGGACCAGGCCGGCCTCCCGCAGAACGCGAAAATGGTTCGAGAGCGTCGACTTCGCCATATCGGGGCAAGGCGCCGCCTCGGTGCACGACATGCAATCCTTCTGCGCGGCCAGGCTCTTGACGATACGCAGCCGCATGGGATCCGCGAGCGCGCCGAGCACCCCCGCCAGTGTGATCTCCTCCCGCGCCGGGTGAACGAACTGGGCCATGCCCAAAATATAGCACGTCCCTTGAATTGGTCCAATAGTTCACTAGTATTGAACTATTGAATATCGGCATCCCCCCGAACAATGGAACACATGCGATGACCAAGAGACTCGAAGGTAAAGTTGCCCTGGTGACCGGCGCATCCAAAGGCATAGGTGCCGAAATCTCCGCCCGGCTCGCGGCCGAGGGCGCGGCGGTTGCCGTCAATTACAGCTCCAGCAAGCAGGCCGCCGACCGCGTGGTCGCCGGCATCATCGCCAAGGGCGGCAAAGCCGTCGCGGTCCATGGCAATCTGGCCGACGCCAAGGACGTGAAGACCATCGTCGCGGAGACCGTGAAGGCGTTCGGTGCGATCGACATCCTCGTCAACAACGCCGGCATCTACGAGTTCGCCCCGCTCGAGGCCATCACGCCCGAGCATTTCCACAAGCATTTCGACCTCAATGTGCTTGGCCTGCTGCTGGTCTCGGGTGAAGCGGCGAAGCACTTCAACGCCAATGGCGGAAGCATCATCAACATCTCCTCCGGCGTATCGACCATTACACCGCCAAACACCGCCGTTTACACCGCGACCAAGGCCTCGGTGGATGCGATCACCGCCGTACTGTCGAAGGAGCTCGCGCCGCGCAAGATTCGCGTCAACGCCGTCAATCCCGGCATGATCGCAACCGAAGGTGTCGTGTCGGCGGGACTGCACGAGGGCGACATGCGCAACTGGATCGAATCCGCCACGCCGCTCGGCCGCATCGGCAAGGTCGAGGAGATCGCCGCCGCGGTGGCCTTCTTCGCATCGGATGATGCGTCCTACGTCACCGGCGAGACACTTCACGTCACCGGCGGGCTTCGCTAGCGAGTAAAAGCTGCCCCGGCGGCCCAGCTCGTAGGGCTGAGCAGCAGCGAAACCCATCGCCTGACGGGCGGAGCCTGTACCGACAATCGTGGCTCGATCGAGCCCAGTCGCCGCTCCAGTGATCCTCCGTGGTTCGACCAGAAAGCGGGCCGGCAACATGCCGGCCCGCGCCTTGATGTCTTCCAACACACCGCCGACCGGGGGCGATCAGCTCGCCTGAGGCGGCAATCGCGCTCGCCGCCGGCTTGCCCGGCGGGCAGGACGATTTTTGCAAGGTATGCAATGGCTTAGCTACTGTGCATGGGGTTGTTCCGGGCTTTGCCCACGCTGCCGACGCATGTGACGACAAAGTCCCTTGCGCGGCCACCAAGGTCGGCTACCGTTGGCGCTCTAACCGCAGGGTTAGGTGACCTTTTGATTGATCTTTTTTAGCATCCGATTTTGCCGGCGCCGCGATGGCGCGACGCCTACCTGATGAGGCGGGGGCCATGAGCATAAGGGACCAGGCAGCACTGTTGGCGCCGGTCGAGCGCGACTTGCGGCTCGACGTCTTCCGCGGCATCGGCCTGTGGATGATCTTCCTCGATCACATCCCGCACGACGTCGTGGCCTGGCTGACGCTGCGCAATTACGGCTTCAGCGACGCCGCCGAGTTCTTCGTCTTCATCTCCGGCTATCTGGTGGGCTGGATCTACGGGCCGATCATCGCCGGCGGCTGGTTCCTTGCCGCGCTGAAGCGACTGTGGCGGCGGACGGCGGAAATGTATGTCGCCCACATCATGCTGTTCCTGCTGTTCACGGCGCAGATCGCCCGCACCGCCCGCCGCTTCGACAATCCGATGTACGAGCACGAGTTCAACGTCTTCAATTTCCTGGCGCATCCGGACGAGTTGATCGGGCAGGCGATCCTGCTCAAATACAAGCCGGTCAATCTCGACGTGCTGCCGCTCTACATCACGCTGATATTTGCCTCGCCCTTCATCGTCTGGTGCCTGGTGCGCCTGCCGAACCTGACGCTTGCGGGGTCCGTGGTGCTCTACGTGCTGTCGCGCTGGTTCGACTGGAACGTTGCCTCCTACCCGCCGGGCACGACCTGGTATTTCAATCCGTTCTGCTGGCAGCTGATGTTCGTGTTCGCCGCCTGGTGCGGCATCGGCCAGATCGAGAAGATCAGCCAGTGGGTATGGTCGAGGGCCGCAATGATTCTGGCCGCGGCCTGGCTCGTCTTCGCCTTCATCATCGTGATGACCTGGCACATCCCCGCGCTCGAGGCCATGATCCCGAAATGGATGATCAAGGCGATCTACCCGATCGACAAGACCGACCTCGACATGCTGCGCTTCACGCATTTCCTGGCGCTGGCGATCTGGGTGACGCATTTCCTGCCGCGCCATTGGAAAGCGCTGCATACCTCCTGGCTGCGTCCGATCATCCTCTGCGGCCAGCACTCACTGCCGATCTTCTGTCTCGGCGTGTTCCTGTCGTTCTCCGCGCACTGGATCCTGACGCAATACACCAAGGGCGTCTGGGAGCAGCTCGCGGTCTCCTTCCTCGGCATCATCATCATGATCGTCGTCGCCTGGCTGCTCGATCGGGCCGAGCGTGTGCCGAACCTCTTCGTGAAAGTGTCGGACGTCGAAGAGCCCCAAACCGCCGCCGTCGAGATCGTGCCTGCCGCAACCGCCGCCGCGCCGGCGCGCCGCTGAGGGGAGAGGTCCATGTCCAGACGTTTGCTCGCGATCGCCGGTATCCTCCTGCTCCTCGTTGGCCGCGCTTCCGCGCAAGCGCCGTCGCCCGAGGCGATGAATGCGGCGCGCAAGCTCGTGGTCACGCTGAAGATCGCCGATCAATACCGCGCGCAGCTGCCGCAGCTGCTGCTCAAGCTGCGGCCGGTGGTGACGCAGGAAAGGCCGGAGATCGAGCGCGACTATGACGCGATCACGGCGCCGGGTGCCGAGATCTTCCCCCCGCTCTTCAACGCGATGGTCGACCAGATCGCCGCCGTCTATGCCGCAAGCTTCACCCCGGACGAGCTGCGCCAGATCGAGGCGTTCTACGCCCAGCCGGCCGGACAAAAATTCCTGGCGCAATCCGATGCGCTGGCGCAGGCGAGCGCGCAGATCGCTCAGGATGTCAGCCAGAAGGCCGGTGACCAATTGAAGCAGCGCCTGATCGAGGCGCTGCGCCAGAAGGGACACAAGCTGTAGGCGCCCTCAGTGGATCGCCGCGTACATGATCTTCTCCTCCGTCGCTTCCAGCGCGGAGAACTCCTCCACCACCTTGCCCTGGCGCGACACCAGGATGCGGTCGGACAGCGCCATGATCTCGGGCAGATAGGACGAGATCACCACCACCGCCTTGCCCTCGTCGGCGAGCCGGTTGATCAACTCGTGGATCTCGACGATGGCGCCGACATCGACGCCGCGGGTCGGCTCGTCGAAGATGATCAAGTCGGGCTCCTGCACCAGCGACTTCGCGATCACCACCTTCTGCTGATTGCCGCCCGACAGTTCGACCACCTTGACCTGATCGCCGATGGCGCGAACCTTGAGCTTCTCGATCCAGGACTTGCCGACCGCATCCGTCTCCCGCCGCGACAGCATCATCCGGCCCCGCGGAAACTTCGACAACAGGCCGAGATAGATGTTGCGCGCGATCGAAGACGTCTCGAAGAAGCCCTCGACCTTGCGGTCCTCCGTGACATAGGCGATGCCAGCCTTCACCGCCGGCGCCGGCACCCGGTAGCGCACCGGCTGGTCGCGCAGCAGGATCTCGCCGCCATGGAAGAAGTCGCGCTTGAGCACGCCGGCGACGATCTTGAAGGTTTCGGTGCGGCCTGCACCAACGAGGCCGAACACGCCGGTAATTTGCCCAGCGAACACCGACAGCGAATTGTTCTTCACCATTGGTGCCATCTTTAAATTCTGCACCGTGAGCACGCGCGCGCCGGCCTGGCGCACACTGTTCTTGCGTGCGCCGTAGAGGGTGTTGGAGAGGTCGCGTCCGACCATGGCCTGCACGATGGCGGCGCGATCAAACTTGGCGACATCGTCGGTGACCACATGCTTGCCGTCGCGCAACACCGTGATGCGGTCGGCGAGCAGCAGCGCTTCTTCAAGCGCATGCGAAATGAAGACGATCGAGACGCCGCGCCTCTTGAGGTCGCGGACGAGGTCGAAGAAATATTTCTTTTCTTCCGGGGTCAGAGATGCGGTCGGCTCATCGAAGATGATGACCTTGGCACGGTGCAGCACCGCGCGCGCAATCTCGACCATCTGCTTCTTGGCCGCGCCAAGGCCGCTGACGGTGGCGGTCGGCGTCACGTCGAAATTGAGCGATTGCAGGAACTGCTGCGCGGCGATGTAGATCCCCCGCAGGCGGTTGTAAAACTTCTCCTGTCCCAGAAACAGGTTTTGCGCCACCGTCATGGTCGGCACCAGGCTGTTCTCCTGGAACACCATGGCGATGCCGAGATTGCGCGCCTCAAGCGGTGTCTTCGGCGCGACCTCGGCGCCGTCGACCGTCATGGTCCCCGAGGTCAGCGTCACCACGCCCGCCATCACCTTGGTAAGGGTCGACTTGCCGGCGCCGTTCTCGCCGACAAGCGCATGGATCTCACCGCGGCGCAGATCGAAGTCGACCCCGTCGATGGCGGGTACGCCGGCATAGAGCTTTGTTGCCTTGCGCAGCGAGAGTGCGATGTCGCTCATGTTCGAAATTCCTCGGCAAGGCCGGCAATGGGCAGCCTCAAAATGCGGCCCGGTCCCTTGGCGATCAGCACGAGATCGCTGCCCATCTCGACGGCCGCGACGACGCCGTGATTGATGCCGTCGACCCGGCTGTGCAGCGAATAGAGCGGCTGGCCGTCGGCATCGAGACGGATGACGAGGCCATAGGAACGCGGCGGCGCCCACGGCTTGATGACGCCCATCGTCTTGATGTGCGCGCCCTGCATCGGCTCCTTGAACGAGCGCCCGGAACGCAGCCGCGGTGCGACCCAGTGCTCGGGCGCGATCTCGGCCATCATGCGGCGCCGATAGCCGGCTTCGCGCAGCACGAACTCGACGAGCTGGGTCCGCGCGGTGAAGGCGGTGAGCCAGTAGCCGCCGCCCGAGGCTTTCGACAGCCGTGATGGATAGACGGGCAAGTGAGCGAGCACGATCTTCGGCGATGCACCCGGGGAGACAAGAACGAGGCGGTGGCGCCAGCTCTCGCTGACCAGCATGGCGTTACCATGCGCGCAGGCACCGAAGGCATAGCCGAGGCCTTGGGCCAATCGCGTCACGGTCCTGCTGCCGGGATCGAGCCGGTACACGCGGCCGCTCCGATTGAGCTCCAGCAGGTCACGCGCCCAATCGTCGACACTGCATGCTGCAGAGCCGTCTGTCGCAATCAGCGCATTGTCCTCCGCCAGCGCGAGTGCATTGATCGCATTGAACGCCGCGTCGGCAAAGGTTGCGCTCGGCTGCTCGGCCGAGGGGCTTTCGTATGCACGGACCTCACGCCCACCGAGCGCGACGGCGAGGCCGCCGCCGGGGAGGGCACAGAGCGCGGAGATCGGCTGCTCGAAGCGGCGCAATTCCGAGGCCGAGCCACCGTCCAGCGACAACAGCCTTCGTCCGTCTGCAATAAAGAGCTTGTTGCCGTCAGCGGCAAGATCCGCAGGCGACTCGCAGGTCAGCAAGGTTTCGGCCGATTCAAGCTTCTGGTTCGGCTTCAACGCGCCGTCGAAGGACGGCACGGTGATGGTGGCGTCGCCGCGTCCGAGAAAGCGGTTGGCGAAGTCTCTGACGGCCGCGATCACGACTGCTTCCCCCACCTCTTGTCATACTGGACGAAGTTCGGATCGGCGTTGTCGAGCTTGTAACGGCCGATCCGGTTGTTGAGGATGCCGCCGAGGTAGAGGTAGCCGCGATGCTCGCGCATCGAGGTGATCATCGGATGGTTCTCGCCGTGCAGATCCCAGAACGATTCGAGGATCCTGCCCTGCTCATTGAATTTAACCACGCAGCCGGTGTTGATGTTGGGAAACAGCCACTCATCGACCGGTACGCGCTTGGCCATGCGGCGGCGGAAGCCCGGCATCTTCCAGGCGAGGTCGAGCGAGGGGCTGCGCATGCCGACCAGCGCCAGCCAGTAATTGCCGTCCGAGGCGAGGTTGATGTTGTCGGGGTATCCAGGCAGATTGTCCATGACGACCTCGACCGCGCCTTTCTTCGGCCCGGCGAACCAATAACGCTTGATCGAGCAGCCGAAGGTCTCGGCGAACAGGATCGACTGGCCGTCGCTGGCGACGCAGATGCCGTTGGGGAATTTGAGTCCGCGCAGCTCGGTACGCGTCGTGCCGGTCTTGGTATCGTAGCAGATGATGCGGCCATTGCCGCGCGCCTCCAAGCCATCGATGGGCCATTCGTCCATCTCGTAACGGACCGTCGCTTCGGAGAAGAAGATCAGGCCATCGTCGGTGATGTCGAGGTCGTCGGCGAGGCGCAGGCGGCTATCGTCGTTGACCGAGCGTAGGCTGCGGTTGGTCTCGTCGGTCGCCTTTTCCACGGTGCAGTCAGGCTTGATGCGATAGAGGCCCATGCCGCCGATGCAGACATAGAGATTGTCCTCACGGTCGAAGGCCATGCCGAGCGGCTGGCCGCCGATATGAGCGAACACTTCCATCTTTTGGTAGTCGGGCGCGAGGAAGCGCATGATGTCGCCGTGGCGGGAGCCGGCATAGAGATTGTCATGGCGATCGAGGATGACGTCTTCCGGCGCCTCGATGCGGCCGAGGCCGATCGCCTCGACATCGCGGAGCTTGTCGTTCTGCTCGAATGGGCCGCCTTGCCCGATCTCCGTTGGCGGCGGTGGCGGCAATTCGTGATAGGTCGGGGCGACATAGACCTTGCTGATGATACGGGTCCGGTTCTTCTGCCAGCGGATGTCGATCATGGCGGCGACAAGCAGGATGCCCGCGAGCGCCATGCGATTGACGCCGCCGCGTGCGTTCATCGTCGTCAGGCCATTTGTGATCAGCAGCACGATCAGCACACCCACTGCCGATTTGGCGACCGAGCCCTTGCCGCCGCCGAGCGTGATGCCGCCGAGCACGGTCGCGGTCAGCACGATCACCTCCAGGCCGACGCCGATGTCGCCGCCGACGGTGCCGAGCCGGGAGGCGAAGAAAAGCGCGCCGACGCTGGTCAGCGCGCCGCTTGCGACGTAGCAGAGCGCGATGGTGCGGCGAACCGGAATGCCCGAATTGTAGGCCGAGCGGCGCGAGCCGCCGATCGCGGTGATGTGCCAGCCCGGGCGCAGCCGCGTCATGAAGATGTGGCCGAAGATCGCGATGACGATATAGGCGAGCGCCACGGTGGGAATGCCCAAGACAGAGCCGGAGCCGATAAAGTCCCAGGACGGGATGTCGGGGAAGGCAGAGGCGATCGCGTTGGAATAGCGCTGGATCAAAAGGTCATAGGCCGAGCGGTAGATGATCAGCGTGATCAGCGTGGTGATGAAGGCGCGGAGTCGCAGATATCCGACCAGAATGCCGTTGACGGCGCCAAGCAGCGCGCCGCACAGCAGCGTAGCGATCACAACGGCCGGAACCGGCCAGCCCGCGACGTCGAGCAGATAGAGCGCGCAGAAATCGGTCAGTGCGAAGATCGACCCGACGGAGAGGTCGATGCCGCCGACGATGACCACCAGGGCAAGCCCGAGCGCAATGAAGCCGATCTCGCCGGCCTGGCGCGCGGTGTCGGCGAGGCTCGCCGGCGACAGGAAGTTGTCGATGGACCGGCTGAACGCAAAGCCGACGATCAGGAGCAGGATGACCGGGATGGCTGTCTCGGTCCATCGCTTGGACAGGATTTCGCCGAGAAGATGATCAGGCCAGTAGCGGTAACGCAGGCTTGTGATTGTGTCGCGCATCGGCTTTCCAGCAGGACATGGAAACTATCGGGGGCAAGGTCCCCGGGCATAGATCCCGGGGACCGCGAGCCCTGGCGCGGACTATTTCTTGAGGTCGCTGAGATTCCAGCAGGCGGTCTGGCTGTCGGCGTTCTCCTTGGTGATCGGAATCAGCGTGGTGTATTCCGAACCCTTGATCGAGCCGGGCTTGGCGCCCGAGGACAGCAGCCACTTGATCGTGCCGGCCATTTGTGTGGCCTGGGTCGGTACGTCGTAGCTCAAGTTGAGGTCGAACGCGCCCGACTTCACCAGCTCGCAGGCGCCCTTGCGTTCGCCGCCGCCCGATGTCGCCAGGAACACCTTGCCGGTGAGACCTGCTTCCTTCACGGCCGCTGCGGTGCCGATGTCCATGCCGTCCCAGAAGCCGACGATGCCGCAGAGATCGGGATTCTGCTTCAGCACCGTTTGCGTGATCGCCTTGGCCTTGGCGGCATCCCAATCGGCGGCCTGGCTCGATACCACCTTGATTTCGGGATGCTTGGCCAGAACGTTCTCGACGCCCTTGAGCGTATAGGCGCTCGCGGCGGCCGACAGCGCACCCTGGATGATCGCGATCTTGTTCGACTTGCCCTCGCAGGCCTTGACCACGCCTTCGGTCTGGCGTTCGCCGATCTCGACCCAGTTGGCACCGACGAAGGCGGAACTGCGATAGGCCGAGCCCATGTTGATCTGGATGACGTAGATGCCCTCGTTCTCCGCGCGCTGGAGCAGTTTTGCGTAGGTCTGGACGTCAGGATTATGCACGACCATTACCGCCGGCTTCTCCGAGATCAAGGAGGTCACGGCCTGCGCGCCGGCGTTGGTGTTCCAATTGGCGTCGCGGATCACGAACTTGACGCCGTAGGGCTCGAGCTCCTTCTTCAGGCCGGCATACCAGCCCTCCGTGAGGTCGAAGTTCATCGCGACCGGCACATAGGCCACGGTCTTGCCGGCGAGCGCCTCCTTGAACGGCTTCTGGAACGGCTCGTCGAGGCCCTGCTGGGCGAGCGCCGGTCCGGTGAGTGCGGTGAGAGCCAGTGCGGCGAGGGGTACCCTGGTCGGGTTGCCAAAGATCTTCATTGCTTCCTCCTTGGTTGTAGTTGTCGTTGCTGTCGATCGTTCAGATGTCGCCCTGCTGTGCCGTTTCTTCGTTGCGTGGATTCAGGAAAGAGTCCGTGATGACGGCGAGCAACAGCACCACGCCCTTGACGAGATTTTGCCCGGCGTAGGAGATATCCATGATGGTCATGCCATTGAGCATGGTGCCGATCAGCAGTGTGCCGATGATGACGTTCAGCACGCCGCCGCGGCCGCCGGAGAGGCCGATGCCGCCCAGCACGACCACCAGGATCACGTCGTAGATCAGCGTCGAGTTGAAAACGCGCGTCGGCATCGAATTGACCGATGCCGCCATCACGAGCCCTGCGAAACAGCCGATCAGGGCCGCGATCACGTATTGCAGCACGATGATCGGGCGGGACGGAATGCCGGTGACACGTGCGGCGTAAGGATTGTCGCCGATCGCGTAGATGTAGGCGCCCCAGCGCGTCTGGCGCAGCAGGAATGCGACCACCATGCAGGCGATCGCGAACATCACGATCGAGGTGGGAATGCCGAGAATAGTGCCCTGTCCGAGTCGCTCGAAGCCGTCCATGCCCGAACTCCATTGCACGACGTCGAGCTGGAACAGCACGGCTTGCCCAAGGCCCGCGAGCAACAGGCCCGTTGCGAGCGTCGCAAACAGCGAGGGCACCTCGGCATAGGCGATCAGCCAGCCATTGACGAGGCCGAAGGCGATCGTGATCAGGACGGCCGTCAGCAACGAGAAGGGGAGTGAATGGCCGTTCTGCACCATTTGCAGCACGAGCCCGGGGGGCACTGCGAGCGCGGCGATCAGCGAGATGTCGATGCCGCGGCCGATCACGACGATCGCCATGGCGAGGCCGAGGATGCCGAGTACTGCCACGTTCTGGAGCAGCGTCAGCATGTTGTCGGCCGTCAGGAAGCCGTTCAGGAAGATCGAGAACACCAGGAACAGCAAGGCAAAGACGGCAAAGACGATCTCTTGCTGGCTGAATCGGAAGCGCTTCATCGTCCGGTCCTTCCTGCGTTCTATGGCCGCGCCATTTGTTTTGGCCTCGGGCGAACCCCGGCGGACATTCGTCCGCTGCTGCGGTTTCCGCGCGACAAGGCGGCGCTTACGAAATTGTCGACGCCGTCGATATATCCGTCGATCGACGTGCCGCGTTTGCGGTATTTGGCGCGTTTGACGTACCAGTCCTGCAGCAGCGGCTTGATCAACGACGCCGTAAGCCCGACATGTTCGACCGTGAAGGCGCCGCTGGCGACGCCTTGCCGGAGCACGTCGGCGATGATCTTCTCGGTTGTGGCTTCCATGTCGATCGCGCGCTGGCGTTCCGCCGGCGGGAAGGACTTCGCTTCCATGAAAGCGAACACGAACCAGGGCTGCATCGCCTCGCTCATGCGGATGTGAGTCGCGATGATCCAGCCGAGGTGCTTGTTGGCGTCATTCCTGACGTCGTCGGGAGGCGCCGTCAGGACCTCGGTCGCCGTTGCCGCGACCTCGCCGAGGATCATCGAGAGCAGCCTGGGCTTGCTGTCGATATAGGTATAGAGGCCGCCCATGCTGAGGCCGGACGCTTCCGCAAGCTGGCGCAGCGTGGTGGCGTGGAAGCCCTGCTTGTTGGAGAGCGCGAGGGTGGCGCCGATGATGCGTGTCAAATTTGCGATGGCGAGCCGCGGCTTCTGCACGCGAATGGAGTCGCGATGACGTTCCAGAATGCGCGTGCACAGCGCTTCTGTCGAGAACGCATTCGTCCAAGGTCGTCGGCGCGCGAGGTTCACGCTGCCTCCCCTTATGTCTTCCCGGACCTTTGGTTGTTGACCCAGGCGTGGGCTTTGCACCCTTATGGTTATTCCTAGCGCAGAGAGTGGCAGTCCGGAAAGGGGGCATGCCAGAATTTTCCGAGAGAGCGCTCGCTCGCTTTTTCCGGCCGATGCAATCACCCTGACCGATTTGACGAGGCCAGTTGCGCCGAATACTTTTCTTGCGAACTCGAAAAAGCGCGTAAACGCAAGAGTCTGGCTGCGGTCAAGGCTGGCATGTACGCGGATGGCAGATTGCGGGGGAACGAACATGTCGAACGACATCGAAGCCACCATCGCGAAAGCGCGCGAGCATTCGATCGGCGATCTCCTGCGCCGATCGGCGGCCCGCGAGCCGGGCAAGGTCGCGGTGAGTTGCGGCAGTGTGAGCTGGACCTTCGCGGAGATGGACGCGGTCTGCAACCGGCTCGGCCGCGGCCTGCTCGGGCTTGGCGTGAAGAAGGGCGATCGCGTTGCCGTGCTGTCGCGCAATTCCCACGCCTTCGCTGCGCTGCGCTTTGCTCTGGCGCGGATCGGTGCGGCGCTGGTGCCGATCAACTTCATGCTTAATCCCGACGAGATCAGTTTCATCCTCAAGAGCTCCGGCGCCAAGCTGCTGGCCACTGGCCCTGATTTCGTCGAGCCGGCTCGCGCCGCTTCAGCCAAGGATTGCGCGGTCGAAAAAATGATCTGGCTGCCGGGTGAGGATCCCGCCACGGCGCCTGCAGATCTCGCCACCTTCGACGGTCTGCTTCATGCTGACGGCTCGGGCCTCGAGGCCTCCGTCGATAGCCGCGATCTCGCGCAGATCGTCTACACCAGTGGCACCGAATCCCTGCCCAAGGGCGCGATGCTGACCCATGAAGCGGTGATGTGGCAGTATGTCAGCTGTATCATCGACGGCGGCATGAGCGTGGACGACAAGTTCTTACACGCCCTGCCGCTCTATCACTGCGCCCAGCTCGACGTGTTCTTGGGTCCGCAAATCTATCTCGCCGCCTCCGGCGTGATCACGGGCAAGCCGACCGCCGACAACATCCTGGCGCTGATCCAGGCACACAAGATCACATCGTTCTTCGCGCCGCCGACGATCTGGATCGCGATGCTGCGCTCGCCGAACTTCGACAAGACCGATTTGTCGACGCTGCAAAAGGGCTATTACGGCGCCTCGATCATGCCGGTGGAGGTGCTGCTTGAGCTCCAGCGCCGCCTGCCCGCGGTAAAATTCTGGAATTTCTACGGCCAGACCGAGATCGCGCCGCTCGCGACCGTGCTGCGGCCGGAGGACCAGTTGCGCAAGGCCGGCTCGGCCGGCAAGCCCGTGCTCAATGTCGAGACGCGGGTGGTCAACACGTCGATGGAGGACGTCAAGGTTGGCGAGGTCGGCGAGATCGTGCACCGCTCGCCGCATTTGCTGTCGGGCTATTACAATGATCCCGCGAAGACCGCGGCGGCGTTTACCGGTGGCTGGTTTCACTCCGGCGATCTCGCCACCGTCGATGAAGAGGGCCACATCACGGTGGTCGATCGCGTCAAGGACATGATCAAGACCGGCGGCGAGAACGTCGCCAGCCGCGAGGTCGAGGAGATGATCTATCGTATTCCCGCGGTCTCCGAGGTTGCCGTCGTCGGCCTGCCTGATCCGCGTTGGATCGAGGCGGTCACGGCCATCGTGGTGGTCAAGAGTGGGGAGACGCTGGATGAGGACAGCGTCATCCAGCATTGCGCCGGCCAGATGGCGCCTTTCAAGGTGCCAAAGCGCGTGATCTTCGTGGATAGCCTGCCGAAGAATCCGAGCGGCAAGCTGCTCAAGCGCGAGCTGCGCCAGCGCTTCGTCGGGGGCGAGACGCTCGACAAGGCGATCCAGAAGAACTTTGGGACGTGAGGCGTTTCTTTTTGGAGAAGAGGACGCCAGCTCAATACTTCTTCACGTGCGCGCCGAAGGCCAGCCACAGCGCCGTCGATGCAAGGCCGAAACCGCCGAGCAGCAAAAACGTCGGGCCGTAGCCGATCCATTGCGCGATCCAGCCGCCGAGCGCGGGGCTCAGGCTCGCGCCGACGCCTTGCACGGTGATGACGGCACCTTGACCGAGATTGATGCGACCGGTGCCGTCCAGCGAGCGCGCGACCATGCCGGGAACGGCGACCGTCTGTAATCCGGTGCCCATCCCGTCCAATATCTGCATCGGGACCACGCCCCACCATCCCGTCACGAAGAACGCAAGCACGCCCCGGACGGGTAAGAACATGAAGGAGACCAGGATCACCGGCCAGTAGTTGCGCTTTCCCGCGACTTGCATGGCAACCAGCGACGTCACGACCATGACGCCCTGCGCGATGACGACGGTGGTCGCGACGAAGCTCGGACCGTTGGCCTGACGTTCGGCCACCGCTGCAAGGCCATAGAGCGGGACGATGGCTGCATTGCCGAGATGGAAGATGGCAAGCGCGAGCGCCAGCACGAGGAGTGGCTTGTGCTTGAGGAGGACGGACATGGCATCCGGCGGATTCTTGCTCTCATCCTCCTTGCTGCCGCGGGCCTGACGATCGTCGATCGCCTTGGCGGGAATCATCAGCACGCAGGCGATCGCGATAGCACCGAACACGGCCGCCAGCACGAACACGGCGACGTAGCCGAAGGTGTAGCCGAGATAGCCCGACAGCGCCGCGCCGACCATGTTACCGGCATGGTTGAAGGCCTGGTTGCGCCCGTTCAGCGCATTGAAACCCTTTTGCTTGGCCATGCCCAGCGTGATGCCAGTCACCGCCGGCACGATCGCAGCGCTCGCCAGCGATTGCGCGACTTGCGAAAACGTCACCGCCCAGAAATTCTGCGAGATCAGGATGATGGCGGAGGCAAGGACCACAAAGATTCCGGGAATGACCACCCACAGCCGCTTGTTGTGGCTGGAATCGATAAAGCCGCCGATCGGCGTCGTCACCAGCATGCCTGCGACATTGCCGATCGTCAGCGCAGTGCCGATCAAGCCGGTGGTCCAGCCGCGCTCTTGCAGGAAGACGCCGACGAATGGGCCGATGCCGGACTGCATGTCCGCCATGAAGAAATTGACGGCGAACAGCGGCCAGATGCGCGAGGGACGCGATGTCATCGAAACGCTGAACGTGATGCTGCCGATCGCATGAGGTCTCGCGCAGGTGGAAATGGCCGACTGTTTGTGCCGGAGCGGTCCGAAAAGTAACATGCGCTAACCGCGTTGGTTCCTCCGGACTTGCAATTGGAGGGACGCGACGTCACCTCATCGGTGTCCACTCTCGTTCCGGATCACGCCATGCCCCTTTGGACCTGCGAAACCTGCGGTGCGCAATTTCCGGACACCGGAAATCCGCCGGCGTCCTGCCGGATCTGCGAGGATGAGCGGCAATATGTGAACTGGAAAGGCCAGGCCTTCCTCACGCGGGATGCGCTGGCAGAGCGTCACCGCCTCGTCTGGCACGACGATCTCGGCCTGACCGGCATCGCGCTCGAGCCGAGCTTTGCGATCGGCCAGCGCGCGCTGCTGGTCCCCGATGGCGGAGGGTACGTGATGTGGGACTGCATTCCGCTGGCAACGCCGGAGGCGGTCGCCCATGTCAAATCGCTCGGCGGCCTGACAGGGATCGCGATCTCGCACCCACATTATTATGGTGCGCTTGCGGACTGGAGCGAAGCGTTCGGCGGGGTGCCGGTCTATCTGCACGCTGACGACCGCCAATGGGTGACACGGCCGCATCCGTCCATCGTGCACTGGACCGGCGATCAGCATCGCATCTCGGACGATGTGCTGCTGTTGCGGACCGGCGGCCATTTCGCCGGTGCCACCATGTTGCATGATGCGCGCGGCGCCGATGGCAAGGGCGCACTTCTGACCGGCGATATCGCGCAGGTGACGATGGATCGCCGCTTCGTCAGCTTCATGTATTCTTATCCCAATTACATGCCGCTCAACGCCGCCGCGGTACGGAGGATTGCGGCTGCGGTCGCGCCTCTCGCGTTCGATCGCATCTACGGCGCCTGGTGGAGTCGCAACATCGCTGGCGGCGCCAAGGCCGCCTTCGCGGCCTCGGTCGAGCGATACATCGCGGCCATCGCCTGAGCCGGCCGGAACGCCATTGCCTATCGCCATTAACTGGACTATAAGTACAGATATTAGGCGCGACGCAACGATGCGTTCGCTGGTCCGGCACGATCAATGCATCGTGGCTTTGGCGGGCGCGTGTTGTCGCCGTGTGAGCGGGAATAGGACGCATGACCGGGCGGCGCGACTACGAGATCTTTGAGGCCGGCAATTTCGTGCTTCAGTCCGGCGCTGTCTTCCCCGCGATGAACCTCGCCTACAAGACTTATGGCGCGCTGAATTCGGCCAAAGACAACGTCATTCTCTATCCGACCTCATTCAGCGCGCAGCATTTCGACACCGAGTGGTTGATCGGGCCCGATGGCGTGCTCGATCCCACCAGCTATTTCATCATCATCCCGAACCTGTTCGGCAACGGTCTGTCGTCGTCGCCATCGAACTCCGGCAACGAACCATTCCCGCAGCTCACCTATCACGACGCCGTCGCGGTCCAGCATCGGCTGCTGACCGAGCGCTTCGGCATCACAAAGCTGGCGCTGGTCTATGGCTGGTCGATGGGCGGCATGCAGGCGTATCACTGGGCCGCGCTTCACCCCGACATGGTCGAACGAGCAGCGGTCGTCTGCGGCAGCGCGCGATGCGCGCCCTACAATTACGTGTTCCTGGAAGCCGTGAAGGCTGCGCTGTCAGGCGATCCCGCCTTCCGCGACGGCCGCTTTGTCGAAAGGCCCGTTGCCGGCTATCGCGCCATGGGGCGCGTCTATGCCGGCTGGGCGATGTCTCACGGCTTCTATCGCGACGAGCTCTGGCGCGAGGCCGGCTTCACTTCGCTCGAGGACTATCTCGTCCGCGCCTGGGACGCGACCTTCGCCCGGCGCGATGCCAACGATCTGCTGGCGCAGATCAGTATCTGGCAGACTGGCGATATCAGCCGGTGCGCTGCCTTCGGCGGCGATTTAGATCGCGCGCTCGGGGCGATCAAGGCGCACATGCTGCTGATGCCGGGCGCCACTGATCGTTATTTTGACGTGCGCGACAATGAGGACGAGCTCGGCCGCCTCGTCAACGCAAAATCAGCCGTGCTGCATCCGATCCCGTCGCTGCACGGCCATCGCGCCGGCAATCCCGTCAACAATCCGCGCGACCGGGCCTTCCTGAAGGCCGAGATCGCAGAGCTTCTCAACAAGTAACGCAGGTCCCTGATCATGACTGACGCGACCGTTTCCGTTTCAGAACCGGGCCACCGCCTGAAGCCGCTGACGCCGGCGATGCTGCGCCAATTGTCGGTTCGCTCCGATCTCAAGGGCGCGGTGCGTAGCCTCTGCCACTACGCAATGGTCGTGCTGGTCGGATCGTTGATCTGGAAGGTGAGCTCGCGCTATGGCGTCCTCTGGGCTTTGCCGCTGATGGTGATACAGGGCTATTTCGTCGCCTTCCTGTTCATGGCGCTGCACGAGACCGCGCACAAGACCGCGTTCAGGAGCCGCGGCCTCAACCTCGCGGTCGGCTATCTCTCGGCCTTCATCATCGGGCAGCCTTACGAATATTACTGCCTGTTCCATTGGGACCATCATCGCTACACCCAGGATCCCGAGAAGGACCCGGAGCTGATCGTCGGCGTGAAGCCGAAATCCGACACCCAGGTCGCGCTTGCCTATAGCGGTCTGCTCCAGGTTGCCGGGCGGCTGCGGCTGATGCTCGGTCATGCCGTCACCGGCAAGGTCACGGTACCCTGGATCCCCGAGAACAAGCGCGTCATCATCGTGACCGAAGCGCGCGTCTATGCGGCCCTTTATGTCCTGCTGTTCGCGCTCTCTCTGTGGTTCTCCTCGACCCTGCTGCTCAAGGTCTGGATCGCTCCGCTGGTCATCGGGCAATTCTTCCTGCGGCCCTATCTGCTGGCCGAGCACACCGGCTGCGAGCGCACCCGCAGCGCCTTCCAGAACACCCGCACCACCTACACCGGCGCGGCCGTCAAATGGATTGCGTGGAACATGCCCTATCATGTCGAGCACCACGCCTACCCGTCGATTCCGTTTCACGCATTGCCGAAGCTGAACGCGATCGTCGACGGCGAGATCGTCTATCGCGGCAACGGCTATATCAGGACGACACTTGAGACTTGGGCGTGGTTTCGCAGGCAGCTGAAGGCCGCTTGAACCTAACGCAAAGCTCCGGTCGCAGCGCGACCGGAGCTTTGTCGTGAATGCACGCTATCAGTAGACGGTATAGCCGCAGACATTCACGACGCGGACACGCAGACCGTGACGGGTCTGGACGACGCACTCCTGGTAGCAATTGTCGATGCCGGTGTTGACGTAGAGGCGGCCATAGCCAAAGCCCCAACCGGGACCCCAGTGGTGGTGGAAGCCGTGAGCGGACGCCGCGGTGGGCATGAGAGCGGCGGCGCCGAGCGAGCCGGCGGCGATCAGACCAAGTGCAAGCTTACGAAACATTCTCATTCTCCGGTGTGGCGCGAGGCCGTTGTTATGTCCCTGCTTCTCGGTCGAGCCGAAGCGTGATTGCGTTCACACGGCGAGGTGAGAATCGTGTTTCAGAATGGTTTCGTCGGTCGCGGTGAAACCCGCCGCAGTCAGGCTTTTCGCGCCGCGCGATAGCGCGCGGCCATCGCCCGCGTCATCTCGGCGATCTTCTCGCGGAGATCGGAGGGCTCCAGCACTTCGGCTTCGGCGCCGAGGCGCAACAATTCCGCGGCGGCATGCCATGATGTCTTGCCCGTCGGGACTCTGGCGATACGCCAGCCGTCCGCATCAGCGGTCTCTTCAATCTGCGTGCGCGCCCTGACGTAAGGCTGGCTCAGCGCGTCGAGCAATTTTACGCCTGATGGCGAGAGCCGCACGACCGCGACGTTAGGGTGCATCTCGGCCTCCAACCGCAGCGTCGCATCCCGCCAGTAGGCCGCGAGGTCGAAATCGGCAGGGCGATCGAAGCTGTCGTCGAGCGCCTTGCAGTCAAGCACGCGCGCGACGCGATAGGTACGCACGCTGCCATCGACTTGACCTGCGAGATACCAGCTGCCGCCCTTGAGCACGAGACCGAGCGGGGCGACACGGCGCTGCTTCTCCGAGCGCCAGCTCTGGTAGCGAATCCTGATCAATGTTCCGCGCAAAGCGGCGCCGGCGATGGTGCGCAGATGCGTTGGCTCCTCCGTTTCGCCAAACCAGCCCGGCGCGTCCAGATGAAAGCGCTCCTGCATCCGGCCGGCGTCTTCGCGCAAATTTGCCGGCAGCGCCGCCATCAACTTGTTCTGTGCAGCGATCATCGCGGCATCCAGCCCCAGCGCCGCCGCCGGGCCCGGGAGCCCTGCGAGGAAGAGCGCGCCTGCTTCGCTCTGAGACAGCCCGTTCAGCCTTACGCGATAGCCATCGAGCAGGCGGTAGCCACCCTCCGCACCGCGGTCGGCATAGACAGGGACGCCGGACGCCGCGAGTGCGTCGATGTCACGGTAGATCGTACGCACCGAAACTTCGCAGGCCTCTGCCAGCTCGGGTGCGGTGACCTGCCCCTTGGCCTGGAGGGTGGTGAGGATCGATAGCATCCGGCTCGCGCGCATATTTCCTTAAACCATACCTGACACAGGATGTCAGGTATGGTCGGTTAGAGATGCGGCCATCGCAAGCCGACCCGAGGGAGACCTGCCATGACCGACCCGAATCGCATCACGCTATATTATTCGCCGCAGAGCCGGGCCACCGGCACACGGGTGCTGCTGGAGGAACTGGGGGCGCCCTACGATCTCCATATCCTCAACATGAAGGCGGGCGAGCAGCGGCAACCGGCCTATCTCGCCATCAATCCGCTCGGCAAGGTACCGGCAATCCATCACCACGGGGAGCTCGTGACCGAGCAGGTCGCGATCACCATCTATCTCGCCGATCTCTTCCCCGAGGCGGGGTTGACGCCCACCCTGAATGATCCGCTGCGCGGTCCGTACCTGCGCTGGATCGCCTATTATGGCGCTTCGTTCGAGCCGGCCCTGATCGACAAGTTCATGCGACGCGAGCCAGCCCCGATCACACAGTCGCCTTATGCCGACTACGACACCATGCTCGGGGCGCTCGAGATGCAATTGTCGAAGGGGCCGTATCTGCTCGGCGAGCGGCTGACCGCCGCCGATGTCCTGTGGGGTGTCGCGTTCAGCTGGACCATGATGTTCGGCATCGTGCCGAAAAAGGACGTCTTCGTTCGCTATGCCGAGCGCATCACCTCGCGACCGGCGTTCCAGCGTATCAGCGCGGCCGACGATGAGATGGCTGCGCAGCATGCCAAGGCTGTGGGAGCCTAAGCCTCACTCCGCTTCGTCCCGGGCTCGCGCGTCGCGCGCCCCGGGACGACCACCGAGTATGAGGCGCGCCCTCGGACGCCCTGCCCCCTCAAAACCTCGGTGCCCGCTTCTCCGCGAACGCCTTGATACCTTCCTTGATCTCGTCGCCGCGCATGCTGTCGCGATGGCGCTGCTCTGCGGCCGCCTCGTCCAGTTCGCCGCGAGCGAATTCATTGATGGCGCGCTTCATGCCGCGCATCGCATTCGGTGCGTTGCCGGCGAGGATGTGGGCGAGCTTGTCGACTTCTTCGTCCAGAAACTCGACTGCCACCATGGCGGTGAGGTAGCCGATCCGCAGCATTTCCGGCGCAGTAATCTTTTCCGCGGTGAGGAACAGCTTCTTGGCATTGTCGACGCCGAGCCGGGTCACGTAGCGTTTGATGCCGCTGCTGTAATAATGCAGCCCGAGCCGGGCCGCCGGCATGAACATCTCGGCGGTGTCGACGCCGATACGGAAATCACAGGCGAGCGCGAGATCGGTCGAGCCGCCATACACGCCGCCATTGAGTCGGCAGATCGTCGGCACGCCGAGATCCTCGAGCCGGTTGACGACGACTTCGAAGGCCGAGCCCGCGCTCTGCTGCTCGTTGGCGCTGACCGCGCGCTCGGCGACCGAGTTGAGATCGTAGCCGGCCGAGAAGGCGCGTCCCGTGCCGGTCAGCACCAGGACGCGGATATCGGGATCGGCCTCGATCCGGTCGAACAAGTGGACGAGCTCGCCAAGGTCTTCGGCCTGGAGCCGGTTGAGATGCTTGGGCCGGTTGAGGCGGATGGTCGCACGGGCCCCGTCGATTTCGAGCAGGGGGCTGGAAGCCGCGTCGGCTGTCTCCGACATTCTTGTCTCCACTACCTGTTTTCGAGCGCGCGCCGTTTGGCTTCGGCGTCGATGGTCTCGGCCAGATCGGGGTGCCGGGCCATCAGCACGCGGAAGTCGACGAGGTCGAGCACGAGCAGCCGCGACACTTTCGTGGTCGAAACGTTGGCGCCGCGCATGTTGTTGCCGAGCAGCGCCATCTCGCCGAAGAAGGCGCCTTCCCCGAGCTGTACCTTCTTGCCGGGCAGGTCGACCTCGACTTCGCCGGCGGCGATGAAATACATGCAGTCGCCCTGCGTGCCCTTGCGGATGATCATGGTGCGCGCCGGCAGCTCCATCGTACGAAGCATGTGGGTGACGTCGGCGATGGCCGCAGGCCCCAGCGCCGCGAAGAACGGCACCTTGCTGACGGATTCCCAGGTCTTGAGGAAATTGTCACGGCGGGTCTCCGCTGCGAACCCGGTCGCCAGGATACCGGTCCAGAGGCCGAACACGCCGAGGCCGGAGATCATCACCAGCGCCGCCACCATGCGGCCGAGCGGCGTGACCGGCACGACGTCGCCATAGCCTGTCGTGGTCAGCGTGACGACCGCCCACCACAGGGCGGCGGGAACGCTGCCGAATGTTTGCGGTTGCACGTCCCGCTCCAGGAAATACTCCGCGACGGAGGCGAGAAAGACCACCATCAGGAAAATCACGAGCACGCTGAGCAGCGGCCCCGATTCCAGCACGAGCACGCGGCGGAGCTGGCGCAGGCCGGGAATGCCCGGCACGACCTTCAACACCCACAGCACGCTCAGCAGCCAGGCCGTCTTGGGCTCGGCGCCGAGGATCAGTGCGATCGGTACGGCCAGTGCCCCGACGGTATCGACCAGCCCGGCGGAGGAGGACATGTAAAGTCCCAGCCGCCCTTGCCGTCTCATATGGCGCAGCCGGACCAGCCATTCGAACACGAAGTAGGCGAGGCTGGCCCACAGCAGGAGATCGACCCAGTGGTGTGCCGTTTCATAGGCCGGGTTGAGCGTCAGCAGCACCATGCTGAGCACGCCGACGGTCACGGCCACATAGGCCGCTTTGGTCATGTTGCGGCCGGCGGTCGCGGCCACGAACTGGGCCAGGGCGGGAAACATCGGCTTCAACATGAGGGATGACGGCTCGGTCTGGCTCTTGCGGTCCCCGGGGCTGGGACTTCAGCGCCAAAGTGCCCGTCCGCACGAGGGCCGTCAACGACAGGCGCCCGCCTTCGATGCGCGTGGCTAATCCGGTAGGTCAAGCCGTCACTTGAAATGGGGTGGCTCGTCATAGCCGCGGCGGCTGCTCAAGAACAGCAGCATCATCAAGCCGATGCCGACGACCACGGAGAACCCCGCTCCGAGCGCCAGGGCCACATAGCCTTCCGTCGGGATCGGCTCGCCGCCAACCGACATGGCCGAATAGGCGAAGTAGCCAACCGCAACCAGCATTCCCAGCAAGATGATGAGAAGGAGCATACGCATGGTGCGTTCTCCGGTTGTGTCCCTAACCAACGGTTGTTTTGTGAGACGGTTCCGCGAGAGACACGGCCGCGATTGGCCGGGAAAACAATCCCCGGGCGCGATCGATAGGTCAGGCACTCTGAGCTGTCTTCACCGCCACGACATTGGTGTCGTCATGCGGGGGAGGGAGGGCCTGTCGGGTGGCCTTCTCGAGCTCGCCGGCATGGCGCTTCAGGTAGTCGCGGCGCATACCGATCTCGTCGCGGACAAATTCGTAACCGAGCTTGAAAGTATCGAGCCCGTCGGTACTGATCGTGCCGTCGCGCAGGCCGATGACCGCGCCCCGCAAGATGCTCTCAAGCTCGTCCTGGAGGCATTCGAGCTCATCCGGTGAATGGGCGTGTTCGATGCGTTCGCCGATGTCCAGGATGGCGGTGGAGAGCTCACTTGCCTTTTCCGGCGCGATGCGGGTGATTTTGGCGTAGATTGCGGCGAAGATCGAGCCGATGACGCTGAGCGCGGCGGCGCCCAGATACATCATGTCGCTGTATTTATCCATGAACGACTTGGTGTCATCGTTGATGTAGTCGGCCGCGCCCTGATGCGCCATCACGTAGGCGTCCTTCTCGACCGACGCCGGCTCAATGTGGGTCGCAAAGCCGTTGTCGAGCCCGAGCGCGGATTTGTTCTCGTAGACGATGCGCGCGATGTCGCCGGCGGTGGTACCCGACATTTTGGATTGAGCGACCAGGAGCCATTCGAGCCCGATCGTATCGAGATCGTCGTCGGGAATCTCGGGCGATGCCGACAGCGTGCCGGCCGTCAGCGTCTCGTCGGAAATGCCGGGGAATTTGCGCGCCAGCGCCTTGGCCTCATCGATCGCATTCAGCGTGAAGCCGCCGCGCTTGGCGACCTGCTCATAGGCCTTCTCGCGCACGGCCTTGGAGGCGTGGACGATTGCGATCACCGCGCTGAAGCCACTGGCGGGCGCGAACAGCTTGTCCAGGGTCATGCCTTGCGGCGCCATCTGGATCTTGGCGGCGTCGGGGCTGTCGGGGGCGATATCGAGTAGGTTGCGGACGAAGGCGAGCGAGGATTCGCTGTCGGCGCGAACCGCGACCTTTTTCTTCTTCAGCTCGGCCAGCGACTTGATCTTCTTATTGCCGGGACCGAGCAGAAGCACGAAATCGTGCTCCAGCAGCGCCAGAGTGCGCGCCCGCGCCGGCACCTTGGCGTCGGTGCGCAGGATGGCGAGATCGGCCTGCCTGCGGTCGAATTGCGCGATTGCCTTGGCGTTGTCGGGATTGTTGACGATCTTGATCCGGAAACGCGAGCCGCTGTTCTTCAGCAGCGTGGCGAGCTTGTTCGCGAACAGGGCTTCGTCGCCGTCGGGCCCGCCAACAGCAAAGGTCAGCGTCTCCGAATTGTGCAACCAGGCGCGGCCCGCCCAGACGGTCGCCAGCGACAGCAGCAGGGTGAGCACGACATACAGCAGCACCTGCTGCTGATTGGTCTTGATCACTTTGGGACGCCGTGGCGGCGGGGGTTCAGTCGACGAGGTCGGGCCTTCAGCACTCATGGCAGCACCTGGCCTTATTCCTTGAACGGCGGGCGGCCGGATCATCGCCGGCAGCCTGCGCAAAAATTTCGTAAGCGTTTAAAAAAGAACGATAATCCTCCAGGATGATAGCGCTCCAGTTGCGGAAAGCAAATTCCGCGCCGGAGGTAACCTTACCCCGGGGCGACCTCTGGTCTTGTTGATCCTATCACCGTTTAGCCACACTTGGCGATTTTCCGGTTCCCCCGGCTGCATTCCGGCGCAGGAAATGTCATAAATCGTCGGTCCCGATGGATTTGACGGGACCAAGAAGAAGTTGCGCTGAACGCTCCATTTTTCTTTTCGAGTCAACGAGGGCGTCAGCTTTGTCGTTTCCACCTCTGTCATCGGCGGTTCCGGTCGAAGCGCTCATTGGCTGGATGTTGCTGCTTACCTTCAAGCACATCATCGCCGATTTCGTCCTGCAAACGGCCTGGATGGCGCACGGCAAGGACCAGAAGCACGGCTGGGCTTTGCCGCTCCTGGTGCATTGCCTGATTCACTTTGCGGTTGCGTTGCCATTGATCCTGATCGTGGCGCCAAAATTCTGGTTCGTGGCGCTGATCGATTTCGTCATCCACATCACCATCGATCGCGCCAAGGGATTTGTGTCGGCCAATTTCGGCGTCAACCAGGAGCACCCCTGGTTCTGGACCCTGATCGGCGTCGACCAGGCGCTGCACCATCTGACCGGCTTCGGCCTCTCCATCTTCATGGCGGCGAACTGAGCTTGGACCTCCATTCGGAGAACCCCGCCGGCGGCGGGGATCTTGAAGGACTGCCGCAAGGCCACCGCCAACCCCGTATTCAACCCGGTAGGGCTGCGCTCTGATTCGCGGCATAAGAGCATGGACACCGGGTGACTACCGCCCAGGGTGGTTAACCTTTCATTAGAGAATTGCGCGGCATCTTCCGGACACGAGGGAGAACTGCAATGTTTTCAAGCCGCGACGCTTTTGAAAGCGATTTCTGCCCGGTTCGTGACGAGCTTCTTGGCGAGATGTACCGCGCCAATGAAAGCGGTCTGCCGAGGCTGGTTGAGAGTGTTTCCCCTGACGTCCGCGCCAGGCTGGCGCTGTTTTGCTATCGCCGCAGCCATCTGCACTCGTTGGCCGTCGTGATCGCGCGCAGCTGTAGCGAGCGCGACCTGATCGAGAACGGTGGCCGTGTCGGCTCGACACTCTACGCGTTGTCGCGCGAAGGCTCGGCCAAATCATCGCCCTCGCTGTCGGGAGGCCGCAAGCCGATCACGTTGTCGACCAAGCCGCTCTCGGTGCTCGCACCGCTGGACGACGAAATCGACGACGAGATCAGCGAAGCCGTTCCCGCCTAAGCGGTCTCTATCACAGGCAGCCCGAACTTCCGCCGCGCCATCGCGCATTCGGCATCTCCAGGCATGCAGGTGCGGCACACCTCCGGCCGCACCGCATAGATGCCGCACGTGGTCGCCTTGCCGATATCTCCCTGCAACGCCGAACAGCGATCGCCCTCGCAGCGCATGCCGGACTGACGCGCGTTGACGAGGCCCGAAGGGATCAACGCAAGCTCTTCGTCGCTCTCGATCGAGAAACGCGGCCAGTTTTGCGAATAGCCGCAGCAGGCGCCGCAGCTCTGGCAGCAGCTCGATTGATCGATCTCTTCCATCGGCATCACGTGTCCTTCGGCGGTCCCCAGACCAGGCTCTGCCGCCATTTCGCGCGCAGCACGTCGCGCCTTTCAGGATATCGCTCGTCGAGATAGGTCGCCTCCACGACGCGGTCGGTGCGGAAGCTGCGGAAGTCTCCGCGTAGCTCGCACCACGCGGCGAGCAGACGCACGGCTTCGAGATAGCCGACCGAGATCGGCCAGATCATGCGCTCGCTGGGACGACCCTGTTCGTCGCGATAGCGCAGCATGATCTTCTTGCCTTCGTGGATCTGCGTGCGCGTACGCGCCATGTCCAGACGGTCAGGCTCCCTGTTCCAGCTCGGCCGCGCCCGGCTCGCCGGCTCCAGCACGAAGGGCCGCAGCCGCTCGGGCACAGTGTCGGCGATCTTGGCCATCAAATCTTCGGCCGCGCGCGCCAGCGTGGAATCGGCATGGCCCGCGACCCATTGCGCGCCCAACACCGCCGCCTCGATCTCGTCCGGCGTCAGCATCAAGGGCGGCAGGTCGAATCCTTTTTCCAGGATGTAGCCCATGCCGGCTTCGCCGCGGATCGGCACGCGCTGGCCTATCAACGTTGCGATGTCGCGATAGATGGTGCGCTTCGAGGTCTCGAGCTCGGCTGCAATTGCGTCCGCGGTCAGCGGCTTACGGGTGCGCCTCAGCACCTGGATGATCTGAAACAGCCGGTCGGCACGTCTCATGACAATTCTCTCATCGAACGGCGGATCAGAAATCGGCGCGCGGCTGCTGACAGGATGTTGGCAGCAGGGGAGTTCTATACCGGGACAACACATCGACTGAAGAGGGTTTGTTCATGATCACTCCGATCCATCTTGGCCTGGCTGGCCCGCTCTGGCGAGCGCAAGCCTCGTTGCATGCCAGAGTCTTTGGCCGCTTCGTGTTTCTCGAACTCACTGCCGTCGACCTCCGCCTCGCGATCGCAACCGTGGTGACACGTTCGTTGATCCAGGCTGCGGACGCGCTCGTCCGCCATGTGATGGGCCGCGCCTGGCGGGGGGCCCGTTTCGCAGAAGATATCACGGCTGCTGCCACCATGGTGGCAGCAGCCCGGCACTAGGTTCCGTCAACTCTTTCGGCAGGTTCAGGAGAGCTCACATGATCACGCTTTACGGCTTTGGCACCGGCTTCGGCCTGCCGGAAATCAGCCCCTTCGTCACCAAGACCGAGGTGCAGCTCAAGATGGCGGGGCTGCCCTACCGGAAGGAGCGGGCGATGCCGCCGGCCTCACCCAAGGGGCAGCTGCCTTTTATCGACGATGGCGGCGAGGCGGTGGCCGATTCGACCTTCATCCGCGCCCATATCGAGCGCCGCTACGGCTTCGACTTCGATGCCGGCCTCTCGTTGCAGGAGCGTGCACAGGCCTGGGCCTTCGAGCGCATGATCGAGCATCACGTCTACTGGGCGCTGATCGGTGCCCGCTGGGTTGATCCGGTCAATTTCGCCAAGGGACCTGCGCATTTCTTCGACGGTGCGCCGGAGCACAATCGGGAGAAACTGCGCGAGGATGCCCAGTTCCGCGTCGCCGAGAACTATCTGCTCTCCGGCCTCGGCCGCCACGCCCCCGATGATGATGTCGATCTCGCAGTGCGTTCGCTGTTTGCGCTGTCGGTGCAGCTTGGTGACAAATCCTATCTGATGGGCAACAAGCCCAGCGGTGTCGACGCGACTGCGTTCGGCGCGCTCGCTGGCATCTTGACGCCGTTCTTCGAGTCCAGCCTGCGCGACCGCGCGGAAGGGTTTCCGAACCTCACCGCCTATGTCGACCGGATGATGGACACCTACTATCCGGAGTTTGCCTGGACCCCCCTGCGCCAGGCGGCGTGAGGCAAGCGCGCCGGACGTATAAAAGAAAAGAGCCGGCCTGATGGGCCGGCTCTCGTCATTTCGGAGACCGACGCCGCCTACCTCACCAGCGTGTACTTGCCGTTCTTCACGGTGAGCAGGATGCGCGAGCGCTCGTCGAGGCCGTAGCGGTCCTTTTCGGTGAAGTTGTAGACGCCCTGGCTGGCGGCCAGCTCCTTCTCGGACAGCAACGCCTGACGGATCGCTTCGCGGAACTCAGGTGTGCCGGGTTTTGCGGTCTTCAGCGCCGTCGGGATGATACGCTTGAGGATCTCGAAGGCATCGTAGGAATGGCCGGCGAACTGGCTGCGGCTGTTCGGGCCGTACTTGGCTTCATAGGCTGAGTTGAGCGCAAGGCCTGGCTTCTTGGTGGCGGCTTCCTCCGGCTGGTCCTCGGGGTCCATGACAGGACCGGATGCCATCAGCACGCCTTCGGCCGCTTGGCCGGCGATGCGGATGAAGTCCATGCTGGCAGCGCCGTGGGTCTGGTAGATCAGGCCCTGATAGCCGCGCTCACGCAGCTCGGTCTGCGGCAGCGCGGCCGCGGTGCCGGAGGCGCCGACCAGGATCGCATCGGGATTGGCGGCCACGAGCTTCAGCACCTGGCCGGTCACCGAGGTATCCGGACGGGCGAAGCGCTCCTCGTCGACGATGGTCATGCCCATCGGCACGGCCTGCGCCTTCAGGTCGTTGAACCAGAGGTCGCCATAGGAGTCGGAATAGCCGATATAGCCGAGGGTCTTGATGCCCTTGGACTTCATGTGATCGTACAGCACCTTGCCGACGATCGGGATCGGCTGCGGCATCGCCACCGACCACTTCATGCGTTCCGGCGTGATCGGGAAGGGAGCCAGACCAAAGTGCGGAATGCCGGCTTCGTTGGCGACGTTGGAGACTGCGATGGTCGGCGGCGTCAGCGCCGAGCCCATGATGATGTCGGCTTTGGATTCGGTGACGAAACGGCGGGCGTTGGTGGTCGCGGTGGTGGGATCGCCGCCGTCGTCGAGCACGATCACCTTCAACGGAACGCCGCCGATTTCCTTCGGCACGAATTCCAGCGCGTTGCGCTCGGGGATTCCGAGCGCGGCGCCCGGGCCGGTGGTGGTGGTGGTGATGCCGATGGTGATTTCGTTGGTCTGGGCGTGCGCGGGCAAGGCCGGCAACGCCAGCGTCGCCGCCGCGATGGCAGTCAGGTAAAAGCGTTTCATCAATTCCTCCCTTGACGTTTTCTTTGAAAGCAGAAATCGGGGATGAATTCAGCCCCGTCTTTTGGCGATGCGGCGATTTGGTTCCGGATTAGCTCCCTGTGAATTTGGCCACCATTTCCGGGGGGAATGGTGCCGATTTCAGTCTGTCGGGGTTGTCGGGGTCGCGGCCGACCAGGACGCGCGTCTCGAAGCCTTCGATGGCGAGCGCCTCGCCCTTGTAGACGTTGTGCTTCACCTCGAAGCTCGAGCGCTTGATGCTCTCGATCTTCGTTTCGATGGTGATCCAGTCGCCATAGGTCGAGGGAATGTAGAACTTGGACCGCGTATCGACCATGGGGATGCCCACCAGGCCGTATTTGCGAACCAGGTCCTGCTTGGAGAAGCCGGCGACCTCGAACAGGGTCGACGTCGAATCGTCGAACATCGCGAAATAGCGCGGATAGTAGACGATGTTGGCGGGGTCGCAGTCGCCCCACTGGATCTGGACGTCGCGCCGGTTCACGAACATGCGTTGAGTGCCTTATTTCGGCGCCATGCGCAGCGAGCCGTCGAGGCGCACCACTTCGCCGTTGAGATAGGAGTTCTCGACCATGTGCAACGCGAGCGCGGCGAACTCGTCGGCATTGCCAAGACGGCGCGGGAAGGGGATGGCGGCGGCGAGCGAGTCCTGCGCTTCCTGCGGCAGATTGGCCAGCAGCGGCGTCAGGAACAGCCCGGGCGCGATGGTCAGCACGCGGACGCCGAACTGGGCGAGCTCGCGCGCGATCGGCAAGGTCATGCCGACGATGCCGCCCTTCGAGGCCGAATAGGCCGACTGGCCGATCTGGCCGTCATAGGCGGCGACCGAGGCCGTGTTGATGATGACGCCGCGCTCGCCGCTCGCCTGCGGCTCGAGCTTGGACATCTCCGTCGCCGCGAGGCGCAACATGTTGAAGGTGCCGATCAGGTTGATCTTGATCACCTTGTCGAAATCGGCAAGCGCCATCGGGCCGTCGCGCCCGACGACGCGTTTTGCAACGCCGATGCCGGCGCAGTTGACCAGTACGCGGGCCGGACCGTGGGCCTTGGCCGCCTGTGCGATCGCAGCTTCGGCGGAGGCCGCGTCTGAGACGTCGCAGGTGACGGCGACGCCCTTGATCTCGGCGGCAACGGTCTCTGCAAGCTTGGTATTGAGATCGCACACCGCGACCTTGGCGCCCTGCGCCGCCAGTTTTCGTGCTGTGGCAGCACCCAGACCCGATGCGCCGCCGGTGACGATGGCTGCCTGATCCTTCAACAACATGGCGTTCTCCTTCGATGAGTTTCTTTAGCCGACCGATATCACGCGGTCAGACGGATTGGCAGCGTAGAGCTCTTCAATCAACGCGCCGCGATGCTCCAGCACCGCGCGCTGGTTGATCGAGCCCTTGTCGGTGACCTCGCCCTTGTCGATCGAGAGCGGCGTGTCCATCAGGATCGCACGGGTAATCCGGGTCGAGGAGCCGGTCGCCGAACCGAGAAACTGGGTCAAGCGCTCGCGGAACGCCTCGCGGACCAGCCGGTCGCGCGTCGCGACCACCACGTCGTCCGGCGGCAGCGTCGGGTTGATCAGGCGGCAGCCGTCGAGATCGAGCACGATGAGAGCGGAGATCTCGTCACGGTTGATGCCGGCGATGACGACGTCGCGCACCAGCGGCGCGCAGGCTGCGATGAGGCGCGCGCGCAAGGGACCGACGCTGACCCAGGTGCCGCTGGCGAGCTTGAAATCCTCGCTGACGCGGCCGTCGAAATCGAAGCCAGCGTTGAGATCGTCGGGATCGGCAGGCTTGAGCGCATCGCCCATCTTGTAAAATCCTTCCTCATCGAAGGATTTTGCGGTGATGTCAGGCTGGCGCCAGTAGCCGGGCATCACGTTCGGCCCCTTGGCGCGGACCTCGAGCTTGCCGTTGTTTGGCACCAGCTTGGCTTCGTTGCCGGAAACGGGAAGGCCGACATGGCCGGAGCGGCTGGTACGCGGATTGACCGACATGAAGAACGGTGCGGTCTCGGTGGCACCGAGGCCCGTGAGCATCGGTACGCGATATCCCTTCTCCTTGACCGCGAGCTCGTCAAGACTGTTCCAGACGAACGACGACAGCGCAGCGCCGGAGAAGAACATCGCATGCAGGCGATCGAAGAACTTTGCGCGCAGGCCCTGGTCGTCCCGCAAATAGGGCAGCAGCGATTCATAGCCCTTGGGCACGTTGAAATAGACCGTCGGCGAAATCTCCTGGAGATTGCGCACGGTCTCCTCGATGCCGCCGGGCACCGGCTTGCCGGCGTCCAGATACATCGAGCCGCCATTGTACAGCGTCAGCCCGATATTGTGGTTGCCGCCAAAGGTGTGGTTCCACGGCAACCAGTCGATGATGACGGGCGGCTCGTCCTTGAGGAAGGCGAGCGTCTCGCGCAGCATCACTTGGTTGGCGCAGATCATGCGCTGCGTGTTGATGACGGCCTTGGGATTGCCTGTTGAGCCCGAGGTCAGCAGGAATTTTGCGATTGTGTCGGGGCCGATCTTCTCATGGAGCTCGTCAAGATCGCTACGGATCGGGGTTGCGATGAGGTCGGCGAGCAGGGTGACGTCGCGGCCCGGCACATGGCCATAGGAGGCAGCGATCTCGGTACCGAGGGAGACATTGGCGGCGAGCGCGTCCGCGAACTTGTCGGCATCCTCTGCGAAAACGAGGCCGGGCGTCAGCAGCTTCATCAAATATGCGAGCTTGCCGTAATCCTTCGACACCAGCGAATAGGCCGGTGACACCGGGCAGAAGGGAATGCCGGCATAGAAGGCGCCGAAGGCGAGCAAAGCGTGGTCGATCGAATTGCCGGAGAGGATGACGACCGGCCGCTCCGCCGACAGGCCGCGCCGGATCAGGCCTGAGGCGATATGCCGGCTCGCGGTGAGCAGCTCGGCATAAGTGATCTTGCGCCAGCCCCGGCCACCCTCGCGTTCGGCCATGAAGACGCGGTCCGGCGTCGCCGTCGCCCAGTGATGCAGACGATCGGTGATGCGGACGGGATAGTCGCCGAGGGGCTGCTTCGGCCGCAGATAGATCGTGCCATCGGCGCGACGCTCGACATCGACGACGGGATCTCCGAACGAGATCGGCCGCAGCGGAGAATTGCTCACGCCGCGCTCTGTGCTGGAAGAGGACGGCTGTGCGCTCATGACTTCGGCTTTACCTTGGCGGTCTTGTGCTCGAGGAACTCGCGGATCCTGCGTTTTGCTTCCTTGTCGCTCTGCGCAACGGTGGCCATCAGCGATTCCATCAAAAGGCCGGTCTGCGGATTGGCCTCCGCGATCATCGGGAGCGCTTGAAGCACGGCGAAATTCGTCAACGGCGCGTTGGACGCAATCTTGGCCGCAAGCTCCAGCGCCTTGGGCAAGCCGTTGCCGGCCTCGGTGACATATTGCGCAAAGCCGTAGGACGCGCCCTCGGTCGCGCTATAGACGCGGCCGGTCAGCATCATGTCCATCATCCTGGCAACGCCGATCAGCCGCGGCAGCCGCACCGAGCCGCCGCCGCCGACGAAGATGCCGCGCTGCCCCTCTGGCAGGGCAAAATAGGTCGAGGGCTCGGCGACACGGATATGCGCCGCGCAGGCAAGCTCCAGCCCGCCGCCGATCACGGCACCCTTCAGCGCGGCGATGACGGGGACGCGGCTATACTGGATACGGTCGAACACCCGATGCCACATTTGGGAATGGAGAAGGCCGCCGGTGGCGTCGTGGTCCTGGAGCTCGGACAGGTCGAGACCGCTGGAGAAATGGTCGCCGATGCCGTGAATGACCACCGCACCGACATCCTCGGGCAGGGACGTAAAGCATTGGCCGATTTCGAGAATGATGCCGTCATTGAGCGCATTGCGCTTGGCCGGCCGGTTCAGCCCCACGGTCAGAACCCGGTCCACCCTCTCGATCTGAAGCAGCCCGGAGGTGCCCGCGCCAGCGGTCTCGGCGTTTCCCTGTGTCATTTGCGTCCTTATCAGAATAGTTATGTTGTATAACGAATTTGGGAGGAGTCAAGGAGGGGGCCGGTAGGCAAAAGCCGTCCTCCAATTTGGTGTCGTCCCGGCGGAGGCCGGACCCATAACCCCAGGGAGGCATTTGGCGAAGATTGGTCGTTCGGTACTCCGACCGCCTGCAGCGGATAGATCACGCGGTATGGGTCCCGGCTTTCGCCGGGACGACAGTTGAGTGTGCGCTCACACCACCTGATGCACGTCGATCACCACGCGATCGGCGTGCCGCGCGGCTGAGCCGACAAAGATGTGCTCCATCAGCCAGCGATATTTCTCGTGCCCCGTCTCGAATTTCGGCACGGTCCGAAAATAGATCAGCTTCGGATCAACGGGTTCGCCACGCTTGAGCTTTTGCAGGAGTTCGATCGGGCCAAAGCGGATGCCCTTGTTCTCGACATAGATGGTGGCGCCGTCGTCGGTCTCGAAGGCGTATTTGGCCTCCAAGTCGATCAGCTCGTTGGGGCGGATGGTTTGGAAGTCGGCGCCGTACGGCAGCACTTTTCCAGTGATCGCGCCCGTCACCTCACCGCCGATGATCGGGATGATGCGGCGGACGCCGATGCCGGTCTCGCCAGCGGTGATGACGTCGCCGATTTTTGCAGTAATCGTGAAGACATAATTTGTCGCGAGCGTCGGTGTGGTCATTGCTTCGCCTCGCTAGTGCGCCATCATCCGCATCGGCAGCCATGTCGCCAGCAGCGGGAACGCGATCAGGATCACCAGGCGCACGAGGTCGGTCGCCACGAACGGAATCACACCCTTGAAGATCGTGGAGAAGGAGACGTCCTTCACCACGCTCTTGATGACAAACACGTTCATGCCGACAGGCGGATGGATCAGCCCGAGCTCGACGGTCATCACGATGATGACGCCGAACCAGATCGGGTCGAAGCCGAGATGTGTGATCACGGGGAAGATGATCGGCACGGTCAGGATGATCATCGCCATGGCGTCCATCAGGCAGCCGAGCACGAGATACATCACCATGATCAGCGCCAGCACGCCGTAAGGGCCGAGGCCGAGGCCGGTGAGAAATTCCGTCACCTTCTGCGGCGTCTGCGTCACCGTGAGGAAATAACCGAAGATCAAAGCGCCGATCAGCACGGTGAACACCGCGGCCGCGGTGCGCGTCGCCTGCAGCAGCGAGGCCAGCACCTTCTCGCGGTCGAGCCGTCCCGTGACCATGCCGATGATGAAGGCGCCGGTGGCGCCGACGCCGCCAGCTTCAGTCGGCGTAAAGCGCGGCAGGAAGGGCAGACCGTAGAGACCGCCGATCACGAACACGAACAGCAGCACCGGCGCCCAGATGTCCTTCAGTCCGGCGAAACGCTCGCGCCAGGGCAGCACCTTGCCCTTGGGCAGGAAGTCGGGGCGGAGATAGCCGATCAGGAAGATCGTGATCATATACATGGTCATCGCCAGCAGGCCCGGAATGATGCCGGCGATGAAGAGTTTGCCGATGTCCTGCTCGGTGATGATGCCGTAGACCGCGAGCACGGTGGAGGGCGGCAGCATCGCGCCAAGCGTGCCGCCGGCCGCGATCACCCCTGTCGCAAAGGACTGCGGATAGCCGAAGCGGCGCATCTCGGGATAGGCAACGGCGGAGAAGGTGGCTGCCGTCGCCACCGATGAACCGCAGATCGCGGCAAAGCCGCCGCAGGCGCCCACGGTCGCGATGCCGAGCCCGCCGCGCAAATGTCCGACAAAGCCGTTGGCGGCGCGGAACAGCTCCCGGCTCATGCCGGAATTGCTGACGAACGAGCCCATCAGCAGGAACATCGGGATGACGCCGAAGGTGTAGTCGGTGACCGTGCGCATCGAGGTCTGGCCGACCAGTTTCAGCGCCGGCGTCGCGCCGACCAGATAGGAGAAGCCGGAGACGCCGACGAGCCCCATGGCCATGCCGACGGGGACGCGCAGCAGCATCAAGGCAAACAGGGAGATGAAGCCGATTACGGCGACGGCATCTGTGCTCATGATTATTCCGTCGCCTTCAGCTTGGGGTCGTGCATCTCTTCAGGATGGAAGATCAATCGGTAGGTGCGGATCGCGATCAGCAGAACGGCCGAGACGTCGCCGATCCAGGCGATCGCGAAGAACGGCCAGGTCGGCATGTGCATGTCGAAGGTCTGGACGTTGTCGTTGTAGGTGCCGCGCACCTTGTCGAACAGCGTCCAGGTCTGCACCGTGACGACGAACAGCAGCACCAGCGTCGCGAACACGTCGATCCAGCGCTGGTAGCGTGGCCCGACATTGCCCCAGACCAGATCGACCGTGATGTGCGTGCCGCGGTAGGAGGTTGCCGCGATGCCCCAGAAGATCAGGATGCCGAGCAGCATGCGACCGATGTCGAAACTGTCAGGGATCGAATAATTCAGCGTGTTGCGCAGCAGCACCGACAAAAAAATGTCGAGCGCGACGATGCCGACGAACGCGGCGGCGATCCATTCGATCGTGTCGATGATGCGGTCCATCCAGGCGCGCTTCATGGGGAGAGAGTCCTTTCGACCAGTTCGAGGTGTCCCCGCGATGGAGCCGCGCTCCCTCCCCCGCTTGCGGGGGAGGGGTGGGGAGAGGGTGTCTCCACAATCGAGAACCCTCAAGAGGAGAGAGCCCTCACCCGGCACTCGGGACGATGCTTCGCATCGCCCGGAACGCGCCGACCTCTCCCGCAAGCAAGCGGGAGAGGTGTAGTCTCACTCCGCCAGTGCGTTGTACTTCTTCAACGACGCCTTCAATTCCGCCAGCGCAGCGTTCGGATCGATGCCGGTCTTCTTGACGCCATCGCCCCAGGTCTTGACCAGCGGTTCGGCGGCCTTCTTCCAGGCGGCGGTCTGGTCCGGGGATAGCTTGTAGACCTCGTGACCTTCTTCCGCCTTCACCTTGTCGACGCCGGCATCTTCGAACTTGCCCCAGTGCTCGCCAACCACGCCGGCCATCTCGGTCGAGCAGTTCTTGTCGACCGCGGCCTTCTGCTTGTCGGACATCGCATTGTACTTGTCCTTGTTGATCACGAACACGAAGGTCGTGGTGTAGAGCGGCGCTTCCATGTGGAACTTGGTGACCTTGTCGATGCCGAACAGCACCAGCGAGCCCCAGGGAAAGGTGACGCCGTCGGCGACGCCGCGCTCGATAATGTCGCGCACTTCAGGGGCGGAGGACTGCACATTGGTGCCGCCGAGCGCCGTGACGAAGTTCGCCATGGTGGCATGCGCGGGACGGATCTTCATACCCTTCACGTCCTCCGGCATGGCGATCTTCTTGCTGCGCGAGTGGAAGGACGAAGGCGAGTGAACGAAGGCGAGGCAGTATTTGACGTCCTTCATCTCCTTCTCGGCGTATTTGCGGTACCAGGCGTCCAGCCCCATCGAGCCGCCCTTGGCGTCAGAGATCAGGAACGGCAATTCGCCGGCGCCGATGACCGGGAAGCGGCCGGGCTGGTAGCCGGGATTGACATAGGTGACGTCAGCGATGCCGTCGCGTGCCATGTCGTAATGGTCGAACGCCTTGCCGAGCTGCTGGGCCGGAAACACCTTGCCGGTGATGGTGCCGCCGGAATCCTTGTTCACTGCGGCCACCCAGTCTTCAAGAGACTTTTGCAGCGGATGCGACGCCGGCACCCAGTGCGAGACCTTCAGGTCGACGGTTTTGTCCTGCGCGAACGCAGGCGTCACGCTTGCTGCCAGCAGCAAAGCCAGACAGGCCTTCCTCATTTCGTATCTCTCCCCTTTCGTGACGGCAGGCTTCGATGGCCTGGTCTTGTTAATTAACATGTTATCTAATCGGCCGGCGCGTTCAAGCCGGAACTGCTGCGTCATCTACGTCAGCGCTGTTGCACGGATTTGTCGCTGTCCGAGCGACCAACCTCCCTTTCTGCCAAACCGTTATATGATATAATTATCCTGCGTGGATCAACGCGACAAGCGAGCCGCGACGAAGCCTACAGGATCGGGAGGAGCAAGTATTGCGGACAAAAGTCGCAATCATCGGGGCCGGGCCGGCGGGATTGTTGCTTGGGCAATTGCTGCACATTTACGGCATCGACAACGTCATCCTGGAACGGCAGAGCCCCGACTACGTGCTCGGACGCATCCGCGCCGGCCTGCTGGAGGAGGGCACCGTCGCGCTGCTCGATCAGGTCGGTGCCGGCAAGCGGGCGCATGCCGAAGGCCTGGTGCACGAGGGTATCGAACTGGCATTTTCCGGGAGCCGCCACCGCATCGACATGAAGGCCGCCACCGGCAAGACGGTGATGATCTATGGCCAGACCGAGGTCACGCTCGACCTGATGAATGCGCGCAAAGCCGCCGGTCTCACCACCGTCTATGAGGCCAAGGATGTGCAGCCGCATGATTTCGACGGCAGTCACCCGCGTGTAACCTGGGTCAAGGATGGCGTCACCCACACGCTCGATTGCGATTTCATCGCCGGGTGCGACGGCTTCCACGGCGTCAGCCGCGCGAGCGTGCCTGATACGGCGATCGAGGAGTTCGAGCGGGTTTATCCGTTCGGCTGGCTCGGCATCTTGTCCGAGACGCCGCCGGTCAGCCACGAGCTGATCTATTCCAACCATGCGCGCGGCTTTGCGCTTTGCACCATGCGCTCGATGAAGCGCAGCCGGCATTACGTGCAATGCTCGCTCGATGACCATGTCGATCAGTGGCCGGACGATCGCTTCTGGGATGAGCTGAAGCGCCGGCTCGACCAGGAGGCGGCCGACAGTCTCATCACCGGCCCCTCGATCGAGAAGAGCATTGCGCCCTTGCGCAGCTTCGTCGCCGAGCCGATGCGTTTCGGCAAGATGTTCCTGTGCGGCGACGCTGCCCACATCGTGCCGCCGACCGGCGCCAAGGGGCTGAACCTCGCCGCCAGCGATGCGCATTATCTGTCAGGCGCACTTCGCGAGTTCTACGACGAGAAATCGAGTGCCGGCATCGATACCTATTCCGCAAAGGCGCTGGCGCGCGTCTGGAAGGCCGTGCGCTTCTCCTGGTGGATGACCTCGATGCTGCACAAATTCCCCGACACCGGCAGCATCGGCGCGCGCATCCAGCTCGCCGAGCTCGACTACGTCACGCAGTCGCCGGCCGCGATGACGTCACTGTCGGAGAATTATGTCGGGCTGCCGTTCTAAGAAGGTGCCGTAGGGTGGGGTTGGCTAAGCAGTGCGCGAAGCGCATCTGCTCGGCGTAACCCGCCTGTTTGATTTCCGCGGAGACAGAAGTGGTGGGTTACGCCTACGGCTAACCTACCCTACGGCACTGTCAATGCGACACCACACGTTTCAAACATCTGCGCAAATCCCGTTTAAAACTTTGTAATTGATGCGTTCGTCTCGTCCATCGCGTTCAATGCTGTCAATCAACAACGCGAGACGCGCATGACCTCCATCGACATCCCCGAAGGCTTCGAGCCGCTCGCCCGCAAGAGTCCGATGACCGAACCGTGGGAGCCGCTCTACGCGAAGAAGACCGACCGTGCCGTCATCATCGGCCTGCGGCTGGCAAGGCCGCACACCAACGGGCGTGGCTTGATCCACGGCGGCCTTATCACCGCGCTCGCCGACAACGCGATGGGCTACAGCTGCGCCCAGCTGACGAACTGGACCACCTCATTCGTGACGGTTTCGCTGTCGATCGATTTCGTCGGCTCGGCCGAGACCGGCCAATGGTGCTCGATCGAGAGCGACGTGATCAAGACCGGCAAGACGATCTGCTTCGCGCAGAGCCTGGTCAAGGCCGACGGCGTCGTGATCGCGCGGGCCAGCGGCACGTTTCGCGTCGTGCCGAAGCCGGGATAGCCGTCATTCCGGGCGGTGCGAAGCACCGAACCCGGAATCTCGAGATTCGGGGTTCTCGCTTCGCGAGCCCCGGAATGACGACTTCACCCAAACTTCCAATCCGTCGTTTCCACCACGAGATCGATGAACGCCCGCACCTTGGCCGAGAGCAGCCGCGAGGTCGGGTAGACGATGTGGATCGGCAACGCCGGCTGCTCGTATTTCGCCAGCAGGACCTTCAGGCGTCCGCGCCTCAGGCCCTCGGCGGCCTGATAGGCCAGCACGCGCGTGATGCCGCCGCCGGCTTCGGCATATTGCAGGGCGGCGTCGGCACTGTTGCTGGTGAAGCGCGGAGTTGGCGTCACCTCGATGCCCCGGCCGTCCTGCATGAACTGCCAGCTCGCGGACGGACCAAATTGGATCGTCTGGTGCTCAGACAGCGCCTGCGGCGTCCTCGGCTCGCCGTGGCGCTTGAGATAGCCTGGCGTTGCCACCGTGATCCGCCGCATCTCGCCGACCTGACGCGCGACCAGTGAGGAATCGGCAAGATGGCCGATCCGCACCGCGGCATCGACGGCGTCCTCGACAAGGTTGACGAGATTGTCCGACAGCCTGAGCTCGGCCGCCACCTCGGGATAGCGCTTGAGATAGTCGGTCATGACAGGCCCGACATGGAGCCGGCCGAAACCCACCGGGGCCGAGACCACCAGCCGCCCGCTCGGCCGGTTGCGCTCTTCCCGCGCCGCGCCGTCGGCCTCATCGACGTCGGCGAGGATCCGCCGGGCGCGCTCCAGATAGCGCCTGCCGACATCGGTGAGCCGCACCTGTCGCGTGGTCCGCTGCAGCAGCCGCGCGCCAAGATGCTCCTCCAGCGCTGCAATCAGCCGCGTCACCGCCGAAGGCGATAGCCTTAGCTTGCGCGCCGCCGGCGCAAAGCCGCGCAGATCGGCGACCGTGATGAAAACGCGCATGGCGTCAAGGCGGTCCATGGACATTATTGCATATGTCGCAACGATGAAGTGTCAAGCCACCTGATTGTTCTAGACGGCAGAAGGTCGATCTTGGGTCGTGAAAGACCGCAGACATGCGCCGGAATTTTCAGGAGATGTTCCGATGACCGCAGTTCGTACCTATGCCAGCGATGTCGCCTTCACCCCCGCTGTGAAGGCGATCCAGGCACGCAAGGGCTCGCGCGAAGCCTATGGCCGCGTCGAGCAGCGCGGCTGGCGCACCGAGGTCGACGAGAACCTCGAGGCCTTCCTCGCTGAGGCCAACAGCTTCTACTTTGCCACGGCATCGGCGGACGGCCAGCCCTATATCCAGCATCGCGGCGGCCCGAAGGGATTTCTGAAGGTGCTGGACAAGCAGACGCTTGCTTTCGCCGACTATGCCGGCAATCAGCAATATCTGTCTCAAGGAAATCTCTCCGAGAACCCCAAGGCCTACATTTTCGTGATGGACTATGCCCATCGCCGTCGCGTGAAGATCTGGGGCGAGGCGCGCGTTGTCGAGGATGACGATGCGCTGACGGATGCGCTGATGCCGAAGGGCTATCGCGCCCGGCCCGAGCAGGTGATTCTCTTCAAGATCGTGGCCTGGGACACCAACTGCCCCCAGCACATTCCGCAAAAGTTCGACGCCCCGGATGTGGCGGCGGCGCTAGCCGCGAGGGATCAGCGGATTGCGGAGCTCGAGGCGGAAATTGTCGCGCTGAGGGGACCAGCGGCTGCGGAGGGCGGCTAGTCGTCCACGTCGTCCTGCGTGCGGCCGAACAGGTGCACGATGCCAGGCGTCGCAATTGTCACGAACACGAAGCGCGACAGGTGATGGGCGCCGACGAAGATCGGATCGATGTGCAACGTCAGCGCCAGCGCCAGCATCGCGTCCATCGCACCGGGCGCGTAGGCGACGACGACGTCCGAGAATTTCACCTGCGTGGTGAGTGCGACGATGCCGACGAAGATGGCGGAGACGGCGATGGCTACGGCAAATGAGCCGAGCGCGGCGTTGATGTGGCCGGCCAGCGTCTTGATGCGCATCCGGGCGAAGCGGCTGCCGATCAGCGCGCCGATGCCGACCAGCGACACGCCGCGCACCCAGTTCGGCAGGCCGCCGTCGACCCAACCCGCGCCGTGCAGCACGCTGGAGGCGATCATGGCGCCGAACATCCAGCTCGCCGGAAATTTCATCAGCCGCAGCACGAGTGACGCCGCCAGCGAAGCGGCAACCAGTTCCAGAAGATCGAGCGGCGAGGCGATCGCGGTCGTTAGAGATGGCGAGACCGAGGGGGCGACGCCCGCGATAGCCAGCACCATTGGCAGCGCCGCCGTCAGGATGATCACGCGCATGGTCTGCACCACCGCGATACCAGGCAAATCGGCCCCGCGCTCAACCGCCAGGATGGTGATCTGCGAGAGCGCACCGGGGCTGCCGGCCAGGAAGGCCGAGGTGCGGTCCCAGCCATGGACGCGCTGCAAGTAATAGCTGGAGCCGAAGGTCGAGCAGAAGGTGGCGAGCGCCAGAAGACCGATGGTCAGCGGATAGGCACTGACCTGCTGGATCAGATGGCGCGATACGACCGAGCCCAGCGAAATTCCGAGCAGCACCAGCACGGCCTGGGTCAGGAGCGGCGGCACCGAGAGCTGACGTCCGGCAATCGCGGCGATTCCGACCGCGATCATCGATCCCGAGATCAACCCGCCCGGCAAGCCCAGGGCAAGGAACATCAATCCACCGGCCGCGCCGATGATAAGTGTCTCCGCGGTGCCTAAAACCTTGGCACGGCTCGGCCATTCGAACGGAAGGGAGGCGGTGATTTGCTTCACGCCGCCTTATCGCAAATCGGCGAGAGGGGCACAATTGCAGGCTCGTCATGCCGCAATGCGTGCGCCTCTCGCCAAAGGCGAGGCGAGGATTGTGACGGAGTTACTTCTTGTCAGCGGCCGGCGCTGGCGTGGCAGCGCCACCGGCCTTCGCAGTCTTGATGCATTCGGAGCGGAATTTCTTGCGCTCCTTGCCATGCAGGCCCTTGGCGTCCGCCTGCTTGGAGCATTCCAGCGACTCGGCCGAGTGCTCCTTTGGCGCCTTCTTGTCAGTGGTGGTAGCAGCATCGGTCTTCATATCGGACTTGGCAGCCGGCGCCGCGGTCTGGGCGAAGGCGGTGCCGGTGGCGAACAGGGAGGCGATCGCGACGACGGCAAGGCGGGAGGCGAGGGTCATGATGTGGCTCTTCTTGCGAGAGTTGCGGAGGCCGCGAACGTCGACCCGCGTTGCTGAACGCCACATGAATAACACGACCGGAGCGGCCACTATATTTTGGCCTCAGCCACCATCGCTTTCTTGTCCGAAGTCGCCGACACGCTACGATAGCAATCCTCGTTTTGCTTCCCTGAGGGAGACCAAGGATGACCATTCAAGCGAAATTGTTGTGTGCCATTGCGGTAACGGGCGTTGCCGCGCTGGTGGCGAGTGCGCCGGCCCGGGCATTGACCGCGCAGGAGTGCAGCGCGAAGTATCAAGCCGCCAAAAAGGACGGCTCGCTCGGCACCATGAAGTGGAATGACTTCCGCAAGGCCCAGTGCGGCGCCGACGCGACGCCTGCGGCTGCGCCGACCGCAGCTGCCCCCGCCGCACCTCCGTCCGCGCCGGCGGCGACAACGACGGCGAAGAAGGAAGTTGCGCCCGCAGCTGCTCCGGCGCCGACCCTGCCGGCCGGTCCGGCGATCTTCCCGAACGCCGTCGATCCGAAATACGCCAAGGAGACCGCCGGCAAGGCCCGCCTTCACACCTGTGTCGACCAATACAATGCCAACAAGACCACCAACGGCAATGGCGGCATGAAGTGGATCGCAAAGGGCGGCGGCTATTACAGCGAATGCAACAAGAAGCTGAAAGGCGCCGCCTGAGGCTTCGAGATCACGTCGAGGCCGGAGCCAGGCTCCGGCCTCTTGTTTCAGTCCAGCAGTTTTTCGGCCGACTTCGCCACGAGCTGCGATCGCTTGCGCGGGCCGCGCTCGACGAACAACAGGCTCTGGCCGAAGATGAAGCAGTAGAACAGGAAGGCCTGTGCTTCAGCTTCTTCGGCTTCAAGGCCGGTCGCGCGATAGAGTTCGGCGACGTGCTTCAGCCGCGCCGCATCGACACTTGCGACCGCCGCCGCGGCGCTCTCGTCTGAACGCGCCCATTGCCTGATCGCGAGCTCGATCGCCATGCCTTCCGGATTGAGCCGCTCGGAGTAGAGCTGGATCACCGCCTTCAGCCGATCGCGGGGTGCTTCGCCGTCAAGGCTGGTCTGCTGCGCGATCGAGGTCGAACGGCCCTCGCGCCAGTGCACCAGCATGGCCTCCAGCAGCGCGGCGCGGTCGGCGAAGCGGCGGTAGAAGCCGCCTTTGGTGACGCCGAGATTCTTGGCGAGCACCTCGACCCTGACACCCCCGACGCCTGCACGGGCAAGCTCCTTGAATCCTGCCTCGACCCAGACGTCGCCCTTGCCGTCGTTCATAAATGAAGCCCTCACCGGTTCTTGATACGGTGCCGTATTGCTAACGCGTTCGGCGCTTGATACGCTAGCGTATCAAAATCAAGACACGGCAAGGGCGGGCAATGACGATGGAGCAGGAGGCAACCTACCGCGGCACGGTCTATCCCTGGCACTGCGATCATGTCGGCCACATGAACATCATGTGGTATGTCGGCAAGTTCGACGAGGCCAATTGGAATCTGTTCGCCCGGCTCGGGCTGACGCCGAGCTATCTGCGCATCTCCGGCCGCGGCATGGCAGCGGTGCAGCAGAACATCAGCTACAAGCGCGAGTTGCTCGCCGGCGACATCGTCGAGATCCGCAGCCATCTGCTCGAAGTTGGCGACAAGTCGATCCGCTTTCGGCACGACTTGACCAATGCCGAGACCGGCGAACTCGCCGCAACTTGCGAAATCATCGGTGTGCACATGGACCGCAGCCAGCGCAAATCGGTGCCATTCGAGGCTGTGATCCGCGAGCTCGCTCTGAGGCATCTTGTCGAACCGGTCGAGGCCTGAGCCATGGCTGCGTTCGAGCCGAATAACCCCGGCTATCGTGCGGCGGCCATCGCGATGTTCGAGCGGCAGCCGGCGATGCACACGCTCGGCATCGTGATCGTCCGCCTCGCGCCAGGCGAGGTCGAGCTCGCCATGCTGCATTCGGCCGCCTTCACACAGCAGAACGGCTTTGTCCATGCCGGCATCATCACCGCCGGGCTCGACAATGCCTGCGGCGTCGCCGCCTTCACGCTGATGCCATCAGAGGCCGATATCCTCACGGTCGAGTTCAAGACCACGCTGCTCGCGCCGGCCCGCGGCGAACGCTTTGTCTTCAAGGCCGAGGTCGTCAAGCCCGGCCGTACACTTACCTTCTGCGAAGCCAAGGCTTTTGCCGAACACGAGGGCAAGACCACACTGATCGCGACCATGACCGGCACGCTGATGGCAATGCTGCCCCGCGCAACCGCTTCGCACGAGCCGCGCCAATCCCACGCCTAGCGGCAATTGACAAGCCCTGCAGCGCATCCCTTGATGCGTCATGCTCGCGAGTCTCAGCCTCATCCTGCTCTGCCAATTGATCGGCGAAGCCGTGGTCCGCGGCCTCGGCCTGCCGCTGCCTGGGCCTGTGCTCGGCCTGCTCCTGCTTCTGATCCTGCTGCTCGCCCGCGACCGGTTTGCACTGCTCGCGCGTGGGCCATTGCGGAACGACGGCGTGGAGACCGCGAGCAAGGGGCTGCTGGCGCATCTGTCGCTGCTGTTCGTGCCCGCCGCCGTCGGCGTCGTGCAAAAGCTCGATCTGCTCGCCTCTCATGGCGTTGCCATCATTCTGATCCTGGCAGCCTCGGTGGTCGTGACTTTGCTGGTGACCGTCCTGACCTTCCGCCTGGTCAGCCGTCTGTTGCGACAGCAGGACGTCCCATGAAGGACAATCCGTTCTCGCTCTGGGTCTATCTGTCGCAATCACCGCTGCTCTGGCTGACGGTGACGCTGCTGGTCTATGCCACCACGGATGCCGTGTCGCTGGCGACGCGGCGCCATCCATTCGCCAATCCCGTGCTGCATGCAATGTGGATCATCGGAGCGTTCCTGCTCGTAACGGGCACCTCCTACACCACCTATTTCGCCGGCGCGCAGTTCGTGCACTTCCTGCTCGGGCCCGCCACCGTCGCGCTCGCCGTGCCCCTCTACGAGAACCGCAGGCGCGTGGTCTCATCCATTGTGCCGATGCTGGTGGCGCTGGTGGCGGGCTCGGTGACGGCCGTGGTTTCTGTCGTGCTGCTGGCGGAGTTCGCTGGCCTGCCGCGCGATGTGGTGCTGTCGTTGGCGCCGAAATCGGTCACGGCGGGCGTTGCCATGGGCATCGCGGAATCCCTGCATGCGGACCCATCACTGACGGCGGTTGCGGTGATCCTCACGGGGATTATGGGTGCCATTATCGTCACGCCGCTGATGAATCGTACCGGTGTGACCGATTTTCGCGCCCGCGGTTTTGCCGCCGGACTTGCCGCGCACGGCATCGGGACTGCCCGAGCGTTCCAGGTCGACGAGATCGCCGGCGTGTTCTCCGGTATCGCCATGAGCCTGAACGCTCTGGTGACCTCGTTTCTGGTCCCTTTGGTGGTGACTCTGCTGCTGCGATGACATCGCCTCCGCAACACTCTATATTGTCTGTAACAACTCCCGGTCCTGACGCGTATTTGCTGCGATGGGACCGAAACGGGACAAGATATGGCTGGATATCGGAATAGGGGACTTATGCCGACGCGCCGAACGGCGCTGACGCTGATGGGCGCGGGCGCCCTTGCGGCTGGCGGGATGACCTTGGCACGCGCGGCCACCGGTGATGACGAGGTGCTGACCGAAGCCAAGGTGCTGCGCGATCCCGATGTTCCCGTTGCCGGCAATCCCGATGGCAACATCAGCATCATCGAATGGTCCGACTACAATTGCCCCTATTGCCGCAAGCTCGAGCCGGAGCTGCGCCAGGTCGTCCAGGACGACGGCAAGGTCAGGCTGGTTTTGAAGGACTGGCCGATCCTCGGGTCGGTCTCGGTGGCGGCCGCCCGTATCGCACTCGCCGCGAAATACCAGGACAAGTATCACAAGGCCCATGACGCCATGATGGGCGTCAGCTCGCGCCTGACCGAATCGCGCATCAACGAGCTGCTCGCCTCGGTCGGAGTCGACATGGATCGTCTCAAGGGCGACCTCACCGCGCACGCCAAGGACATCGACGCGATCCTCAAGCGCAACAACGAGCAGGCCGAAGCTTTCGGCTTCAACGGCACGCCGTCCTTCATCGTCGGCAAGTATCGCGTCCCCGGCGTGCTCAGCATGAACGAATTCGAGCAGGTCATCGCCGACGCCCGCAAAGCCAAGATGAACTGAATATCGCCGTGCTGGTCGCAGTCAAGACAAAGGCGCCGCCGCGGATCCGCGACGGCGCCTTGTTCATATCAGGTTGATCGAATTACTTGGACGAGATCTTGACCCAGTCCTTGTGCGCGCGATCGCGCAGCAGGTCCCAATCGGCCTTTGCAACGTCCCAGTTCACGATGGTGCGATTGGTGATCGCGACCTCGCCATTGGCGACTGACGACGTCTGCATGGAATCATAGACATAGACGCTGCAAGCAAGCAGCAGCGCGCCCAGGATCATTCCGAAAAAAGTCTGCATGGAGAACCCTCCGGTGTGTCGGGCGGATAACGTCGGCCCGGAGTGAATGGTTCCGCGACAGTAGGGCGCGGGTAAGGACGCCTCGTTCACGCCCCGTTCAGCCATTGCAGCAGCTCCGCGTTGATCTCGCGCGGATAGGTGTGACTGAGATCATCGATCTCACGGTAGGTGACCTTGGCGCCCGCGGCCGTGAGGGCTGCTTGCGTTTGCCGCGCGGTCTGCACCGGAAACATCCAGTCGAGCTTTCCGTGAGTGATAAAGACAGGCAGGCCCTGAAGCCGCGTAGCGTCGGCCATCTCCGCCATCAGCGGATGGAAAGTCGCCGACACCGGCGCGAGATGGGTGAAGGGCGAGGCGCCGTCAAGCCCGCTGACATAGCAGAAGGTGCCGCCGTCGCTCATGCCTGACAGCAACATGCGTGAGGCGTCGATGGTCCAGCGGCCGCGGACGGTCTCGAGAATGCGCATCAGGTTGGGCGTGTCGGTGTCGTCGCCCATCAGCGCCCAGGTCTGCCCCGTCGCCGTCGGCGCCACCAGGATCGCGCCCAAGCTGCGCGCATCGCGCAGCCAGCTCCACAGGAAGCCGCGACCATTGCCGCTGCCGCCATGCAGCGCCATCACCAGCGGCCAGGCGCGGTCCGGCGTGTAATATTCGGGTACATAGACCGAGAAGCCGCCACGGCTGCCGGGCTCGTTGTGATCGTGGAAGATGCCGGTGCGCTCGCTCGCGCCGACCTCTAGCCGCGATAGCAGTTCCTCATTCTCGCGCTTGGCGGTGTTGAGGAAGAAATTGCTCACTGGCGGGAATTGCACCGACAGCGGATAGAGCACCTCTTGCGCGCGCGGCAGGTGGCGCAGCGCGCGGAAGACGGAGACGAGATCGCCATTGCCGCGCTCGACGTCACGGATGCCGGCAAAGGCTGATAGCGTCTCGTTGCAGGCGAGATCGAGCCGCTCGCGAAGCCCGGCAAATTGCTCCGGCCATTCTCCGATCGCAGCGCGCGCGCCTTGCAGCGCATCGTCAGGCGCGCCGATCGCGTTCATGACCGAGCCGAAGGCCGGCGGATGCAAATGCCGGGCGAAGTAGCCGAGCGCTTCCAGCGCGTTGAGCAGCGGCGGCAGCACGGCCACGATGTCGTCGACGACGGCCTCGGTCATTGCTGCTTCCCTTGGCTGGACTAGTGCAGCTTCGGCGCCTTCAGAAGCTTGAAGCGATCAGTCGACGTCACCGTGACGTCGAAGGTGACGCCCTCATGATGCGCGCTGCCCTGATGATGCACGGTGAGAGGCACGTCGACGCCGGCAGGGCCGAGCGCCCACATCTTCTTGTAGAAGCTCGTCTGGCTCGTGACCTTCTCACCATCCACGGCCAGGATCACGTCGCCGGTCTTGAGCTCGGCGCGAGCAGCCGGACCATTGGCGGAGATCCCGATCACCACGACGCGGTTGTCGATCTCGGTCGAATAGAGCCCGAGCCATGGCCGCGCTGGCTTGTTGACGCGGCCAAACTTGCGCAGGTCGTCGAGGATCGGTTTCAACAGGTCGATCGGCACGACCATGTTGACGTGCTCGGCCTTGCCGTCGCGCTCACGATCAAGCTGGAGCGAGCCGATGCCGATCAATTCGCCGCGCTCGTTGATCAATCCCGTGCCGCCCCAATTCGGATGGGCGGGATAGGTGAACAAGGCCTCGTCGAGCAGATACTCCCAATATCCGGCGAATTCCTGCTTGGCGACGATCTGGCTCGCGACCGAGCGCGTCCGCCCTCCGGCGCCGCCGACCACGACGCGGTCGCCGAGCCTGACGTCCGCCGAGGAGCCGAGCGGCAGCGGCTCGATGTCGAGCCGTCCGAGCGCCTGCACCAGGCCGAAGCCGGTGACGGCGTCGAAGCCGAGCACATGTCCCTCCACCACGTGTCCGTCGCCGCGATGAAGCCAGACGGATTCCGCCTCCGTGATGAGATAGCCGATCGTGAGCACCAGCCCGTCGTCGATCACGACGCCATTGCCAGCGCGCTCGGTGCCGAGCGTTTCCGCGCTGAAGGCGTCTGGCGGGATGATGGCGTGGAGGCCGACAACGGAACCGAGCGCACGGTCAAGATCGAAGCCGTAGTCGCTCGCACGCGGCTGATAGGCCGGCGGCACTCTCCATTCGGTCAGAACAGTCATGGAGTTCTCCTGGCTGAGAGCATCGCTCCGCCGAGGCTGCGGAACAACGCACGAAGCAAGCATAATTTAGGCCGCAGGAGGCCGTCTTGAAAGACTTGACCGCAACTATTCCAGATGTCGTGACGCCGATTTCGGAGGACGACAGAAATTGTTCGCCCAAATTCGCCCGGCGGTTGCCCCTTCCGGCACCGGTCGCATGGCTGCTGTCCCGCGAGATGCTAGGCGGGGTGCAATGAAGCTGCTAACCATTGCCGCTTCGTTGGCCAAGAGATCACGGACAGAACCATGGACAATCGCAGCGACATCTGGCGTGGCATCGACACGATCAAGGGACGCTTCATCGACCTCAGCGACAAGGTCTGGGGCATGCCCGAGGTCTGCTACACCGAAGCGCGCTCCTGCGCCGAGCATCTCGCTGAGCTGCGCCACCAGGGTTTCCGCATCACCGAGAAGGTCGCGGGCATTCCGACAGCGGTGATGGGGGAATGGGGCGAGGGCGGCCCGGTCATCGCCTTCATGGGTGAATACGATGCGCTGCCAGGCCTCAGCCAGGAGGCCGGCGTTGCCGAACACCGTCCGGTCGAAACCGGCGGTCACGGCCATGGTTGCGGTCACAATCTGCTCGGCTCCGCCGCCCTGCTCGCCGCGACCGCGGTCAAGGACTGGCTCGCCGAGAACAAGGTGCCAGGCCGCGTGCGCTATTACGGTTGCCCGGCGGAAGAAGGCGGCGCAGCCAAAGCGTTCATGGTGCGCTCGGGCGCGTTCGAGGACGCCGATATCGCCATTACGTGGCATCCGCATAGTTTCTGGGAAGTCGCGGTGACGCCGTCGCTCGCCAACACCCGCGCCGACTTCATCTTCACCGGCCGCACCTCGCATGCGGCGGCTTCGCCCCATCTCGGCCGTTCCGCGCTCGACGCGGTCGAGCTGATGAATGTTGGCGTGAACTACATGCGCGAGCACATGCCGAGCGATGCGCGCGTGCATTACGCGCTGCTGGACACCGGCGGCATTGCGCCCAACGTGGTGCAGGCTCACGCCCGGGTGCGCTATTCCATTCGTGCCCGGGACCTTCCCGGTATGAACGAGCTGGTCGGGCGCGTCAGCAAGATCGCAGAGGGCGCGGCCTTGATGACCGAGACCAAGGTCGAGATGAAGATCATCTCTGCAGTCTCCAACATCCTGCCGAACACGCCGCTGGAACAGGCGCTGCATCGGGTCATGGAGGAGCTCGGACCGCCGCATTTCGACGACACCGACAAGGGCTTTGCCAGCCAGATCCGCGCGACGCTGACCGACAAGGACATCGCGTCGGTGTATTACGCGATCGGCATGGAGCCGACCGACCGGCCGCTGGCCGACTTCCTGGTGCCGCTGGATGCCAAGCGCAACCCGCTGGTCGGCTCGACCGACGTGGGCGACGTCAGCTGGGTGGTGCCGACCGTGCAGGTTCACGCACCAACGGTTGCAATCGGCACGCCGTTCCACACCTGGCAGGTAGTGGCGCAGGGCAAGAGTCCCCACGCGCACAAGGCGATGGTACAGGCGGCCAAGGCCATGGCCGGCCTCGGCATCAAGGCGTTGAGCGAACCGGAACTGATCAAGGCTGCGAAGGCCGATCTGACGAAGCGGACGGCCAAGACGCCTTATGTCTGCCCGCTGCCGGACCATGTCGCGCCGCCGCTCAATATGTCCGTCGCGTAGAATTCAATCTCGATACTTCGTCTGATCTCGCGAACAAATTTTTCGCAGTGCAACTAGGTTTCCAGCGGATTTTGACGCTGGAATGCCGAACCGTTGGGCTGCGGAATGAAATTTTGCCCAACCGACAGCCAGAACATCGTTTGCACACACACGGCTGCAGTTGACGTGCGACCTATTCGGTGTGCCATCTACCGCCAGCCAAAACCCAGGCGGCCGTTCCGCGGCCGCCCGCAAGCATATGGGAACCAGACGGGGGATAACCATGCTGGACAAAGAACTGCGTTCGATGATCGGTGACGTGAAGGACGGGCGGATGGATCGCCGCGCCTTCATTCAGCGCCTGGCCGCTGTCGGTCTCACTGCCCCCATGGCGAACCAGATCCTCGCCATCGGCGGCGTTGCCATGGCGCAGAGCCCGTCGCCCTATCCGCCGACCAAGCGCGGCGGCGGTGGCCCGCTCAAGCTGCTGTGGTGGCAGGGACCGACCCTGCTCAATCCGCATTTCGCCACCGGCACCAAGGATCAGGACGGCTCGCGTCTGTTCTATGAGCCGCTCGCCAGCTGGGACGTCGACGGCCACCTCAATCCGATCCTCGCCGCCGAGATCCCGTCGATCAAGAATGGCGGTCTTGCCGCTGACGGCAAGTCGGTGACCTGGAAGATCAAGCCCGGGGTCAAATGGCACGACGGCAAACCCCTGACGGCCGACGATCTCGTCTTTACCTGGGCCTATGCCAGCGACCCCGCCACGGCGGCCGTCTCGATCAGCACCTATGCCGACATGACGGTCGAAAAGGTCGATGACCTCACCATCCGGCTTGTGTTCAACAAGCCGACGCCGTTCTGGGCCAATGCGTTCGTCGGCGCCTATGGATGCATTATCCCGAAACATCTGTTTGCGGACTACAAGGGTTCGAAGTCCCGCGAAGCGCCGACCAATCTGGCCCCGGTCGGCACCGGCCCCTACAAATTCGTCGAGTTCAAGCCGGGCGACCTGATCCGCGGTGAGCTCAATCCCGAGTACCACATGCCCAACCGTCCGCATTTCGACACCATCGAGATGAAGGGGGGCGGCGATGCCGTCTCCGCGGCGCGAGCCGTGATCCAGACCGGCGAATTCGATTTCGCCTGGAACATGCAGGTCGAGGACGAAGTGCTGCTGCGCCTCGAGAAGGGTGGCAAGGGCAAGACCACCTATGCCGTGGGCGGCGACATCGAGTTCATTGCGGTCAACTTCACCGATCCGAACACCGAGGTCGATGGGGAACGGTCCTCGATAAAGACCAAGCATCCAATCCTGTCGGACCTCGCGGTGCGTCAGGCGCTCGCTTTGCTCGTCGACCGCGAGTCCGTGAAGAAGGCGATCTACGGCCGCGCCGGTCGCACCACCTCGAACTACCTCAATGGTCCCGAGGACTTCGTGTCCAAGAACACCAAATGGGAGTTCAGCCTCGAGAAGGCGATCGCGCTGCTCGAGAAGGCCGGATGGAAGGCCGGTGCCGACGGCATCCGCGAGAAGGACGGCAAGAAGCTGAAGTTCGTCTACCAGACCTCGATCAACGGTCCGCGCCAGAAGACACAGGCGATCGTCAAGCAGGCCTGCCAGAAGGCGGGCATCGACGTCGAGCTGAAATCGGTCGTCGCCTCGGTGTTCTTCTCCTCCGACGTCGCCAATCCCGACACCTATTCGAAGTTCTACACCGACATCGAGGAGTTCCAGATCCCGATGACGCAGCCCGATCCTGCCCTGCACATGAAGCGCTACATCTCGAGCCAGGTCGCCAGCAAAGACAACAAATGGCAGGGGCAGAACTTCCCGCGCTGGGTCAACAAGGACTACGACGCCGCGATCGAGGCTGCGGAGACCGAGATCGACCCGGTCAAGCGCGCCGCGCTCTACATCAAGTGCAACGACATGCTGTGGCAGGATGTCGTGTTCATCCCGGTGATGCACCGCCTGACGGTGGATGCCTGCGCCACCGCGCTGCAGCCGGTCGTCTCGGGCTGGGCCAACCGGACCGACAACATCCAGGACTGGTATCGGGGGGCATGATCGCGCGGACATAGACGGGATTCTTCCCCATGAGCCAGTATGTCCTGCGTCGCCTTCTGATCGCCATTCCGAGCCTGCTCGGCATTTCGGCGGTGCTGTTCTTCGTGCTGGCGCTCGCGCCCGGCGATCCCTTTTCGGAGTTGGCGACCAATCCGAACGTGCCACCCGAAGTGCAGGCCGCACTTCGGGCCAGGTTCGGCCTCGACGATCCGATCTATCTCCGCTACCTGCACTGGCTCTTTGCCATGGCGCACGGCGATTGGGGCTTCTCCTTCGTCAGCAGGATGGACGTCGACAGGCTGATCCTCCAGCGCCTGCCGGCCACGCTCTACGTGATCGGCTCGGCGCAGGTCCTGGCACTCCTGATCGCCATCCCCGTCGGGGTCTATGCCGCCACCAAGCCCTATTCGTTGTTCGACCAGATCGCGAACACGCTCGCCTTCATCGGCTTCTCGCTGCCGACCTTCTTCACCGGTCTCCTGTTCATCCTGATCTTCTCGGTCACGCTGGACTGGCTGCCCTTTGTCTACACCACCGACATCAAGGCCACCGGCATCCACTATGTGCTGGAGATGATTCGTCAGGCCATCATGCCCGTGGCGGTGCTCGGCCTGTTCCAGGCAGCGTCGATGACGCGCTTCGTCCGTTCGGCGATGCTCGACGTCATCAGGCTCGACTATGTCACCACGGCGCGCGCCAAGGGGCTCGGCCAGGCCAAGGTCATCGTCAAGCACGTGATGCGCAATGCCATGATCCCGGTGGTCACGCTGATCGCGTTGCAGATGCCTGCAGTGTTCGGCGGCGCCCTCGTCACCGAGCAGATCTTCCGTATTCCCGGCATCGGATCGCTGCTGATCTCCTCCATCCTTTCCAACGACACGCCGGTGGTGATGGCCGTCACCTTCGTTTTCGCGTGCCTCGTGGTGCTGTTCAATCTCATCGCGGACGTCCTGTATGGCTGGCTTGACCCTCGCATCTCCCTCCGCTGAGCGGGGCGTCTATTCGCCCTGGCGCGAGACGTGGCGGCGCTATAGCCGCCACAAGCTCGCCGTGGTCAGCGCCTTCCTGCTTCTCGTTCTGATCCTGGCGGTCGTCGTCGGTCCCTTCATCTGGCGCGTCAAGATCAACGACATCGACATCGTCGCCGGCCTGCAGGGGCCATCGCTCACCCATCCTTTCGGCACCGACGATCTCGGCCAGGACATCCTGGCGCGCATGATCTATGGCGGGCGCATCTCGCTTGCCGTCGGGCTCGCCGCGATGCTGGTCTCGGTCTTCATCGGGACCTTGATCGGCGCGCTGGCCGGCATGTCGCGCGGCGCGCTTGGGCACGGTCTGATGTGGCTCACCGACCTCTTTCTGTCGCTGCCGGCACTGCCGCTGCTCTTGATGCTCATCTATCTGTTCCGCGACGCGTTGAAAGCGACGTTCGGTCCCGAGGGCGGCATCTTCATCCTGATCGTGCTCGTGATCGGCGGCCTGCGCTGGATGCCGGTGGCGCGCCTCGTCCGCGCCCAGTTCCTGTCGATCCGAGAGAAGGAGTTCGTCGAGGCCGCGCGTGCGCTTGGTGCGAGCCCCGTGCGGCAGGTGGTGAAGCACATCCTGCCCAATGCGCTCGGCCCGGTGATCATCGCCGGCACCATCGATGTTGCCGCCGCCATCATTGCGGAATCGACGCTGTCCTTTCTCGGTCTCGGCTTCCCGCCTGATACCCCGACCTGGGGCCGGCTGCTGTTCGACGCCAAGGACTTCCTCGATATCGGCCCGCACTGGGCCCTGTTCCCGGGTGGCGCGATCTTCATCGCGGTCGTCGCCATCAACTTCATCGGCGACGGTCTGCGCGACGCGCTCGATGCGCGACGGGTGATCTGATGGCGCCGCTGCTCGAGATCAAAGGCCTCAAGACCCACTTCTCTACCGATGACGGCATCCTCCAGGCCGTCGACGGCGTCGACATCACCATCAACAAGGGCGAGACGCTCTGCGTCGTCGGCGAATCCGGCTGCGGCAAGACCGTGACCGCAATGTCGATCCTGAAGCTGATCGCGATGCCGCCGGGCCGCATCGCCGCAGGGGAGATCATCTTCGAAGGCCGCGATCTGGTGCCGTTGACGAGCAGCCAGCTCGACGAAATCCGCGCCAAGGAGATCGGCTTCATCTTCCAGGAGCCGATGACCTCGCTCAATCCGGTGCTCACCGTCGGCGAGCAGATCGCCGAGAGCCTGCGCCGGCACGAGAGCGTCACCAGGAAGCAGGCGCTCGAGCGCACCATCGAGATGCTGAAGCTGGTGCAGATCCCGAACGCCGAAGGCCGTGTGCACAACTATCCGCACCAGTTCTCCGGCGGCATGCGCCAGCGCGTGATGATCGCGATGGCGCTGGCCTGCAAGCCCAAGCTGATCATCGCCGACGAGCCGACCACTGCGCTCGACGTCACCATCCAGGCGCAGATCCTCGACCTGCTCCAGGACATGAAGGAGCGCTTCGGCATGGCGGTGATGCTGATCACCCATGCCATGGGCGTGGTCGCCGAAACGGCGCAGCGGGTTGTCGTGATGTATGCCGGCAAGGTGGTGGAGGAAGCCGGCGTCGACGCTCTTTTCGCCGATCCGCGCCATCCCTACACGCAAGGCCTGATCCGCTCGATTCCGCGCATCGATCTCGACAGCGAGCACAAGACGCGGCTCGAGGCGATCGGCGGCTCGGTGCCGATCCTGATCAATCCGCCGGTCGGCTGCCGCTTCGCGCCGCGCTGTAAGTTCGCCATGAACGTCTGCACCGCGAAGGAGCCGTTGCTGCGCGAGATCGCGCCCGGCCACCGCATGGCCTGTCATCTCGGCGATCCGCAATTGGGAGGCGCGGCATGAGCGAGCCCTTGCTCCGCGTCAGCGGCCTGAAGAAATATTTCCCCGTGCTCGGCGGCCTGCTGTCGCGCCAGGTCGGCACCGTCTATGCGGTCGACGGCGTGTCGTTCTCCGTCAATCGCGGCGAGACGCTTGGTCTGGTCGGCGAGTCCGGTTGCGGCAAGTCGACCACGGGACGCTGCGTGTTGCGCCTGATCGAGCCGACCGATGGCGAAGTCACCTTCGACGGTCAGAACGTGCGCAACCTCGGCGGCAACGATCTGCGGGCGATGCGGCGGAACATGCAGCTCGTGTTCCAGGATCCGTTCGCCTCGCTCAATCCGCGCATGACGGTCGGCTCGATCCTCGGCGAAGCCTTCACCATCCACAATCTCGCAGCCAACGCCAGGGAGCGTGAGGAACGCGTCGCGGGCTTGCTGGTCAAGGTCGGCCTCAAGGCCGAGCACATGCGACGTTATCCGCATGAATTCTCCGGCGGCCAGCGCCAGCGCATCGTGATCGCACGCGCCCTTGCGGTCGAGCCGAAGCTGATCGTCTGCGACGAGCCGGTATCCGCGCTCGACGTCTCGATCCAGGCGCAGGTCATCAACCTGCTGGAAGATCTCCAGGCCGAGCTGAACCTCACCTATCTGTTCGTGGCGCACGATTTGTCGGTGGTCGAGCACATCTCCGACCGTGTCGCGGTGATGTATCTCGGCCGCATCGTCGAGCTGGCGAAGGCGAGCGATCTCTATCGCAATCCGCAGCATCCCTACACCAAGGCACTGCTCTCCGCGGTGCCGGTGCCGGATCCCAAGCTCAAGCGCAACCGCATCCGCCTCAAGGGCGACGTGCCGAGCCCGATGAAGCCGCCGTCAGGCTGTCACTTCCACACCCGCTGCCCGATCGCCCAGCCCCGCTGCGCGGAAGCCGCGCCGGAGCTGAAGGAAGGCGCGGGCGGACATTACGTGGCGTGTCACCTGGCTTAAAGTCACCTGGCTTAAAGTTGCGCGGTTGGCATTCTCGGCGGCTACGGTGCGCTGACGAGCGAGCTTTATCGACGCAAGCCCGCCTCACCCTTCCAGCGTAAAGCCGACGCGCAGCGTCACCTGGTAGTGGCGCACCGCACCGTTCTCGATGTGGCCACGGGTCTGCACCACCTCGAACCATTTCATCTCGCGGATGGTCTTGGACGCGCGGCTGACAGCATTTTTTATGGCGTCGTCGATCGAGGTCTCGGACGATCCGACCAGTTCCAGGATCTTGTAGACATGATCCTTCTCGGCGGTGGGCATGGTGAGCCTCCCTGGTTGCGCGGCAGCCTTCGCTTCCGCATGGGCTCCGATTGAACGGGTACCGGCCGTTCCGGTTCCCTCGCGCGGCGGCGTGACGCTGGCTCTGTCGCGAACGTAATGGCGCTATTCCGCAGCCTGGGCGGCTCGCGGTAGGACGGATGCGGACTGCATTCCGCGCCAGAGCAGCCGCAGCAGCACGGCCAGCAAGGCCATCATCGCGAAGCCGCCGAGGGCCGGCGCAAACCTGTCGGTCAGTCCGGCGAGATAGGCCTGTTCCTCGCCGAACTGCGCCGCCAGCCGCGCCGATTGAAGCATGCCGTAGGCGCCGGCCAGCAGGATCAGCCCGTAGATGACGCCGCGTTCGCGCGCGCTCGCCAGCAGCGCCAGATCGGGAAGCAGCAAGGCGAGGCCGATGCCGATCATGGGCAGATCATAGTCATAGGCGTAGGGGCTGATCATCACCGAGACCATGGCGGTGATGCCGAGGGCGAATCGAGGCGACATCTTGCGCGCCGCGCCGAGCCAAACGGCAAGCACCACCGCGCAAAGCGCAAGGCTCGCGACCGCTGCCTGCGTCCAGAAGGCAAGAATGGGCGGAACGCCCGCACGGGAAAGCGCCGCGTAGGTCGAGATCATTCGCAGCAGCGGGTAAATGCCCTGATCGAGAAAACGCGCCGATTCCCCGATCGCGCCAAGCCATGCGGTCCAGATCTGCCAGCCGAACACCAGTGTGCAGACCATGGAGCTTGCCAGCACGACGGTCGCGGCGGTCGCGAGCGCCACCCAGCGGCGTGTCGCCAGCATGTAGACGCCGACCGCGATGGCGAGATGCGGCTTGATCACCATCGCACCCAGCGCGAGGCCGGCGACAAGCTGGCGCCGCTCCACGTTGAGGCAGACCAGGCCAATCAGGGTGCCGGTGAGAAAGCCGTTCTGTCCGCCGCCGATCGTGATCGCAAGCGCGGGAAACAGTGCGACCAGGACATGGGCGAAATTCGCGCCCGCAATGGCGCGAAGCATCAGCAAGTAGGTCGCGAGCGTTGCGACGATGAACACGAGATAGGCGATGCCAATCGGCAGCAGCGCCAGCGGTGCGACGAGCAGGTCGAACTGCGGCGGGTAGGTCCAGGGCATGAAGCCGGTTGCTCCATGCGCAGCCTCGGCCTGGAACTGCATCAGCGTTTCGAACCGGTAGACCAGTTCGACCTGGCCGCGCCACACCTGTTGCGCGGCGATGTAAAAGGCGTCGAAATCGGAGAGCTCGCGGATCTGGAAGACGCCCCAGCGCCCAAACCTCAACGTCTTGAACAGCACCATCACGGCCAGTGCCGCCAGCACGAAGCGGACATAGGCGATCCGTTTCGATGGCGAAAATTGAACCGCTTCCAGCGCCTCGGCAAACATAAGCGACGACCCGACCTGACCAATCAGCGGCGTGCAGGCCCCGCAGATCCCGGCCAAACTGCCATCAGAGCTTTAAGGGACGGTAACGAATCAAGAAGGATTTGGGGCGCGCCTTGCCGCGACCGCTGCGCCGGATCGAGATCGCGGCGGCTGGAAGTCGCGCGCTGCCCTACGGATCCAGCTCCGTATCCCAGTAGAGGTAGTCCAGCCAGCTATCGTGCAGATAGTTTGGCGGGAACAGGCGGCCGTTGCGGTGGAGCTGGTGCACGGTCGGCGCGAACGCGTTCTGGCGCGGAAACATTTTTGCCTGAGCCGGCGTCAGATTGCCCTTGCGCAGGTTACAGGGCGAGCACGCCGCGACCACGTTCTCCCAGGTGGTCTGACCGCCTTTGCTGCGCGGGATGATGTGATCGAAGGTAAGATCGTCGGGCGAGCCGCAATATTGGCAGGCGAAGCGGTCGCGCAGGAAGACGTTGAACCGGGTGAAGGCGGGATGCGTGGTCGGCTTGACGAAGGATTTGAGCGAAACCACGCTCGGCAGCTGCATTTGCAGCGTGGGACTGTGAACCGCCTGGTCGTAATGCGCTACGATATTGACGCGGTCGAGGAACACCGCCTTGATCGCGTCCTGCCACGACCACAGAGACAGTGGGTAGTAACTCAGCGGCCGGAAGTCCGCGTTCAGGACCAGCACCGGCCAACTGCCTTGCGAGACATGTGCGTTCAAGTAACGCTCCCGGCCTCCAATATACGCTGCGAAGCAGCATGTACTGACATACTACATGCAGCGTGACGGGATTGTGAAGCCCGTTGAGCGACTTATTCAGGTGCAAGCAATACGGCGGCGGGGTGGCAAACGCCCAAAAATGCCGTGATTTGGGAGGGCCGGCTGGGGAGCCGGCGCGGAGCGGCCTTCCAATTCATGAACCCGATTTCGCCGACAAAAGTGCTTTACCCAATCAGCGAGAGCATCTGGCCCTGCTCAGGCGGGATGCGCCCCTTCAGCGTGTCGAGATAGACCTGCCGCACTCGGCCCGTTAGCCGCGGTTTGCCCAATAGGGATCCCGCAGCTTGCGCTTGAAAATCTTCCCCGTCGCCTCGCGGGGCAGCGCATCCAGGAACTGGACCTCCTTCGGCACCTTGAAGTTTGCCAGCCGCTCGCGCAGGAACGCCTGCACGCCGGCGGCGGAGAGCTGCGCCCCTGTCTCCGGCTCGATGCAGGCGCACAGCCGCTCGCCATATTCCGCGTCGGGGATGCCGAACACGGCGCAATCGCGCACCCCTCGCATCGCAATCAGCGCGTTCTCGATCTCGGCGGGATAGATGTTGACGCCGCCCGAGATCACCATGTCGCGCTTGCGGTCGCACAGGAAGAGATAGCCGTCCTGGTCGAGATAGCCGACGTCGCCGACGCTGACGAGGCCGTCGCGCCCGGCCTCGGCGCGTGCCTGCGCCTTGCCGTGATAGTCGAAGTCCGGTACCGCCGTCTGGCGCATGTAGATTTCGCCGACCTCGCCGGCGCCGCAGAGGCTGCCGTCCTCGCGGAAGATCTTGACGATGCCGCCTTCGATGGCGCGGCCGACCGTGCCCGGCTTCTTCAAGGCCTCCTCGGCCGAGTGCCACACCGGAATGCCGGTCTCGGTCGAGCCGAAATATTCGTTGATGACCGGTCCCCACCAGTCGATCATGGCCCGCTTGATTTCGGGTGGGCAGGGCGCAGCACCGTGCACGACGAAACGCAGCGACGAGAGGTCGTAGCGCTGCTTGATTGCATCGGGCAGCCGCAGCAGCCGGACGAACATGGTCGGCACCATGTGGACGTGGGTGACTCGGTGGCGCTCGATCAGCGCCAGCAGCTCCTCGGCGTCGAACCGCGCCTGCAGAACGATGGTGCAGAAGCTGCGGAACGCCAGCATGCCGTAGGAATGCGGCGCCGAGTGATACATCGGCCCGTTGATCAGCACGACCTGGTCCTCGCGCGGCTTGATGCCATAGGCGATCGCGCCGACGCGCTCGGAGGCGGCGGCCTGCTCGGGCTGCATCGGCATGCGCCTTACGCCCTTCGGCATGCCCGTGGTCCCCGACGTGTAGATCATCGCTGCGGCACGCCGCGGCGGTTCCTGCGATTCCGGATGACCGTTGCGCCAGCTGTCCCAATCGGTCAGGCCGGCCGGCACCTCAGCCAGTCGCGGAGGAATTGCGAAGGTCGACGTGAGCTCGGGCGGGGTTGCAACGACGAGGAGGCGGACGTCCGCAGGCAGGCCGGAACGGATCTGCGGCAGCAGATCGGCATGGCAGACCAGGATCTTCGCGCCGCTGTCGATGAGGATGTAGCGGACTTCCTCGGCCTTGAGATGCCAGTTGATCGGCACCACCGGACTGCCGAGCGCGGCCGAGGCCGCGACCACCTCGAACAGCGCAAAATCGTTGCGCAGCATCATGGCGACCGGCGCGCCGTCGGCGAGGCCCAGGCTGCGAAGCCCGCTCGCGGCCCGCCTGATGCGGGCCTGAATCTCGTCATAGCCGATCCGGCGTTCACCGCTGATGATCATGGCGTGTCCTTGTTTCGCGCGAGCCTAGCGATCGTCCAGCACGTCGCCGAACCCGACCCAGCTCTTGCCGTTGAAGCGGCGGAGCTGAAGCTGCTGGAACGGCAAATAATCATCAGGGCCGGTCGTGACAGACATGCCTGGCAGCAGCAGCGGCAACTTCACCTCCTTCAGCAAGGCAGCCTGGCGCATGATGTTGTCGCGGCTGACGTCGTCCTTGCACGCTCGGAGCACCGTCATCAGCAGCGTCGCGTAGTGGTAGCCGGCCGCGTGGTTGGAGTTGGAGAGGTCCGCATTCGGCATGTACTGCTTCATGAAGGCGAAATATTCCTTCACGCCGGGATCGTCGGCCCATTGCGGGTCCAACGTGTCCTTCTGGTTGCTCGACGAGATCAGTCCGACCGCGTTGTCCAGCCCAGCCGGCTCGAGGAACGAGATCGAGGAGGCCGAGGTCGGCACGAAGAACAGGTCCGGCTTCCAGCCGATCTCGGCCACACCCTTGATCGCCTGCGAGGTGAACTTTCCGAGCACGACGCCGAACAGCACGTTGGCGCCCGAGGCTTTCAACGTCGAGAGCTGCGAGCTGATCGTCGGTGCGCTGGTCTCGTAGCTCGCTTCCGCGATGATCATGCTGGCGGCTTTGGCGCCGAGCGCACGCTTGAAGCCTGCGACATAGTCACGGCCGAAATCGTCGTTCTGCGAGAGGATGGCGATCTTCGCGTCGGGCTTGGACTGCAGGACGTATTTGGCATAGACGGCGCCCTCGGATTCATAGGCCGCCATGCCCGGCATCGTCCACGGGTTCTTCTGCGGATCGGCCCATTTGGTCGCGCCCGAGAGCACGAACAGCTGGGGCACCTTCTTGGCGTTGAGGTAGCGCTGCACGGCGCTATTGGTGGCGGTGCCGAGCGAGCCGAACATCATCAGCACCTCGTCCTGCTCCACCAGCTTGCGGGTCTGCTCGACCGTCTTCGGCGGCGAGTAGGCATCGTCCAGCGAGATGAACTTGACCTTGCGGCCGTTGATGCCGCCTTCCGCGTTGACCTTCTCGAAGAACGCCTCCTGGGTCCGTCCGATCGCGCCGAAGCCGGAGGCTGGTCCGCTATAGGGCAGGGTCTGCCCGATGCGGATCTCGTCGCTGCCTTCGGCGTGGGCGGTTTCAGCTGCGAGCGCCAGCATCGATAGGCCGATCAGTGCGGCTGCCAGCTTCATGATGTCCTCCCGTTCTTCTTTTCTTGTCAGTCTGAACCGTCAGGCGCTGGCGCGCATCAGGAAATCCTGTCGGGCCTGCTCGAACTCGCCCTTCATCCGCTCGACCAGCTCGGCGACCGGAGGCGCGTCGGTGATCTGGCCGATGCCCTGGCCGGATCCCCAGATATCGCGCCATGCCTTGGATTTCATGTTGCCGCCGGAGCCGAAATTCATCTTGGTCTTGTCGGCGACCGGGAGATTGTCCGGGTCCAACCCGGCGGCCGCAATCGACGGTCCGAGATAATTGCCGTGCACGCCGGTGAACAGGTTGGTGTAGACGATATCGTGCGCGGCGTGCTGCGTCAGCGCCGACTTGTAGGCCTCATCGGCGTTGGCTTCCCGCGTCGCGATGAAGCGCGTGCCCATATAAGCGAGGTCGGCGCCCAGCGTCAGCGCCGAGGCGATGCCATAGCCGTCGCTGATCGCGCCCGACAGCAGGATGGCGCCGCCAAACCATTGCTTGACCTCGCGCACCAGCGCGAAGGGCGACAGCGTGCCGGCGTGTCCGCCCGCACCGGCGCAGACCAGGATCAGGCCGTCGACGCCCTGTTCGGCGGCCTTGCGCGCATGCTTGACGTTGATGACGTCGTGGAACACCAGCCCGCCATAGGAATGTGCGGCCTCGACGATCTCCGCCGGCGGCCGCAGCGAGGTGATGATGATGGGCGCCTTGTGCTTCACACAGGTCTCCATGTCCTTCATCAGCCGGTCGTTGGAGGCGTGGCAGATCTGGTTGACGGCGTAGGGCGCGACCTTTTTGCCGGGATTGCGCGAGCTGTGTTCGCCGAGCTCGTCCTCGATGCGGCTCAGCCATTCGTCGAGCTTTTCGACCGGACGGGCGTTGAGCGCGGGAAACGAGCCGACCACGCCGGCCTTGCACTGGGCGATCACCAGCTCCGGGCCGGAGACGATGAAAAGCGGCGAGCCGACGACGGGGAGCTCCAGCTTGTTCCTGAGCAGAGCGGGCAGTGCCATCCGATCCTCCTGACGACGCGTCGTCGGCCCGCCGGCCGAAGCTTGAGCGCTTCCATGTCGATTGCCGCGCCGGCGGGGCTTCCGCCGGCCGGCGCTTTGACCCCACTATAGGATTGGACGGCCGGCGGCGGATCGTTCAATATTGAACATACGTATATTCAGATTTGTACGGAGCGCGGCGGTGGATTGGGATCTCTGCAAGACCTTCGTCGCGGTCGCCGATACCGGCAGCTTCACCGCCGCGGCCAAGCGCCTGCACGCCAGCCATCCGACCGTCAGCCGCAAGATCGCGGCGCTGGAGGCGCAACTCGGCACAAAGCTGCTGGCGCGTGCCGCGGATGGTTTCGTGCTCACCGCCGACGGCCGCACCCTGCGCGAGCATGCCGAGGCGATGGCCGCCGCGGCGCTGCGGGCCGAGGCGGCGGTTGGCGCCGGCGGGCGCAAGGCGCGCGGCACGGTCAAGCTGTCGATCGGCGCGACGCTGGCTTCGCACTGGCTGATGCCGCGGCTGCGTTCCTTTCTCGGCGCGCATGATCACATCAGGCTCGAGATCATCACCCATCCGTTTCCGGCCAGCGTGCGCCGACGGGAGGCCGACGTCGTGCTGCGGCCGGTCGACAGCGGCGAGGAGAATCTGGTCGGCCGCAAGGTCGGCCGTCTCGGCACCGGCTTCTACGCCTCGCGCGGCTATGCTGACGGCCGGTCTCTGCCGGAACGGAGCGGCGAGTGGAAGGGGCACAGCGTCATCGGCTTTGCCGATCAGGATTCGAACGCGCAGCTGGCGCGCTGGAGCGATGCGATCACGCGCCAGGGCACCGTGGTGATGCGCTGCTCTTCGCAGGGCGACATGCTGGCGGCGGTACGCGCGGGGATCGGGATCTCCGCGCTGTCCTGCTTCGTCGCGGAAAGCTATCCGGACCTCGTGCGCGTCGCGCCGCAGAAACTCGTCAGCGTCGCCGACCTCTGGCTGCTCGCCCATCCCGATCTGGTCGAGCTGTCCGCGGTGCGCGCCGTGGTGGACTATGTCGCGGAATGTGCCCGGGCCGACCGCGAACGGTTGCGGGGCTAAAGCATGATCCGGAAAAGTGTGAAGCGGTTTTCCGATAGGATCATGCGTAAAAATTCTAGTTTCCCGCAAGCACACCCTCGCGCTTCTTCACCGCGCGGTAGTAGCTCCACCACAGATGCGCGGCCGCGCCACGCAGGGGACGCCAGGGTTCGGCGAGCGGCGCCATCTGCTTTTCCGTCGGTCGCGCCTTCAGGCCGAGACCCATCCTGATGCCCTCCTGCACGGCGAGGTCGCCGGCCGGCCATGCGTCGCCATGGCCAAGGCAAAACAGGAGATAGAGGTCGGCCGTCCAGGGCCCGATGCCCGGCAGCGAGACCAGCGTGTGATGCGCGGCGTCGGCGTCTTCCTCTGCGAGCACGTCGAGGTTCAGCCGCTCGGCGATGATCTCGCGCGCGAGATGTTTCAGCGTCTTGATCTTGGCCGCTGACAGTCCGAGCCGCCCGAGCCGGTCGGTGCGGGCGCGGCGCACCGCCTCATGATCGAACGGATCGAAGGCCGCAGATAACCGTCCCCAGATCGCCGCCGCGCTCGCGGTCGACAGTTGCTGCCCGCAGACGATATGCGCCAGCCCCGCAAAGCCCGGCTCGCGCCGCCTGAGCGCCGGCATGCCCGCGATCTCGAGCACGGACTTGAGGCGCGGATCGCGCTTGACCAGCGTGCGGACGGCTTCTTCGAGATCGGATTGGGATTCGAGGTGGATGGTCATGGCAGTTTGGCAAACTCTCTCCGGAGTCATGGCCGGGCTTGACCCGGCCATCCACGTCTTTCTAACCGCAGGACATTGTTTAGCATGGGCCGCGGTCATCGTGTTCGTCCATGACGGTGACACGATCGGTCTGTGATACCGAACAACGTGGATGGCCGGGACAAGCCCGGCCATGACGAGATTCATCTGATGCCGCCACCCGTTTTCCGATTTGCCCCGAGCCCGAACGGCCACCTTCATCTCGGCCATGCTTATTCGGCGCTGCTGAACTTCGACCGCGCGCAGGAGACCGGTGGACGGCTATTGCTGCGCATCGAAGACATCGACGTGGCGCGCTGCCGGCCTGAATATGAGACCGCGATCTACGAAGATCTCGCCTGGCTCGGGATCGCCTGGGAAACGCCAGTGCGGCGGCAATCGGAGCATCTCGCCGACTATCGCGCGGCGCTTGAAAGACTCTCCGCGCTCGGTCTCGTCTATCCAGCTTTTGAGAGCCGCGCCGAGATCGCAAAGCTGGTCGCGGCCCGTGAGGGGGATGGGCCATGGCCGCGTGATCCCGATGGCGCTCCACTCTATCCTGGCGATGCGAATTCGCTGCCGGCCGGCGAGCGAGCGCGCCTGATCGCCTCCGGCGTGCCCTATGCCTTGCGCCTCGATATGGCGGCGGCCTGCCGGCAGGTCTCCGGTCTGACCTGGAACGAGCAGGGCGAGGGCCCCGACGGCGAGCGCGGCCTGGTCGCCGCGCGGCCCGAGGCGTGGGGCGACGTGATCCTGGCCCGCAAGGAGACGCCGACCAGCTATCATCTATCCGTGGTGGTCGACGACGCGCTCCAGCAGGTGACCGAGATCGTGCGTGGCCAGGACCTGTTTCACGCCACCTCGGTTCACCGGCTGCTTCAGGCTCTGCTCGGCCTGACCGAGCCCATCTATCGCCATCACGGCCTGATTCGCGGCACCGATGGCCGGAAGCTGTCGAAATCGAACCGCTCGACTGGCCTCCGGGAGCTGCGTGCGGCCGGCATCTCGCCCGCTGGCATCCGCACGACCGTGGGATTAGGCTAAGTTTCTCTGGGGGTTAGCACGGCAGTGCCGTGACTCCGGGGTGGCGGCCATGCCATGCTCGCCTTTGAGCCCGGGGGGTTCGAAGCGGAGACTTCGAAGGGGAGCTATGGCGGCGAAAACGCGGGCAGCGCGCACCACGCGAAAGTCCAGGCAGCCGCCTCGGAAGCGGTCCGGGGCGGTCGGGAAAGTGCGCCAGCGCAGCGCCGGGAACGTTGCACCCGACGTGATCCAGGCGGCGCTCGCGGCCTTCGCCCACGAGGTTCGGACGCCCCTGACCGGCATTCTGGCGATCAGCGACCTGCTTTCGACCTCCGACCTCGGCGAGCGGGAGCGGCGCTGGGCCGACACCATCAAGGCCGGTGCCGAGCACTTGGCAAACCTCGCCACGCTGTTCGTCGATGCCGCCAAGACCGGCAAGGGTGCCGGCAAGGGTGGCACGCTGCGGCAGGATCTGTTTGATCTGCGCGCGCTTGCCCGCAGCACCGGCGATTCGCTCGCCGGTCGTGCCGCTGCCAAGGGCCTTCAGGCCGAGGTCGATATCTCCGACAAGCTTCCGGGCCTCGTGGTCGGGGATTCCGTTCGCCTCCGCGCCGCACTCGAGAACCTGATCGACAATGCGGTCAAGTTCACGGAGCAGGGGGCCGTCGCCATCTCGGCCGCGCCTTGGCGGCCCGCCAAGGGCAAAGCTAGCGGCAAAGCCAAGGACAAGCACCGGGTCGGCGTCGCCTTCTCTGTCTCCGACAGCGGCCTCGGGCTGACCATGGCCGAGATCAAGCGGCTGTTCCGCCCGTTCACCCAGGCCAATGTCACCATCGCCTCGCGCTTCGGCGGCGCCGGGCTCGGTCTGTCCTCGGTCAAGCAGCTGGCCCGTGCGATGGGCGGCGACATCACGGTCGCACCGCGGCGAGGTGGCGGCGCCACCTTCACCCTGACTGTCACGCTCGATGCGGCCGGGCCGGCAAAGGCCGGCAAGACCGAAGGCGGCGAAGCGGAGCCGCTGACATCGCTGCGCGTGCTCAGCGTCGAGGACAATCCATTCGGCCGCGTCGTGCTCAACACGATCCTGACCGAGCTCGGCCATCATGCCGAGTTCATCGGGCGCGGCGAGGATGTGGTGAACAGGCTCGCGCAGGGCGGCTTCGATGCGGTGCTGATGGACATGGTGTTGCCGGGCATCGACGGCGTCGAGGCGATCAGACGGGTTCGCAAGATGCAGGCGCCGCTGGCCCGGATCCCGATCATCGGCGTGTCTGGCCGCGGCGAGGATGAGGCGGCCGCGCGCGAAGCCGGCGCCGACGCCTTCCTCGTCAAGCCTGTGTCCCCGCGGGCGTTAGCGATTGCGCTGCTTGAAGCGACACGCCGTGAGGAAGTCGCGATTTGATGATCGCGGCGTTGAGTTCGCCGCCGAAGACGAAGATCGCGGCAATGAAATACAGGAACACCAGCGCGATGATGACCGAGGCGAGTCCCGCATACATCGTGACGTAATTGTTGGCGAAGCGCGCCAGGTATTGGCCGAACACGATGCCCGAGATCAGCGATGCCACCATGGTGAAGACGATGCCGGGCAGGATCTGAAGGAAGCTGCGCCGTCCCGCCGGCAGCCAGGCGTGCAGGATGAACAGCGCCACCACCAAAGCGGCGATAGTGATGCCATAGCGAAGCCAGGTGAGGATGCTCTCGTTGGATTCGACGAACAGCGGAATGTGCCGCCGGGCAGCTGCGATGAGCAGCGGTCCGAGCACGATCAGGAATGCCATGGCGAGCGCAGTGAACGCCGCCACCAGCGTGTAGCCGATCGATTCCAGCCGGAGCCAGTACCAGCGCCGCATCTCCACCACGGCATAGGCACGGTTGAGTGCAACCCGGAGTGCCTCGACGCCATTCGAGGCGAAATAGACCGACAGCACCGCGCCGATGGTCAGCACGCCGGAGCGGGTCGTCGTCAGCACGTCGTGCACCTCGCCCGAAATCGAATCGGAGACCTGTTTGGGCCAGACCTGAAGCATCAGGCTGGCGGCCTGGTCGGCGAGCTCCTTGGAGCCAAAGAAGCCGGCCAGCGACGTCAGCACGATCAGGAACGGGAACAGCGCCATCAGCGTCGACAGCGCGATATGGCTCGCGATCGCCCAGCCGTCGTCGGCCAGGAACGTGTAGAAGGCGTCCTCCACGATGACATAGATGGTGCGAACGGCTTTCACGATAGCTGCACCGCTGTCGCTGCTCCTTCGCCCCGCTTGCGGGGAGAGGTAGGAAAGGCTGGCGGTCGAGGCAAATCGGAAGTCATGTCGCCAGCTTCTGATATTCTTGGCCCAAAAGCCAGATCGCGAAGCGCCCCGCCGTCATTCCGGGGCGCGCGCAGCGCGAGCCCGGAATCCATCGGGCCGCAACGCAGCTGGAGGAATGGATTCCGGGCTCGATGCTTCGCATCGCCCCGGAATGACGGCCGGGGAGATGGCGGAGCGCCGCACACGGTGTTATCACCCCCAAATGGCATCTCTCCTGAGTACTTTCATCCTGCCGATTGCCGTGGCCGCCGTGGCGGTGGTGCTGCTGCTCGGCCTCGTCAACATGATGCGCGGCGGCTCGCCCAACACGTCGCAGAAATTGATGCGCTGGCGCGTGCTGCTGCAGTTCATCGCGATCGTCATTGCCATGGTCGCGGTCTGGGCGATGGGGCGATAGGGCATGATCCGGACCCGAAGGGCCGCGCTTGCGCAAGGTGTGAAGCGGTTTTCCGATGAGATCATGCCCGAAGAACAAGGACACTCTCATGGTTGTTCTGAACCGCATCTATACGAAGACCGGTGACGACGGCACGACAGCGCTCGGAACCGGCGAGCGCCGTCCGAAATATGATCGGCGCATCGCAGCCTACGGCACCGTCGACGAGACCAATGCCGCAATCGGCGTGGCGCGCCTTCACACCAAGGATGCACTGGTGCTCGATGCGATGCTCGGCCGCATCCAGAATGATCTGTTCGATCTCGGCGCCGATCTCGCGGTGCCCGAACGGGACGGCAAAGCGGAGCGGCTGCGGGTGGTGGCGGGTCAGGTCGAGCGGCTCGAGCACGACATCGACGCGCTCAACGACAAGCTGGCGCCGCTCACCTCTTTCGTGCTGCCGGGCGGCACGCCGGCCGCCGCCTATCTCCATGTCGCGCGCACGATATGCCGCAGGGCGGAACGCATGATGGTGGAGCTGGCAGCCCAGCCCGGCGAGCCCGTAGGCGCCGCTGGCATCCAATATATGAATCGCCTGTCGGACTTCCTGTTCGTGGCCAGCCGCGCCGCTAACCATGATGGCGCCGGCGACGTGCTATGGGTTCCGGGCCAGAATCGCTGACCCATTGAGATCAGCATTTCAGGGGACTAAAATTAGGCCCTACGCGCGTTGACCGGGCCGGGTCAGGCCTTTAGGTTCCGCGCCAGTTGAAATACCCCCCTCCCAAATTGAGTGAAAGAGGATCGATGAAGGTCTTAGTGCCGGTAAAGCGGGTGGTCGATTACAACGTCAAGGTCCGCGTCAAGGGCGATGGATCGGGCGTTGAACTCGCCAACGTCAAGATGTCGATGAACCCCTTCGACGAAATCGCGGTCGAGGAAGCGCTGCGTCTGAAGGAAGCCGGCAAGGCGACCGAAGTCGTGGTGGTCTCCATCGGGCCGGCGCAGGCATCGGAGACGATCCGCACCGGTCTTGCGATGGGCGCCGATCGCGGCATCCTGGTGAAGGCCGAGGGCACCGTCGAGCCGCTCGCCGTCGCCAAGATCCTGAAGAAGGTTGCTGAAGAAGAGCAGCCGGGCCTGATCATCCTCGGCAAGCAGGCGATCGACGACGACAGCAATCAGACCGGCCAGATGCTGGCTGCGCTGCTGGGCTGGGCGCAGGCGACGTTTGCCTCGAAGCTCGAGGTCGAAGGTTCGGATTTCAAGGTCACCCGCGAAGTCGATGGCGGCCTGCAGACCGTCAAGCTCAAGGGACCGGCGATCGTCACCACCGATCTGCGTCTCAACGAGCCGCGCTATGCTTCGCTGCCCAACATCATGAAGGCCAAGAAGAAGCCGATCGCGGAGAAGGCCGTCGCCGATTACGGCGTCGACGTCACTGCGCGCCTCGAAGTTCTGAAGACGGCTGAGCCTGCGGGCCGCAAGGCCGGCGTCAAGGTGAAGGACGTCGCCGAGCTGGTGTCGAAGCTCAAGAACGAAGCCGGGGTGCTCTGATGACTGCGCTGTTGATTGCTGAACACGAACACGAGGTCCTCAAGGACTCCACCAACAAGGCGCTGACCGCGGCCTCTCAGCTCGGCGGCGACGTCCACGTGCTGGTCGCCGGTGGCGGGCAGGGCACCAAGGCTGCCGCCGAAGCGGCCTCGAAGCTCGCCGGTGTCGCCAAGGTGCTGGTGGCTGAAGGCGAGGCCTACGCGCACGATCTCGCCGAGCCGCTGGCCGCGCTGATCGTCTCGCTGGCCCCGTCCTATGACGCGATCGTCGCGCCTGCGACCTCGCGCTTCAAGAACGTGATGCCGCGCGTCGCAGCTCTGCTCGACGTCATGCAGGTCTCGGAGATCATCAAGGTGGTCGCGCCCGACACTTTCGAGCGTCCGATCTATGCCGGCAACGCCATCCAGACGGTGAAGTCGAAGGATGCCAAGAAGGTCATCACGGTCCGGACCTCGACCTTCGCGGCGGCAGCGGCCGGTGGCAGCGCGCCGGTTGAGAGCGTCGCGGCCGCGGCCGATCCCGGCCTGTCGACCTTCGTCGGCGAGGAGGTTGCCAAAAGCGACCGTCCGGAGCTGACCTCGGCCAAGATCATCGTTTCCGGTGGCCGCGCCATGCAGAGCCGCGAGAACTTCGCCAAGTACATCGAGCCGCTTGCCGACAAGTTAGGGGCCGGTGTCGGTGCCTCGCGCGCGGCGGTCGACGCCGGCTATGCGCCGAACGACTGGCAGGTCGGCCAGACCGGCAAGGTCGTCGCCCCCGAGCTCTACGTCGCGGTGGGCATTTCCGGTGCCATCCAGCATCTGGCCGGCATGAAGGACTCCAAGGTGATCGTCGCGATCAACAAGGACGAGGATGCGCCGATCTTCCAGGTGGCTGATTACGGCCTTGTCGCCGACCTCTACCAGGCGGTTCCGGAGCTGACCGCCGAACTCGGCAAGCTCGGCAAGTGAAACCCCATAAAAACACCGGCCGGAGGTATAAACTCCGGCCGGTGTTTCATTTCTGAGGCGTTTTCTTTGGCGTGGGGCACGCCTTTGAAGCGATCCAATCTAGGTTTCGAGCCAAGGTTCTGATTAAATCGGGCTTCTGGTCAAATCAGACCTCCCGGCTCAGGGGATAGGCAGGCGCGATATGCGCGCCGTTCCGGTGGATGGCATTATGGCGGCAGTGATCAAGAAGGTCGGCGTGATCGGCGCGGGTCAAATGGGCAACGGCATCGCGCATGTCGCGGCCCTGGCCGGCTTCGACGTGGTGCTCAACGACGTCTCGGCCGACCGCCTGAAGTCAGGCATGGCCACCATCAACGGCAATCTGGCGCGGCAGGTCTCCAAGAAGGCCGTCACTGAGGACGACAAGACCAAGGCAATGGCGCGCATCAAGCTCGCCGAGAAGCTGGACGACCTCGCCGACTGCGATCTTGTGATCGAGACCGCGGTCGAGAAGGAAGAGGTCAAGCGCAGGATCTTCCACGACCTTTGCGCGATTCTGAAGCCGGAGGCGATCGTCGCCTCCGACACATCCTCGATCTCGATCACCCGCCTTGCCGCCGCCACGGACCGGCCCGAGCGCTTCATCGGCATTCACTTCATGAATCCGGTGCCGCTGATGGAGCTGGTGGAACTGATCCGCGGCATCGCCACCGACGATGCGACCTTCGAGGCGTCCAAGGAATTCGTCGCCAAACTCGGCAAGCAGGTCGCTGTCTCCGAGGATTTCCCGGCCTTCATCGTCAACCGCATCCTGCTGCCGATGATCAATGAGGCGATCTACACGCTGTATGAAGGCGTCGGCAATGTCGAGGCGATCGACGCGGCGATGAAGCTCGGGGCGCACCATCCGATGGGCCCGCTGGAGCTTGCCGATTTCATCGGTCTCGATACCTGCCTGTCGATCATGCAGGTGCTGCATGAGGGCCTTGCCGACTCCAAGTATCGCCCGTGCCCGCTACTGGTGAAATACGTCGAGGCCGGCTGGCTCGGCCGCAAGACCCAACGCGGTTTTTACGACTACCGCGGTGCCAAGCCGGTTCCGACGAGATAAGGCGGCACTGCCGTAGGGCGGGCAAAGCGAAGCGTGCCCACGCATTTTTTTGCTGCAATGCTGAGATGGTGGGCACGGCGCAAGTGCGCCTTTGCCCACCCTATACGGCACCTCGGCCCTAGCTCGACCGAGTGACAATTCATGTCCCATTAACCCACTCGGCCTAGGCTCTCGCCGGTACGAGGATCTGCGTAATGGACATGATGGCGATGGTCAGCACCATGCTGGCCTCTCAGCAGGGCGCGCTGCAGTCGAACATCGCGGCGACGCTGACGAAGCAGAACATGGACATGGAGAAATCCACCGTCCTGACGCTGCTGGGCGGCGCAGGTCAGCCATCCCTTGCCAATGTCGGCCCCGGCGTCGGCGGCAACCTCAACGTCACCGCCTGAACTTCCCTAGAGCGATGCGGCAGCCGGACCTAACGCGGCCCGGATCAGCTTGAGCGCATCGTCGCTCGCCCATTCGGCCGGCCCCGCGATCGTCGCGAGCTCGCAGCCTTGTGGGTCGACCAGCACCGAGGTCGGCATGCCCAGGGCCCGGCCTATTGCCTTAAGGTCCTGGAAAACCTTGGCTTTCTGGTCAGTGAAATAGCCGAGCCGGGTCAGGTCGGCATCCTTCAGGAAATTCTTCGGCTTCTCGGGGTCGCGGGTGTCGATATTGATCGCCACCACCTCGAAGTCAGGGCCCGACAGCTTGGCCTGGAGCTGGTCCAGCGCCGGCATCTCTTTCCGGCAGGGCACGCACCAGGTGGCCCAGAGGTTGACCAGCACGGTCTTGCCGCGGAAATCCGACAGCTTCCTCGGCTTGCCATCGGCGTCCTCAAAAGTGAGGTCCGGCAGCTTCAGGGGGGCACTCGCCATGGTTAGCGCGGCAACCTCGCCATGAGCAAGCGGCGCGAGCTTCTGGGCCCTGGCCACCGCCGGTTTGCAGGCCGGATCGCCTGACGGAGCCCGGTTCAGGCTGAGCCCATACAGCGCGGCGAAGCCGGCCAGCCCACCGATCACAACGGTGGCGATGACGATGGGGATCCGCCGCGTGGCGGAGGGCTTCTGGTCGAGCATATCGTTTGTCATCCGGTCGCAGATATGGCTATCAGGGGCCTCTTAATACGGCTGGCATCAGTCAGCAAACATGCGGCAAAGCAAGGCGTGAGCAGGGAATCATGAGCAACAAGATGTGGGGCGGCCGGTTCTCGGAGCGTCCCGATGAGATCATGGAAGAGATCAACGTCTCCATCGACGTCGATCGTCACCTCTTCGCCCAGGACATTGCCGCGTCCAAGGCCCACGCCGCGATGTTGGCCGCGAACGGCATTATCACGGCCTCTGATGCGAAAAATATCGGCAAGGGTCTAGACACGATTTTGTCAGAGATCGGCAAGGGCGGCTTCGAGTTCAAGCGCGCGCTCGAGGACATCCATATGAATGTCGAGAGCCGCCTGTCGGAGCTGATTGGCCCCGCGGCCGGCCGCCTGCACACCGCGCGCTCGCGCAACGACCAGATCGCGACCGACTTCCGCCTCTATGTCCGCGACGTCGTCGACGAGACCGATGCGGCGCTTGCTGCGTTCCAGCAGGCGCTGGTGGCGCGCGCGCTGGAGCATGCCGGAACCGTGATGCCCGGTTTCACCCATCTGCAGACCGCGCAGCCCGTCACTTTCGGCCATCATCTGCTCGCCTATGTCGAGATGGCTGCGCGCGATCGCGGCCGTTTTCAGGATGCGCGCAAGCGGCTCAATGAATCCCCGCTTGGCGCCGCCGCGCTTGCCGGCACCTCGTTCCCGATCGACCGGCACGCCACCGCGAAGGCGCTGGCCTTCGATCGTCCGATGGCGAACTCGCTCGATGCTGTCTCCGATCGCGACTTCGTGCTGGAGACGCTGTCGGCGGCCTCGATCTGCGCCGTGCACATGTCGCGCTTTGCCGAGGAGATCGTGATCTGGACCTCGCCCCTGGTCGGCATGATACGCCTCAGCGACAAGTTCACCACCGGCTCCTCGATCATGCCGCAGAAGCGCAATCCTGATGCCGCTGAGCTGGTGCGCGCCAAGACCGGCCGCGTCATCGGGGCCCTCAACGGCCTTCTGATCGTGATGAAAGGCCTGCCGCTCGCCTATCAAAAGGACATGCAGGAGGACAAGCAGGGCGCGATGGAAGGCTTTGCCGCGCTGTCGCTGGCGATCCGCGCCATGACCGGCATGGTTCGCGACCTCGTGCCTGACGAGGCCAAGATGAAGGCGGCCGCTGGCGAGGGCTATGCCACCGCGACCGATCTCGCCGACTGGCTGGTGCGGACGCTGAAGATGCCGTTCCGCGAGGCCCATCACGTCACCGGCCGCATCGTCGCCAAGGCTGCCGAGGGCGGCGTGGCGCTGCATGAGCTGCCGCTGAAGGAGATGCAGGCGATCGAGCCCCGGATTACCAGGGACGTGCTCGGCGTGCTCTCGGTCGAATCGTCGGTCAAGAGCCGCACCAGCTACGGCGGCACCGCGCCGAAGAACGTGACTACGCAAGCCAAGGCCTGGGCCAAGCGGCTGGAAAAAGAGCGAAAATTGGGCTGAGGGTCGAAATTTCGCCGGCCTTCCGTGACCTTCCGGCACTCGCCAGCGGGGGCCAACCTCTGTATGGTGCGGCCGCATATTGGGGATTTCGTCGTGACGTCAAAGTTTCGCCCGGCCGGCTCGGGGTGGGCCATCATTGTCCTTAGCCTGACGGCGCTCGCGCTCGCCGGCTGCGGCCGAAGGGGCCCGCTCGACCTGCCGCCGACCGCCTCCAGCGCGTCCACGGCCAATGTCGCTGCGCCTGGCGACACCGAGACCGAGGCCCAGAAGACGCCGAGCGTGTTCAATCCGACCTATGGCGCGGATGCCGCGCCGGCGGCGACAAGGGGCAGGAAAAAACCGTTTGTCCTCGACCCGCTCCTGGACGAACCTCCCGGCAAGCAATGAGCCGGGGCAACTGAGCCAACGCCATGAACCATTTCGACTATCGCAACGGCGTGCTGCACGCCGAGGCGGTGAACCTGTCCGAGCTGGCCGCGACGGTCGGCACGCCATTTTATTGCTATTCGACCGCGACGCTGGAGCGGCACTATCGCGTCTTTGCCGATGCCTTTGCCGGCGAGAAGGTGCTGGTCTGCTACGCCATGAAGGCGAACTCCAACCAGTCGGTGCTGCGCACGCTGGCCAAGCTTGGCGCCGGCGCCGACGTCGTCTCCGGCGGTGAATTGAAGCGCGCGCTCGCGGCCGGCATTCCCGCCAGCAAGATCGTGTTCTCCGGTGTTGGAAAGACGGAAACCGAGCTGCGCGCGGCGCTCGCCGCCGACATCCTCTGCCTCAACGTCGAATCCGAGCCCGAGCTCGAATTGCTGTCGCGCCTTGCAACCGAGATGGGCAGGACCGCACGCATCTCCGTGCGCGTCAATCCCGATGTCGATGCGGGCACGCATGCGAAAATCTCGACCGGCAAGTCCGAGAACAAGTTCGGCATTCCGATCGTGCATGCGCGCGAAGTTTACGCCCGCGCTGCGAAGCTGCCCGGCATCGTGGTCACAGGTACCGACGTTCATATCGGCAGCCAGATTACCGACCTCTCCAAGATGGAGACGGCGTTCCGCATTCTTTCCGAATTCGTGCAGACGCTGCGCGCCGACGGCCACAACATCAGCCACGTCGATTTCGGCGGCGGGCTCGGCATTCCCTATTACATGGATCGCGAGGCGCCGCCGGCGCCGGATGCCTATGCCGCCATGGTCAAGCGCGTCAGCCACAATCTCGGCTGCACGCTGATGTTCGAGCCGGGCCGCATGATCGTCGGCAATGCCGGCATCCTCGTCGCCAAGGTGATCTATGTGAAGCACGGCGACGGCAAGAACTTCGTCATCATCGACGCCGCGATGAATGACCTGATCCGTCCGACGCTGTATGAGGCGCATCACGACATCCTGCCGGTGATGCAGCCGGCGAAGGGGGCGCCTACCATCATGGCCGACGTCGTCGGTCCGGTCTGCGAGACCGGCGACTATCTCGCGCTCGACCGCACGTTGCCGACGCCGAAGCCGGGCGACCTCATCGCCATCATGACCGCGGGCGCCTATGGCGCCGTCCAGGCCGGCACCTACAACACCCGGCCGCTGGTGCCGGAGGTGCTGGTCAAGGGCGATCAATACGCGGTGGTCCGCCCGCGCATCGAGGTCGAGCAGCTGATCGCGATGGACACGCCGGCGCCGTGGCTGTGAGCAATTGATCGTAGCCCGGATGGAGCGAAGCGAAATCCGGGGGGCTCGCCGCCGCAACAATCCCGGATTACGCTACGCTCCATCCGGGCTACCGGAGCAGTTGTGAGGCGTTACTTCCCCGCAAGTCCCCCCATCTTCCCGCCCACCACCACGCCCGCCTTCTTCTCGATCGGCTTGATCGCCGCGGTGAAATCGGACTCGGCGCCCTCCGCTGATATCACGGTCTCCCAGAGACGTCCGACCGCATCCGCGACCTCCATCGACAGCCCGAGCTGCTTCATCTCCTCGAGCGCCAGCCGCACGTCCTTCACCATCAATCCGGTGGCGAAGCCGAAGTCGAAGCTGCGTGGCAGCACCGCGCGCGGAAACTTGTCGCGGCTCGCCGTGTTCATGCCCGAGCCCGCATTGATGACGTCGATCATCACGGCGGGATCGAGCCCGGCCTTGACGCCCATCACCACGGCCTCCGACGTCGCCACGATCGCTGTGGCCGAGAGGAAATTGTTGGCGAGCTTCATGGTCTGCGCCGCGCCGGGCTTCTCGCCGATGAAGAACACCTTTCCGATCACGTCGAGAACAGGCTTGAGCAGCTCGAACTCCGGCCTCGGCCCTGAGACCATCACCGCCAGCGTGCCCTTCTCGGCGCCGCCGACGCCGCCGGAGACGGGGCAGTCGATCTGCACGATGTTGCGCCTGGCCAGCAGGCCGTGAATCTTCGCAGCCATCTGCGAGCCGACCGTCGACAGATCGATGAAGCGTTTGGCCCGGCTGCCCCCGATCACGCCGTTCGCGCCGGTGGCAACCTCGAGCGAGGCCTTGAGCGACGGCAGGCTCGCCATCACGGTCTCGACCTTGTCGGCGACATCCTTCGGCGAGGTCGCAGCGGTCGCGCCGCGCGCGACAAGCTTGTCGATCGCCTCCTTGCGCGTGTCGAACACGACGAGCTTGTGGCCGGCCTCGATCAACCGCCGCGCCATCGGGAAGCCCATATTGCCGAGGCCGATGAATCCAATGTCCATGGTGTTATTTCCTTCCCCGTCGGCAATGACGGAGCAATAAAGTTGAAAGCGGTTAGCTTGCCTCACGCCTTCCCATCGATCTCCGCGAATACCTCGCGCGCGATACGGAAGCTGTCGACGGCCGCCGGCATGCCGCCATAGATCGCGACCTGCATCAGGATCTCGCGGATCTCGTCGCGGGTGACGCCGTTGGTGAGCGCGCCTTTCAGATGCGCGCGGAATTCGTGCTGGCGGTTGAGGATCGCGATCATCGCAATGTTGAGCATGCTGCGGGTCTTGCGCGGCAGCTCCTCGCGGCCCCACACCGTGCCCCAGCAATATTCGTTGAGCATCTCCTGGAACGGACGGTTGAAGTCGTCGACGTTTTTCAGCGCGTTGTTGACATAGGCCTCGCCCAGCACCGCTTTGCGGACCTCCAGGCCCTTGTCATGCATCTTCTTGTCCATGGTGTTTCCTTTGGCGTTTCCTTCGTTTCCCTTAGGCGGCGCCGCGGAAATTACGGGGTTGCCCCTCGCCAGTCACGTCCTCGTGTTATGCGGGAAAAGGGGTGTCTCCCGTACAGGAACGGATGCCTCACTGCCGCCGTTGTGGTACGCTCCACTCCGCCGGGTAACCTGGAGAGTTGATTGAACGGCGTCACCCCCGACCCGTCAGACCCGATCCGTGATGGCGATGCTCTGTCGCGGCTGAAGCTGGCGCAGGCCCTTGAGCGGTCCACCTATGCCATCGCGTGGGAGCGAGCCTGGCCGGGTTTGGCGCGTGTTCTCACCGTTGTCGGCCTGTTTCTGGTGGTGTCCTGGGCCGGTCTCTGGTTGGCGCTGCCCTTCGTCGCCCGCGCCATCGGCCTCGTCATTTTCGCAGGGTTGGCGGTCGGCGCCCTGTTCCCGCTGATTCGGTTTCGCTGGCCGAGCCGCGAAGAGGCGCTCGCCCGGCTCGACCGCGGTTCGGGCATTCGCCATCGTCCCGCCACCACGCTCACGGACACGCTGACCTCGCAGGATCCGGTTGCACTCGCGCTGTGGCAGGCGCAACGCGAGCGCACGCTGGCCTCGCTCAAGCGCATCCGCGCCGGTCTGCCGCACCCGCGCCTGGCCATCCACGACCCCTGGGCGCTGCGCGCGCTGGTGATGGTGATGCTGGTCGCGACCTTCTTCGCGGCCGGCGACGAGCGCGCGATGCGGTTAGGGGCGGCGTTCGACTGGAACGGCGTGCTGGCGCCGACCAATATCCGCGTCGACGCCTGGGTCACCCCGCCGCTCTACACCGGAAAGCCGCCGGTGATCCTGTCGGCCGCCAACAAGGAGGCGGCCGCGCTGCCTGCAAGCGGCCCGCTCGCCGTTCCCGCCGGCTCGACCCTGATCGTGCGCTCGTCCGGCGGCAGCCTGGATGTCGTGGTCTCCGGCGGCCTCAAGGAAGCCGAGCCCAAGGAGGCTGCGCCCAAGGGCACCAACGAAAAGCATTTCACCATCACCGGCGATGGCACCGCGCATGTCCGCGCGCCCTCGGGCCAGCCGCAATGGGCCTTTGCAGCGACGCCGGATCGTCCGCCGACGATCGCGCTCGCCAAGGATCCGGAGCGCCAGGCGCGCGGCGCGCTGCAGCTCGTCTACAAGATCGAGGACGATTACGGCGTCACCGGCGCCGAAGCGCAAGTTGCCGTGCGGCCCACCGAGAGCAAGGACGGCGATGCCAAGACCGCGGCGCGGCCGCTGTTCCAGCCGCCGCAGTTTCCGCTGGTGCTGCCGAACGCGCGCACCCGCAACGGCGTCGGCCAGACGGTGAAGGATCTCAGCGATGATCCCTATGCCGGTGCCGATGTCAGGCTGACGCTCACTGCCAAGGATGAGGCCGGCAACGAGGCGCGAAGCGAGCCGTTCAACATGCGCCTGCCCGAGCGTCTCTTCACCAAGCCGCTCGCACGCGCGTTGATCGAGCAGCGCCGCATCCTCGCGCTCGACGCCAACAAGAACGCCGACGTCTACACCGCGCTCGATGCGCTGATGATCGCGCCCGAACTGTTCACGCAGGAGACCGGGCAATATCTTGGCCTCTACAGCGTCACCCGCCAGCTCGAGGCGGCGCGCACCGATGATGCGCTGCGCGAGGTGGTGGCGAGCCTGTGGGCGCTCGCGGTGACGATCGAGGACGGCAACATCTCCGATGTCGAGAAGGCGCTCCGCGCAGCACAGGACGCGCTGAAGCAGGCGCTGGACCGCGGCGCCAGCGACGAGGAGATCAAGAAGCTCACGCAGGACCTGAGGGCGGCGCTGGACAATTTCATGCGCCAGCTTGCCGAGCAGTTCCGCAACAACAAGGATGCCCAGCAGCTCGCGCGTCCGCTCGATCCCAACACCAAGATCCTGCGCCAGCAGGACCTGCAGAACATGATCGACCGCATGGAGCGCCTGTCACGCTCGGGCGACAAGGATGCGGCCAAGCAGCTGCTCGACCAGCTTCAGCAGATGCTGGAGGGCCTCCAGATGGCGCAGCCGGGGCAGTCCGGCGAGAGCGACATGGAGCAGGCGCTCAACGAGCTCGGCGACATGATCCGCAAGCAGCAGCAATTGCGTGACAAGACCTACAAGCAGGGCCAGGATTCCCGGCGCGATCGTATGCGCGGCAAGCAGCAGCAGGGCGACCAGTCGATGTCGGATCTGCAGCAGGACCAGCAGGCGCTGCGCGATCGTTTGAAGAAGCTCCAGGATGAAATGGCCAAGCGCGGCCTGTCGCAGAAGGGTCAGAAAGGCCAGAAGGGACAAAAGGGCCAGGAAGGCCAGCAAGGCGACCAGGCGCAGTCCGGTCAGGACGGCGATCAGGATGCCGACCAGGGTGATGATGATGGCGGGCTTGATTCCGCCGACAACGCCATGGGTGATGCGGGCTCGAAGCTGGGCGAAGGCAATGCTGACGGCGCGGTGGATTCCCAGGGCAAGGCGCTGGACGCGATGCGCAAGGGTGCGCAGAAGATGGCCGAGGCGATGCAGCAGGGTGACGGCGATGGCCAGGGCGATGGTCCCGGCAACCGTGCCGGTCGCCAGCAAAGCGGCGGCAACCAGACCGACCCGCTCGGCCGTCCGCTGCGTGGCCACGAATATGGCGATGATTACACTGTCAGGATCCCCGGCGAGATCGACGTCCAGCGCGTCCGCCGCATTCTCGAAGAACTCCGCCGCCGCCTCGGCGACCCCTCGCGCCCGCAGATCGAGCTCGATTATATCGAGCGGCTGCTGAAGGATTTTTGAGGGGCGCCTTTGTAGCCTGGATGGAGCGAAGCGAAATCCAGGACCTCTGCTGATCCGCATTCTGCTTTGCGTCATGCGGGCTACGATTGTGCCACTTACTCCGTCATTGCGAGCGCAGCGAAGCAATCCAGACTGTCACCGCGGAAAGATTCTGGATTGCTTCGCTGCGCTCGCAATGACGACATCCGAGCAGTGAGACCCACTACCCCTTCTTCGCCGCCAGCGCATCGGCCACGGCCGTGCGGATATCCGCGACCGAGAACGGCTTGGTCACGACGTCATGCACCAGCGCATTCAAATTCGAGGCGCGCTCGCGCTGGTCGGCAAAGCCCGTCATCAAGAGAATGGTCAATTGCGGAAAGTCGCGCGCCGCGGAGAGGGCGAGCGCGATGCCGTCCATGACGGGCATCTGGATATCGGTGAGCAACAGATCGAACGCGCCGTCCTCGCGGGTCAGGATCTCCAGCGCCTCGGCGCCGTCCTGCGCGGTGACGGTTTCGTGGCCGTCCATGGCGATGGCGCGTGCCACCAGCTGGCGCATCGAATCCTCGTCGTCGGCGATCAACACTTTTGGCATGAGACGATCCTTGGGACGATCCTTGGGACCAACCCTCCCGTGCGGACTCTACAAGGCCCGATTATACGCTACCGCCGGCGATGTCGCGCCGGTTGAAGAAGCGAACGTCGATATTGCGGCCTTCCGGCGGCGGCGAGGCGAGGCGCGAGCGGAAGAAGGCGCGTTCGCCGGGTTGCAGCACGGTCTGCTCCAGCACCGAATTCCAGGCGTAGATCTCGGCGCCCTGCGCGTCGCGCACCGCAAAACGCAAGCGCGGTATATCAAGCGGCTTCTTGCCCCGGCCGACGATCACGCCCTCGATGACCAACACCTGCTTACCGTCCACGGTCTCGGTCGAGAGCTTGACGTCCTTGAAGGCGAGCCCGCGCAGGTTCACTTCCAGCCCGACCAGCTTGTAGAAGGCCGCGGTCTGCGGCAGCAGGCGGACCATGTCGCCGCGCCAGATCACCAGGGCCAGCACCAGCGCGCCCATGGCAGCGCAGGCGACCGGCAGGCCGTAAGAGGATCTGCGCGGGGCAACAGTGGGCGTCGGCCGCCTCACTTTGGCGCCGCGACGGCTGAACAGGCCGCGGAACCAGGATTGATGCTGGGCCCCGACGACCTCTTCTTCCACAGCCCGAGCCGCCGCGGACCATTCGTCCTCAGCCTCCGCGGCATTCTCCGTCGGCCAGTCGCTGGCGATCGAGGGACTGTCGACCAAGGGCGTCTCGGCGGCGTTATCGTCCTTGGCGTATGTGTTCCACTGCTCGGCGAGGTCGGACTGGTCGTCGGCCTGGCGGGCTGCGGCCATGGCCGGCACGGCTGACACCTCGATGGCGTCCTCGGGATGGGCGATCCAGGTTTTCTTGCAGCGGGAGCAGCGGACCGTCCGCCCGTTGGTCCCCAGGCTCGCAAGCTTGATGGCGTAGGATGTCATACAATGGGGGCAGACGATATGCATGGACGGCCTCGACAATGACCTTGGCGCGGGGAACCTGGCGCCAGGATTCTCCCGGGACAAGGTTCGCCCGAGAAGGGACTTCTAAGAATGCTGCCCGAGATGCTACAGGGCGACCGTTAACGAACCGGAAACCATAACGGTCGCACAACCCCTTGATCGCATGCGGCGAAGCCTCGCTGGCGATGCGGCTACGTCCCCTCGAACGGAGCTGAGCTTTGGTTCGGTTCGAAAATGTCGGATTGCGTTACGGTCTGGGGCCGGAGATCCTGCGCGACCTCAGTTTCCAGATCCCGGCGCATTCCTTCCAGTTCCTCACCGGCCCGTCCGGCGCCGGCAAGACGTCGCTGCTGCGCCTGTTGTTCCTGTCGCACCGGCCGACGCGCGGCCTCGTCAATCTGTTCGGCCACGACATCTCCACGCTCGGCAAGGACGAGATCGCGGATTTGCGCAAGCGCATCGGCATCGTGCTGCAGGACTTCCGCCTGCTCGACCACATGACGACCTATGAGAACGTGGCGCTGCCGTTCCGCGTCATGGGCCGCAGCGAATCCAGCTATCGCAAGGAGGTCATCGACCTCTTGCGCTGGGTCGGTCTCGGTGACCGCATGGATGCGCTGCCGCCGATCCTGTCGGGAGGCGAGAAGCAGCGCGCGGCGATCGCGCGCGCGGTGATCTCGCGGCCGCAGCTCCTGCTTGCGGACGAGCCGACCGGCAGCGTCGATCCGACGCTCGGGCGGCGCCTGCTGCGGCTCTTCATCGAGCTCAACAAGTCAGGCACCGCCGTCATCATCGCCACCCACGATATTGCGCTGATGGACCAGTATGAAGCGCGCCGCTTCGTGCTGCATCAGGGACGGCTGCACGTCTATGAGTAGGCCAGATGAGCGCGGCGTGTTGGTCGACCTCGGACAGGAGCGTCCGCCGCTGCCGGCCAAGGCGCGCAATACCTCGCCGATCGTGCCGCGCGCCTCGATCCACGGCCGTGCGCTGGTCGCCGTTGTCGCTATCATGACTTTTCTCGCCTCGATGACAACGGGCGCGGTGCTCTTGGTGAGCGCTTCGGCTGCGGAATGGCAGTCCGATGTCGCCAGCGAAATCACCATCCAGGTCCGCCCGCAATCGGGACGCGACCTCGAGCGCGACACGGCCGCCGTCACCGAGGCGATGCGCGCGCAACCCGGTATTGTCGAGGTCAAGCCGTTCACCAAGGACGAAAGCGGCAAGCTGCTCGAGCCCTGGCTCGGCACCGGCCTGTCGATGGACGATCTGCCGGTGCCGCGCATGATCATCGCGCGCGTGCAGCCGGGCACGGCGCTCGACCTCGGCAGCTTGCGTGCGCGCGTGACGCAAGTGGCGCCGAGCGCCAGCGTCGACGATCATCGCGCCTGGATCGAACGGATGCGCTCGATGACCAACGCCACCGTGCTGGCCGGCATCGGCATTCTTGCACTCGTCATCGTCGCAACCATCATCTCGGTCTCGTTCGCAACCCGCGGCGCGATGGCCGCGAACCGGCCGATCGTCGAAGTGCTGCATTTCGTCGGCGCAGGCGACCGCTACATCGCCAATCATTTCCTGCGGCATTTCCTCCGGCTCGGCCTCGAAGGCGGCGTCATCGGCGGCGGCGTCGCCATGCTACTGTTCGGCTTCTCCGAATCGATCGCCGGCTGGTTTTCCGGAACCCCCGTCGGCGACCAGTTCGCGGCGCTGCTCGGCACCTTCTCGCTGCGGCCGTCAGGCTATGTCGTGCTCGCGGTGCAGGCCGTGCTGATCGGCGCAATCACGGCGGTCGCCTCGCGCCAGACCCTGTTCGCGACGCTGAATGACGTGGATTGAGCCCGACAAACCGGACTCCACTTCGCCTCAAAACGTCTTAAAATCATCCGGGGAAGGGATCACCGACATCACATGACCTCGCCGACCGACGATCGATCGCCGAAACTGCCGCGCGGCTGGCTCCGTGCGACCGTGGTGTCGACGATCGCGTTCGCCTTTGTCGGCGCGGCGGCGGGCTTCGTCGCCTTCCTGTCGCAATTGCGCGGCGCCGAGATCGCACCCGATCGCAAGGCTGACGGCATCGTGGTCCTCACCGGCGGCTCCTCGCGGGTCTCGGACGCGATGGAGCTGCTCGCGGCCGGCTACGGCAAGCGGCTCCTGATCTCGGGCGTGCACCCGACCTCGACCGCGAGCGATATCTCCCGGACCCTGCCGGAGAACCAGTCCTTCATGACCTGCTGCGTCGATCTCGACCGCACCGCGCTCACGACCCGCGGCAACGCGGCGGAGGCGCGGCACTGGGCCCAGGGGCGCGGCTTCAAATCGTTGATCGTGGTCACCTCGAATTACCACATGCCCCGCGCGCTCGTGGAATTCTCGCATGCGATGCCGGAGACCACGCTGGTGCCATTCGCCGTGGTCGGTGACAAATGGCGCGAGGAGCCGTGGTGGACCTCGGCCTCGACGCTGCGGCTGCTGTTGTCCGAATATGTCAAATACATCGCGGCCGAGGTGAGGGTACGGCTGCAAGATTTCGGGATTGACCTTTCGCCCGAGATGTCGGAGCAGCCTCTTGGTCTGCAATCCAGGCGGCCCGCCACCGCTCAGGCCAATTGATCGGATTCCTGATGTTCCTGATTTTCCTGCGCTCGCTGCTGTTCAACGTGCTGTTCTACACCGTGCTGGTGTGCCTTGCGATCGTGGCGCTGCCGACCTTCGCGTTGCCGCCGCGCGCCATGCTGACGGTTGCGCAATGGTGGGCGAAGGCGACGCTCGTCCTGATGCGCGTGGTCTGCAACATCAAGGTCGAATTCCGCGGCGTCGAGAAGATTCCGCAAGGGCCGCTGGTGATCGTCGCGAAGCACCAATCGTTCTGGGAGACCTTCGTGCTGCCGGGCTTCTTTGAGCGCCCGATCTTCATCCTCAAGCGCCAGCTGATGCAGATTCCGGTGTTCGGTCAGTTTCTGGTCAAGACAGGCATGATTGCGATCGACCGCAAAGCCGGCGTGAAGGCGCTGCTCGACATGACGCGGCGCGCGCGCGAGGCGGTGCGCGCCGGCGGCCAGCTCGTCATCTTTCCGGAAGGCACGCGCCGCGCGCCGGGGGCGCCGCCGGATTACAAGACCGGCTTTGCGCAGATCTATTCATCCTGCGGCGTGCAGTGCCTGCCGATCGCGCTCAATTCCGGCCTGTTCTGGCCGCGCCGCACCTTCATGCGCTATCCCGGCACGCTGGTCGTCGAGTTCCTCGATCCGCTGCCGCCGGGCCTGCCCAAGGATGAGTTTCTCTCGCGCGTGCAAACCGTGATCGAGGATGCGACCAGCCGCATCGTCGAAGCAGGTCGGAAAGAGCAGGAGCGGTTGATCGGCAGCTCGCCGAGCTACGGGGCCTCGGGCAGCTAGTCTAATTGGACGAGCCGAATGTAGAGGCTCGTAGGGATCCCTGACAACTCTGCTGGGGTTTGCGCAATGGCATGAATCCGGTGAGATTCAAAATCGAGCACATCACCCGACTGTACGCGTGAGCGATCATTGGATGCTCTCTGATTCCCCGGCCCAGAAACAGTCGGCCGAACTCAGTTGGTGGCGAAACAGTAAAACAAACCCGCTCCACCGACGCGCTGCAAGTTCGCCGGGGAACAACCCGGCGTCTTGTGCGAATAGTTCCAGAAATTCGGACCCTGAGTGTTGCCGATCAGGTCATGGTGTCCGACGATCGCGCTACCCTGTCCGTCAGTGCTGCTGGTCCAGTTACTGCAGGTCGCGTCTGCGCCCGGAATGGCCGTGCCATCGTGTTGTGTGCCGGTGAGCATGTCATGTTGGTTGGGAGTGTCGCTGCGGCCCTTGACCATCATGCCCTTCTCGTCGAGGGCGGTCTCTTTGTTGATCTTGTTATTGTCACTGTGCAGGTCGGCCACGCTTGCCGCGATCTGTGTACCCTTGGCATTGGACCAGGGACCGCTCCCGATCCGGTCTTTGGCGTTGATCGCATTCGGCCCCTGCGTCGAAAGATAGGCGTGCCAGGTTTTGCCGCCCGCGCCTGCGGCCTCGGCGAGGGTCTGGCAATGTCGATCGGCGCCGTCGATCCCACCGAGGTCCCCGCCCTTGCCGAGCCCCACACTGGTTATGAAGAAGCTCATGCTGCTTTGCTGGGCTTGCGCCGGTCCCGGTACACCCGACGTCAACAAGACCAGGGATGAGAGTACAGCAAAATTCGCTATCTGGGCCATCAGGTTGGTCCTTCCCAGTGAGGACTGTCGCCCCCACGATCATGCGTCGCAACAACACTGCTAAAACCGGTTATCCCGGCATTCGCCAAGACCCATTATACGATCAGATGATCCATAATCACACATCGTCCTTAAAGTGATCGCGCACTTGGGCGGGGTTTCGTGGGCGGCAACGTGGTCAGAGCATGCCTGGTCTGCGCTTTAGCGACCGTCCCTCGCTCGGAGCCTGAGCGTGCGACGAATGCGCCTCGCCATGCAGCATCATCGCGAGCTGATGCAGTTGCGTGTCGCGAAAGCCCTCGGCTTCGATCGCCTTCACGGTCGCGGTGACATAGTCGCGGTTGGCGCCGGATTGGCCGTGGCCTTGGAGCACGTGGCGGTGCTGCTCGGCGAGCGAGAGCCGGCCGGCATATTGCACATGACCGCGGTCGACGACATAAGCGAGCGCGCTGACGCGCTGCCGCGCATCGTTCTCCAGCCACACCGAGCGCATCACTTCGCGATAGACCGACGTTACCTGCTCGCGCGCGCGCAAGTAAGCAACCACATCGGCGCGGTTCTTTTCGGCGACACGGAACGCGATGCCGCGGCAGGCGCCGCCGCGGTCGAGCCCGAGCACAAGGCCCGGCTGCTCCGGCGTGCCGCGATGCACGAAGGAATAGACGCAGAGCGCGCGGTGCTCCCCGACCAGCCGCGCCGGGACGCGCTCCTCGAATTCAAAGCCCGGCCGCCACATCAGCGATCCGTAGCCGAACACCCAGAGGTCGCCCTTGGCTGACGTGACGGTGGGAAGGATGATTTCCGACATTTCGGGCACGGCTACCAGAACCCGGCTCCGAAGCGAAGTCATTTCTCCGCCTTTTGTCGAGGGCCAAGCTCGCTTACATTTGACAAAATCTGGGGCCAAAGGGTCGCCGCATGTCCAATATGACCATTGCCGCAGGCCGACGCTCCCGCTGGGGCCTCTTCATTGCCCCCGTCCTCCTCCTGATCCTCGCGGCCGCCTGGAGCGGCTTCTGGTTCTACGCGGCCTCGCAGGCCGCGATCGCCGTCGATGCCTGGCGCGCGCAGGAGGCCAAAGCCGGCCGCATCTATGATTGCGCCAAGCGCTCGATCGCGGGTTTCCCGTTCCGCTTCGAGGTCCAGTGCTCCGGTGCCAGCGTCGCCCTGGTGTCGCAAAATGCGAGCAAGACGCCGTTCACGGCCAGGCTCGACAACATCCTGGTCGTCGGGCAGGTCTACGATCCCAAGCACGTCATTGCGGAATTCACTGCGCCGGCAACGCTGGTCGACGGCGTGACGCAAAACGCCTTCGTGGTGAACTGGAGCAAGGGCCGCAGCAGCGTGATCGGTCTGCCGGCGGTGCCGGAGCGCGCCTCCATCGTGTTCGACGATCCCAGCATCGCCAGGCTGGACGGCAGCGTGCAGGTGCCGCTCGCGCGCGCCAGGCAGATCGAGCTGCATGGTCGCCTCGCCGATGGATCGACGTCGGCTCATCCTGTGATCGAGACCGTGCTCCAGGTCTCGCAAGGCAGCGTCCAGGGCGTGCATCCGTTGCTCGCTGAGCCGTTCGAAGCGGACACGCGCGCCAAGATCAGCGGCCTTTCCGATCTCACGCCAAAGCCTTGGCCGCAGCGCTTTCGCGAGATCCAGGCCGCCGGCGGCCATATCGAGATCGTGCAGTCGCGCATCCAGCAGGGCGAGATGATCGCGGTCGCGGCCGGCACGCTGGGCCTCTCGGCCAATGGCCGACTGGACGGCGAATTGCAGATGACGGTGACCGGACTCGAGCGCGTCATTCCGGCGCTCGGCATCGAGAAGATGCTGGAAGAGGGCGTGCCCCAGGCGACGCTCGACCGCGTCGCGCCCGGCGTGAAGTCGCAGGACCTCAACAATCTCTTCGGCGCGCTCGACCGTGCCGTTCCCGGCCTCGGCAAGGTCATCAAGCAGAACGCCAATGCCGGCGTCGCCGCCGGTATCAACTCGATCGGCACCGAGAGCACGCTCGAGGGCAAGAAGGCGCGCAGCTTCCCGCTGAAATTTGCCGACGGCGCCGTGCTGCTCGGCCCGTTCAAGGTCGGCCAGATCCCGCCGCTGTACTGATTCCCGTAGCCCGGATGGAGCGCAGCGCAATCCGGGACAGCGCCAACCGCATCGAAGAATCCCGGATTGCGCTGCGCTCCCTCCGGGCTACGAACTGACGTCAGGATCTCTTCGCCGGATCGTGATTGCGCATCGGAATGCGGAGCCGCGTTGCGTGAGGCCCGCAATCATCGCGCGCGTGCGGATCGCCGACGCTGCGAAATTATTCCGACCATGATCGTCGGAAAACGTGATGCGGAAGATGCACGGGCCCTGCGAACAACAGCCCGCTTATTCGCATCACTCCACGCCAGGGAAGCATGCGCGCGCCGGGGGGCGCGACGCTTCGCTCCATCCGGGCTACTTCGGCGCTACGGCTTCTTGTCGAGCTGCCCATGCTGGCGGCCGAAATCTGCTGCTGCCGAATCCTGGCCGATCTCGACGATGCCGCGGCGGATGGCGCGGGTGCGGGTGAAGTGGTCGAACAGCGCCTCGCCATCACCGCGGCGGATCGCGCGCGTCAGCTTGGCGAGGTCCTCGGTGAAGGTGCCGAGCATTTCCAGCACCGCGTCCTTGTTGGCGAGGAAGACGTCGCGCCACATCGTCGGGTCGGACGCCGCGATGCGGGTGAAGTCGCGGAAGCCGCCGGCGGAGAATTTGATCACTTCCGATTCCGTCACCTGCGCCAGCTCGTCGGCGGTGCCGACGATGGTGTAGGCGATCAAATGCGGCAGATGGCTGGTGATCGCGAGCACGAGGTCATGATGATCCGGCGTCATCACCTCGACCTTGGCGCCCATCGCCGTCCAGAACGCGCGCAAATGCGCGGTCGCCTCGGTGTCGGTGCCCTCTGGCGGCGTCAGAATGCACCAGCGGTTGATGAAGAGCTCGGCGAAGCCGGAGTCAGGCCCCGAATGCTCGGTGCCCGCCACGGGGTGCGCCGGCACGAAATGAACGTCCTTCGGCAGATGCGGCGCCATGTCCTTGACCACCGCGCCCTTGACCGAGCCGACGTCGGAGATGACGGCGCCCGGCTTCAGATGCGCCGATATCTCCTGCGCCACCTCGCCGCAGGCGCCGACGGGAATGCAGAGGATGACGAGATCGGCATCCTTCACCGCTTCCGCATTGGTTGCCACGACATGATCGACAATGCCGAGTTCGAGCACCCGCGCGCGCGTCTTCTCCGAGCGCGCGGTGGTGACGATCTCGCCGGCCAGGCCTTGCAGCTTCGCGGCGCGCGCGATCGAGCCGCCGATCAGGCCGAAGCCGATCAGGGCGACGCGCTGGAAATGCGGGTCCACGCTCATTTGCCGGCCATGAAGTCGCGCAGCGCGTCCACGACGAGGCGATTGGCCTCCTCGGTGCCGATGGTCATGCGCAGCTGATGGTGCAGGCCATAGTTCTTCAGCGCGCGCAGCACGAGGCCACGCCTGGTGAGATAGGCGTCGGCCGCATCCGATGTCTTGCCGCTTTCCGGAAAGTGGATCAGCACGAAATTGGCAACGCCGGGCGTCACCTTCAGCCCGAGCTTGGTGATCTCCTCAGCGAGCCAGTTGCGCCAGGTCTCGGTGAACTGCTTCGACATCGCCTGATGCGCAGTGTCCTCGATCGCGGCGACCGCGGCATACATCGCCGGCGTCGATACGTTGAAGGGGCCGCGGATGCGGTTGACGGCGTCGATGATGGGCTCGGGGCCGAACATCCAGCCGACGCGCAGCGCCGCGAGGCCATGGATCTTGGAGAAGGTGTGCGTCACCACCGTATTCTCCGTGGTGGCGACCAGCTCGATCCCCATCTCGTAGTCGTTACGGGAGACGTAATCGCAATAGGCCGCATCCAGCACCAGCAGCACGTGCGAGGGCAGGCCGGCGCGCAGGCGCTTGACCTCGTCGAACGGGATATAAGTGCCGGTCGGATTGTTGGGGTTGGCGAGCCAGACCAGCTTCGTCTTCGGCGTCACCGCTTTCAGGATGGCGTCGACGTCGGCGGTCAGGTTCTTCTCGGCCGCCACCACGTTCTTGGCGCCGTTCGCCATGGTGGCGATCGGGTAGACCAGGAAGCCGTGTGTGGTGGAGATCGCCTCGTCGCCATGGCTGAGATAAGTGTGGGCGAGCAGGTTGAGAATCTCGTCCGAGCCGGCGCCGCAGATGATGCGGTTGGGATCGAGCCCGTAGTGGCGGCCGATCGCCTCGCGCAGCACGCGCGAGGTTCCCTCAGGATAGTCTTCCAGATGATCCGCGACGTGCTTGAAGGCCTCGATCGCCTTGGGCGAAGGTCCGAACGGCGTCTCGTTGGCCGAGAGCTTGAACACCTTGCGGCCGGGCTCGGCGACCGGGGTCTTGCCGGGCGTGTAGGGCGCAATATCGAGAATGCCGGGATTCGGCATGGGGCGGGACATCTTCAACTCCGGATAGGCTTTGGGCGGTACGCGATTTACGACCCGGTCGGGGGCACGGTATAGCGCGTTGCGTGGCTGCCGACGAGGGCCGTGGAGCGCACCGAGGCCCCCGCTTCGATCAGGGCAGCCTTGATCTTGTCGATGCTGGTGGCCGATGTGACCGAGACCAGCAGCGCCGCGCCGTCGAAGGCGGTATCGGGCACCGCCACGATCTCGGCGAGCGGCGACAGCGCCCGCGCGACCTCCGCGTTCCACCCCGACACGCGCACGCTGAAGGTCTCGACCTCCGTCACCACGGCGCTGTCGGCGACGCGCGAGATCGCGAACACCGGCAGCGACGCCGGATGATCGGCGCGCTCGACAAAGGGCATGCGCGCGATGATCTTCGGCGCGCCCACGGCTTCCAGCTCCAGCCACCACGGCGTGCGGCTCGATGTCGCCGAGACCAGCGCGAGGTCACCCTTGGATTTCGCCACCGCCTCGACCGCCGCCTGCGCACTGAAATGCGCGACATACGGCACCGTGAAGCCGAAATGGAAGCGCACGGAATCGCGCATCGCGGGCTCGCTCGCCGAGATGTCGGCATGCACGGAGAACGGCGCCTGCACATAGGTGAAGGTCGAGATGATGACGCGCCAGATGCTTTCGACCGTGTCGAGCGGCAGGATGCCGCGATGCCGCTGCACGATCTCGCGCATCATCGAGGCCTCGCGCGCGGGCCGGAACGCCGAGCCGACCTCCTGGGTCTGCTTCACCTGGATCAGCCGGTCGATGATGTCGCCGCGCTGCATCAACAGGCGATGCATGGCCTCGTCGATCGCGTCGATCTCCTTGCGCAATTCCTGCAGCGATGGTGGCGCGGGCGGACGTTGGGACATATCTGACTAGGCGGTTATGAGGCTTCGGAGAATGTCCTGATTAGGCAGTCGGGGCGGCGAAAGCAAAGAGAAATGACGGCCTGCAAGGCGGCCGGTTGAGAGACGTCCGGCTGCGACTTGACGAAATCGGCCCAAGCCGGTAGGTTTTTGCCCGTTCCGTGGTCATTTGAGCCGGCCGGCTTGCAGCCACGTTAAAAAACTCGCTAAACAGGCCGGGGACGCTTCCGATCCCGGCCGAACCTATCGTTCAGGCCGGGTTTTTCATGGCCTGATTTCATCGCGGTCTCACGTCCGATCGCAAACGAGGTCGATGGTCAGAGATGGTTGGCGTCAAGTCTGTCCCAAGTCCTACGATCCCAAGTCCTACGATCAGTGCCGACGATCGGTCGCATGAGGTCGATCATCCGAGTTCAGAGGTCGCGCGGTTCGGCGCCGACCAACCGCTGCGGCTCGATTGCGGTGTCGATCTCACCCCGTTCCAAATTGCCTACAAGACCTATGGCGAGCTCAACGCCGATCGCTCCAATGCGGTGCTGATCTGCCATGCGCTGACCGGCGACCAGCACGTCGCCAATGTCCATCCGGTCACCGGCAAACCCGGCTGGTGGGAGACTCTGGTCGGCCCCGGCCGGCCGCTCGATCCGAGCAAATACTTCATCATCTGCTCCAACGTGATCGGCGGCTGCATGGGCTCGACCGGGCCCGCCTCGATCAATCCAGCCACCGGCAAGGTGTGGGGCCTGGATTTCCCTGTCATCACCATTCCCGACATGGTGCGCGCGCAGGCGATGCTGATCGACCGGCTCGGCATCGATACGCTGTTTGCCGTCGTCGGCGGCTCGATGGGCGGCATGCAGGTGCTGCAATGGACCGCGGCGTACCCTGCGCGTGTCTACTCAGCGCTGGCGATCGCCTGTTCGACGCGGCACTCGGCGCAGAACATCGCCTTCCACGAGCTCGGCCGCCAGGCCGTCATGGCCGATCCCGACTGGCACAATGGCGCCTATGCCGATCAGGGCATCCATCCGCATCGCGGCCTCGCGGTCGCGCGCATGGCCGCGCACATCACCTATCTGTCGGACGCTGCGCTGCATCGCAAGTTCGGCCGCCGCATGCAGGACCGCGAGCTGCCGACTTTCTCGTTCGACGCCGATTTCCAGGTCGAGTCCTATCTGCGCTACCAGGGCTCGTCCTTCGTCGAGCGCTTCGACGCCAATTCCTATCTCTATCTGACGCGCGCGATGGATTATTTCGACATCGCCGCCGACCATGGCGGCGTGCTGGCGAAGGCGTTCGCAGGGATTGAGACCCGCTTCTGCGTGGTCTCCTTCACCAGCGACTGGCTGTTCCCTACTTCGGAATCGCGCGCGCTGGTGCATGCGCTGAATGCGTCCAGCGCGCGGGTGTCGTTCGCGGAGATCGAGACCGATCGCGGCCACGATGCCTTCCTGCTCGACGTGCCCGAATTCTTCGACATCTCCCGCGCCTTCCTGCAATCCGCCGGCAAGGCGCGCGGACTCACGAACAAGGACGGCTAGCGATGTCTGTGCAGCAAGTACTGCCGCTGAACGGCCTCGCGGCTGAGCAGTCGGGCCCATTTCGCGCCGACCATCTGCTGGTCGCCGAAATGGTCAAGCCGGGTTCGAAGGTGCTCGACGTCGGCTGCGGCGACGGCGATCTGCTTCAGCTCTTGGAGACCCGCGGCATCGACGGCCGCGGCATCGAGCTGTCGCGCGAGGGCGTCAACCGCTGCGTGGCCAAGGGCCTCGCCGTGGTGCAGGGCGATGCCGACACCGACCTCGTCAATTACCCCGATGATGCCTTCGACTACGTGATCCTGTCGCAGACGCTGCAAGCGACGCGTCAGCCCAAGGTCGTGCTGGAGAATCTGCTGCGCATCGGTCGCCGCGCCATCGTCTCGTTCCCGAATTTCGGCTTCTGGCGGATGCGCCTGCAGCTCCTGATCGGCGGCCACATGCCGCGCACCGAGAACCTGCCGGCGAGCTGGTACGACACCGCCAATATCCATTTCTGCACCATCAAGGATTTCGTCGAGCTCTGCGACGAAATCCACGTCAAGATGGAGCGCGCCGAGGCGCTCGACCTCTACGGTCGTCCGCTGCGGCTGCGGCTGCCCTGGTGGGTGTGGAATCTGTTCGGCGAGCAGGGCGTGTTCCTGCTGAGCCGGGGCGGTGGGAAATAGTTTGCTGCCTGTAGCCCGGATGGAGCGAAGGTCCATCCTTCGTCATTGCGAGGAGCTCTTGCGACGAAGCAATCCAGAGTGTTTCCGCGGAGACAGTCTGGATTGCTTCGCTGCGCTCGCAATGACGGAGCGCGCGGCGACGCCGTCGCCCTAATGCGCCGCCATCGACCTTGGATCGCGCGCCGGCCAGCGGCCGGCTTCCACCAGCGTCACGAACCGCTCCACGCTCTCGTTGAACAGTGCCGGCTCTTCGAGATTGAGCACGTGGCCGGACTTCGGAAACATCGCGAGGCCCGCGGCCGGCAGATGTTTCTTCAGGAACAGGCTCGCGCCGATGCAGGGATCGTCCTCGTCGCCGCAGATGATCAGCGCCGGCGTCGTCACGTTCCTGATCGCTTCCGTCAGCGTGTAAATCGACGGCCGGCCACCCTGGAAGCCGCGCATCGTGTTGGCCGAACCCTTGGCATCGTGCCGCGCCAGTGCAGCATAGAAATCGACATGACCGCGCGGGTCCTTCACCAGGAAGGGAATCCGGCTAGGCGCCTCGCGCGTGACCTTTGCGACTTCTGCCGAGCCCAGCGTCTCGAACTGCTCGGCATTGGCGCGGCACTGCTTGCGCCAGGCGTCGAGATTTTCGAGCTCCGAGCCGGAGCCGACGCCGGCCAGCGTCATCGACAGCGCGCGCTGTGGTGCGTTCAATCCGATCTGGAGCGACGAGTAGGCGCCCATCGAGAGGCCGACGAGATGCGCGCGCTCGATTCCGAGATGATCGAGCACGGCGAGCGCATCGGTGTAGAAGTGCTTGTAAGTGTAGACCTCGCCATCGGGCACGTCGGACGGCGTGTAGCCGCGCGCGGAATAGGTGATACAGCGGTGGCCACGCGAGAAGTAACGCATCTGCGGCTCCCAATTGGTGTAATCGGCCGCGAACTCGTGCAGGAAAATGATCGGCGTTCCCTGACCTGCTTCTTCGAAATAGATGCGGACGTCGTCCCTGGTCGTGGCGTGGGGCATTAACTGTTTCCCTCTCTGCAAGCCGCAAGTTCAGGATCGCAGTTCATGCAGATGTCCGCAATAAGGCAGCTCCATCAGAGCATTGCCGCAAAATCATCGCAGCTATTCGCGGGCCACCGCGTCTTTTTCTCGCCACATCGGACGGCTTAACGGCCCCATCGATGTTGGCCGTCGCACGGGCTGACCTTGGGAAGTGGGGGTGTCAACGAAGGATGAAGTATGTTTGAGTTGTTTGCGTCCCGCCTGTCGCGTCGTGTTGTCGCGCTGGCGGTGTTCTTCACGGCCATTGCCGCGTTCGTTTCTCCGGCCTCAGCGCGGCCGCATCATCGTCACAGCGCAGAGCGGCACGCTTACGTGCATCACGCCAGCAGGCATCATCAAATCGGGCACTCGGCCCGCAGCTCGCGCTTCGAGCGCAGCGCGGCGCGGTTGCAGGCAGGTGGATTCGCCAACACGCAGGCCAGCTATGGTCCGAGCGCCAGCGGCGGTGGTGCGACGATGAGCGGCGGCTTCGGCGGCGGTTCAGGCCTCGTGTCCGAGGCGCGCCGCTATCTCGGCGGCAACCCGACGGGGCGCGGCAGCCTGTGGTGCGCGCGCTTCATGAACATGGTGCTTGAGAAAACCGGCCACCAAGGCACCGGATCGGACATGGCGAACTCGTTCGCGCATTACGGCACGCGCGTCTCCGGCCCGCAGGTCGGCGCCATCGCGGTGATGTCGCGCGGCCGCCGCGGCGGTCATGTCGGCATCATCACCGGCATCGATGCGCAGGGAAATCCGATCATGATCTCAGGTAACAATGGCAACCGCGTCCGCGAAGCCCCGATCTCGCGCGGCCGGATCTACGCGTATGTGATGCCGAATTAGCGCCGTCATTGCGAGGAGCTCTTGCGACGAAGCAATCCAGACTGTCTCCGCGGATGCATTGCTGGATTGCTTCGCTGCGCTCGCAATGACGGAGTGTGTTGAGCCGCCGTAGGCTCATACCAATCTCGGCTCTTCCACCGCCACCGCATCTCCCACGCCGATCTCGCCATCGGCCACCACCTCAGCATAGATGCCGCAATCCATGTGGCCGAGATGGCGCGACAGCGTCGGCGGTATTTCGAGATCGCGCTTCGCCGTCACCGGGTCCACATTCGTGGCCGGACAGCGGACGATGCGCTTGACCACCTTCAGCCGGGCCTGCCCGATCGCTAGCGTCTGGCCGACGAGGTCGAGCTCGGACCAGGCCGGCCAGCCCTTCACGTAGAGATTGGCGCGGAAGCGCAGGGGATTGACGGCGGTGCCGCCGAGCATGGCCTCGATGGCGCGGACGCTGTTGAGATTGATGATCGACACGACCTTGCGGGCGAGGTCGGAAAAGCTGTGATCGCGGCCCGACAGGACTTTCGGCGGGCCCTTCAGCTCCGGCTGAAAATTCTCCGTGAAGTAGACCTCGATCGCCGCGCGCCCGGCCGCGGTCTCGAGATCGCCGCTGGCGACGATCTGGCCGTGCTTGCGGATGGTCAGGCGGTTGGTGGCATCGTCGAACCGGCCGTCGAGGGAAGCCAGCCGCTCATTGCGCGCCAGCATCAGAAACTGGATTTTCGGCTTCCACTCGGGCGCCTCCGGGTCGAACCCGCTGGGCCCGTTCTCGATGGCATAGCGGCGGTCGGCGGGCAGGGTCTGACCGGACCGCAAGGGGGCCCGGAGCAGGGCTTCCGGCGTCAGGCCCTTGATCGGGTAGCGGTAAAGGCCGGTGATTTCGGCGGTCTGGCTTGTTGTCATGCGGCTACTTAAGGGATTCGACCCGTACCCGCCAAGCCGGCCGATCTGCGCACGAAATTGTGAACGTGCCTCTTCCGATCGGAAGGTGCGCTTCCCACATCTGGGTCAGGTCGGCGCCAGCGCCGGCTGATAACGACCGCTTGCTGGTTGAGGAACGTCAACGCATCAGGCGGAAACCCAATGAAGATGCCGTTTGGGGTGCCTTAGAGGGCCCCAAGGGCAGGCCGAGGGACAGAAAAGACATGAATATCGACAAATATACCGAGCGCTCCAGGGGCTTCATCCAGTCCGCGCAGTCGCTTGCGATGCGCGAGGGGCATCAGCAGTTTTCCACGCTCCACCTGTTGAAGGTGCTGCTCGACGACAATGAGGGGCTGGCTGCCGGTCTCATCGACCGCGCCGGTGGCAATTCCCGCGCAATTCTGAAGGCGACCGAGGACGCTCTGAACAAAGTGCCAAAGGTCAGCGGCGGCGGCGCCGGGCAGATCTATTTGGCGCCCGAGCTCGCGCGCACCTTCGACGCGGCCGAAAAGGCCGGCGAGAAGGCGGGCGACAGCTTTGTCACCGTCGAGCGGTTGCTGCTCGGGCTGACACTGGAGAAGACCAGCGAAGCCGGCACCATCCTGAACAAGGGCGGCGTCACCCCGCAAAATCTCAACGCTGCGATCGAGGCGCTGCGCAAGGGCCGCACCGCGGACACCGCGACGGCGGAGAACGCCTATGACGCGCTGAAGAAATATGCCCGCGACCTGACCCAGGCTGCGCGGGACGGCAAGCTCGATCCGGTCATCGGCCGCGACGAGGAGATCCGTCGCACCATCCAGGTGCTGTCGCGGCGGACCAAGAACAATCCCGTCCTGATCGGTGAACCCGGCGTCGGCAAGACCGCCATCGCGGAAGGGCTGGCGCTGCGCATCGTCAACGGCGATGTGCCCGAGAGCCTGAAGGACAAGAAGCTGCTGTCGCTTGATTTGGGCGCGCTGATTGCGGGTGCAAAATACCGCGGCGAGTTCGAGGAGCGGCTGAAGGCCGTGCTCCAGGAGGTCACCGGGAGCGACGGCACCTTCATCCTGTTCATCGACGAGATGCACACGCTCATCGGCGCCGGCAAGGCCGACGGTGCGATGGACGCCTCCAACCTGCTCAAGCCGGCGCTTGCCCGCGGCGAGCTGCACTGCATCGGCGCGACCACGCTCGACGAGTACCAGAAGCACGTCGAGAAGGACGCCGCGCTGGCGCGGCGGTTCCAGCCGATCTTCGTCAGCGAGCCCTCGGTCGAGGATACCATCTCGATCCTGCGCGGGTTGAAGGACAAGTACGAGCAGCACCATGGCGTGCGGATCACCGATTCCGCGCTGGTGGCGTCCGCGACGCTGTCCAACCGCTACATCACCGACCGCTTCCTGCCCGACAAGGCGATCGACCTCATGGACGAGGCCGCGGCGCGGCTGAAGATGCAGGTCGATTCCAAACCGGAAGAGCTGGATTCGCTCGACCGAGAGATCATCCGGCTCAAGATCGAGCAGGAAGCGCTCAAGAAGGAAAGTGATCTCGGCTCAAAATCCCGACTTGAGTCGCTTCAGAAAGAGCTGGCCGACCTCGAGGAGAAGTCTGCGGCGCTGACGGCACGCTGGAGCGCGGAGAAGAACAAGCTCTCCAACGCCCAGAAGCTGAAGTCGGAGCTCGACGCCCTGCGCGTCGACCTCGCCGACGCGCAGCGCCGCGGCGAATTCCAGAAGGCGGGCGAGCTGGCTTATGGCCGGATCCCGCAGCTCGAGAAGCAGCTCGCCGAGATCGAGGCGCGCGAAGGCTCCGGTGAGATGATGGAGGAGGCTGTTACCGCCAACCACATCGCGCAGGTGGTCTCGCGCTGGACCGGCGTGCCCGTCGACAAGATGCTGGAGGGCGAGAAGGAGAAGCTCCTGAAGATGGAGGAGCAGCTCGGCAAGCGCGTCGTCGGCCAGGCCGAGGCCGTGCGTGCGGTCGCGACCGCCGTGCGTCGTTCGCGCGCGGGCCTGCAGGATCCGCACCGCCCCACAGGCTCGTTCATGTTCCTGGGGCCGACCGGCGTCGGCAAGACCGAGCTGACGAAAGCTCTTGCGGAGTACCTCTTCAACGACGAGACCGCGATGGTCCGCCTCGACATGTCCGAGTACATGGAGAAGCACTCGGTCTCGCGGCTGATCGGCGCGCCTCCGGGCTATGTCGGTTATGACGAGGGCGGTGCGCTCACCGAAGCGGTGCGACGCCGGCCTTATCAGGTGGTGCTGTTCGACGAGATCGAGAAGGCGCATCCCGACGTCTTCAACGTGCTGTTGCAGGTGCTGGACGACGGCCGGCTGACCGATGGCCAGGGCCGTACCGTCGATTTCCGCAACACGCTGATCATCATGACCTCGAATCTCGGTTCGGAATATCTGGTGAACCAGCCGGAAGGCGAAGACACTTCTGCCGTGCGTGAGCAGGTGATGGGCATGGTGCGGGGACATTTCCGCCCCGAATTCCTCAACCGCGTCGATGAGATCATCCTGTTCCACCGCCTGCAGAAGAGCGAGATGGGCCGGATCGTCGAGATCCAGTTCGGCCGGCTGCAGAAGCTCCTGACCGATCGCAAGATCGTGCTGACGCTCGATGCCGCCGCGCGCGACTGGCTCGCCGCCAAGGGCTGGGATCCCGCCTACGGTGCTCGCCCGCTGAAGCGGGTGATCCAGCGCTACCTGCAGGATCCGCTCGCCGAGATGATCCTGGCCGGAGACGTCAGGGATGGCGACACGGTGGCGATCTCGTCCGAAGGCAACGTGTTGACCTTCAACGGCAAGGCGCCGCAGACCGCGGAAATCGCCCAGTTCGAGGCGCCAGTGTCGAAGCGCAAGCTGAACTGAGCAGCAGCGTAACTCACAGATTCGCCCCGGAGAGGTCCCTCTCTCCGGGGCGTTTCATCGTCGGGTTGGGCCCCTAGCTGATTGCAGATGCCGAGGCGGGCCCGGGTGGGCCTGGCTCGTCATCCTCCTGTTCGAGCTCCGACAGGATATCCACCAGCGTGCGCACGCGCCCTTGGGCCAGCGGCCTGAGGTCATTGATCATGGGCTCGTCATTGGCGAGCCAGGCCTGGGCTTCGGCGAGCTCCTCGACGGTCGCGCCGGTTCCGATGATCTCTGCAATGGTCACGTCGTCAGCGCTGCCGACCGCCTTGATGACGTCGTCGCGTGAGAGGTGCTGCATGATCGGTCTCCTCTTGACGGACTGGACCCATCAACCGTGAGCATCACCCAACTGTTCCACCACGAGTCGCGCGGCCGTTCTGACGGCGATCGGAAGCGTTTCGTGATCGTGAGGGCCCGGATTTTGGGCACGCCGGTTGTCAGCGATGTCAGGGAATTACCGGTTTACCGATTCGTGACCTGTAGCGGCCCGCCCGTCGCGTCCGACATGCGGGCGATGGCGCCGCCGCGACCGCTCATCATGCCGTCGAGGCGGTCTCGCTCCTTCTCGAAGCTGGCCAGCATCGGGCCTTCCAGCGACCGGCCGCGCGGCAGTTTCACGCGCATCGGGTCGACGAAGCGGCCGTTGACGAGGATTTCGTAGTGCACATGCGGGCCGGTCGACTGGCCGGTCGAGCCGACAAAGCCGATCACCTGGCCCTGCCGCACCTTCTTGCCCGGCTCCATGCCCTTGGCGAACGCCGACAGATGGCCGTAGGCGGTCTCGTAGCCGTTGTTGTGCTTGATGCGAACGTATTTGCCGTAGCCGCCCTCGAGCTGCGCCTTCTCGATTACGCCGTTGCCGGCGGCGAAGATCGGCGTGCCGTAGGCGGTGGCCCAGTCGACGCCGGTGTGCATCTTCACGTAGCCGAGGATCGGATGGCGGCGGCCGCCGAATCCGGAGCGCATGATGGCGCTGTTGACGGGCTTGCGGACCAGGAACTTTTTCGCGCTCTTGCCGGTCTCGTCATAGTAGTCGACGACGCCGTCGTCGGGACTCTGGTAGCGATAATATTTCTTGGTTTCGCCGCCGACCGTGAGGGATGCGAACAGCACCTCGCTCTTGTCCGAGGCCGTCGTGCCCTCGTCTTCGCCGGCGTAGAACACATCGAACGAGTCGCCCGGTTGCACCTTGCGCTGGAAGTCGACGTCGTAGGAGTAGATCTTGATCATGTCGTCGATGACCGGCATCGGCACTTTGTTGCGCATCGCGGTCTCGTAGATGCTCTGGTAGAGCCGCACGCCGCTGCCGTCATCATCGTCATCGTCTTCGCTGCTGGGGTTGGCCGTAGCGTCGGCGACGGTATTCATGCTGGAGACGTCGACCGCGACGTATTTGCCGAGATCGGACAGCGCCGCGATCGCCTCGACCACGGTGTCGTTGGCGACGACGACGCGATAGGGCTGCAAGCGTGCACCGGGGCTTGCGGGCGCCATCAGGATGCGAAGCTTTTCGCCTTCCTTCAGCCCGCCGTCGCGGCCGCGGGGACCGAGGGTTGCGGCAATCGCCTTGATCTCCTCGGCGGTGGCGCCGAGATCGCGCAGCACGGAGCCGACGCTGTCGCCCTTCTTGACGACATGGACGCGCTCGCCGTTGGGATTGCCGCCGGTGATCTGCTCCTTGGTCTTCGGCAGCAGCGTCACGTTTTCCGGCACCACGCGGGTCTCGAAGCCGGCATAGGGGTCGGACGACGACGCTTCGGTGGCGTAGGCCATCTTCATGTCGGATGCGCCGGCCGCGCCGGAGACGTCGGCGGTCGCGTTGGCGAGCGAGGCGTAGCGCACCCCGCCATTGCCGCGCCAATTGGCGGCATCGCGCACCCGCATCAGGATGTCGTCGAGCGCAACCACCGCGGAAATCTTGGCCTTCGGCAGCACCGGCGAGAGGTCCTTGGTGACGAAGGAGACCTCGGCGTCGGGTTCGACGGCCTCGGGATTGTTCGGATCGTCGGTCGCGGTCTTCGGATCGGAGCCGACGTCGGTGAGCATGCGCTGCGCGTTGAACGGCGGAATCTTCGCCGACAAATCGCTCGTCGTCATCGACAGATTGCCGGCGATCCGGATGAAGGGGCGCACCCGCATCACGTCGCGGTTGCCGACGCGGGCGACGGTGGAGACGCGGACGATGTTGCGCGAGGCGGTCGAGTCACTGGGCGGCGGCAGGCGATCGCTCTTGTGCAGCGTCGCGGTGCGATCGGCCGCAGCAAAGGCGCCACGCAGTGCGCCCTCGACCCGTTCCGGCACCTTGGCGAAAGTCATCTCGCCGTCGAGAGACGCGAAAACGGCGCCGCCGATCAGGGCTGCTCCGCAGAGTCCGGTCAGAATTGTGCCGCTGAACCATTGCACCGAGACACGACGGCGATCGATGACGGCAGCTTCCGAACCATCGACGGACAGCGGCGGCTCGTGGCCGAGATCAATGATCCCGGTCTCACGCCCGTAAGCGCCGCGTGATGTCCTCTGGCTCAACCCAAGTCCCCCAATCAACGACCCGAAACCTTCCCTTTCAGCGCCTCCTCCCGGTCGCCCTCTTGCAGGGGCATCTCGGAAAAAGCCTTCGCGCAGATGCTCGCACTCAGAAGGCCTCGAATGAGACCCGGCCGAAATTACGAACAGCTAGGCAGGTGAAAGGTCTCGCGATGTCTTTCGAATGTCCGAAGAAGGCTGCGTCATCGTCAGATCGCCTTCTCTGAACCCCAAATCGCTGGCAGCCCCCACTGGCACCCGCGATTCAAGCTTGTCTCATACCAGAACGCCGCGGGATTGTGGCTCTAGTACGGCGCCTAATATGGAAAAAGTTTCCTGAACGGCCGCTCGCGGAGAGCCCGGACCCAGGGAGGACGCCGGACGGATGGCGGACGGACGGGGGACGGACGGGTCGCTTTCGGCCTCCTCAGCAGCCCCCTCCGAGCCCCTCAGGAGCGCGCCGGGGGCCAAACTTTTTTTCAGATTTTTTGCCGGACGGCGCGCCTTCGCTTGCTCTCCGTCCTTCTAATCGACTGGAATCGCAGGATTTTTTATGGAAATCCAGTGTGCGACGATTTGTTGACGATTGGCGTTGACAGCCCGGAAGGTGGGGCCTATAACCCCAACCACTGAGCGCGGCGCCGCCGGGTCACTGACCAAGGCGAGCGAACGCGCCACTGATGCTCCTCACCTTGTTGAGTGACACAACAGCCGACACAATCGGTTGGAGTCATTCGACGTCGGTAAGGGTGTCGGAACCCTTCCACTCCGGAAGGTTGGGGCCTCCACGGTCCCGGGCTGTTTGACAAGTGAAGATGAAGAAAGAGAAACGTGGACGGCGGAGTCCTTGCGCCTCTCGGACCACTTGAGAGCTTCGGCTTTTGAGTACTGAGAGAGGACGAAAGACTTCGGCGGTACACGTTTCAAAGGAAACACCATCGTTGCCCGCGATGTGAATCGCAGGCAGCACATCGACTTCGGTCGATAATGGTGGGACCTCGTCAAACGTTGTGATCAGCCGGTTCAAAGTTCAAGTCCAACTTGAGAGTTTGATCCTGGCTCAGAGCGAACGCTGGCGGCAGGCTTAACACATGCAAGTCGAGCGGGCGTAGCAATACGTCAGCGGCAGACGGGTGAGTAACGCGTGGGAACGTACCTTTTGGTTCGGAACAACACAGGGAAACTTGTGCTAATACCGGATAAGCCCTTACGGGGAAAGATTTATCGCCGAAAGATCGGCCCGCGTCTGATTAGCTAGTTGGTAGGGTAATGGCCTACCAAGGCGACGATCAGTAGCTGGTCTGAGAGGATGATCAGCCACATTGGGACTGAGACACGGCCCAAACTCCTACGGGAGGCAGCAGTGGGGAATATTGGACAATGGGGGCAACCCTGATCCAGCCATGCCGCGTGAGTGATGAAGGCCCTAGGGTTGTAAAGCTCTTTTGTGCGGGAAGATAATGACGGTACCGCAAGAATAAGCCCCGGCTAACTTCGTGCCAGCAGCCGCGGTAATACGAAGGGGGCTAGCGTTGCTCGGAATCACTGGGCGTAAAGGGTGCGTAGGCGGGTTTTTAAGTCAGGGGTGAAATCCTGGAGCTCAACTCCAGAACTGCCTTTGATACTGAAGATCTTGAGTCCGGGAGAGGTGAGTGGAACTGCGAGTGTAGAGGTGAAATTCGTAGATATTCGCAAGAACACCAGTGGCGAAGGCGGCTCACTGGCCCGGTACTGACGCTGAGGCACGAAAGCGTGGGGAGCAAACAGGATTAGATACCCTGGTAGTCCACGCCGTAAACGATGAATGCCAGCCGTTAGTGGGTTTACTCACTAGTGGCGCAGCTAACGCTTTAAGCATTCCGCCTGGGGAGTACGGTCGCAAGATTAAAACTCAAAGGAATTGACGGGGGCCCGCACAAGCGGTGGAGCATGTGGTTTAATTCGACGCAACGCGCAGAACCTTACCAGCCCTTGACATGTCCAGGACCGGTCGCAGAGATGTGACCCTCTCTTCGGAGCCTGGAACACAGGTGCTGCATGGCTGTCGTCAGCTCGTGTCGTGAGATGTTGGGTTAAGTCCCGCAACGAGCGCAACCCCCGTCCTTAGTTGCTACCATTTAGTTGAGCACTCTAAGGAGACTGCCGGTGATAAGCCGCGAGGAAGGTGGGGATGACGTCAAGTCCTCATGGCCCTTACGGGCTGGGCTACACACGTGCTACAATGGCGGTGACAATGGGATGCTAAGGGGCGACCCTTCGCAAATCTCAAAAAGCCGTCTCAGTTCGGATTGGGCTCTGCAACTCGAGCCCATGAAGTTGGAATCGCTAGTAATCGTGGATCAGCACGCCACGGTGAATACGTTCCCGGGCCTTGTACACACCGCCCGTCACACCATGGGAGTTGGTTTTACCTGAAGACGGTGCGCTAACCGCAAGGAGGCAGCCGGCCACGGTAGGGTCAGCGACTGGGGT